>CAYFMR010000005.1:13603-36691 GCA_964344295.1 uncultured Peptoniphilaceae bacterium | reverse complement strand
TCGGATCAATCACTTCGGCAAAGGCCTCCAATCTGGTCTCAATCTGCCCCTGACTCTGGGTGGTGCAGTCCGTCTCGATTTTCAATAGGGGCTTGTCCCCGTCCCGCAGGTGCCGGTATTGAAAGCCATAGTAATCACAAAACTTAATCGTGTGGCAAATCGTCCCCATCCCCTGCGGGTCCTCCGGCCTTTTAAACTGCATTCGCATACAGGGACTCGGTTGGGAAAGCAAAGCGGCCCCGTAATCCGCGAAGAACTCCTCCCCCGCTTCCTCGGCCAGTTCCCGGTTTCCGTTGCAGGTGTCGTCCCACACCGGCAACCCGGTCACCCGCTCGATTTGCCCTTGCAAGCCGGCATTGCCGTGGGCACCCGTCAACACCAAATGCTCCTCCGTCGGCCGTTCTGCCCGGATTTGCAAAATCCCCTGTCTCCACAGTTCCCGCGCCTTGGCCTCATCGAGCGCCCGGCCGGTTCTCTGCTGCAAGAAATCGTCCAGCCACAACAGTTCCTTCTTCATCTGCCTCCTCGCGAGAGGACCGTTCTTGTGGGGGAGACCCATGAAATACAGGAAGTCCAGGTCTTTTTTGACCGCCAAAACATCGTAGACCCGCCTACACACATCGCAGCAATCCATTAAGAAGAGCCGGGTGATGGCCCCCTCCTCCACCGCCTGCAAGATGGCCTTCCCATAGCCACAGAGGTTGGGATGGGCCAGGGACTCTCCGCTATCCGCCGCGTCCAAAGCCGGCTCCAGGCGTTCCACCTCAAACCCGTAGGACTCCAGTAGTTCCAAGGGCGTGTATTTGCAAACGTAATACAGTTTATCCACCATATTTTCTCCCCTTCAACATCTCGACAAAGGCGTTTAATCGCGTGGACACCTGACCGTCAAAGGCATTGCGTCGATCCGCTCCGTCGCCGTCCAAGACCAGAAGTGGCATGCCCTCCGCTTCAAAGGCTTCCTTAAAGAGGTCCGCCAATCCCAGGGTCTGTTTGCAGCCCCATTGGCAAAAGCAGATGACCCCGTCCACCTGCAGGTATTTCCCCATCTCCACCGCCTTGTCTATCCTGGACTGTCCCGTGCTCCAATGGCTATAAACCAGCCGCCGAGCCATGCTCTCGTAAGGCTTTTCCGGATCCAGGTCCACCAGGTTCTCAAAGTTCATGTCACAGGCGATAATCTGGCAGTCCTCATTAAAGTCAAATAAGTCGATGACGGGCTTTTGCCAATGGGGCACCACATGTAGCCACAGTATTTTAATCCCCGTAAACGCTTTGGCCCGTTTGAAATCGTCGAGAAACGTCTTGGCGTAATCGTAACACATCGCCGTCCCCAGTCCGTTATGGACGAGATAGACTTCATACATTTCGCTGGTGACATCGCCGGGCAGGTAGAGGTCGCGCTTTTTCTCCAAAATCTGCCGGAAGAGTTCAATGCTCTTTTGGGACCTGCCCACCGCCGCCTTGAGCTTTTCCTCATCCAGGCGCTTCCCGCTTACCTCTTCCAAAAATGCGGTCGCCTCCCGCAGCTCCGCCGCCACCTGCTGCACGCTCTCCTCGGACTGGCCATAGGGCACGTCAATATAGTAATGGGGGATATCCATCTGCGTCGCCAACTCCTGAAAGGTGAGGTTGTTGGCATCGCAGGCAAAGGACGTGTTGATAATGGCCTTGGGCGGCGGCAACACCCGGGTATAGGCCGTGCCCAAGAAAATCTTGTGGTAAGAGCAATAGGTCTCTGCAATGCCCTCCTTTTGCGCCTCTTCGGCAAAGATCCCCTCGCTGTAAGTGCCATTAATAAACCCGGCGAGGAGCTCGGCGCACATGGGCACCATGTCCATGGCCTCCAAAATCTCGCAGGGCATAAAGATATTCACCAAGGCGATATTGTCCGGCTCCTTAAACAATTTTTGCACGGTCCTGTTCAAATCCACCGCCACCTTGCGCTTGGCAGAGGGCAGCCGGCGATCCGGAAACCACCTGAGCTTCAGACCATAGAACTGATAGCCCAAGAGCAGCCATCGTCTCGCCTTTTCAGGGGACTTCACCACCATCTTCTCTATGAAATTGCCGAAATCCTCCACTGACTTAATCATAACTCCCCCTAGATACACCGGTTCTCCGGGACCTTTCGCCCACACGGCATTGACAATCTTTACCATTTGAAGTCCATTATACCACAGAAAGTGGGCTTGCATAAAAGGCCCCCGCCTCCCTGTCCCGACAAAAATAGCCCGTGCGATGTCTCACGCACAGGCTGTTTGATACGAACCCCCTATATATATTTACTTGCTTCCTTGATACTCAGTGGGGCCATCTCCGCCTCATGGGTTTCGACAAAATCCCTCACCCAACCGGGATTCGTCTTGGAATACTCGCGCAAGCTCCATCCGATTGCCTTGTTGATAAAGAACTCGTCACTGCCGAAGTTCCGCACCAAGATGGTTTCCAACAGTTGCGCATTCGTCTTGTCCTTGTTCTTGAGCTGGTGGAGTATGGCCACTCGTCGCACCCAAAAGTCCTCATCCACAGACCACTCCAACATGAGATCATCCATCCGCTCATCCTTTAAGGCGATATGCCCGATGACGCCGGCCAGACCGTCAATGGTGTCCCACCACTGTTTTTCTTTGATGTAGGGCCAGATCCGCGGGACATCCTCATAAGTCAAAAACCTCTGCATAGCCTTGAGAGCATCCACCACAAAATACTGGCACTCCCGATGCTCATCTGCATAACACTTGTCTAGCAAATCCCAATCCACGACCTTGCGCTTTCTGGCCTCTTTTATCCATGCTTGACTCAGCTCCTTACGCTTCCCTGCCTTCAGACCGTAAAACGCAAACAAACCCCTCATATACGCCGCCATTTGCTCCGCCGTTTTTTCATCGGCATGGGCCTCAAATTGTGCCCTCAAATCCTCGTATTGACTCACCTTCACTCCCCCACCTCACCTTATCATTCGAAACCCCACTCGTCTGCCTATGTTGTACCCCCTTGGCATGTTGACTTCACAGTTTAAGCCACAAGACGCGTTTCGCATCAAAAACGCACTGCCACCTTTGCGGTTCGCAGTGCGTTTCCACTTAATCTCTATCCGGCTAACACGTAAATCTTCTCATCATCAAAGTAGATTTTCTTGGTGTGGTTATAAATCTGGATTAAGTCTTCCAGCTTGTCGATCAACACATTGGTTCCAGGGTTGCTAATTTCTGCAAAGGCGAGAACCGAGCTCCTCTCAATCTCTTGTGCATTGGATTTGATTTGATTGCCGCTGTCTTGCAAGAATTCGTCCACCTTGCCTTCTTTGACGAGTGGAATGCTGCCAATGAACTTACCTACGGCACCGCTGGCCGTCCCGAGGCCCTTGAGTACGTTCGCCTCAAGCGAAACGCCACTTATTTTTTCCAAGTAAATCGAACACTCTTCAAACAAGTCTCGATAAATCTTCGAGAGCCTTTCGACCTCTTCTTTGATGCCGCTGATATACTCTTCCTTAGCCTTTTAAATCCATATTGAACACCATTTGACCACTGATCAACCTACTGATCATATATGCACCATCTCTTAGTCAATTTCTTATATCAAACAAACCATGTGCGTTCATAGAAATTTCTTCCATCTCAGGCTCTCTTTATTTTAGCATTATAGGAGCAGCTGTTCAATTCAAAACGCCTTTATTGCAAGGCTTACAGATTATTCGAGGAGGTTTTCTTCCACATAGGATTCTCATGCATCTTTAGCTGGGCTTTCCAGGCAGCCCGAAGTGTTCCTCCACAATTTCGTTCAGGCCGGCTGCGATCATAGAGAATTCACAATTTAGGTCCAATGTCTTGACATCAATTCGGTTTCCACTCATCTGATACACTTGATTGGGCTGGATGGCCTCATCCGTAGCCGCGTATAAAAGCATGCCGGAAACTCTGTGCGGCTCATCGCCGAACTCAGCGTCTTTGTTCTTCACATAGGTAAAGATCTGGTAGAGATTATTGGAGTGCAGTGTGTGAGTACCATATCGCACCTGTGACGTGCGGGCATAATACTTGGTGTCAATGATCAATACATCGCTTCCTTTCGAAAGCGTGATATCACTTTGCATAGTAGGCAACATCGCCCCAACACCATCATCAAGTGCCCATGTGATCTGAGATGCGACGGCATTTAGTTCCGGATAATGCCTTCTGTAATATTCAAGGACAAACTTTTCATAGAGGCGACTCATTCTCTGCTCGTCCAGAAAATTCATCAAGTATGTTACTCCCTCAGAATTCGTGTGCAACAAGCCCTCCACAACTAGGTAACACACAGAAATCAGCATCTGGTAGGAACGGTTGTGCCGATTATATTGCATATTCCAGTCCACAGTGTGCAAATCAACGAGCATGATATCGGCAAAGAAAATCATCTGCTTACGCAAATTTTTCTTCCTCTCTTTGCTGATATCTGCTTTGAGGAGGATTTCAACAGTAGATTTCAAAATGCGATTCATCATGCTATTCACAGAAAAATCGTCATAGGTGCAAATCAGTTGCTGTCTTAACATGCTTTGCGTCTTGATGGATTCTGCGAGATCAATCTTGCCACGAATCGATGAACACGCCTCTGTTTGGGGGATATACTCCCTCCCTAACCCTCGTTTTAATTGCAAAGCAATGCCTTGCTCCAAGATTGCTGCCATAAGTTCCGCCGTGTTTTCAAAGGATTCTGTGGCAATTTTTTTGTATCCTTGTGTATTCAAGACCTGAAAAGCATAGGTGAGCATGTAATAGACGTTCTGTATGGCGATCATCGGATCGCTCTCCTCAGTTTATCACTCCACTCTCTCACCTTTTCAGGCTCATCAAACCAATATTCTTTCAGAAGAGGAATGATTTCGTATTCGACGATACCGGATAATGCTCGCTCATCTACGATCTCCGGCGTTAATCTGCAAAAATAGCTATGACCAATGCGGAAACCATCACCTAAGGATTCATCAGATTCGATAACTTTATTAAGTTCCTCCACACAGCGTATGAGGCTATCGAATTTTTCATTTTCCAACTCGCTTTGATATGCCTTAAATCCATCCGTCGAAAATCCCGGCTTCATTTCGAAAAATGCAAACCTTCTTCGCAGTGCATAGTCCATCATGGCCAGGCTGCGATCGGCCGTGTTCATCATACCGATGAGGTGGACGTTCTTGGGAACGGCAAATTTTTCATCCGAGTATAAGAGTTGCAAGGGAACACCCCGCTTATCGACCTCCACGAGCATTAATAACTCACCAAAGACTTTGCTTAAGTTTCCTCGATTGATCTCATCAATGATGAAGAAATAGTCATTGTCCTCATCTATCTCAGCTTTTTTACAAAAATGATAAAAGGCTCCCCGTCTCAGCTCAAAACCGTCCCCGACCGGCCTATAGCCCATAATGAAATCTTCATAAGAATAGCTCTGATGGAATTGCACCATCATCACTCTCTCCACATCTTTCTCGCCCATGATAGAATAGGCAAGCCTTTTGGCCGCAAACGTTTTCCCGACACCCGGCGCACCTTGCAAAATCATGTTCTTTTTAAAGCGCAACACGGAAGTCAATTGATCGTAGTCCTCTTCTGACATAAAGACTTCCGAGAGGAAATCCTTTTTCGTATAGGTCGGATACGATTTCTCCGGTTCTTCTATATCTTGTTCCGACTCATCTTCAAATAGCGCCTTCAGCTTTTTCACATACTCTGTGTAGTTAGTGATCTCAGTTAAAGTCTTCCCCACCGCTTGTCCCGGGTGATCCCATTCGCCCCGATGGGTCCAGTTAACCCTGCGGACATGTTTAAACTCATCTGTTCTATCTTCATCAAATTCATATTCGGATGTCACAATGCCATGACCAATCACTTTGTGGAGCCCATGCTTAACGAAAATGACATCACCAACCTGCATCTCATTCGCAAATTGCCAAGTAGCATGAGATGTCATGGTGTACGACAGGTTCGTATGGTAGGTCTCTCTCATCTTCTCCTTCATATCGTCTTTCGTTTTAAAAGTACTTAGATCCCCTATTTCGCCCCAACCGATCGCCATGATTCCTGCATCATAAAATTCATCCCACATACACGAGTTTTTTCCCGACGAGTAAATCCAATAACGGGTGATGTCCACGTCCCCATCTACGTTATCATCTACGTTGTTCTCCTTGGAACACTCCCACGCATCAGCGGACAATTCTTTGAAGTCTTTCGGATCAGATCGAGAGCTCTCCAAGTAGTTACGCAATTCCTCCGTAATGAGAAAATATTTCGAAGAAGAAATCTTCGGCTCAATTTTGGGAAGTTTTTTAACCACCTCTTTTGGAATCTTTCCTGACTCGTAGATATACCACTCGTTGCGAACATCTAGGTTCATAAAAGTGCTCGGAGAAATCCAATAGAGGCCCATGGTAATTTTGCTATTGCCGTTCCCTTTTTGTTGGATCACCAAGTCAAAATAATGAGAGACGGCCTCCTTATGCTCATCCGTTGGGGCTTCCGCGTAGGCCAAAGCAGATGTAAACAATTCCCACAAGTCGTCGATATCATGCTCTCCTCGCTCATCACTAAAACGGTAGAACATCGAATTCTGTGGGTTTAATACCGGCAAACTATCAAAGGAGGACGGAACTGTGCTCTTCATGTCAAACAATTCGGCAATCGCTTCCAGTATCTTGATGCGATTCTCCTCTCTCAGCTTTTTGTTAAACAGCCCGAAGAAGGTAAAAGGGTCTATGTCCGTCAGCTGGTTGTCCTTATCCAATGTGGGCATGTTTATGCCGGTCTTTGTATAAATTTCCCTGACCTTGCTGATCAGTTCTGTTCGGTTATCTTTGTACGGCAATAGCTTTACAGTCAATTCCTCGTAAAAATCCACCCAATCAAATTGATATTTTTCATCCATGAAATTCTCCTCCCATCCTATCTTCATTCTAGCATTACCCGTGAGGCGATTCAATGTAAAATGCCTTTATTGCAAGGCCTACAGGTGATGCGTGGAGGTTTGGCAGTGCATGCTTATGCAGTGGCAAATTTCACTCTTGTGTGGTCTTTTACGTCGCATTACCTTGCAAGCGATTAGGAGAATAAAAGCCCGGACATGCAAAAATGTCCGGGCTTTTTGTTTCTTTTATACGATCGCTTTATTTTGATCTTGCGCCGCAGGTCATTGCGTAGGCGCGTCGCAGATGAAGATGGGGCTGGCAAAGGCAAACCCACCGAATTTTTTTCTTGGATAAGAGAAGGGGAATGTGCCAACGCTTGTCACGACTTCCAAGCGATCAAATTCGCCTTCCTGAACAGGTTGGTAAATTCGTTTTTCCAGGGTTGCCGTGCTTCGAGGGGCTAAGATTTCCATGACTTTGGTCATTTTCTTCCGCTTTCCATGCTCGGTCCCCTTGGATCTCGTCCACCTCAGCTTGTTGCGACAGAGTATTGTGGTCTGTGGCCAAAAAGACATCGCGCCCCTTGTGTTCCAAGCAGGCTTTCTTCTCTTGGAGCGAATGTTGTCCGTCGCTGTGGTTAGAGTGGCTGTGTGCTTCTCCACCATACGCGCCTGCCCTTCCAAGCGCGCGTGAATCGCTTCCAATACAACCTCTCCTCATCCGGGACTTCCGGTGGCATCCGCGTCTTCAACCGTTTCCTGTTGATCTTTTCGTTGCAGTCCGCCTCTAAAGGCGTTGCCGACTCGGCCGCGCACTTTGTAGTCGCCGGGGATTAGGGGGCGAAGGCGATGGTTTCCAGAGTGTCTACGTCCACCTTGCCGTCTTTGAGGCAGGCTCCTTCCACGGAGGTGCGCAGGGCTTTACCGATGATGCCGAGCCAGTCCATTATCTTCTACACGGCAGACCAAAACAAAACAGGTGCTGCGATATGCGCAGCACCTGTTTACATGCCATACTCTGTGTTTATGCACCTGACCCCGAACGAAGTCAAGAGCGGTTTACTGTTTTTCCAAAAGGGCCACCCCTGCACAGAAGAGGCCGATGCCTAACATGGTAATCGCCTTCTCGGTGTTGATTTCCCCCAAAGTGGAAAGGACCACTACGGCCACGCCCATGGCCAAGCATACGGCTCGAAATATTAGGGAGACGATGTTTCTTGCGGATTTCTTCACTTCACTTTCCACCGCTTTCGTCTTGGTTTGCATCAATTCGTCTACGGACAAACCCAATATCTCCGCCAGCTTGGGCAGAGAGCTCACATCGGGATAGGCCAATCCCCGTTCCCATTTGGACACGGCTTTGTCGGTGACGCCCATTTTTTCTGCCAACTCCAACTGGGTCATACCCAGCTCTTTTCGTTTGGCCGCAATCATCATTCCCATCGATTCTTGTTTCATTGTACCTTACTCCTTTTTAACCCGTCTTTCGATGACTGCAGCATACACCCTTTCCTATCCTCGACTCAACCGACCGTTGGTTGAATCCTCTCGACCCCTGGTTTACCTCGGTAGAGTGGGCGCCATATCCCGGTTCTCCGCCCCATCGCCAGCAGCCGTCGACAGATGGTGTTAGGCGACAACCTACGTATCGCTTCCTCGGTTTAGCATCATCAAGCGATCATGGTAGGTCTTTTCGCCTTACCACGTGTCCCTCTGCTCATCAGTGACTTCCAAGGTGTCGCGGTCAATGCGGTAGAAGTTGATGATTTGCGGCAAAGACAGTTCTGCGCCGTCTGCCGCATAGTGAAATGCTTGTAGCACGTATTCATGATCGCCCGGATCGTGAAAGCCCTCGTTCCAGATTAAGCGTAGTTCGCGAATTTCACCAGTCGCCGGATCGATTTCTTGGGACACGATGGCATAGGGATAGGCTTTGGCCGTCAGGCGGTAGTCGATGGTCACGTCGGCATCCCCACCAATGACCTGAGCGATGGCGAAGAGTTCCCGTTTCTGGGCTTGGTATGTCTCGTTCATCGGATAGCCGTCTTCATCTAGGGCTACCCCAGTCTCTTCCGCCGCCGATGACGTATCGGCTTCAGGCAACAGCTCTTCCGGCATCTTGCCATAGACGGTCTCCAGCGGATCAGTTGCGGTTTTTCCGTCGAAGTACAGCCGATATTCGTCATCTCCCTGTTCTTCGCTACGAATCACCGCTACCACATGGTCGTCCTCCCACGTCACTTGCCAGTCGCCAGGCATCATACGCTTCCCGTCATTGGCCACATCCAAACGGCAAGCGCTCACCGTCTTGGTCTGTTCTTTCAGCACCAGTCTCACATGGGTGTACCCAAATGGCCAATCCGGCTCCCCCACTTCTTGGAAGATCAAGGTGTGAGTACCGTCGAAAGACGTGGCGACGTCGATTTCCGTGATTTTATATTCGGTTTCGTAGACAAAAATCGCCCCGACTACCACCAGCAAACATCCGATGCCTGCCGTGATGCCGAGGGCGATCTTCACCGCCCGCTTTTTCGTTAAAATACATCCGATGACCGCCGCAGCGGTTACCATGAACAAAATACTCCACAACTTCATTGACGTCATTCCTCTTCATTCCCTGATTGAACTGCCATCCCCTTTTCAGGGCACTCCCGGGCTGTTCATCCATGAGCAAGTGTCCCTTTTTATGGTCTGTGATGATAGAGGCCGTGGTGATCAGGCCCTATTAGACTTTTTATGCAGGTCGCGGTAGATGGCCAGGTAGGCCTTGGCACTTTGATCCCAACTGTGGTCCACCGCCATCGCTTGACGGATGAGTCTTCTCTTGATTTCCGGTTGTCGTTCCACGTCTAGGGCTTTTTTGATGGTATAGAGGAGTTCGTGGGCATTGACGTTGGCAAAGCTAAACCCTGTGCCTTCCCCGGTATAGGCATTATAGGGGATCACGGTGTCCCTGAGGCCTCCGGTTTCTCGTACGATGGGCAGGGTGCCGTAGCGCATGGCGAGCATTTGACTGATGCCACAGGGCTCTTTGACGCTTGGCATGAGAAAATAATCCGCCCCAGCGTAAGCCAGCCGAGCATAGGCATCATCAAAGCCAATGTAGGCAGCGCATTTTTCTGGATACTTGGCAGTAAAGTGGCGCAGGCCGTATTCATAGCCCTGCTCACCGGTGCCGATCACCACCAGTTGTAAGTCTTCTTGCATCACTTCATCCATGATGTGAAATAAGAGGTCGATGCCTTTCATGTCTACCAGACGGGATATCCATGCAAATACAGGCACGTCTCGCACCGGTAGCCCTGCCCTTTGTTGTAGGGCTTTTTTACACTCGCTTTTGCCTTCCAATTGATCCCGGTTAAAATGGGCCGGCAAAGCCTGATCCGTCTCGGGGTCATAAAGCTCGGTGTCGATGCCATTGATGATGCCCACCAAGTCATGGGCTCGAGATTGCAACACGCCTTCTAAGGTCTCTCCGAAGTAGTCGTGGAGGATCTCTTGGGCATAGCTGGGGCTTACTGTGGTGATCTTGTCCCCATAGACGATGCCCCCTTGCATCAAGTTGATGCCGTCAAAGTACATCATGCCCTGTTGCCACGTTTCGTCAATACCGGCCACTTCGTCTAAGAGGCTTTTGGGAAATACACCTTGGTATTTCAGGTTATGAATGGTAAACACAATCCCCATGGCACTAAACCGTGGATTGCCCTGTGCATAGTCTCGGATATAGACGGGCAAGAGTCCTGTATGCCAGTCGTTGCAGTGGATGATGTCAAAGTCTTCGTCCAGCCAGTTAATGGCGTCGACGACGGCTTTGGCAAAAAAGGTGAACCGCTCACCATCGTCTCCTTGACCGTAGACGGAGTCGCGGCGGAAGTAACCTTCGTTATCCACAAAGAGGTAGCGTACGCCCTCCCGTTTCAACGAGAAGAGTCCCACGTATTGATGGCGCCAGTTTAAATCCGTATAGAAATAACCCAGATAGGTCATTTGGTTGCGGTATCTCGCCGGAATTTGTCCGTAAAGGGGCAAAATCACCGTGATATCCACTCCCTTTTGCGCCAAAGCCTTGGGAAGAGAGCCCGCCACATCAGCGAGGCCTCCGGTTTTGATAAACGGCACCGCTTCTGAAGCCACATATAAAACTTTCATGATCTCACCTGATTTGCGATCCTTTTAATCTCGCGCTCTTTACCAGCTACATAGGGGGCTAAGGTCGTGCCCGCCAAGGTGACATGGTCGTCGATGACCACGTATTTGTCAGTAATGGAGTTGATGATCGCAGCATCTTCCCCTACCGTCGTCTTTTGCATTAAAATCGAGTTTTTCACCAAGGTGCCTTTGCCCACGACGACGCCCCGAAACAGGATCGAGTTGACCACTTCCCCTTCGATGATGCAACCGTTGGCGACTAGGGAGTTTTCCACCCGGGCGTCTTTGCCATAGTACGTCGATGGTTCGTCTTTGGCCTTGGTCAAAACCGGAGCGTCTTGGCAAAATAGTTCTTCGTAGACGTCGTTGTCTAGCAGGTTCATGTTGGCCCGGTAGTAGGTGTGGATGTCATGGATGTATTCCACATGGCCTTGATGGGGAATGCCGATGACGCGAAGTTCTTCTCGGTTATTGGTGATAGCTTCGCGCAATGAGCGGGCTGTGCCGTTTTCGATGCTGCGATAAATTAAATCCATCAGTACATCCTTTTTGATAAAGGTCAGGCCTAAAAATAATGCAATGGACGACTCGTGTCCCAGGTTGTACCCGAGAGACAGCACCCGGTTATCGTCATTCAACCGAAGGGTGGTGGCGTGGAAATAACCGCCATTATCGCCGGTGACCTCTTGGTAAATCATGGCCACATCGGCGCCGGAATCCACATATTCCTGAAAGACTTGGGACAGGTTGACGCGATGCAGAAATCGCGGATCGGCCAGGAGCACATACTCTTCTCGGGCTTGCTTAAAAAAGGTTTCCGTGGAGAAAAAGTCTCCCAATTCTCCGTATTTAGACAATAAATCAGAGCTATACAGGGGTGGGAAGATAAAAAGGCCCTTAAAACGACGGTTTAAGTCCCATGGTTTCCCGTTTCCCAAGTGGTCCATCATCGAACGGATTTTTTCACCCGTGTAGATAGCCACGGTGTTGATGCCGTTGTGGACCATGTTGGACATGGTAAAGTCCAACAGTCGATAGCGTCCGCCAAAGGGAAGCATCGACAGCGGACGGGATTCCGTCAAGGGGGTTAAATCTTTTGCCTGGTGTCCACCCATGATGATTCCTAAACAGTTGTTCATGACGACCTCCTATTCATACTGGGTGCCATCGGGGGAAACAAGGGCGATCTTACCTTCTCTTCCCACGACTTCACCCTTCTTAATGACGATGTCTTCCATGATAATGGCATGATCCACCACCGCCCCTTCTTCGATCACGGCGTTGGAAAGGACGACGGAGTTGGTGACCTTGGCATCCGGGTGTACTTTGACACGGTCAAATAGCACCGATTTATGGACTTCGCCGTAGATGTGGCAACCTTCCGTCACCAGTGACTCTTGCACTTTTGAGCCCGCTTCGATTTTTTGGGGCGGGATGTTTTTTGTCTTGGTGTAGATGCGCCAATCCCGATCATAGAGGTCTAAAGAGTTATGGGGGTCCAAAAGATCCATGTTGGCCTGCCAGTAAGAGCGTACCGTTCCCACGTCTTTCCAATACCCTTTGAAGGTGTAGGCGTAAAGGGATAGACCCTGGCGTAGCATGTTGGGGATGATGTTTTTTCCAAAGTCGTTGTCGGAATGCTCGTCCTCTTCATCCTGCACCAGCTGTTCTCTTAATACTTTCCAATTGAAAATGTAAATGCCCATCGATGCCAAATTGCTCTTCGGCTGAGCCGGTTTTTCTACAAATTCGGTGATTCGGCCGGCCTCATCCGTATTCATGATGCCAAAGCGCGGGGCGTCTTCCCACGGCACTTCCATGACGGCAATACTGCAATCCGCCTCTTTCTCCTTGTGGTATTGGAGCATTTTTTGGTAGTCCATTTTATAGATATGGTCACCGGAGAGGATGAGGATATAGTCCATATCCATCTCGTCCAGTACGTCTAAGTTTTCGTAGATGGCATTGGCCGTTCCCGTAAACCAACGGCCGCCATCTTCACTGGTAAAGGGGGAGAGAATTTTCAATCCCCCGAAGTTTCTGTCAAAGTTCCAAGGGGCGCCGATCCCTAGGTGGTCATTGAGTAAATGGTGCTTATATTGGGTCAAAATCGCCACGTTGTCAATGTCGGAGTTGGTCGCGTTTGACAGCGCAAAATCGATGATGCGGTATTTACCGCCAAAAGGTACCGCCGGTTTGGCCACGCGCTTGGTCAACGCCTTGAGCCGGCTACCTTGTCCTCCGGCCAGTACCAATGCTAGTAGTTTGTTTCCGGACATGAGGGCCTCCTTTCCGGTTTCAGGGTGATTGCTCCGTTGATGGTTGTTTCTTCGGCGACTCGTCTAGGACGAGGTAAACCGCACTAAGCCCCGGCAGATCCACACGCAAGTGTTGGGCGAAATCGCCGTGGGGTTGGTCGATGGTCTTGTATTGCTTCACGCGAGGTAAGCTGCCACCGTAACGTCGATGTGCCGAGGTGATCAGCGTCTTATAGGTGCCGGGTGCCGGAACGCCCAAGGGATAGTGAAGACGTTCCACCGGCGTAAAGTTAAACAGGCACAGAACCGCCCGTCCCTCCCGATCTTTTCTGGCAAAGGCCAAGATGCTTTCTTGGTGGTTGGTGTGTTCCAGCCATTGGAAACCTTCCGGGCTGTCATCCAACTGGTATAGGGCCGGATAAGTGCGGTAGGCTGCGTTTAAATCCTTTACGTAGCGACTGAGCTTTTCGTGTTGGGGGTATTCCAACAGGTGCCAATCTAATGCCTTCCACTCGTTCCATTCGATAAACTGACCGAACTCGCTACCCATGAACAAGAGTTTCTTGCCCGGCATGGCCATCGTGTAGCCGTAGAGCAGACGTAGGTTATTAAACTTGGCCTCGTAATTGCCCTGCATCTTATCGAGCATGGAGCGCTTGCCATGGACCACTTCGTCATGGCTAAAGGGCAGCACGTAGTGTTCGGAAAACGCATATACCAAGGGAAAGGTCAAAGCCTTTTGGTTGTACTTGCGATAGAGAGGATCGGTTTCCATGTACTCTAAAATATCATGGCGCCAACCCATATTCCACTTGAAGTCAAAGCCCAATCCGCCATCTTCCACCGCCGCCGTCACCTGGGGCCAGGCGGTACTTTCTTCGGCGATCATCATGCAGCCCGGGTGCATCTCTTTGACCACGCGGTTTAATTTTTTTACAAAGGCCACGCCGTCCTCATCCGTTTCCGCCTCTCCTTTTTTGCTGTAATCTTTGTAAAGCATATAGGACACGGCGTCCACTCTGAGGCCGTCAATGTGGTAGCGGTCAAACCAGAACACCGCGTTGGAGATCAAAAAGCTTTGGACCTCCGGTTTGGAAAAGTCAAAGTTTAATGTACCCCAGTCCATGTTTTCACTCTTGCCGGCATCTAGGGACTCATAGAGGTAAGTCCCATCAAAGCGGGCCAGGCCGAAATCGTCTTTGCAAAAATGCACAGGCACCCAATCCAGGATAATGCCAATGCCGTGTTGGTGAAAATAGTCCACCATAGCCATCATATCGTGGGGCGTGCCATAGCGGGACGTGGGTGCGTAATAGCCCGTGACTTGGTAACCCCAGGAACCATCAAAGGGGTGTTCCATGATGGGCATCAATTCCAAATGCGTGTAGCCCATCTTTTTCAGATAGGGCACTATTTCCTTGGCAAATTCCAGGTAGGAAAGGGGTTTGCCATCTTCGTTCTTTTTCCACGACAACATGTTTGCTTCGTAGATATTCATGGGTTCTTCGTGCATGCGACGGTTTTTACGAGCGTCCATGTAGGCCCCATCTTTCCATGGATAGCCTTCGATGGGGAAGTATTTTGTGGCGGTGCGGGGACGTTCTTCCGCATGGAAGGCGAAGGGGTCGGCTTTGACTCTGATTTCCCCGTGAGCTGCCACGATACGGTATTTATAGTTTTGGTAGGGCTTGACATTCTCCACCAAAATCGTCCACAAGCCGCTATCCTCAATGCGCGCCATGGGCAGTCCCGGGTCCGTCCATCCGGCAAAGTCACCGATGAGATAGACTTCTTTGGCACGCGGAGCCCAAGTGGTAAAGCGTACCGCCTGTCCTTCCGGATGGGCCCCTAAAAATTGGTAGGCGCGATAATGGGTCCCTTCGTGAAACAGGTGGGCATCAATTTGTTGCTGATGTTTGATATGGTCCAGATTTTTCTCTTTCAAGGCCATCGCCTCCTTACTCTATGCGGTATACGTTGCCGAATAGGCCTTTTTCTTCCTTGACCAAGCCGGCGGTCACCAAGTCTTGTAGCCGTCCTTTCAACGTGTCCAACGTCATGGACATGCCTTTTTGCTCCAATGCTTGTAAAATCGGTAAAAGCATGCCCTCGTCAATGGGCCAGAAATCCGACAGGGCTTCTAACAAGTCCTCCTCCTTGGCTTTGGCATGCTTTAGCCATTCATCAAAGGGGTTTTCACCGTGAGGACTTTTCGTATCGGCCATACGAATGCGCACGTAATTGGTACGCCCTGCCGCCGCAGAGGAAATAAACACATCCCCGGTTTGCAAATGGGGCAAGCGCTTGGCATCTTCCGTCGACAGGTCTGTCTCGGCGCGGATGATATCAATATCCGGCGCCCTCACAATACGAAAGACCATCTTGGTATTTAACTGGGCGTTAATGGTATCGTCCAACAGCGCCGGCCGCTGCGTTGCCAAAATCAGGTAAGTCCCGTACTTCCTTCCCTCTTGGGCAATCTCTCGTAAAACGCTCTTCGTCGGCGTGGGGAGGGCCTTAGGGGCAAAATTGTGCGCCTCATCCGTTACCAGGAAAAACGGCGGGAAGTAGTCAGCAGGCAACCCGCGATAGGTCAAATCCCGGTACTCTCGACGCAAGGTGTAGAGACGGCGAAATAGGTAGGTGGCAAAGATAGCTAATAGTTTCGTTTCCCCTTGTAGCACCACCAATTTTCCCACCATCAAGGCTTCGGTGATCGGGTCGATGGTAAACCCGAAAAGTCCTTCCCGCTCGAGCCGGCCCAAACGCCAATTCAGTGCCCGCAAGGTGGCTTCATGAGAGGAGCGGCCCAGGCGGTGGAAGAGTTTGATGCGGCGTTTCCACATGGTTTGCTCATCGAGGGATGGGGCCTCATCCAAGGCCTTCTGCAATCCTTCAGACCCCAGCTCTAAACCGACTTGCAAATCTTCAATGCGATTGCGAAAGGCATGGATTGACTCCCCTTTCCGAAAGAGGGACGCAATGGCATTTTTCATGTTGTCCGTCAGCTCACCGGCCGCTTCCAATAAGGTGGTCAAATCCCCTACCGTCAACTCCTCAAAACTCACACCGGTATCCATCCCCACTCGCAGAATCGCCTGGCGTTCTCGGTAAAAGGCGTCGTCGGAAAAATCCATTTCATTATGAGGATCCAACACCACCGTGGGCATGTTTTTTTTCATCAATTCTTCTAAAATCACTCGCATGCCAAAGGACTTGCCGGATCCGGAAGCGCCAAAAATTCCCATGTGAGGGTACTGGTGTTGCCGACGCAAATCCCACAAATAGGGTACTCCTCGTTGCCCTTCCACCGCCCCTTTGTCCAAGACGGAAAAGAGTCCTTGCAGATCATGATCCATCGTCTGGGCCAAGGCTTCCGAGTGCTTGATCTCGCCGAGGGCCAGAGCACTTGGCAAGCTGCCATGGAGGATCAACTCCCGCACTTCATCAAAAACCGGCTCTCTGGCATCAGATCCCGTCTCCACGGGAAATTCCGCCTCGCGAAACAGGCGTAGCTTCGCCATGTAAATCGTCTCTTCATCCACTTGGAATCCTAGCGCCTGCAACGATTCCAACACCCCTTGGTCCACAAACTCATCATGGATCGCCATGGGGATAAAGCGATTATAGGTTTGAGCCATCACGACTTCACCGGCGAGGCTTCCCATGACCGGGTCTTCGACCATTAAGTATTCATTCATGCGAAAATTGCGACTGGAAGAGGCCAGATAGACCTCCTGAGGACCTGTGATTCCAACAACTTTCATAGAAACCTCCTACTGGATGCCATAGAAGCGTTTGGCGTTTTGAGCGGTGATCTTCGCCAGCTCTTGGGGGTCCATTCCCCGCAGTCGAGCAATCTCTCCGCAGGTAAAGGCGACATTACGGGGATCGTTTCGTTTGCCACGACGGGGTACCGGGGTGAGGTAAGGACTATCCGTCTCAATGAGCAGACGATCCAGCGGCACGGTCTTGGCCACTTCCTTGGGCACCTTGGCATTGCCATACGTTACCGGACCGGCCAGGCTGATGTAATAGCCTTGGTCCACATAGAGTTTGGCCTGCTCCACGGAGCCGGAGTAACAGTGCAAAAGCACCTTGTGGTCCGGAGCCATGGAAAAGAGCAGGTCCGTTACATCCTTGGTTGCCTCCCGGCTGTGAATCACCAAAGGCAAATCCACTTCCTGAGCCAATCGAATTTGCATCTGAAAAGCCAGCTTTTGAATCTCACGAGGGCTGTGGTCATAGTAGTAATCCAAGCCCACTTCTCCGATAGCCACCACTTTTTCGTGGCGAGCCAGCTTGCGCAGTTCCTCTAAGGCTTCCGGCGTAATGGTCTTGGCTTCGTGGGGATGAATGCCCACCGTAGCCCACACATAGGGATAGACTTCCGCTAAAGCCACCGATTGGCGGCTCGACTGAAGATCGCAGCCAATGTTCACCATTCCCTCTACGCCGTTTTCCGGCAGAGAGGCGATGACCTCATGGCGATCCTCGTCAAAGCGCGGATCATCCAAATGGGCATGGGAATCAAATAAATGTGTTAATTGCGGTTGCATAGGTTTCCTTTCCTCTGTGTTTTCTTCTCTTCGATTTCATCATCCAGACTGTGGATGACAGCTTCCACTTCTTCACGGGAAATCCCGTAACCGTTTAATTTTTTTAAAAATTGCTTGGCATTGCCGTGACCCAAGTGGAGCTTTCTTGCCACCACCCGGCGCCGCTCTTGCGCCTCTTCGTGATCTCTTAAACCCCAACGGCGCATATCTTCCAAGCCAAACGTCTCTTCTCGGTCAGTCACCGTAGCCCGAGCATGGGTCAACGCTTCGATGATGCTCTCAGGCGTGGCATTTTCAATACCTACGTCATCGCCGGCTACCGCTTCTTCCCGAGGCAGGTAAGCGTGTTTCGCCTCCGGAATCGCCTTTTGTATGCGCTTTCGGATTTCTTTTCCCATGTAATCCGGGTCGGTGAAGATGACGAGGCCTTGCCTTTGTTGGGCCACTTTGAGCTCCTTTAAGAGCTTTTCGCCAAAGCCGAAGCCGTGGGTGGCGATGACCGTGGCGTCCACGGCCCGTTTTACGGCGGTGATGTCGTCTTTGCCTTCCACGACAATGATTTCTTTAATTTTCATAAGGGCCTCTCTTCCCGTTCCGATGCCATAAACAATCGATAGATGGCCGGGTCCAAATTAGCTCGTAAAAGCGCCTCGCTCTCCCTTTTGGACAGGCGCACTTCCCGATCCACCAAGTCCAGCCAAAGCGGCACCCCGCGACTCTTTGCCGGGGTCAAAGCCATGACCAGCCTTGCCAGTGCAGGCAAATGCTCCCGCTGTTCTACCAAGACGTCCAAGCCGATGGCGGCTGGGTGGTGGGCTGGACGCAAAAATCCGGAGGCCAGGTCTTCGTGTTTTTGTGCCTTTTGCACGTCCAAGAGCTCTCCCCGTTCCAAAACGCCAAAGAGGGCTTCCCGATCATACCAATGACACAGTTCCTGGCAGACTTCGCTGACCATTTGGGACTTAATGTCCTTGATGACACCTACCAAGAGGGTGTCGGTGGTCAGGCAAGCGTCTTTTAAGGCCGTAAAAGCATCTTGAGCGTCAATGATGTAGCGTAACAGACCGCCATCCATCATGAGTACCGGCGGGCGGTGGGTGAGCACCGCCTTTCGAGCCACCTCCATTTCCAAGGCGGAGAGGACGCGGGAGGTCGCGGCGCACTCACCTAAAAGCGGGCTCTGGAGTCGAATCTCCGTGACCGTTTCCTGGGCGGGATCCGTACTCTTAGCCAGTGCGGAAAATAATGTCACATTATGAGGGTCATTGCCCCCTAAGGTGATATTGGAGCCATCCACGCCGATTAACGGCGCCCATTGAGCCACCACCTCCGGCGTCGTCGGAGGCAAGGCGGTGATGGGGCCGAGGCGTTCGATTAAGATGGCTCGCATGGTCTCGTGGTTTACCGACTCCACCTGAGCCCGACGTTTCGTCAAGCTTTCATTAAACTGGGCCAAGGCCGTTTTGATGCTATTGGTCATCGAATCCATATCATTCTCCATGTAACAGGGCATAGACCCGGTTTTTCCCCACATTGTAGCGTTTGGCCACTTCCTGTGCCGCTCGGGAGGGACGCTCGCCGTCGGCCACCAACGCTTGGGCTGCCTCTTTTAGGACCGCGTCGGTAACCTCCACTGCTTCGGCGCCATGCACCACGATGACATACTCCCCTCGCGGTTCGTGGTTGGCCAGGAAGTTTTCCAGATCCCCGAGGTGGTATGTTTCATAGATTTTGGTCATCTCTCGGCAGAGCACCACCCGGCGATTGCCCAGCACAGCTAAGAGTGTCTCCAAGGTCTTTTGCAGCCGATGAGGTGCCTCATAAATCACCAAGGGTCCCGGATGGGTCTTCACCCGTTCCAACAACGCTTGACGCTCTCCTTGCTTTCCGGGCAAAAATCCCAGGTACATAAACCCCGTAGCATCCCAGCCACTGGCCACCACAGCCGTGATGGCGGCGTTGGCTCCCGGTAAAACCGTATAGGGGACACCTTCTTCCTGGGCCCGGCGAATTAACCGCATCCCCGGATCGGAAATGCCCGGCATCCCCGCATCGGAGATGACAGCCACCTCCTCGCCTTGTTGCACCCGGGCGAGGAGTTCTTCAGTGCGTTTCGCCTCGTTGTGCTCGTGAAAGCTCACCAGCGGCACATGGATCTCATAAGCAGCCAACAACGTGGCGGCATGACGCGTGTCTTCACAGGCGATGAGGTCAGCTTGACGCAGTACTTCCACCGCGCGATACGTCATATCTTTTAAATTGCCAATGGGGGTCGGGCAAAAATAGAGCATACTTCCTCCTAAAGTTGACCTTTTCCCGGTCGATAGGGATAGGGTCTTTTCTCTTCATCATGGGTGATGTAATCCGGCAACACCTTTAACCCCACCCCGCCGTCCTTGCGAGCGCTTAAGGTCAAAAGTTTGGCCGAATCTTCCGTTGCAGTGCGGTAAAACTGTATCCTTTTCGGTGCCAGGCGATGCCGCTCCAATAGGACTATGAGTTCACTTAGGTGATCAGGCCGTTGCACTAGCTCCAGCATGCCGCCGGTGGATAAGAGCCGGGACGCCGCCTCGATCCAAGGCTCCATCCCCTCATGATGACGGGATTGGCGATGGTTGCGATCCGCATTCTTGAGCACGTTTTGGAAATAGGGCGGATTCATCACCACCGTATCCGCCGATGCCGGATGAGCCTTGGCATAAGCTAAGACGTCACCACTGTGAACCCGGACTTTTTCTTCCAAGCCGTTGTAGGTCACAGAAGTCTCCAACCATCCCGCCACGTCGTCTTGAATTTCCACGGCATCAACAGAGGTCACCATCGGGCGATGAACTAGGGTCAACGTCAAGATCCCCGTACCAGCCCCCAAGTCCACCACTCGTCCCTTCGCCTCACTAAAGGTCAAAAGCATCAAGCTGTCAGAGCCGTAAGAAAAAGCACCGGGTTGCTGATAGATTTTATATGGCGTAAAAGGGACGTCATCCCATCGCATGATCTCACCTTCTTTCCTCTTATTATAGCATATCACGCCTTTTCAGATTCTAATTTGCCCAAACTCCTCAACTTTCTCCCCACTTTTTATCAAAAAAAGCTCTCGACTCAGCGAGAGCTTTTTCATCCCATTTCTATTCCTGCCAATTTAAGGGTAATGTCACAGTCATGGTGGTGCCACAGCCTTCCAAACTGTCTAAGTCCACATGCCCGTGGCGGATCCCGCTAAGAGACTCGTTTGAAATCCCCAGCGTTCCACAAAGACCAACATCCTCACCAGCCCGAAGATAATGGAGGGAATCCCTGCCAACGTTTCCGCCGCCCTTTCAATCAGGCCGGTGAGAAACCCGCTTTTGGCGTATTCTGTCAGATAGATCGCTGCACCGACACCTAAGGGCAGGACCAGCAACAGCGTAGCCAGCACCAAATATAAGGTATTTAAAATGTCAGGGAAGATGCCGATCACGTCAGACAGATAAGAGGGACTGGTGGTCAAAAATTTCCACGAGAGTTCCGGGACGCCTTTGATAAGCACATAGACCGTCATGCTCAAAGCCAACAAGCCCACCACCGCAGCGGCGATGATACAGAGACCCCGTAGCACGATGTCATAGCGCAGGCGTTTCTTTTTTAAGTCCTTCATGAGCGTTTACTCCTTTTGACAAAGTAATGTAAGATCTGGTTCAAAATCATAATCAAGGCAAACAAGACCAGGGCAATCGAAAATAGCGCCTGACGTTGCAGCCCTGCTGAGTACGACATTTCTGATGCCACCGCCGTGGTCAAAAAGCGCACCGACGCAAAGGGCGTAGGCATGTCCAAACCGTTGCCGGCCACCATCATGACCGCCATGGCCTCTCCCATGGCCCGGACCGCGCTGCCGGCACAGTGACGCGAAATACCGTCTCCAACTCCGTGGCACCTAAGGCCAAGGAGGCCTCCTCATAGGAGTGAGGCACCGCGCGCAAGGCGGACAGGGAGACTTTGATCACCGAAGGCAAAATCATGACAGCCAAGACGATAATCGCTGCTAAAAATCCGGCGCCATCAGGCACATCAAAAGTTTTACGGATGGCCGGTACCAGGACAAACATCCCCAATAAACCATAGACTACAGAGGGGATGGAAGCCAAAATATCCACCAGCGGTTCAATGGACCGCGTCACCTTCGGCGGAGCCAACTTGGCCAAATAAACGGCACAGAGGATTCCCAGCGGCACGCCGAGCACAATGGCCCAAAAAACCCCCCAAACGCTGGTGAGCAAAAAGGCGCCAATCCCGAAAGAAGGCGCCTGTGCCGTAGAGGCCCAATGAGTATTGAGGAAGAAATCCTTCCAGCCGATTTCGGCGATAGCAGGGATACCAGCTGTCACCAGATAGACCGTGACCAGCCCCACGGCAGCGCAGGAGAAGAGCCCAATGACTAGGAAGAGGCCATGCATGAGGCCCTCACCTGTTTTGCGAGAAAAGGGGAATTTCATCTTACTTCACCGGCACGGCACCGGCATTGGAAATCATGTCACTGACTTTGTCAGAGGTAATGTAGTCGAAGAAAGCCTGAGCTTGAGGGGACAGCTCTTTACCTTCCATAGTGATCAACATAAACGGTCTTTGCACTTTGTAGCTGCCGTCTTGCACGGTGGCTTCAGTTGCTTCAACGCCGTCTACCATCACTGCTTTGACCTTATCAGAAACAGACGCTAAGGAAGCGTAACCAATCGCTTGGGGATTTTGGGATACAGTGGCGATGACATCACCGGTAGAGGTTAATTCTTGACGATATTGGCAGGCTTCTTTGGTGTCGGTGATGGATTCAAATCCGTCACGAGTACCGGATCCGGCTTCACGACCGATGACGACGATTTCGCTATCTTCTCCGCCAACTCCATTCCAGTTGGTGACTTCACCGGTGTAAATTGCGGCGATTTGCTCTAAGCTCAAGTCGCTAATCGGGTTATCCGGATGGACAATCACGGCAATACCATCTAAGCAAAGGACAGTTTCTTGTAAGCCGTCGGCCTTTTCTTCATCTTTTAATGCACGAGAAGACAAGCCGATATCGGTACGTCCTTCTTTGACAGCCGTAATACCGGAACCGGAGCCGGTGGGGTTGTAGGTGAACTTGACATCGGGATATTCGGCCATAAAGGCTTCTCCTAAACTACCGATGACTTTTTCCATCGAGGTGGATCCGTCTGTGCCTACATTGCCGGCCACTGTATTTTCAGCCGGAGCTT
>CAYFMR010000005.1:0-13503 GCA_964344295.1 uncultured Peptoniphilaceae bacterium | reverse complement strand
GCCGGAGCTTGCTGACCACCGCAAGCGGTAAGTACCGTCAAAGCCAACACGGCGATGAGGCAAAGGGATACGATTCGTTTCATGTTTTACTTCACTCCTTTGTGATTTTTTCTATTTAACTGACACCCTCATGATAACTTTCCTTTGTAAAATCCAGAGGGAGGCCTTTGTAAAGAATCTGTAAAGTCGGTAAAGCCCCCTAACCATCCCTTTCCTCCCCCGTTCTTGTGCTGGCACCGTCCCATTACGGCTTACGCTCTCCCTGTGACAACACCATTTCCAGGACGGCATTTCTCTCCTTTTTCCTTGTCTCCCTCCTCGTTGTGTGATATCCTCCCAGTATGGAACGTAAACTTTTAATTCATCATTACATTTTAATGGGATTGCTCTTTGTCGTGACCACCCTCGCCGTCATCAAGGACACCGCCATGGAACACCTCACCATTTACATGGCCCTCTATGGCGTCGGCCTCGTGTTCACCACCCTGCATATCGTGCTCTACCTCCGTCACCACCGCCACGACGAGGACTTTTTTGCGCCCCGCACTGTCTATCTGGCCATTGCCTCCTGTGTCACACTGCTACTCTTTGCCACAGGCATCACGTACTTGGCCTTGCGCTACGGCCTCCATCGGTAAATGCACCTTTTCACGCGAACTTCGGTTCGCGTTTTTTAATGGCTATAGCCGGACCAATTACCTTTCGCCCAGGTGATGCCCCCTATCTTTGACCATAAAAAAATCGACCTGCCTTTGGCAGGTCGATGCGGTTACTCGGTATGGTGTGATTAGTCGTTTAGGTGTTGAGCCGCTTGGATGGCGGCGTTTAAATTCGCCACGGAAGATCCTTCCACATTAAAGGGGCCAACAATGAGCGTAGGCACGTATTTGTTGCCCGTGCTTTTCCATTCTGCCTTAGCAGCTGGATCCTCTTTTGTATCTTTGACCACATACTTAATCCCTTGCGCGTCCATATAGTTCTTGATCTTCACGCAGTAGGGGCAAGCTTCAAAGCCATAAAGCACGATGGCTTCGGCATTTTTTTCTTGCGCCAGGTCGCCGGCCGGTTTGATCTTGGAAGAGATGACCGTGGGATCGGTAAATTCTTTGTCCATGATAAAGCGGTTCGCTTCTACCATCGCACGTACAGCGGAGGCATTGTATCCGGAGTAACTGTAGGAGCCGATGACGATAAACGGCACAGCGTTAATCCCTTGGGCTTCTAAGAAGTCACGGTTTTCCTGAGCTACTTTTTCGTCTTCATCGCGCGTGTTGTGATAGGTATAGGTGTAACCTTGTTCATCCAAGTATTCCGTCAAGCTGACACAGGCGGGACAAGTCGGGCGGCCCCACACGGCAATCTCCGGTTGGCCCTTGCCGTTATCCGGTTTCAGGCCCAGTTCACCGGCGTCTTTCGCTTGGTATTCTTTAATGGGGTCCACAAAAACCTTGGGCACGTTGAGATCTTCCAACTCTTTTTCCGTGGAGCTTAAGATGATTTCCTTTGTCTTATAGTCGTAAGCGACACCAAAGCCCATACCTTGACCTAGATCACGCAGCTTAAAGTAGTTAAAGCCGTCCACATTGTAGCCTTTCAGGCTCAATAGGCTGCCTTCTTCGGCCTTTTTACCTTGTTCCACTTTAAAGGCATGTTGCATGGAAGGGGTGGCCTTGGCCACTTTGCCCGTTTCCAGCTTAGCTAAGTCGGCATCATTGGCATCGTAGTCTTCCCCTGCGAAGACATTGATCTCATTGCGTTCTTCATCGTATTCCACACGGAATTTCACTTCCGTATCCTTTAATAAGGCAGATACGTCACGGAGTTTCACATAATTTGCATCATTGATGTTATAAGCGGACAATTGCACTTCGTTGCCGTCCAGGCGAATGCCTTGTGCGGTGACGATAGCTTGTTCTGCCTTCGGCGCCTCTTGGCTCTCCTTAGAGCCGACAGCACAAGCCGGAAGCACCATCGTCATCATCATGACCATGGCTAGAACCAATATACACGTTCTCTTCATTTCAATCTCCTTTAATAAAACAATAGGTGTCCAAACGAACCGACGACAATACCGAGAACCATAATGACCGCCAAGGCGATCACCAAAACCTTTTTAAGCATCATTTTCCTCCTTAGGCACCTCTTGCGGTTCCAGACGCTCCGCCACGCCTTGGATGTAAGCGCGCAGGTTCGTCAAATACTGTTGAAAGACCTCCTGGTTCACTTGACCCTGGGATTGGTCCAGGGCATCCAAATGCATGGCGATCACTTCACCTACCGCCGTGCCCGCATAAGCCTCGTTGGCATCTTTCCATGCACCCCAAGCCAAGGGGGACACCTTGCCTTCTAAGTCGGCATAGTTGTAGATGGTTCCCATGCCACCTAGGGCTCCTTCCATATAGACGGTGAAAAATTGGCGCAGGCTCAGGTGGTAGGTGCCATCGCCTCCGGTGATCATGTTTTCCACCTCAGCCGCTCGTGCCAAACGATCGTCAATGGTGTCCACGGAGAAATTCTCCTCCAACAGGGGTGTTTCCACTTCTTGGCGCAACAGCGCTATAAAGTCCTGTACTGCCGGGGAGGCATCTTTTTCGTAGGGCAAAAGGCCCTCGTAAATCGTTTCCGTGTTACGGGAGTCTAAGAGCAAGGCTCCGCCATAATCCGTAATCACTGTCTCCTGCAAGGGGGACGAAAGCTCCTGTTCGTGTGCCTTCAACCAAAGACCCATCGCCTCCACATCCAACTCCTCTGCCTCGCGCAGGGCCACCCACTCCTCGGGGATGGCCTCTTCCCCGCCGGCCGGTGCCTGATTGCCACATCCGGTTAAGACCACTAGGGTCACCAACAGCCCGGCAAGAACTCGTCGCAGGCGCTGCATTATTCTGCTCCCAGCAAGATCTTATCCAGCTCCAGGGGAGGAATGTACTCATCTCCGCGATAAGCACGCATATTGCCACCGGAAATTTCGTCAATTAATGCCACATGGCCGTCTTCGCCCACGCGACCGAATTCGAATTTAATATCGTAAAGCTCCAAACCTTTTTTCGCTAACTCTTGGGCCACGACATCGCCAATTTCCCGCGTCATTTGAGCCAAGGTTTCATACTCTTCCGCCGTCATGATCTCTAAGGCGACTAGCGCATCTTTCGTAATCAGCGGGTCTTCTCTCACGTCATCTTTGAGCGTCACTTCTACGTAATGGTCTAAGGGTTCGCCACCTTCCAAATAAGCGCCGTAACGTCGATAAAAGGAGCCGACAGCCCTTAAGCGCAAGATGACTTCCACGCCTTTACCAAACACTTGCGCCGGCAAAACTTCCATGGTGTTTTCATCCAAATCGCTCTTGACATAGTGAGTGGGTATGCCCAACTCGTTTAATCTTTCAAAGAAGAACGTGGTAACGCGCAGGCCCGCGTGTCCGGCCCCTTCCATCGTCAAGCCTACCGTATTGGCACCGGGGTCAAATACGCCGTCCGTACCGGTGACATCATCTTTAAACTTCAAAAGATAATTCCCATTTTCCAATTCGAATAAATCTTTTGTTTTTCCGTGATTGACCAGTTTCATCATGTTCTCCTTTCAACTGCTTTGACGATATGCTTCGTAGCCGATGCCGTCCACTTGGACATGAGTCACTTCCAATGTCTCATCCGCAAAGAGATGACGGGCCAAGCTTATAAATTGCGGGCTCTCTTTGGTGTAAAAAAGAGATAAATCCCCTTGCCCTGTGGGGTTGAGATTGCGGCCTTCCGTGAGAATCTTCTTGGCCACGATGGCCGTCTCCTTCGCCGGGTCCACAAACGTGGTCCGTCTTGCGGCAAAGAGAGGCTCCAGCTGATCCCGTATCAAAGGATAGTGGGTACAGCCCAAGATCACCGTATCCACACCCGCCTCCACCAAAGGATCCACATAGCGATGCAAGAGTTCTTCGTGATCACCGGACATGCCGGCTTCGATGGCCTCCACCCAACCGGGGCAACCCACTTCCGTGACCTGGGCCAGGGAATTGTATTCGTAGATGGCTTCTCGATAGGCGTGGCTGTCTGCCGTCGCTTGCGTAGACAATACACCGATGTTCCCCGAGCGCGTCTCCCTAGACGCCACCCGCGCCCCCGGCTCCAAAACCCCTAAAAGGGGTATGGGAAAGCGGCGGAGCATCAGGGGTAAGGCTAGCGCCGACGACGTGTTACATGCCATAATCACTAGCTTCGCTCTCTGCTGCATCAGAAAGCTCACGGAGTCGTAAGCGTAACGCAAGATCGTCTCCTGATCCTTTCCGCCATAAGGCACACGTCCCGTGTCGCCTAAGTAGACAATGGACTCCCCGGGTAGGGCCTCCATGACTGCTTTGGCCACCGTAAAACCCCCTACACCGGAATCAAAAATACCAATGGGTCTAGATGCTTCCATATTCTTCCTTTCTATCCTCTTCAAAGGGACCAAACCAGCGCACAAAAGGCGCCATCCCCTGCAAATTCTCAGCTGCTCGCACGGCTTCTTCCCTGGTGGAGAACAAGCCAAACAAAGTGGGGCCACTGCCAGACGGCATGGCCAGATACGCCCCCTCGTCATACAAGGCCTTTTGGTGAGCTAAAAGCTCCGGGTACTTCTGGAACAAAGGAGCGGCCAAATCGTTCACCAATAACTGATCCAACCCCTCATACACCCCGTCTTGCAAGGCGTGTAAACCTCGCACCAAATCGCCGCCAAAATAAGACGGCACCACTTCTTTATACATCTCCGGGGTGCTCACGGGAAAACCGGGATTGACCAAGACGCCATAAAGACGCGGCAACTCCACCGGTGTCAATCGCTCCCCGCGTCCACGTCCCATCGACGGCCGCCTATCTAACATAAACGGCACATCTGACCCAAGCTGCAGCGCATAATAGGCCAGCTTTTCAGCCGAAAGTCCCAAGTCATACATCGCATTTAAGGCCTGCAACGTGGCGGCGGCATCCGTCGATCCGCCGGCTAGGCCGGCAGCCACGGGAATCTCTTTTTCCACCAACACAGAAAGACCTTTCATCCCTGAAAAGTCTTGCGAAAGCAGCGCATACGCTTGATAGATCAAATTGTCCCGAGGATCCTCCACCCCTTGGCAGTCCAAAAAAAACTCCTCAGCCGCCTCAAAGTGTAGGCGGTCTGCCACATTCACGGCGTAAAACAACGTCTCGATCTCGTGGTAGCCGTCCGGTCGTTTAAACAGCACCCGTAACCCCAAGTTGATCTTGGCCGGTGCCAATATGGTCATCGATTTCATAGCTTTCCTCATGATTTCTATTTCTAAAAGATTATATCATATCCGCCGCCTTACACCTATGTTTTTTTCAAACTCTTACCAGGAAAGCTGTCCATAAAAAATCCCGCCCTCTTGGGCGGGTTAACATCAAATGGCTTGCATTTCCGGCTCATCCTCTAAAATCATCAACTCCACAGTGGAAGTGAGTAAGTCGGCATACGTAAATGTGAGCTTCCTTTCTCGCGCATCTTTATCATTGGTCGAGATGACAAAGAGGGAAGGATACACAGAATCCAGCACACCCTGTTTCGTGACAATCCTCTTGCGACCGCGATCGGCTTTCACAATGACTCGCTTGCCTAGATTATCCTCTAAAACATGTTTTAGATTTTCCATTGCGTTCATCGGGGCATCACACTCCTCTTATCGATGACATATGCATTTACTACTAAGATGATACCACAGATGCCCGCTTGTGTCAAGAAAAATATTATTATAGTGGACTGATAGACCTTTGTCAAGAGAAATTTTACCAAAAATGATGCAAAACCGGCTTTTTCTGACTCATAGGACGTATGGGCCATCTGGCTTTTGTCCCTTTCGTTACAGATGGATGATGAGTTTGGCGATGTTAAAATAAGCCACCAGGCTCAACGCATCCACGATGGTGGTGATTACCGCACTGGCCATCACCGCCGGGTCAATCTTGACCTTCTGAGCCAACAGAGGCAATGCTCCCCCGATGACATTCGCTGCAATCACGACCAAAACCAACGTCAAGCTCACCACTAACGAAACGCCCAAGCTCAGTTTAACCATAAAGTAGAGTCGTAGGAAGTTGGCAGCGGCCAACATCAGAGACACCAAAATCCCCACGCGAAATTCCTTCCACACCACTTGACCGATATCGCGAAACTCGATTTCTCCCAGGGCAATTCCCCGAATCACCATCGCCGTCGTCTGGGAACCGGCATTACCTCCCGTACCCATCAGCATGGGGATGTAAGCTGAGAGCACCAACACTTCCTGCAACAGCGTCTCATAGCTAGAGATGATGGAACCGGAAATACTGGCAGATATCATCAACACCAATAGCCAGACAATGCGGTGATAAGAGTGGCGCCATACTGACGTTTCCATGTAAGGGACCTCGTTGGGGCTGGTCCCTGCCATGATCTGCATGTCTTCCGTGATCTCGTCTTCCATGACGTCCATGATATCGTCTACCGTGACGATCCCAATCAGACGAAATTCCGAATCCACCACCGGCACGGCGATAAACCCATAACGACTAAAGACCTTGGCAACCTCTTCCTGGTCATCGTGGGTCTTCACGGCAATGACTTCGGTGCCCATCAAATTGCCCACGATTTCTTCAGGATCAGCCGTGACCAGTTTGCGCAATGATAAAATCCCCACCAGTTTGCGATTGTCCGTCACATAGGTGGTGTAGATGGTTTCCCGATCAAGCCCGGTGCGTTTTAAGTACTCCATAGCCCTTTGTACCGTCCATTGGGGGTGCAGGTTGGCGTACTCGATGGTCATAATCGACCCGGCCGAATCCTCCGGATACTGCAAAAATTGATTCACCAAGCGGCGTTCTTCCGCCGAGCTCTGGGCCAAAATCTTTTTGGCCACATTGGCGGGCACTTCCTCCACCATATCTACCATATCGTCAAAATAGAGCTCATCCACAATGGATTTCAACTCCCGATCGGTGATGGTATTAATGAGTGCCACCTGGCTTTCTACGGGCAAGTAGGCGAAGATATCGGCGGCCAAGTCCTTCGGTAACATGCGAAATAACAGTGCCGTCGTCATCGGGTCTACGTCCTCGATGATCTCGGCGATGTCGACTTCGTTAAGACTCATCAGCTCTTCACGAGCCTGAAGGAGCCGTTTTTCTTCCAACAAGAGCAATATACGCTCTTCCACTAATAGACGTGTTTCTTCGTTGTTCATGGCTCCTCCTTTCTATAGGACCAGGGAAATGACGACAAAATATACCGCCAAGCCCAAGCTATCGATAATGGTAGTAATCAAGGGGCCGGCCATTAACGCCGGGTCCAGACCCGCTTTTTTCGCCAACAGCGGCAAACTGGCCCCAATGATCTTGGCCAACATGACTACGACCAAAATCGTCAGCGACACTGCCAGTACCACCGCCGCCCCGACGTGACCGAGGATTGTGAGGCGCATGTAATTCACCACGGCCAAAATGACGCCACACACCAGGGCGATGCGAAACTCCTTCCACACCACCTTGATTGTGTCGTGGATCGTCACATCCCCCGTGGCCAAAGCCCGAATGACCAGCGTGGCACTTTGACCACCCGAATTCCCCCCACTATCAATGATCATGGGAATAAAGGTAGACAAGATGATCATGCGGTCTAACACATCCTGATGCTTGGAGATGATCCAAGCGGATAACGTGGACGAAATCATCAAAATCATGAGCCAACCAATGCGGTTTTTTGCCAGCGTCCATACCTTCGCCGTCAAATACTCTTCCTCCGACGGCGCCATGGCAGCCATACGCTGAATGTCTTCCGTGGCCTCTTCTTCCATGACGTCCATAATCTCGTCAATGGTGATAATCCCGATTAGGCGATTATCGCCGTCCACCACCGGCAACGCCAAGAAGCCGTAGCGCTTCACCAGCGCCGCCACTTCTTCCCGGTCCTGATGGACCTCGACGCTGACCACGTTGGTGGTCATCAAGTCTTCCACCTTCGCTTCATCATCGGCTACAATGAGCTCCCGCAAAGATACAAAGCCCACCAAACGCATCGTTGCATCAGTGACGTAAAGGGTGTACACCGTCTTACGATCCATCCCCTTAGCCCGAATGTGATCCAATGCCTCTTTCACCGTCATCTGCGGGCGCAACGTCATATACTCAATGGTCATCACAGAACCTGCAGAATCCTCTGGATACTGCAAAAACTGGTTGATCTTACTGCGCTGATCCGGAGTCGCCTTGGCCAATAATCGGGTCACCACGTTTGCCGGCAAATCCTCTAAAGTATCGATTAATTCATTAAAATATAAGTCCTCTAATACTTCCGTGGCCTCCGACTGAGTCATCAGGGCTAACAGCTCCTGCCTCTGCTCCATTCCCAGTTCTGCAAAGGTCTCTGCTGCCAAATCTTTGGGCAGTAGCCGAAAAATCAACAGGGTGTCCTTGGGTCCCAGCTCATCTAGCCACTCCGCCAAATCCACCTCGTTCGTATTCTTCAACTCTGCCTTTAGCACGCCATACTCGCGTGCCTCCAACAGTTTTTCCAAATACTCAAAAACCAAGGCACCCCCTCCTCTCTATCTACAGGCGGAACATGGATAAGTAATGCTCCAACAATTCCTCCGTATCTTCTCGTTCAATGCGGCGCACGGCAGGGTAACTCTTCACGCGCTCCACATACTTAGCTAAAATATCCACAAAACGCTGATCGGTAATCATGTAATACGGATAGCGATTATTAAACAACGCTTCCGGACTCTTCAACACCAGAGCCTTATTCTTCGTCATCATCAAAGAGATGTTGATCTTCGACGTATAAAATGGCGACAAGTCGTCTTGTACAATGCGCAGATTAAAATTGGGATTCGTCTGAATTGCCCAGATAATAGCCCGTACATACTTACCCCTATCCTCCGGCTTTAAATAAAAGACCTGGCCCAAGTAATTGACTCGCCCCGTCTTAAAGAAATGCAACACATACGCCCGAGATGTCAAAATCTCCACCGGCTTCGTATACACCTGCTGCATCATCAAATCATTGATAAACAAGGCATTTTGAAAGTTCTTCTCTGAAAAGAGCTCCCGATGGTCCTGCAACATCTGCGGCTCCAAAAAAAGTCCCATGGCTCCGGATGCCATCAACGTATAAGGGGGAGATGCCACAAAATCCACATCGTAGTCAATGTTTCGCAGCTTCTGTCCCGATGTGGCCTTAAGCAGCAGGTTATTGTGATCCAACTGGGCCATCGCATCATAATAGGCCATCTCCACAAAAGCGCTGTCATCTACATATTGGCAAGCCGCGACCTTGCCCGACTCATCCAGATAATAAAATAAGACAAAGTGATTCTTCATGACGATGACATTATTGCGCATCTGCTGCAAGTCCTCGTAGATGTAGTAATCCACGTTAATCGTCTGGTTCAAAAACGCCAAAAGGGAACGGATCCGCTTTTCGTAATCCTCCTCTTGTCGCTTCATATCCAATACCGTATGCATGGTCAACTGCAATGGTCTCGTCGTCACCACGTTAAACGTCTCCAGGTTCAAATCCGGCAACAACGAAAACAAGTCAATGGTACACACAATCTCTTCGTGCTCATGGTGATTAGACAAGTGTCTCTTGATCACATCCAAAGAAAACTGAATGCTGGCATTGCGACCGTTTACCACACGGTGCGTCATCAGCATCATCTGATCAGGGTCCACCAAAGAAGCGCTGTGATAATAGGCATCCTGCAACAACGCCTTCACCACAGTCTCCACATCCCCGGCGTGATCCATATCCAGCGGCACCGGCACCAACTGACGCAAATCATCCTCTAAGCGCTTATTCACAATCACCGTGGCAAAAAAAGCACTCATCTGCGCAATCACCGTATCCGCCGCCTTATCCGCAGGTAGCTTCGCCCCGGAGAGCCACTTACTCACATACGACTGGTCATACTGCACACAGGCACTGACGTCCTTGACCATGACATCCGTCAGCTTAATCAACTCTTTTAATACATGCTGAAACTCCATAATGCCTCCCTCAATCTCCAAAGGTTCCGTACTGATCTGTTGACTGACCATTAACCATCTAAAATATTGATATTATCTCTATTTTATACTAAAACGACTGCATTTGTCACCTTTGTTTTTCAAATCGAACCAAAAAGCAGCCGCCTCAATCTCCGCAACACCAGATCACCGGCTCCTTCTCGGTTTTGATTCCCCGGCTTGTAAAAAATGAATTTCAGTCATTCAATTGACCATGTGCCCCTTTGTCTGACATAAAAATTCCTGTGCCTGATGGCGCAGGAATTTTTGGTTTCGTTGTTTTGTCACATGGGAACTTCTTCCTCTCAGACCTGCATCGGTTTGACTTGTTAGTTCATGCGTTTGATTTTGGCTTTCCAGCTCAGGTATTGGACAACCCAGATCACCAAAAAGATGATGACGAAGATTGAGAAGTACACGGCGATGCCTTTTAAACTTTGTTCCATCCATCCCATGAAGTAGGCGATGGGAAGATTGACCGTCGCGATGATGACAAAATAGATCAACGTTCGCTTGGCCAAGCTCCACTCGTCAATCTCCCATATGACCGAGCTGGCCGCCATGGCCGCCCCCAAAACCCCGGCAAAGACGGCTTGGATGATGACGGCCGGGAGTTCGCCGTTCATCGAGGCGATCAAGCGAGGGGCCGTTGCCGCATAATGGCCCTGGCCGAAGCTCACGGAGACGATGATGCTGATGATGTGACTGATGGCGATTCCTAGGGGAATGCCTAGTAATCCTCTTTTGATGACTTCTTTTTTCATGGTATCCCTCCTTACATGCCCAGTCTCTTTTTAATTTTCGCCACATACCAGCGAGAGACGTAGGTAGCACTACCATTGGTGAGGCTCACATAGATGGTCCCCACAAAGCTCAAGTCAAAATTTTTGACTTTCTGGAGATTGATGATTTCTCCGTTAGAAATTCTGACAAAACGTTCTCTGGCTAATATGTCTTCCAACTCGTATAGCCGCAGTCGCAGCTGGTAGCGGCCGTGATCCGTCTCCGCCACGACCTTTCCCTGCTCGGTTAAAATGCGATAGATGTTGTGCGGGTCTAAGATTTCGACCTTGTCTTCTTGAAAACCCGCAATCAAGTCGATGTGGTCTTCTTGGAGTTTGTCGATCAGAGCACCTAACTCGTCCGTCATTTTGTCCGTGACGATGATCACCTTGGGCTCTTTCACATGTTGATCGATTTTGATTTCCACATCCATGGCCGTCCCCCCTCTCTTTCTCTGGCAATGCTAGTAAAAGAAAAAACCACCTTCTCGGTGGCTTTGTGCATCTTTTTACTTGTCATAGACAAAGGTTTTGTCAGTCACTGCCTTCCATGTTTCGTCGTGACCGTTTGCCTTGCGTTCATAGTCATGACCGTGGACAGCTTCCATAATAGAGTAGTAGGCCCAGTGGTCGCGGTCGAGGTCTTGGAAGGGGGTGAGGTTGGCCCGATGGCTGTCACATATTCTTCATCGGCAAAGCGGTTGAGCATGCGGTTGGTGATGGTGACCACTTCTGCCCGGGTAATGGGGGCTTCCGGCTGGAAGCTGCCGTCAGGATAGCCCATGATCCAGCCTGCTGTGGCAGCACGGCTGACGAGGTCGTAGGCCCAGTGGGTTTCCGGCAGGTCGGTGAAGGTTTTGTGGCCTTGCGCCAACTCTGCAAAACGGGTGGCCATGGCGGCAAATTCGGCGCGGGTGATGTTTTGAGCCGGTTTAAAGGTGCCATCTTCGTAGCCTTTGATCAGACCCTGTTCGTTCATGTAGCTAATTGCCGTAGCGGACCAGCGCCCTGCTTCCAGGTCGGTAAAGCGGTGGTCGTAGATGCGGCCGGCGGTGGGGCGATTGACCAGGAGTCGGGAGAATATGGTAGCCACTTCTTCGCGGGTCATCGGGTTCTCTGCTCGGAACGTCTCGTCCTCATAGCCTTGCATGTATTGGTAGTGGTCTTTGCGATTTAAAGCATGATCCTCACCTGCCCAGAAAAAGTACCCATGCTCTGGTGTTGGTTCCGGGGTGGTTTCCGGATTCTTTTCCCATTGAGCATAAACGATGGTGTCCTCTTCAATAACAGCGCCTGGCTTAAACTCCGTGCCCTTGCCATTTTTTTGCGTGTTCCATCCCTTGAAGGTATAGCCTTCTCTTACCGGGTCAGTGGGGAACCCTTCTAATTTAGTTTTTTCAATGACATAAAAGGCATCGTGAATTGGATCTTCTGTGTCGTAATTCTTATCAAAAATCACCTTGCAAAATACGATTAAATTTATATCGTCGTTGTTTAGAGGATGGTCATACTTAGTTCCTGGATGAGAAGTTGATGCATACAATAGTTTAACAAATTCATCCTTTGTGCTAGGTGGTGTAAAAGTTTGGAAGGCTTTATTATTTCTAAATACAGTGGTGTTGTCTGTATTTATATTGTAATAGAAATCATCTGCCGTCGGCGGTTGTACCAGACCGCCATGGGATCCATCGTTATATTCTGGCATATAGGCATGAAGATTACTATAGATTGCTCCGCCGTGACCTCTTTTTCCAGTTGCCTCATTGCCATCAAATACAGTATTATTTTTTACGTCTACTAATCCTTTGGTTTCGTCAATAGAAATAGCTCCGCCTGATTTATCTGCCTTATTATTTTTAAATGTGCAATTGTCTACGGTAACTTTTTCTTCTTTATCTAATTTCTCATCAACGTAAATAGCGCCGCCGTGGCCCATGTTTTCAGGATTGCCTTCTGAATCTACGGGTTCTTCGGATTTAATGGCTTCATTGCCTGTAAAAGTTGTTTTTGCTATAGTGGCTTGCTTATTAGTCCATATTCCTCCACCATAATAGGCTTGGTTTTCATTGATTTCTAAATTTTCTACATTTAAATTAGATGGAGAATAAATAGCGCCTCCACTAAGTGCTTTATTATTATTGAGTTTAGTGTTTTTAATTTTTGAGCTTCCATTATTGAAAATAGCTCCACCAAAATTGGATAGATTTTTACTAAATGTTATTTCCTCAAGATTTGCTTTACTTTGACTACCAACAAAAACAGCTCCACCTTGAGGTGATTGATTTTCTTTAAAGATAGAGTTTTTAATATCAGCTTTGTTGTTTAAATATATGGCTCCACCAAAGTTAGCTTGATTATTTTCAAAGTTAGAATTTTCAGAAATATCTACTTCACCGCCTGCATAAATTGCTCCGCCGTTTTTTAAAGACTTATTTTTACTAAATATTGAATTTTTAATAGTTGATGGAGCATTTTTCCCAAAATAAATTGAGCCACCTGAATCTTTCGAATTGTTATTAATAAATTTAGACTTTTCTATATTTAATTTAGAGCCAGTATAAATTGCTCCACCATATTGTGCATTATTTTTTTCAAATTCTGTACTTGAATATTAACTTGGTGTCCCTTGTATATATAAAATGATTCATAATCAATCATTTGAGGAGCAGTTGGGAAGAAGTTATAACGCACAT
>CAYFMR010000004.1:89095-92432 GCA_964344295.1 uncultured Peptoniphilaceae bacterium | reverse complement strand
TTTGCTTTTTGGTTCTCACACTATGTTATTATCAAGGTTCACAACTCCGTGGAGTTGTTGCGCACCGTTATGGTGCATTGCTTATATTAGCATGGCATTTTGGCTTTGTCAACTATCTTTTTACTTTTTTTAAAAATCTTTTTGACACATCGGTTATGAATTTCCTTTTTTTCCACCAGTCCCACGGAAAAAGCGTTCTACTGGATGGTTTTCATCGCATCCCCCCTATCGTTTCTCTTTTGCTTGGCATGCTTTGTTTTTCCATCCGCGTAGCATGGCCACTCCGGCCACTCCCGTGCGCAGCACATCTTCTGCATTGGCAAAGTCAATCCCACCTAGTGCATAGACGGGCAGCGGGTAGTCTTGCGTCCAAGCTTTTAGGGTCAAAAGCCCCAGGGTGGTGGCACCTGGTTTAGAGGCTGTGGGAAAGACAGGGCTTAAGAAGACGTAGTCCGCTCCCCGATTTACGGCTTCGGTCAGCTGGGCCGGGCTGTGGCAGGATGTGCCTAAGAGGGCTGGTTTCTGCCAGGCTTCGTCTTGGTCTTTCAAGATGGGCAGGGGCAGATGCAGGTAGGGGTGGCCCAGTTCCCGGGCCACGCTCACATGGCCATGGAGGATGGGGCGTGTTTCCGGATAGGCTTTCATCACCTCTAGGAAGCGGCACGCTAAGGCACCGTAGGCGATGGCAGACAGTTCTGGTTCTCTTAAGATGATGGCCTTGGCTCCCAGCTCACCCGCCTGCCTCCACAGTGTCTCTTCTTTTTCGCCGGGTTGATGGTCACCGGTCAGACAGATCAGTTTGCGGTAAGTAAACATAGTCGTTCATCACAGCCTGTAGGCCGTGGCTTTCCAAGGCTTGAATCACTTGGCCCACGCTCCGGTTGTCGGCGATCACAAATTGTTCGTCGCCTCTGTCTTCGCCGGTTTTGTCGGAGTGTTCTCCAATGCCCGTGGAAACGCCGGCGGAAATTTTCGTGGCAGCCATACCTACCACGTGGTCACGCCACGTGGTCACGGAATCGAGGTTGTTCCCGCGTGGAGATGGTGATGGAGACAAAGGGCAAGAAGAGTCGGTAGGCCAAGATCACTTGCAAGAGTTGACGTTCGTGGACGTCTTTGGAGTTGATTTTGTCATTATTGATGGTGGGACGCAGGCGAGGGCAGGACACGGCAATCTCTCCATGGGGGTATTTCTGTTGCAGCAGGTAGGCATGAATCCCGGTGGCTAAGGCGTCTTGGCGGAAATCACCCAGACCTAATAGGGCACCAAAGCCCACACCCCGCATACCACCGTGCAAGGCTCGCTCCGGAGCATAGAAGCGGTAGGGGAAAGAGCGTTTAAAGCCTTCCCGGTGCAGTTTTTCGTAGCGCACCGGATCATAGGTTTCCTGAAAGACGGTGACGTAATCGGCGCCACAGCGGTTTAAGTAGGCGTATTCGTCGGTATTTAAGGGATAGATTTCCAAGCCTACCATTTTAAAGTATTCGTGGGCGATTTTAACCGCTTCTCCGATGTAGGCCACGTCGGAAAATTCCCGGCTTTCCCCGGTGAGAATGAGGACTTCTTCCAAGCCCGTGGCGGCGATGGCTTCCATTTCTCGTCGAATGTGTTCCGGCGAGAGTTTGGCCCGATGGATGTCCTGGTACTTATTAAACCCGCAGTAGACGCAGTAGTTGTCGCAGTAGTTGGCGATGTAAAGGGGCGTAAACAGATTGACGGCGTTGCCAAAGTAGCGCATGGTGGATTTTTTCGCTTCCCGAGCCATGGTTTCCAAAAATGGGTCCGCTGCCGGAGACAAGAGGGCCATAAAGTCCCGTATGTCCTTGCGATCTTTTTGAAGGGCTGCTCGCACGTCTGTCGCCGTATAGGCGGCGGGGTCATAGGCTTTCACATAGCCGAGAACTTCTTCCATCATGGTGGAGTCAATTTGCTCCATATCCGGCTCATAGGCCATAGAGGTTTCTAGTGTCATCTCACACCTCAGCTTCCAAAAAATCCAGTAGTGGCGAGCTGGGATCGGCCCCTTTTTCCAGGACACGACCCGGTCCTGCCAGGTAGGCGTCTCGGCCTGCACGAACGGCTTGCCCGAAAGCCTTGGCCATTTGGGGCACGTTGCCGGCGGTGGCGATTCCGGTGTTTAGCATGACGGCGGAGCAACCCATTTCCATCGCCTCACAGGCTTGGGACGGTTTACCGATGCCAGCGTCAATGATAATCGGCAGGCGTATTTCGTCTAGGAGGGTTTGAATAAAGGCTTTGGTTCTATCCCTCGGTTGGAGCCAATGGGAGCCCCCAGGGGCATAATAGCGGCGGCTCCGGCGGCTTCTAAGTCCCTGGCCACGTTCAAGTCGGGGAACATGTAGGGCAGGACCACAAAGCCTTCGTCAGCCAGTCTTTTAGTGGCCTCAATGGTGGCCTGGTTATCCGGTAACAGGTAGCGTGTGTCGCGCATGATTTCGATTTTAACAAAGTCACCACAGCCCATTTCCCGGGCTAGGCGGGCAATGCGTACGGCTTCATCTGCATTGCGGGCACCGCTGGTGTTGGGGATGAGGGTGACGCCTTCAGGGATATAGTCGAGGATGTTCGAAGCGGAGGCCGAGTTAGCCCGTCTCACCGCTAAGGTAATCATTTCCACTTGGCCGTAGTCCACACAGGCCTCAATTAAGTTTAAGTCGTATTTACCAGAACCCAGAATTAGGCGAGAGTCAAAGGCATGTCCGCCCAATAGCAGTTGATCTTTCATTTATAGGTCTCCTTTCGTCAATAAGGTGAAAAGTGCGTGCGCTTGCATGGCGGCACAAGCCATGACGCGGGTGGCCACCAGTGCGCCTTCTTGATTTACGTCCGACACGCCGTCCCCCACGTCGATCCAGCGGCGATGGCGTCTTTTGGTCTGCAGGGATTCGATCGGCCCCATGCCCGCCATGCCGTTGGCGGTGATGAGGGTTTTTTGTGTGGTCGTAAGAATTGTCTCGGTGATCATGGCTTTCGTGGCCGCATCGTCCACGCATTCCAACACATAGTCAGCATCGCCAATGGCCTTGGCGAGGTTGGTCGCCGTCACCCGCATGGGCAGAGGCTGAAAGTCCCCTTCGGGGTTTAGGGCCAAGAGCAGCTCTGTGAGTACTGCGACTTTCTTTTGCCCCACATCCCTGGGCAGGTACAGCTGCCGATGGATGTTGCTCAGTTCCACCTCATCATCGTCAATGAGGCGCATGTCTCTTACACCACAGCGAGCCAATGCCATAGCGCCATGGGAACCCAGGCCACCCAGGCCGATGACCGCCACTTTCGCTTTCACGATAGGCTCCAGCACGGTTGACGATTGGCGGG
>CAYFMR010000004.1:63621-88995 GCA_964344295.1 uncultured Peptoniphilaceae bacterium | reverse complement strand
TCAGTATAGCATAAGTTTATTCAGTATAGCATAAGTTTATTTTTTGTAAAGGCCATCCAGGCTTTCCAAAAGCTGTTTGGCCAAGACAGCCGTGGTCACAGACCCGACTCCTCCCGGCACTGGTGTCAGCGCAGCGGCGTTGACTTCCACGGCTTGTTCATCGATGTCACCGATTATACCCCCGTCCGGTGACGGGTTGATGCCCACATCGATAAGGGTCGCACCCTCTTTCACATAGGTCTCATCCACTAAATGACCTCGACCCACGGCGACGACCACCAAGTCGTACCGACGGCTGAGTTCGGGTAGATCCACCGTGCGGCTGTGAGCGATTGTCACAGTGGCCTGCCGTTTTAGGAGCATGAGGCTAAGGGGTTTACCCACCACCAAGGATCGACCGATGACTAGGACTTCCCGCCCTTCCAAAGGGATATCGTAAAAGTCCAAAAGCTCCATCACTGCCCGGGGCGTACAGGGTACCATACCCGGTTGGTCTTGCAAGAGGCGCGCCATGTTCTCTGGCGTCAGGCCGTCCATGTCCTTTTGCGGCGACAAGCGATGGCGCACCGTTTCCTCACAGATGTGAGAAGGCAGAGGCATAAAGATCAACACCCCGTGGACTTCATGGTCATCATTTAATGCGTCGATTAGCGCGAGCAGTGTTTCCTCCGTCGCATCTGCCGGTAAGAGCAGCTGGCGCACGTCGATGCCCAAATTCCCCATCACCCTCACGACACTCTCTTCATAGGCGATATCGTCAGGGTCCTCACCTAAACGAACCGTCGCCAAGGTCGGCCGCACTCCCAAGGCATGATAAGCTTCCACTTTTTCTTTGACTTCTGCACGAATGGCCTGGGCCACCGGCAACCCTTTCAATCTCTTCATCTACTCCTCCGGACGTAACAATTGCTCTAAATGGGCTTCCAACGCATCGTATCGCTCTTCCAGCGCTTCCAAACGATAGTCGATTGACTCCAGTTTTTCCCGGCGACGAACGTCGTCTTTCACCATTTTTAAGTTGATGTAAAGGCTCCAGCGGGCACTTTTGGCCCCAGACAAGATCGCTTCTGCTGCTACACCCACATCGGAGAGCATGAGTTTGGAGCCAATCACAGAGAGTCGTTCCCCCTGGTCCATGAGCTCTTCTGCCAAGTCCAAGACTTCCCAGGGCGTCTTCATGGCCACCCACAAGGCCTTTTCCATGGCCGCCTCTTTAGCTTTTCGCTCATCCTCGGTTTTTTGGGGCATGCCATAGCAACGGGACAAGGGTAAGAAATGCGCTTCATCTTCGTCCATCATGGCCAGAGCTCGGTGGGCCTTGTCTTTCAATAAAGGCAACAGTGCTTGCAACTCCTCTTCATAGGCTGCATAGGCTTTTTTCCCCACGGTGAGCTCTGCCACCATGGACAATAGGGCTGCTCCCTGAGCCAGCAAAAGCGCCGCTACGCCACCGCCTCCGGGAGCGGCAGCGTCGGAAGCCAGCTCCGTCGTAAACGCGTATAGACTTTGATCCTGCCTGTTCATCAGAATAACCCCTTAATCACACCATCGGCATCCACGTCAATCTTTTGGGCCGCTGGCATTTTCGGTAATCCCGGCATGGTCATAATGTCACCGGTCAGCGCTACCACAAAGCCGGCACCGGCGGAGACTTTGACTTGACGCACGGTAATGGTAAAGCCTTCCGGTCGTCCCAGTTTCTTGGGGTCGTCTGTAAGGGAGTATTGGGTTTTGGCCATGCAAATGGGCAGGTTACCGTAGCCCAGCTTTTCCAGATTGGCCAACTCCCTGTCCGCTGCCGGCAGATAGGTGACCTCTTTGGCACCGTAAACCTTTTGGGCAATGGCTAGAATCTTATCTTTTAAAGGCATTTCCAGGTCGTAGGAAAAACGCAATTCGCTTTCCTGTTCCGTCAACCTCATCACTTCATGAGCCAGCTCCTGTCCCCCTCCGCCACCTTTGGCCCACACTTGGGAAAGGGCGACGTTCACACCTAAGTCTTCGCATCGCTTACGGATCAACGCCACTTCAGCTTCGGTGTCTGTCGGGAATTCGTTAATCGCTACCACGGTGGGCAAACCATAGACTTTCGTCATAGTCTCCACGTGTTTTAACAGGTTCGGCAGGCCTTGTTCTAAGGCCTCTAAGTTTTCTTCATTCAGCTGGTCTTTGGGAACGCCGCCATTGTATTTTAAGGCGCGCACGGTAGCCACAATGACCACAGCATCCGGTTCTAGTCCGGCCATGCGGCATTTGATGTCTAGGAATTTTTCCGCTCCCAAGTCGGCGCCGAATCCGGCTTCCGTCACCACATAATCTTCCGCCAAGCTCAAGGCGGCTTTGGTGGCAATCACGGAGTTACAACCGTGAGCGATATTGGCGAAAGGACCGCCGTGGATGAAAGCAGGGGTTCCTTCCAGCGTTTGCACCAAGTTGGGCTTGATGGCATCTTTTAAGAGGGCGGCCATGGCACCTTGGGCTTCCAGGTCGCCAGCAGTCACCGGTTGTCCTTGGCGGTTATAGGCCACGACAATGCGGGCCAAGCGTTTTTTTAAGTCCACCATGTCGTCGGCCAGACAAAAAGCCGCCATGACTTCCGAGGCCACGGTGATGTCAAACCCGTCTTCTCGCGGCGTGCCGTTGGCTTTACCCCCCAGACCGTCCACCACGTAACGCAGTTGGCGATCATTCATGTCCATGCAACGTTTCCAGACAATGCGACGGGTATCGATATCCAGCTCGTTACCTTGATGAATATGGTTATCGAGCAAGGCGGCTAAAAGGTTGTTAGCCGCTCCGATGGCATGAAAATCTCCTGTAAAGTGCAGATTAATGGCTTCCATGGGCACCACTTGGGCATAGCCGCCTCCCGCTGCACCGCCTTTGATCCCGAAAACCGGTCCAAGAGAAGGTTCGCGCAGGGCTACCACTGTCTTTTGTTCCAGGCGAGACAAGGCATCTGCCAAGCCGATGGTCGTGGTGGTCTTTCCCTCCCCGGCGGGAGTGGGATTGATGGCCGTTACCAAGATGAGCTTGGCTTTTTTCGCTTTCACAGGGATCTTGGACGGGTCCACTTTGGCCATGTAATGACCATAGGGTTCCAAATCGTCGTATGGAATTCCCAGTTTTTCTCCCATTTTGGCAATGGGCTGCATCGGTGTTTCTTGGGCAATCTGAATATCAGTTTTCATATGGCCTCCTTATAAGCCCCAAAATAGGGCGATGACTTCGTCTTTCGGTCTCTCGGTGCATTTGGCCACGAGGACAAAACTCACCAGGGAGATGACTAATGACAGGACAATGGGGTGCATGCCCAGCGGTCTGGGCCAAAAATAATGACATAGCAAATAGGAACTGATGCCGGCAATCATCCCCGCCAAGGCACCTTCTTTGTTAGCTTGTTTCCAATATAGGCCCAAAATCGTAGGCCATAAAAACGTAGAGAGTTGCCCCGCCGTCGCAAAGAGGTTAAGCCATACCATGAGATCCGGCGGATTGAAGGCGGTGATGACGATGATCACGCCGAGGGCGAAGCTGACCAAAGCCGTTAGGCGAGAGAGTTTTTTCCCGTCCGGGGTCGTTTTGGGACTAATGTACGTAAAGTATAAATCGTTTAAAATCGCCCCGATCACCACCAACAGCTGGCTGTCCATGGTACTCATCACTGCCGCCAGAGGACCGGCCAAAATGATGCCGGCCATCACCGGGGAAAACAACCTCACGCTTAAGGTGGGGACGACTAAATCTCCGGAGGGGATGTCCGTAATGATCGCAGAGCCAAACGCTCCCACCAGGTGCATGCCCAGTAAGAGAATGATGGAGATCAAGGTGCCATATTTGATGCCGGATTTCAAGCTTTTGGTGTCCTTATAGCTCATGGCACGCTGGCTGACCGCGGGTAGACCCACCACGGCAAAACCCACCAGGATCCAAAAGGATGTGACCCAGGGAATGGTCATAAAGCCTTCTTGAACACCAAAGGGGGTGATCATCCCCGGATTGATGGCCTTCATGGACTGCACTAGATGACCAACGCCTCCACCAGCCATCACCACGGCAATAAACAGGGCGCAGGTGCAAATGGTCATCACAATACCTTGTAACATGTCGTTTAGCACCACACCGTGAAAGCCTCCGATCGCAGTGTGCACCACCACGGTCAAAGCGAAAAAAATCACAGCTGCTTGATAAGAAATCCCCGTGGATCCTTCCAAAAGCCTGGCCGCTCCCACCAGTTGAGCCGCCATGGCCGCGGTGAGAAAGAAGATAATGCTCAGGCTCGCCACAATGGTGACGCCATGACTTTGGTAGCGCAGACGCAAAAAGTCGGTGATGGTACGCGCTCCGGTCTTACGACTCACAATGGCGAATTTTCGTCCCAAGACCATCAAGGTGTAGTAGCCCGTTGGCATTTGAGCCATGGCTAAAAATACCCAAGCCAATCCGTGGGTATAGGCCGTACCAGGTCCGCCGATGAAACTCCCGGCCGAGAGGTAGGTGGCCACGAGGGTCATAGCCAAGACAAAACCGCCCATGCCCCGGCCTCCGGTCATGTATTCCGCCATATAGTCATCCCCGGTATTGCCTCTGTTACGGGCACGGGTTCGTACCAACTTCATCGCGTAAATGCCCACGAGGTACATGAGGATAAAGTACAAAATAATGGGAATCAGGGTCTGTAATCGCAAGCTGCTCATTTTCGATACCTCTTTTCAAAGGCATCCGCCTCCTCATCCGACATCGGATCCAGGCTCATGTCCACCATTTTGTGGTTGACAAGATAAAAGGTCGCCGCGATAGCCACGATGGCACCGAGAATGCAGGAGATAAAAAACCAATCTGGCAGGCCTAGGATGTAGCGGTACTTTTCTACTGGTCGACTACCCAGCCCATAGCCGAACGCAAACCACCACAGCAGATTAAAAAGCCCTAGCCCCAAGCCATACAAAGCCTCTTTTTTACAAAAGGCATAGCGGGGATCTTCACGAAAGGGTTTTTTCGGATTTTCCATAGCTTAGCTCCTCCGGTCTCAGCCGTCGATGTCCACCTTTTTATTAAAGGAATACTCTTCCGTGGGGAAAGTACCGGCGACGGTTTCTTCGTGGAAGGCGTTTAAGCCTTTTAGCATTTCTTCACGCACGTTGGCAAAGATTTTGACAAATTTCGGTTTAAAGTCAGGATACATACCCAGCATATCTTGCAAAACCAGCACTTGGCAATCGACGTGAGGACCGGCGCCAATGCCCAGAATGGGTACGGAAACAGCCTCTGCAATGGCTTTGCCCACGACGGTCGGAACGCATTCTAAGACGATGGAGAAACAACCAGCCGCTTCCAAGGCTTTGGCGTCTTCAATGAGGGCTCTGGCCCCTTCCGGCGTACCGCCTTGGACTTTATAGCCACCTAGTTGGGATGCGCTTTGAGGTGTCAGACCGATGTGACCCATCACGGGGATCCCCGCCTGGATAATGGCTTTGATGCGGTCCACCATGGGTATGCCGCCCTCTAATTTCACACAGTCGACACCGGTTTCTTTCATCATGCGCACGGCATTTTCCACAGCGGATTCCACGCTGATTTCATAAGAGCCAAAGGGCATGTCACCGATGACAAAGGTATTAGGAGCACCTTTGACCACAGCAGCAGCGTGGTGAATCATCATGTCCATCGTCACCGGCACCGTAGAATCATAGCCCAACATGGTCATCCCCAGTGAGTCACCCACTAAGATCACTTCCACTTCGCTCTCATTCACAATGGAGGCAGTGGTATAGTCATACGCCGTAATGTAGGCAAATTTGCGTCCTTCTTCTTTATACTTTTTAAAGTCGAGCACTGTCATTTTCTTTTTCATGGTTATTCTCCTTTTTTCTTTGATTGCCTGTGTTTCGTTTCCACACCGTGAATGAGCTTTGTCATCAATCGGTTGTAGGGAGCTTCCACTCCCTTTGCTTCAGCCATTTTCACGATGGCCCCGTTAATAAAATCCACTTCCGTCTGTCGTCGGTGAAGGACGTCCCAACGCATCGAGGATGTGTTGGCCGCCGTTTTATAGGCTACCGTCTGCACATGAGCCCATTCCTCTTCTTCATCGAAATGCATGCCGTGAGCATGACACGCCACCACCGCTTCCCGGACCAATAAAGCCATCGCCCCATTGAGTTCCGGATCTTCCACCAACATCCCGTTAGGCACATCCACCAATGCCGTCAGCGCGTTAATGCCCGCGTTGACAATGACTTTTCTAAGGACCAGTTTTTCCACATCCGAGGATACCTCAGTGCAAATGCCAGCGTCGGTGAGTAGTTGGGCCACTTTCTGCGCCTTCTCTTCTTCTCCGCTTAAAGAGCCGATCACCGTGTCACCGGTTCCGGTATGCACCACGTGTCCTGGGCCTTTCATACCTGCTCCGTGGCTCGTCGTGCCCACTAAAATACGTTCCCTGGGCACAAATTTTTCCAAGACTTGAGCATTGCCATAGCCATTTTGTAACGTGAGCACCAAAGACTCCGGCCCGATGATCCCCCCGTGTTCGCTGAGGGCTTCTTCCGTCTGCGTCGCTTTCACAAAGATCATCACTACATCGGCGGGAGATTCTCCTTTTACCGTCATGCTCGCCCGGGGATGGTATCTCTTTTCATGCCCATCCAAGCCTTCTACGACCAGGCCCTTTTCGTTCATGGCCTTGACGTGCTCCGGAGTGCGGCTAATGAGCAATGTATCCGCCACTTTCGATACATAGGCGCCGTAAAGACTGCCGATTTTACCGGCTCCTATCACGGCTATCTTCATCATGTTCTCCTTTCTTCCACTAACCATCCCCACGGGATGGACTTCGGCAAGATTCGCCTTTCATTTCCGTTTGCCGTTGACTGTAGTTTACTAAACATTGAAATTGAATGCAACGCTTTAGCCCATTCATCCACTAAGTTTTTGCTGATTATTCCACAAAAAACCCCTTCTCCGCTAAGGCGAGAAGGGGTTTGGTACCGTCAACCAGTGTTGAATGATTTTTTCATATTGGCCAATGACCTTGGGCAAGTAAAAGGCCGCCGTTGCCAGGGCTTTTGCATCCGCTCCATCGGAGACGGCGCGCAGTGCCGCCAAGGGCAGTCCCTGTTTTTTCGCATAGCGAGCCATAGCATACGTTTCCATGTCCACGGTGAGAGCCCCCGTCTCTTGACGTAAATGGTGGCGCACCGCTTCGTCATCCACAAACTGGTCTGCCGTATAAAGTCGTCCTGACCTAATCGGTACGGCGATGGCCCGAGCTGCAGCCACCAAGTCTGCCGTCATCCCTTGATCGGTGTGGATGGCGTCTTGTGTCCCCCTCATCACCTCGGTAGCGATGACCACATCACCGGGACGTAAGGTATCCTCCAAGGCTCCGGCAATGCCCAGAGCCAAGACACCTCGGGCTTCCAAAGGGCCCAGTTTTTCACAGAAAAAGTCGGCTTCTTCACCCATGCCCGTGCGAATCAAGAGGACCTGGGTTCCCCACAGCAAGCCTGAAAGACCCACGTCATGGCGCTTCGGTTCATGCAGTTGGCGGCGAAAAGGACCCAGTTCCACGCCCATGGCCGCCATGAGAATCAGAGGCCCTCCGGGATTTCGATCGGTCATTGGGTTTCGCCCGGCTCTTCGTGGTAAAGGCCTTCTTCGCCGAATTCCGCCAAGAGGCGTTCTAACTCGGCCGCCAGCATATCCATTTCTGCTTTGTTCACGTCCACCGTTTCTGGTATTTCCGAAATCAGCACATCTCGATAAGCTTCATGAGGCTCCATTTCTTCACGAATGGCTTCCACCTCATCGTCTTCAGCCCAGATGACCAGATGACCTCCGTACATGTCGGAGAACAACAAGGGCTCATGAGCACCGAAGAGGTGGAGTTGATAAAAGGGCAAACGCGGACCTTCCCCCACATCCAACAGAGCTTCCAAAGCTTCTGCGGTGGTCTCACCGCGATAGAATTTCAACTCTGGAGAGTTGGGGTCTTCACAGCGTTCCCCCATTTTTTCACCAATGGGGCAAGCCTCTTGGTTCCAGGCCACTAACATCCAGTGGCTTGCCTTGTTCCATTGACGACGCAAAGCCGGCTCCCAATGGGAAAGAGAAGCCAAAGCCGGTAACTGACTTTGAGGATCGATGGCCTGGTGTAATAAAAAGTCCAGAATCTTCACATTCTCACCTATTTTCCTACGTTATATTCTACCAAGGTCAATAGTGGTGCTTTCGGATGAATCACGTCTAAACCTTGTACCACAACGGTAAATGGTTTTTGTAAGTCAGCAGAGGTACTACGCAGCGCGTCTTGGGTGATGACGCCGTCTTTGATGGTGACGCGTTCGTCGCGCATCCCCTCTTGGGTGATGGTAGCGTGGAGCTCATAGATACCTTGGGTTTTGGCATCAAAGTTAATTTCCAGTTCACCCTTTTCAGCTCGCAACGTCCACTTGTATTCCTCCAAGGGATGATCTTTTGGTGCTTCTTTCAAAGCCGCTTCAATATCCAGATCTTCTAGGGCCTTCTTTTCTACGACTAAGGGTTTCGTTGTAAAGGTTAGTTTCCCTTCATCGTCTTTGTCATTGACGAGTACAGGCACTTTATCCGTATAAGCTGTGGTGATCAACACGGCATTGGTAACTGCATCATAATCCACGTTAAAGTCTAAAACCCCTGCCAAGTCTCGCAAACGATAGAAGTTGTTACCGTTGACGTTATACGCTTTCAAGTGCAATTCGTCAGCACCCAGCATGAGTTTATGCGTGGAAATAACAGCTTCCTGGATACCTGGTTCTAAGCTGGCCAACGCTTTATCATCTCCGGTGTAATCTTCTTTCGCAAAGATGGTCACCGCTTGGTTGGTATCAGAATAGACCACGTTGAATTTGCCAGAGGTCTCTTTTAAGACAGCGGCTAAGTCCCTGAGGCGGAAATAATTTTCATCTTCGATGTTATAGGCTGCAATGGCCACTTTTTCTCCATTTAATTTTACTTGTTGAGGAGAGGGTAGTGCCTCTTGGGCCCATACCACGGAGGATAAGATCAATACAAGGGCTAAGGCCCAGAGAATACGTTTTTTCATGACAAAACTCCTTTTCTGTTTCGTTTAGTGATCTTCTATTTTTACTTGCTCGATGACCCCGTTAACCACCTTGATGACGGTCAACTCATAGCCGTCGACTTTGAAGCTCAGCCCATCCGTTATGGGCAGGTCTTGCTGCTTGGCAAACATGTAAACCAACCCGCCCAAGGTGCGTTCGCTTTCCGGCAAGTTCATCCCCTTGCGCTCGTTAATGATACCAACGGGAATAGCCGCGGAAAAGATATTCCCTTCGCTGATATGAGGTGATTCCGGGTTAGTTAAGTATTTCATCACCGCAAAGACCATGGCAATGGAGAGTGTACCCATGATCAAGTCTATCATAGAGTGGCTGTAGATCAGCATTTTACGGGCAATCACAAACAGCACCAGCCCCAAGATGTTTTCGTTGCCGTGAGTGATCAGCATGATGATGAATTCGACACCCACGACCAAGATCAAGATATTGTTCAAAAATTCTTGAAAGTGAGTGAAGCTCATGGCCGGGGTGGCGGTAAAAATGGACCATAAATAACGAAATAGCCCAGGAATACACGCCAAGATGCCAATGCCAATGATAATGCACAAAAGCAGTTCCACGACATGAGTCACTTTCTTGATCCATAGGATCACTTTATTTTTCATGGCTCCTTCCTCCTTTTAGTCGATGGCAGTTCTTTCTACTTCCTTGCGCATTTTTTCCAGCACTTTCTTTTCGATACGAGATACCGTCATTTGGCTAATCTCCAATTCTTTAGCGATAGCCACTTGGGTCTTTTTATGAAAGTATCGATCGATGATAATAGTCTTTTCCACATCATTGAGCTTTTCCATGGCATGGCGGATAAAGTCACTATTTTCTATTTCTTCAAAGGTAATATCATCTTCTCCGATGATGTCAGCCAAGTTCACTTCTTTGTCTTCCGAACCGGAACCGTAGACCACATCTAAACTCTGGGGCGCATAGACTTTGCTAGCTTCCATGCTCTCTAAAACCTCTTCGGGGGTGACCCCTAAGTAATCGGCAATGTCCACCACAGTGGGAGAACGTTGCAATTCCTGAGCTAATTGGATTTTGGCATTGTTGATTTTTTTTGAAAGCTCCTGAATACGCCGGGGAACGCGGATGGTCCACCCTTTATCGCGAAAATATTTTTTGATTTCCCCAATAATGGTTGGCGTGGCAAAGCTTGAAAATTCAAAGCCCTTGCTGGTATCAAAGCGGTCTACGGCGTAAATGAGGCCTAATGAGGCCACTTGAAAGATGTCCTCATAGTCAATGCCTCGATTAATATACTTCTTGGCCAAGATTTCAGCAATATAGAGGTGTTCCTCAATTAAAATATCGCGAACCTCACGGTTACCCGTCTCTTCCAAGTATTCGAAGAGCTCTTTGACCTCCGCCTTGTCCAATTTGCGTCCCAAGCGATAGTACGTTTCCTTATCCATCATGTTCCATCACCTTGCGGAACATGATCTGCTCGGGTTTCATGGTCACCTCGTCCATGAGACTTTCCAAAATCATCCGTCCCATGTCCAAGTCCATGGATCCTTCCGATTCCACCCTTTGTGGCTCCACTCCTACCATCGTAGCCTTCACTTCCGCCGGTTCCAATTCCAGCGTCATGGTTACCATCTGAGGATGGTGGTGAAGGATTTGTAGCGCCGCTTCTGACACAGCTACCTTGACGTCCTCCACGTCATCGACTCCCATCTCTAAGGTGGATACCGCTGCGGCAGTGGCCAGCCGTAAGGTGGATAAGTAACGGTGGTCGCCCGGAATCGTCAGTGTAATCCGATTATTCATCTTCCATCACCTCGAGACTGAGAAATTGGTCCATCTTCGTGATGAAAAAAAGCTTGGCTACATTTTTTCTCACGTGGATGAGTTTGAGGTTTTCCTTGGCATCTTGCATGGCACTGACCAAGTACATAAATACGCCCAATCCCGTTGAGTCAACGTATATCAACTGACGGCAGTCAATGGTAAAGGTGACGTCGTCTCCCTGGTCCAGGATTTTCTTGCATCTTTTCTTCAATTCGGGAGAGGAGAAAATATCCAGCTCTCCTACTAGCTCGACGTGGACATCTTTTGTGGACTCTCCTGTCATGTTGATTTCTAAGTTCATTCCTATCCTCCTTTGGTATCCCACCGGCGCGAGAACTCGCTATTCCTGTTAGTCTTCTTGATACTTGGCCACACTGACAACCTTAGCGTCTTTCATGGACATAATCTTTACGCCCATCGTCGTGCGACCCATCACGGAAATCTCTGACGCAGCAATGCGGATGATAATGCCTTGGCTGTTAATCACCATGACCTCATCTTGCAACGTGAGTACTTTCGCACCCACTAGCTCACCTGTTTTTTCGCGAATGGTGTAGGTGAGCATGCCCTTACCACCGCGACTTTGGCTTCTATATTCTTCTAGCGGTGTCAACTTGCCATAGCCCATTTCAGAGACGACCAGCAAATACGCCTCATCTTGAGCCAAATCCACATCCACGACTCGGTCGCCTTCTTCCAGACTCATACCTATAATACCTCGAGCGCTGCGGCCCATAGGTCTGACTTGGTCTGTGTTAAAGCGGATGGCTCGGCCTTTTTGGCTGACGATGATGATGTCTTCGTCCTGTTGCAGGTGGCGCACTTTGATTAAGTGTTCATCCTCTCGCAAATTCATGCCGATAATCCCCGACTTGCGAATGTTGGCAAATTCTTCCACCAATGTCTTTTTCACGATACCGGTGTTAGTGACCATGATGAGAGCGTCTTTTTCCTCCACATCTCCATCTAAGGGAATAATGGAGGTGACGTATTCATCCGGTTTTAAATTCAACAGATTCACAATAGCCATACCCCTTGCCGTGCGACTGCCTTCCGGCACTTCATAGGCTTTGAGGGCAAAGACCCGACCCGTATTGGTGAAATGAAGAATGGTGTCGTGGGTGTTGGTGATGAAGATCTGTTCCACCATATCCTCTTCTTTGGTCGTCAGGGCCGTCACTCCACGACCGCCTCGCCTTTGCGGACGGTAGGTCCCTTCCGGCATACGTTTAATGTAGCCGGAGCGTGTCAAGGTAATGACCACGTCTTCTTTGGGGATCATGTCCTCTAGATTGATTTCTGACTCAGCGGGAACCACGCGAGTACGGCGCATGTCTCCATATTTATCTTTGATTTCGTTCAACTCAGTTTTGATCAGGTTTAAAAGCACATCGCCGTCTTCCAATATCTCTTTTAAACGGTGAATTTCCTCTTGCAATGCTTGATATTCATCTTCCAATTTATGTTTTTCCAAGCGTTGCAAACGACGCAGTTGCATTACGAGGATGGCTTGGCCTTGCGCATCGGAGAGTCCGAATTTTTCTGTGAATCGCCGCTTACTTTCCGCGTCGTCATCGGAGGTGCGCAAAATCTTGATGATCTCATCAATATGATCTAAGGCGATGAGAAGTCCTTCGATGATGTGAGCCCGGTCTTCCGCTTTTTTTAAATCGAATTGGGTTCTTCGGGTAATGACTTCCACTTGATGATCTAAGTAGTAGTCAATGAGTTGACGCAGGTTTAAGACTTGGGGTACTCCATCCACCAATGCCAGGTTGATGATCCCGAAAGTGACCTGCATTTGCGTGAATTTATACAGTTGATTTAAAACCACTTGTGGATTGGCATCTCGTTTTAGTTCGATGACGATGCGCATCCCTTTACGGTCTGATTCATCCCGCAAATCCGAAATGCCCTCAATGCGTTTATCCCTGACCAATTCGGCAATTTTAATGATCATGTTGGATTTATTGACTTGATAGGGGATTTCCGATACCACGATACGATGACGGTTTTTCACTTCCTCAATTTCCGCTTCAGCACGGATGATCACTCGTCCGCGACCGGTCTTATAGGCTTCCATAATGGGCGCCTTACCCATGATTTTGCCTCCTGTAGGAAAGTCCGGTCCCTTGATGATATCCGCCAATTCGTCAATGGTGATATCCGGATTGTCAATGGTAGCGTTAATACCGGCGATGACTTCCCTTAAATTGTGAGGTGCCATATTCGTGGCCATCCCCACAGCGATCCCCGAGGAACCGTTGACCAGCAAATTAGGAAAGCGAGAGGGCAACACAGTGGGTTCCATTTCACTTTCATCGAAGTTTGGTTGGAAATCCACCGTTTCCTTTTGAATATCCCGTAGCATTTCTTGGGTTAGTTTGCTCATGCGCAATTCCGTATAACGCATGGCCGCTGCTCCGTCTCCGTCAATGGAACCAAAGTTACCTTGGCCATCCGCTAAGGGATAGCGGGTAGAAAAATCTTGCGCCATACGGACAACGGCATCGTAAATCGCCGAGTCCCCATGGGGGTGAAATGACCCCATGACGTCCCCGACCAATTTCGCCGATTTTCGATAAGGTTTATCCGGAGTAATACCTAGTTGGTGCATCCCATAGATGATACGGCGGTGCACCGGCTTTAGCCCGTCTCGCACATCAGGGAGAGCCCTGCTGACGATGACGGACATGGCATATTCCAGGTAGGATTCTTGCATCTCCTTTTCGATGTCTTTTTCGACGATAATTTCTTTATCTAAGTGATCCATATACTCCCCCCTAGACGTCTAAATTTCTCACGTAGCGGGCATTTTGCTCTATAAATTCGCGACGAGGCTCCACTTTTTCGCCCATAAGCGTGGTGAAGACCTCACCCGTAGCCAACGTTTCGTCCATGGTGACTTGCAATAACACGCGATGCTCCGGATCCATCGTGGTATACCACAGTTGATCGGCGTTCATTTCCCCAAGACCTTTGTATCGTTGAATCTTAATATTCTTGTCTTTTCGGTGCTCTTTCATGGCCTCTTCCAGCTCTTGATCATCATAGCAGTATTGCAAGACCTTGGTGCCCTTGATAATGCCGTAAAGAGGCGGTTGGGCAATATACACGTGACCATTTTCAATTAGCTCTTTCATATAACGATAGAAGAAGGTCAACAAGAGTGTTCGGATGTGTGCGCCGTCGACATCGGCATCCGTCATGATGATGATTTTACCATAACGCAGCTTGGAAATATCAAACTCTTCGCCAATTCCCGTGCCAAAGGCCGTGATCATCGCTCGAATTTCTTCGTAGTTTAAGATGCGGTCCAACCGCGCCTTTTCCACGTTCATGATCTTCCCTTTCAAGGGCAAGATGGCTTGGAAACGGTTGTCTCGTCCCACTTTGGCAGAGCCTCCCGCAGAATCCCCTTCCACTAGAAAGATTTCTGTGACGGCTAAGTCATTTTCCTGGCAATCGGCTAGTTTTCCGGGAAGCGGGGTATTGTCCAGTACGGACCTGCCTTTTTGCACCAGTTCTCGAGCTTTTTTTGCCGCTTCGCGAGCTCTTCTCGCCGTCAGAGCCTTATCCAAAATCGCTTTGGCCACCGGCGGATTTTCTTCTAAAAATGCCGCCAACTGTTCAGAGACCAACGAATCCACAACACCTCGGACTTCGGAGTTGCCCAGCTTCGCCTTAGTTTGGCCTTCGAATTGAGGGTTGGGTAATTTGACAGAGAGGACAGCACTTAAACCTTCTCGTACGTCATCCCCGTTTAAATTTTCTTCTTTTTCTTTGATGATGTTGTATTTACGCCCATAGTCGTTCATCGTTCTGGTCAGAGCTGAACGAAATCCTGCCAGGTGCATACCACCTTCCTCTGTGTGGATGTTGTTGGCAAAGGGTAAAACCATTTCCGAGAAAGAGTTAGTATATTGTAAAGCCGCCTGAACCTGAATTTGATCCCTGGTGCCTTCAATGTAAATCACGTTTTGATGAATGGGGGTCTTGTGACGGTTAATGTATTCTACAAAGGAAGCAATGCCCCCTTCATAGTTAAATAATTCTTCTTTCGTCGGGTCTTCCCTTTCATCAACCAGACGAATGCTCACCCCTTGGTTTAAGAAAGCCATTTCCCGGAAGCGGTATTCCAAGGTCTGAAAATTAAAAATCAAGGTGTCGAAAATTTCATCGTCAGGCATAAAGTGAATTTTCGTCCCCGTCTCTTCTGCTACGCCGATTTCCATCAGTTCCGAAACGGATTTTCCCCGTTCAAACCGCATCTGATAAATTTTCCCATCCCGTTTGACGGTGGCCTCCAACCAGCTAGACAAGGCGTTGACGACAGACACCCCGACGCCGTGTAACCCGCCAGAGACTTTATAAGCGCTGTTATTAAACTTTCCTCCTGCGTGAAGGATGGTCAGTACGGTCTCTAATGTGGATAACCCTGTCTTCTTGTGAAGAGATACAGGAATCCCCGAACCGTTATCTTCCACACTGACGGAACCGTCCTCGTGGATGATCACTTCAATGGAGTCGCATTGGCCGGCTAAGGCCTCATCTATACTGTTATCTACCACCTCGTAGATGAGATGGTGCAATCCTTTTTCTCCCGTCGAACCAATGTACATCCCGGGGCGCAAGCGAACAGGCTCCAAGCCTTCTAAGACCTGGATCTGATCCGCATCATAAACCCTTGGATTTTTTTCCATAATGTCCTCCTTCTCTTCCTGGGAGCCGTGTGATATTCGTCTCACCAATATGATAACAACGATAATCGAGATGGTTAACTTCTCTTAAAAAACTCTCGTCCGTCGTCGTAATTAAACTCTGTATATCCTCTAAAGCCAAAATCAACCGTTCCTTACGACTCTGGTCCAACTCTGAAAACACATCATCTAAGATCAAAAGCGGCTTGCGCCCATGACCTTTGCGTAGGATTTCCAGCTGGGCCAGCTTCAGGGACAAGACAGCCGAACGCTGTTGCCCTTGAGAACCGTAAACCTTGGCATCACGGTCGTTTAAGATAAAATCCATATCATCCCGGTGAGGCCCCACAGTGGTCATCTGGTAGCGGATGTCTTCCTCTCGGTGAAGACGTAAAGCTTCCCGGTACTCCTGTTCCACTCGGTTGCCCTTGGGACGTAAAAAACTCACATAAGACAGCTGTAACTTTTCCTGTTTGCGACTTAAACCGATATGTTCTTCGTGGATCAAAGGGTTCAGGCGATCCACCAGTTCTTGACGCCATTTTAACATCGGCACACCAAACTGGATCAACTGCTCGTCATAGACCTCCAACAATTTATCCGAAGCACTAACCCCTTGACGCAGCCGGTTATTGCGTTGTCGCAAGATATGGTCATAACCCTCTTTATGTTTGGCATAGAGAGGATTTACAGCTAAGGCGATTTCGTCGAGAAACTGTCTTCTGCCTCCTGGAGAGCCCTTGATCAAATCCAGGGCATCAGGTGTAAAGAGAACCACTGGATTTTGGGCTCTGTATTGCCTTTGGCCTTCCACCACTTCTCCGTTTAGTCGCAGCGTCTTTTTATCGTATAAATCAATTTTTAATTCCACAAAATCATAGGAGTCCGGCCATTCCATATTGGCTGAAAGATAAGCTTGGGATTTGCAAAAGGATATGACCTCCCGAATTTTACGCGTGCGAAAACTATGACCCTGCATGAGCATATAAACGCCTTCGCATAAGTTAGTTTTGCCGGCGGCATTGGCCCCGACAAAGAGGTTAATCCCTGGATGCAGATCCATAGAAAGGGCCGGATAGGAACGAAAGTTGACTAGCCTTACGTCCTTTAAGGTCATGGAAGATACGCCACCTTCGCCACATGACCTTCATAGCACACTACATCTCCGTCATAGAGTTTGCGACCGCGGCGCACTTCCACTTCCCCGTTGACGTCAACTTTGCCTTCTTGGATCAATATCTTGGCGTGAGCCCCGGAATCCACCCAACCGGAAAATTTTAAAAACCCGTCTAAGGTGATATAAGGGGTGGTGATGGTCACGGATTCCATATTAGACCTCCTTGGCCAAGCGAACTGGCAAGACGAGGTAGAGGTAATCTTTGTCCTCTATCCCTTCCATAATCAAAGGGCTTAAGCTGTCCGCAAAGTGTAAGAGGATCGTATCTTCTTCCAAATTGCGCAAGCCATCTAGGAGATAACGAGAGTTAAAAGCGATGACGAGTTCGTCTTCTGTATCCTCCAAAGGCAAGCTTTCGGTAACCGCTCCCACTTCTGAGCGAGAAGTGATGACCATAGTACCCGGTTGAATCTGTAATTTAACCAAATTAGCCTTATCTTCCCTAGCCAACAAGCTGGCCCGTTCCACCGCTTCCTGGATCTGCTTACGATCCACTTCTAAAGTAATGGGGTGATTTTGGCGCACAATTTCTTCATAATGGAAGAATTCTCCCTCCAATAAAATGGAATAAAAGTCCATATGGGGCATAGAAATACATAGCTGGCTGTCAGAAAAGCGTAAGGTCACGTCATCGGATACCCCTTCCAGGATCCTGGCCAGTTCTTGTAAGCTACGTCCGGGCACAACGGCATGCATGGGCTCTTTGGCCCCATAACCAATATAACGTTTAGCCAGACGGTAACCGTCTAACGCTACCACATCCATGTGGTCTTCTTCCACCCGGAAGAGGACTCCGGTAAATACGGGTCTAAACGTGTCTTGAGCTGTAGCGAATACCGTTTGGCGAATGGATTTACGCAAAATGGCCGCCGGCAACGTAAACTGATACTCCTCTTCCACATAGGGAAGTGGTGGATACTCCGCTCCGTCATAGCCGAGTAGTTGAAATTGGCTTTGGGCACAGACTAGGTTCATTTGATGATCCTTCACATCAATACTCACAGCCGCTTCTGGTAAACTGCGGATAATGTCAGAGAAGAGGCGGGCGTTGACCACCAAAGATCCCTTCTCCTCCACTAAGGCGGGGACGGTGAGCTCCAAACTCATGTCGAGAGAAGATCCTGTTAAAATGATACTTTGGTTTTTGGCTTCTAAATGTATCCCTTCTAAAATGGGTGAGTGACTGCGAGTGGCAATCGCACGTCCCACTTGTTGAACAGCTTTTTCTAATTCCATGCGAGGAATGGTAAATTTCATGATGACCTCCTTAGGATAAGTTAAGTAGCTTAGTCATGATATTCATAGGGCTTGTGAATTAGTGTAAAAGTAGCGTAAAGAGGAGAAAATCCCGTTTTTGTTCGGGGAGAACCTTGTGGAAAAACTGGGAAAAACTAGGAAAGTTATCCCCATCATCCACGAATTCTGTGAATAAGTTCTTCGATATCATGTTTTAAAAGAGGGTCTCCTTCTAAGAGCTCTTCCACTTTGGTAATGGAGTATAAAATAGTGGTGTGGTCTCGTCCTCCAAATTCTTGTCCAATTTTAGGTAAGGACAAGTCCGTTAAGTTCCTGGTGATATAGATGGCTACTTGTCGTGGTAGAACCACGTTTTTGATTCGCTTCTTGCCTACGATATCTTCGGGAGTAACTTGGTAAAAATCGCTGACGATGTCGAGAATATTGGGGATCGTGATGGATTTTTTTTGCTCCGTAACGATGTTTTGTAAGGCTTGTTTGGCCATCTCTTCGGTAAGCGGTTGGTTGGTGAGCACAGAAAAAGCCACAGTGCGGATTAAGGCTCCCTCCAGCTCTCGGATATTACTGGTCACATGTTCGGCGATATAAGTGATGACCTCATCGGGTACAGGGACAGCTTCCATTTCCGCTTTTTTGCGCAAGATCGCCATGCGGGTCTCTAATTCAGGTGTACCGATTTCTACAATGAGACCGGAAGAGAGGCGAGAACGCAACCTTTCGGCCAGGGTTTTAATTTCTTTCGGCGGTCGGTCGGAAGAGATGACGATTTGTTTATCGGCAAACATGAGGTCATTAAAAGTGTGGTGAAACTCTTCTTGGGTCTGTTCTTTGCCGGCAATAAATTGGATGTCGTCAATGAGGAGCACATCTGCATTGCGATACGTTTCGCGAAACACTTGAGACTCCCCTTTTTTAATGGCATCAATGAATTGATTTAAAAACTGCTCAAACGTCAAATAAAGGACGTTTAAGTCCTTGTGGTAGTCGAGGATATAGTTGCCGATGGCATGCATTAAGTGGGTTTTCCCCAAGCCGACGTCGCCATAAATGAAAAGGGGGTTGTAGATTTCTCCCGGGTGTTTGGCGACAGCTTGAGCCGAGGCGTAGGGAAGTTGGTTATTGGCTCCGACGACAAAGTGTTCAAAAGTAAAACGGGGCACCAGATTTTGGCGTCGGTGGGTATTTTTTTCCGGCTCCATCTGTTGTTGAGGTGCGGCGGTTTTTTCCGATGGGTCGGTAAAGACCAGTTCCACTTCCCGTCCCATCACTTCTTTGACCGCATCTTCAATGGAGCGGCTGTGCACACCTTCGACAATTTGGCGTGAAAATTGATTGGGCACATGGATGGTCAAAACTTGATCTTTAAGGGACAGGGGTTGCAATATGCTCATCCATGTATTGTAATTGGCTTCGTTCATCTCTTTACGCATCAAAGAGAGCACTTCTTGCCATTGCGCGTGTAACTCTGTATCCATAATGCCTCCTTAAAACGAATCCATCCCTTTTAGGACATCATAATCTACTCTAAATTACCTTTATCTTATCAAAAAAAAAAGGGCAACACAAGGACTTATCCACAGGCGCAAAAGGGATTTTATCCCCGTTTCCCATTATTTTTCTTGACATCGAGAGACGGAATCCCTATAATTTAAGGGAGTATCAGTATTTATAGTTTATTTGCGCTAAGACTAACCTTGGCAGCTGTCATAAAGGAGGTGCCCCATTGAAGAGAACTTATCAACCTAAAAATAGACAACGCAAACGTGAACATGGTTTTCGTAAACGCATGAGTACACGTTCTGGCCGTGCCATTTTGAAAGCTCGTCGCCAAAAAGGCCGTAAAAGACTATCAGCGTAACTATGAATCGCTTATACAGTGTGAAAAAGAATGAAGATTTCGTTAAGGCCCGTTCCCGTGGAAAGACTTACCGCAATCGCCAATTTACGCTTAATCGCAGCCCTAATGACCTAGCGATTCCACGCTTTGGATTTATCATTACCAAAAAAGTGGGTAAGGCTCATGATAGAAACTTGCTGCGTCGACGGCTGAAAGCATTGGTGAGGGATCGGGTTTTTTCCGTGGAAAAGGGCTATGACTATATCTTGATTCCCAAGCCCCAGACTCTGTCATTATCGTATGAAGAGTTGGGGAAAAATTTAGACCACGTCCTAAGTCTTCCTCATCGTATAAAGAAGGGATAATATGGGACAAAAACTCAATCGCCTGCTGGCAAAGCCCATGCTTGGGCTCATTTGGATGTATCAAAAGATATTAAAGCCGACACTGTTTCCCAGACCGGTTTGTCGTTTTACCCCTACCTGTTCTGAATACGGTAGGCAGGCCTTTGCAACCTACGGGTTTTTTAAAGGCTTTTATTTAACCACCAAGAGGATCCTCAAATGCAACCCTTTTCATAAAGGAGGCTATGATCCGCTACCCTAACGGAGGCACTATATGATCAAGTTCTACGGTCTTATGGCTGCTGCTACTTTTCTGACAGCAGAAGTCAAGGAACCAAAACCATCAGGAATAGGAAAACTGGTTGGTATCGTATTTCGTGCGATCTATGATTTTTTAAATAATACCTTTGCGCACGAACCATCAAAAGTTTCTTTTCTAGCTATTTCAATTATTCTAATCACCATTGTGGTGAAGATGATTTTAATTCCCCTATCCATTCGTCAGGCAAAATCGACGAAAAAAATGACAGCGCTCACTCCCCAACTCCAAGAGCTACAAGTCAAATATAAAAACGACCCGACGACATTGATGAATAAACAACGTCAACTCTATAAAGAAGCGGGTACCACACCGATGAGTGGCTGTCTGTTAATGTTGATTCAGCTCCCCATTATTATTGGACTTTTCCGTGTGCTTCAGGATCCCGTCAGTTATGTGTTCCCGGAACCCGGTATGTACGAAGCCATGAATAAGGTTTTTTTATGGATCCCCAACCTGGATCTCAAAGACCCCTATTTCTTTGGACTCCCCTTAATTGCGGCAGCAGCTACTTTTTTGCAATCTCGTATCATGTCCAAAGGGGCAATGACAACGGATCCGCAACAAGAGAGCATGGCTAAGACCATGAGCTATATCGGACCGGTGATGATCTTTGTCTTCGCCATGCGCTATCCCGCCGGCTTAGCCCTTTACTGGGGCATCAGTAACATCATCACCGTATTACAGCAAATTCTTGTCAACCGAAGTAACATCGGTGGAGAAGCCATCAAGGAGACCACACCATGATTGAAACCATCTACACTGGAAAAAATCTTAAAGAGGCTTTAACGGAAGCTTCAAAGACCTTGGACATTCCCGTCCAAGATATTGAATACGCCATTTTGGATGAAGGTAAACCGGGATTTCTCGGCCTGATTGGCGGTAAAGACACTGTCATCCGCGTACTGGTGGATGAAATGGAAGATGTCATGCGCCAAAGAAAAGAACGCTTAGCCCAAGAACAAGCGATGAAAGAAGCGGCAGAGAAAAAGGCAGCTATTGAGGCTAAAAAAGCTCAACAAGCTCAACAAGCATTACAAAAGGAGCGGGAAGAGGTCAGGGCGGAAGCGAAAACTTCGGCCACTAGCCCAACGAAGGCAGTAAAACAGCCGCTACCTGTGGAGAAACCAGTGCGGGAACCAGCGAAAACAGAAGAGCCGAAAAAGAAAAAGCCTTCGGAACATCCCGTTGTGGAAATGGCCTGTGAAGTTAATCCCCAAGTGGAAGCTGGCATTCGTACCTTCCTCAACCCCATCCTGGATCAACTGGTAAGCCATTACCACATCGACATCCATCAGGAACAAGATCGGGTGTATGTGAATATCCTTAACGATCAAAATGAAAACTTTGGCATCTTAATTGGCAAGCGAGGAGTGACCTTAGATGCCTTACAATACTTGGTTAGCATTGTGGCCAATTCTCACACAGACGACTATGTCAAAATCACCTTGGATACCGAGGATTATCGTCGTAAACGGGAAGAAGCACTGATCGCCTTGGCGAACCGTATGGGAACCAAAGCACTGCGTGAACAGCGCCGCATCGCTTTAAATCCGATGAATCCCTTTGAACGCCGCATTATCCACGTGGCCTTGCAAAAAATGGATGGCATTGCCACCTACAGTGAAGGCAGAGAACCGTATCGACGGGTCGTCATCGATGTGAAGTCGTAAACAATAGGAAAATATAAAAACAGCTGAGTTAAAAAGACTCAGCTGTTTTTTATGGAATCCTTAAGGGAGAATACTAAGTTTATTCTTGAGGGACCACCGGTGCAGGGGGTTGTCGACGACGTTGTCGCTTTTTACTGTCTTGGTAGAGTTTGATTGCAAAGACGATTAAGGCACCGGTTAAGAGCAATGTAATGATCCACAAGCCGATGTAGCGTGACTTCAGGGGTCCGAATTGGTTGGCTAAGATGAAGATATAGCCTAGGATGTAACTGCCAGCCATAGCTAAATCTTTCAGTTGTGTGATCAAAGCAATGAAGATAAATGTGCTGATAATCAACAGCAGGATGGCCCAAAGTTGGCTTTCGCCAAAGCCGGTGACCTTTTGAGCCAAAAGCGTCATCAGGTTTTGAATCCAGACGAAAATGCTCCAGCCCATGAGTAGACTGATAGGCAGTTGGAACATGAGCGCGTCTCGGCCAATCAGGGAACGACGGGACAGTTGCACGAGCATAAGGAATAGAAAAAATAAGACGAGAAATCCGAATAATAATGAGATCAAAGATAATTCCGCTTGGTAAAGGACGAGCCACACAATACCTAAAACGGCAGTGGACAGTCCCATGGGGCGAATGAATGACAGTTTTAATTCTTGGATACGACGGTCTTCAAAAAATTGAGCCCAGACGAAGAAGGCCATGGCCAAGGCTAAAAACCACCAGACGTAGCGAGCAGCCGGATGGGGTAATAGCAAATGTTCATAAGCGGCACTGATATCCGCCATCGTGTTGCCACCTAAGCCTTTCGATGCATTAACCATTTGCAAAATGTATAGGATGAGCCATGCTAACGTAGACCAAATTTCAATATTTTGGGGACGAAATTTCTCTCTCATGATAAGCCTCCCTTGTTTTTTATTATCATATCAAAAACGGCGCCACCGGTAAAGGCTTTCCGCGTTTTGCTAGGTGGCCGAAAAAAAGAAAAGCGAGGGCATGAGTTTAGGGGATAGCGGATCGATTTAAAGTATAGGAAAAAAGACCACTGTGGTTTCTGGAACACAGTGGTCTTTTTTGGTGGGGTAAAATAAGTGAGTTTTGAAAAAGGCTAAGATGCCAAAAGGTCTTGCCATATGTGGTAGACAGATTGCCCCTGTTCTAGCGCATTCAGAATACGGTTTCGCTCTTGATCTAGAGCATCAAAGGTCTCTTGGACCTGGTCGTTGCAGGTGTAGACCTTCCAATAGGAGGTCTTGAGGCAAGGCTTGCCCCCGTGGATAAAGTGATAGACGTCAGCTACAGGGTAACCTAGAAACAAGCCGACTTCATGGGGGCAGGTCTCGCGAAAACGACAAGCCAGTTGGGTGAGTAGGGCGTAAACAGAATCCATCATCTGATAGCCCCTTGTGGCAAGTAATTGCTGGACCGCCTGTTGATTTAAGGTGTGGCTCAATGCTTCGGGATCGTAAAAAAACAATCGTCTGTGGCCTTGATCGCTGTCAAGCGGGTAAAAAGCCAGAGGTAATTGAGACAGTACGAGGTCTTTTTGACGTTGCCATGCACGATCATAGGCGGTATGAGAACGAAAGCAGACTAAGGTGGATGGTCGCAACCCTTTGAGTACCGGAGCTATATGGGTGGCTAGGTGAAAAAACAATTTTTCATCTTCGTTCATGAGCCGGAGAACAGGTGCGCAGGCGGCCATCATGACTTAGATACTCTCTGGCCATTGGCGCAATTCTTCAAGAATACCCTCATTAGGGGTGCTCATGCAGATGATGGGCTCGTCCACGCGGGCACCATAGCTTTCCATGCGTGCTTGCCAATCTCTCATCCACTGGCCGTCTCCCCAACCATAGGAACCGAAAAGTCCCACCGATTTGCCTTTTACGGCATCTTTTACGGACTCTACAAAGGGCTCCATAACCTCCTCTTCTAAGACTTCGTCGCCCATGGAGGGGCAGCCAAAAAAGATGGTGTCAGCTGTCTCTACGTCGGCCACAGTGGCCTCGGCGACGGGGAGAAGTCGGGCTTCAGCACCCGCACCTTCATAGATCGCTTGGGCCATTTGTTCCGTATTACCCGTTCCACTCCAATAAATGATGACTTTGCTCATATGCATTTCTCCTTTGTTTTTTATTGATAAATCCTATCAGATACATTATACTGTGAAGCTGAGGGATCTTGTTTTCGGATATTACGGAGTTTTTGCTAAAAGGAGCGATGAGATGTTATTTGAGGAGAGATTATTACAGTTGGTGCGGTATGAGTCCAAGGCGTTTTGTCATAAAGAATTTGCTCGCATGACGGCGGAGTTAAAGCCCAAGGAGCTCTTGGTGCAGATGGCATCATTTAATACCTATGCCTATACTCAACGGCCGGCGGATGCCACGGGAGTTTGGCGTCATCTCTATGAGGATCACAAGCACCATCTGGTCAAGGGCGAATACGGGGCGATTCTAGAAGGTTATCGTGTGGCGTTCCAACCGGGGGTTTGGCGAAAGGAAGAGGACATGGAGCGGGCCTTAGCGTACATTGAGGAGCACCTGGATGAGACGGTGAGCTTGGGTTCCGTGGCGGAGCATGTGTATTTGAGTAAAAATTATTTGTGTAAGCGATTTCATGAGTACACGGGTATGCGCTTTTGCCATTATGTCAACGACAGGCGCATTGCTAAGGCCCGGGTTCTGTTGTTAGATACGGAATATCCCTTAGACCAGATTGCCCAGGAGGTGGGATTTAAGAGCCAGGCTCACTTTTCCACCACATTTAAAAAACACACGGGCCTTACTCCCCTGCGATTCCGACGGCTGGGGGAATGAGACCCGAAAGGATGCTTGCACAGGTGCAAGCATTTTTTATTCGTATTTTTTGAGGAGACGGTTAAAGAAGGCGATGCCGATGATGACTTGAAAGATGAGGTAGCCGGTGAGGTAGAGGATGTAGATGGGGTGGCCGGGCAGGACCCCGGTGGAGTTTAGGATGGCAAAGACCAAGACGGCGACACAGGAGACCAGGAGTCCCCAGAGGTAGACCTGACGACCGGCCTTGTCCCAGAGTTTCATCTTCAGCTCATCTTCCTGTTCAATGGCGGCGAGGTCCGTCAGTTCTTCGTAGCGGGCGCGGTTTTCCGGGCGGCGCCAATACCAGGTCTTCGCCAG
>CAYFMR010000004.1:56816-63521 GCA_964344295.1 uncultured Peptoniphilaceae bacterium | reverse complement strand
TGTCAAGGTTCCTTTACATCAGGGGATAAAGTCTCTGTGCTTCCAAAGTAGGGAAAATCGGCAAAGATTGACAACATGCCCATTTCACCATACAATAGTACCACTGAAAGGGGGCGCCGAGATGGATACCATTGTGGCCATTTCCACCGCTTTGGGTGAAGGAGGCATTGCCATTTGTCGCTTGTCCGGACCCGAGGCCTTAGCATTATTAAATCGACACTTTCGTCGTCCGACGAGAAAACCGGTGACAGAAAAGGATCACCGGCTGTTTTGTTATGGTCATATGTACCGTGGCGAGGAGCTCTTAGATGAGGTATTGGCCGTTTATTTTCGCGCTCCCCATTCTTATACGCGAGAGGATATGGTGGAAGTCCATTGTCATGGAGGAATGCACGCCATCACTGGGGTAGTGGAGACGTTATTGGCCTCTGGTGCCCGCTTGGCGGAGCCCGGGGAGTTTACGAAGCGAGCCTTTCTCAATGGCCGCTTAGACTTGGCCCAAGCGGAGGCGGTCATTGACGTGATATCCGCCAAGACCCAAGAGGGCTTGCGTTTGGGGCTAGATCAACTCCAAGGCCACTTGACCGAGGAAGTCCTGGCTCTGCGAGAGGACATGCTCTCCCTCTTTGCCTACATTCAGGCGGACATCGATTACCCCGAGGAAGACATCCAGCGCATGGGCGAGGAGGAAATGTTGCGCATCGTTGGAGAAATCAAAGGGAAACTATTGCATCTGGAAGAGTCTTTTAGTCGTGGGAAGCTCTTGCAAGACGGCATCTATACCGTCATTGTGGGAAAGCCCAATGTGGGCAAGTCGTCTCTTTTAAACGCCTTATTGCGAGAAAATCGAGCGATCGTCACAGATATCCCAGGCACCACTCGGGATACCATTGAAGCCTACTGCCGCATTCATGGGCTCACCTTGCGTTTGTGGGATACGGCGGGAATGCGAGAAACCGGCGATGTGGTGGAACAGCTGGGGGTGGAGCGGGCTAAAGAAGCTGCGGAGGCGGCGGATCTCTTGCTGGCGGTCTTTGACCGATCCCGTCAGCTAACCGCAGAAGACCGGGAGATTTTGGCGCTGGCCCAGGGTAAACGCACCATCATCTTGTGGAATAAGACTGATTGCGAGCCGGCGCAGTGGAGCGAGGCGGACTTGGAGATCATGCGGTCCTTCCCTGTGGTGGAGACGGTGCTTTTGGAAAGCAATGGAGTAGAGCCGTTGGAAAAGGCCATTTTGGATTTGTTTGCTCTGGAAGAGGGGCCGGCGAAAGAGTCCGTGACCATTACCAACGTTCGCCATCGCCAAAAATTAACAGAGGCGTTAGACGCAGTGAAGGCGCTGGAGGAAGGGTTGACCATGGGTATCACCTTAGATTGTTTAGAAGTGGATTTGCGCCTGGGTTATGATGCCTTAGGGGCTATTTTAGGGCAGGCCGTGGGCGACGATGTATTGGAGGCGGTATTCTCCCGCTTCTGTTTAGGAAAATAGAGGGATAGCATGGAATTATACGAAGGAAAGTCTTATGACGTAGTGGTGGTAGGAGCCGGTCATGCAGGCAGTGAAGCGGCATTAGCGGCGGCTCGTCTGGGCTGCGAAACGCTTTTACTGACCATGAACCTGGACGCCATTTGCGCCCTTTCCTGTAATCCCAATATCGGGGGCACGGGGAAAGGGCATTTGGTGCGCGAGATCGATGCCCTGGGAGGCGAGATGGCTTTAACCATCGACAAGAGCTACATTCAAAGCCGCATGCTCAACACGTCGAAAGGTCCGGCCGTCCACTCTTTGCGAGTGCAGGCAGATAAACGCCAATACCATGACGAAATCAAAAAAGTTCTGGAACAGGAGCCGGGTTTAGATTTGCGTCAAGGAGAAGTGGTGGATCTCGTGCGGGAAGGTCACCAAGTCCGGGGAGTCATCACGGATACCGGTGCTATCTATCGGGCAAAGGCAGTGGTATTGGCTACGGGAACGTACCTGCGTGGTCGCGTTTTCATGGGCGAGCGCAACTACGCCTCCGGACCGGATGGGATGCGGCCGGCTAATGATCTGTCGGCCCATTTGGAGGAGATGGGTATCGGCCTTAGGCGACTAAAGACCGGGACCCCGGCTAGGGTGCATGGCGACGACATCGACTACAGCGTCATGGAGATACAGCCGGGAGATCCAGAAGTGGTGCCCTTTTCGTTTCGTAATGTGAGAAAGGGCCTTAACCGCCCACAAGTGCCTTGCTATTTGACGTATACGACGCCGGAGGCCCATGAAATCATTCGCCAAAACCTACACCGCAGTGCTCTGTACCTGGGGGACATTGAGGGCGTAGGTCCCCGCTATTGCCCTTCTATCGAAGATAAAATTGTGCGTTTTCCCGACCGGGATAGCCATCAGGTCTTTATCGAGCCGGAAGGGCTGAGCACCAGAGAAATGTATGTCCAAGGCGTGTCCTCTTCTCTGCCGGAAGAGGTACAGTTGGAGATCTACCGTCATATTATCGGCTTGGAACACACACGGTTTCTGCGTACGGCCTATGCCATCGAATACGATGCTATCGATGCCACAACGTTGAAAGCGCACTTGGAACACCAAGACTGGGACGGCCTCTTCTTCGCGGGCCAAATCAATGGCTCCTCAGGCTATGAGGAAGCCGCTGCTCAAGGCTTGATGGCGGGGATTAACGCCGCTCGCAAAGTCCAGGGCCAAGAGTCTTTTGTGCTGGATCGCAGCCAAGGCTATGTGGGCGTGCTCATCGACGACTTAATCACCAAACCGACAGATGAGCCTTATCGCATGATGACAGCACGAAGCGAATATCGCCTCACCTTGCGGCAAGATAATGCGGATTTGCGCCTAACGGAGCTGGGGCGTGATTTGGGTCTGGTCAAAGATGATCAGTATGCCATGTTTACGGAGAAAAAAATGGCCATTGAGGCCGAACTAAACCGAGTGCGCCAGGTGCTTTTAACACCCACGGAAGCCACGAATACCGCTTTGGAAACACTGGGCACGACGCCGATTAAGACCCAAGTGTCCTTAGCCGAACTCATTCGCAGGCCGGAGTTGAACTATGCTCGAGTAGCGCCATTGGATGCTGAACGCCAACCTCTCCCTAAAGACGTGACAGAACAAGTGGAGATCACCATTAAATATGAAGGATACATCCAAAAACAACAGCAACAAATCGATCGTTTTCGCAAACTAGAACAGCGCTCCCTCTCCCCCGACTTCGACTATGACCAGGTGCAAGGGCTGTCCACCGAAGGGCGGGATAAGCTAAAGCGCATCAAACCAGAATCGGTGGGTCAGGCCAGTCGCATTAGCGGGGTGAGCCCGGCAGATATCAACGTGCTTTTGATCTTTTTAGAAATCCAACGACGCCGCGGAGGTGAAGCGTGATGGAAAAACTGATCCAAGGATTAAAAAGTTGGTCTATCCCCTATACGGAGGTGCACCTAGACCAATTTGAGCGGTACCAAACGCTTATTTTGGAATGGAACCAAAAGTTTAACATCACGGCCATTACTGATCCGGAAGAAATGGAGTTGCGACTTTTCTTAGACTCCCTCTCTCCCCTACTCTTTGAGGAATTGGAAGGAGTGGACCGTGTCTTGGACGTGGGGACCGGAGGCGGATTTCCAGGCCTCCCCTTAAAGATTTTGCGCCCCGCATGGGAGATGACCTTGCTGGATAGTCTGAATAAACGCATCACCTTTTTAGAGGCAGTGATCCGCGAATTGGGCTTGGAAAAGATAAGCGCCATCCACGGCCGCGCTGAAGAGTTGGGAAGGCAGGCCACTTACAGAGAAACCTATGACTTAGTGGTATCCCGAGCAGTCGCTCCCCTGCCCACCTTAGCAGAATACTGCGTGCCCTTTGTGAAACAGGGTGGCTATTTCTTGGCCATGAAGGGATCGGCGGGCGAGGAGGAACGAGATGAGGCCCAAAATGCCATGACGACCTTGGGGGCTAGCTATGTGCGCACATTGGAAGTCGCATTACCCGGTCAGGATTGGAAGCCCCAGCTTCTCCTCTATCAAAAGATGAAAAAGACGCCTAAGGCGTATCCGCGAGCCGGCGGAAAACCACGGAACAAGCCGCTGTAATCAACAAAGAATCAAGGCGCTCATGTTAAATCGCTCTAAAGTTGACATAGACCGAAGACAGTACGATCTCCGCCTTCGGTCTTTTTATTGCTAGAGCTCAATCATGTCCAACGAATGACTAAGAAACCATTAAGATACATGGAGAATGCTTGTACTTAAGATGTGGATGGTTTACGATGAAGTTAAACTTTGAAAGGAAAGGATGAAACGTGATGAAGACATGGTGTAGCGCATTACTGCTTGTGGGTCTTATTTGCCTATCCGCCTGTGGGATGGGCTCTCCTCAAGGAACGGACCTCTCCCCTGCTGAGCGCCTATGGCAGGAAAAGCCGGCGATGGTGGGTGACAACTCGGCAGTCATCCACATCCTCAGTGCTCTCCCCTATCCCGGCTCCATGGTCTATGACCATGTGGAACTGCTAACCGCAAAAGAACCCTACGGCATCATCGCCTACGTCAAGGGTGAAGAGCCCGTCGCTGAAGAAACGTGGCAAGGTGCCAGTGCGGTAGCTCTGGCTGTCGTGGAAAACGCCGACTACATCATCTGGCAAAATGCTAAGGATGAGACTGATCGTGTGACTGTACAGCGAGATCAGGTGGCAGATGACAAAAGTGCCATCGCCACAGATGAGGAAGCCTTTACATCCTATGTTGAGGCACTATCAGAATAGAAAGATGCTCGGTGACCGACGAAGTTTGTCATGCACTGAGTGGTCACCGAGCATCGAAATGTGTGAAGAAACTCCGTCAGGGGTTATTTTTTTTGGGGAAAGAAGACGACTCTCCTTTAGACATGGGGTAACAGGCAAAGCGGTGAAAGGCGGAAAAATGGAGCGCAACTGCAGCTGGGCATACCGGGATGACGATGCGATACTTTAGTGTAAAATGGCGTCGAGGAAGGTGGCACTTCTCAGACGTCATCCCCTTGGATTTTTCCAGAGGCCTTATTTTTCATTTTAAGCTGTTTTCTGTTTACGGATATAGAATGCCTATAGAGATACATCAAAAAGAGATAGGTATGGAATTTGAAAGGTAAAAATAAATCAAAAAACCCGCAAAAAAAGCTTGACAAAGTTATCCACAAAAATGATCCCCATATTCTCCCGTTTGGAGTACCTATGTGGACAAGTGGAAAATTTACAGCGTATTTACGAAAATTCTGGGAAGCGAAGTACGAGATGACAAAAGAGACGCTACTTTTGGCAGAAATTCAGAATGGCTTAAAATAGCGGCCTACAAGCTTTTTCTATGCAACTGATAACGTTTTCATTAAGGAAAAGATGACGGTATCCCGCTATTTAAAAGCCATTACACAGTTTTCCACAATTATCCACAGATTGAGAAAACTTTGTGGATAAGTTGTGAGAAAATGGGGAAAACCCGTGAACGGCACTGTGTGGCTGAAAGAAATGGTGTCGAGCAAGGCCGACCTGCTGTTCCCTGCTAGGTCATCTCTGATGCAGCATGAGGTAGTCACAGGCGGTGGTGAACGGCGAGGAACGCGCCGGTTGACCCGGAAAGTCGGCTTACCGAGGCTGTCAGGAAAGCGGAAGTGTTCATACAGGTTGGCGTAGCTGCTCTTCCCTGCCCGTAAGGAGCTTAAAGATCGGTTCATCTCACCAATAGGGATCTTGTGTGCAGGTTGGGAATAAGCTTGCTGAGCCGGAGAGGACAGCACGGGTTCAGATGGACGAGCCATCCATTGGAAAAGGGACGAAGAGTGCTCACGATGTGGGGAGGTTCGCCTAGACGATGGGTAAGCTGTGTCATATTAAGCGAGGCAGCTTCTAAGCTGTAGGAGTCGTGGGTGCGTGGCACGGAGGAGTCGTAGTGACGGAGAAATACCTCTGGGCCGCGGCACCAGCGGACCTAGGTTTAAGCTTTGCGTTAAAAAGGCTACAGTAGTCCATGGAAGAGGAACCGCGAATCGGTCCAGGGTGATGGAGAACGTTTGTGGAGGTGACCGGTGCTAGAGTGTTGGGAGTTCAGAGCTCATGGAAGGACTAGGCACCCCCCCTTATTTGTGAAATCTTGAACGACTAGATGACTGTGAACAGCTCCTTGCCATTTAATGCTGACGATCCAGACCGGCGGCTCCGTATGCCTTTTCATGCTGTTGCGTACAGCAGGGATCCATCTCTCTTGCTATGCAGCGTGGAGCGGGAGCACGGCAAGGCACTGAACGCACGGAGAACTTTAGAACCTACGTGCTCTTGTCAAGGTGGGCCGTGGCTTGGAGGAGCCACACTCCCCTCTCCCCTACGGCAGGCTGACAGTAGTTGTGGCTTGGCACGAGGATTCGCGAGGATGAGGCGCCATGTTTACGGCGTGTCGTTCTCGGCTTGAGGATGGCTTCAGACAGCATACGATCACTTCGACTCAGTCGCTGGGGCAGGCTACAGCCATACTTTCATCCTACGTAGCTTACCTCGCATGAGGATGGGAGTCACTTTACTGTGCGAGGAATCGTGTCAGCACCCTCGCCATGCAGATCGATTGTGATGCAGGCCGGCTATGAGAGTGCACTTCTCTTACTTACGGACCTTTCAGTCATCTGCCCCATGTTCCATAGTGTAAAAGGATAGCTGCGCATGGGTATAC
>CAYFMR010000004.1:0-56716 GCA_964344295.1 uncultured Peptoniphilaceae bacterium | reverse complement strand
CCGCGGATTAAACATAGGAAAATGGCTTGTTCTGTGATAGAATAAACGGGAAGGAGTGGTGTTATGGCTAAAATATTTGCCGTTTTCAACCAAAAAGGCGGCGTCGGCAAGACCACAACCACGATTAATCTATGTGCAGGAGTGGCTAGGTTCAGTAAGCGCGTGTTGTTATTGGATATGGATCCGCAAGGTAATGCCACTTCAGGCTTAGGCTTGGAACGTGAGGAGCATAAGACGTTTTATGACGTGGTGGCAGAGAACGTACCTTTGGAGGAAACGTTGGTGAACCTGGACAAGGGGTTCGACATTTTGCCTGCCAATGCCAATTTGGTCGGCTTAGAGGTGCTTTTGGCACAGCAAGATCATTGGGAAACGAAGCTAAAGGATAGTTTGAGCGGTGTGGCAGAGTCTTATGACTATGTGATCATTGACTGCCCTCCGTCTTTAGGGTTTTTATCGCTTATGGCCTTGGTAGCGGCGGAAGGCGTCATCATTCCCATCCAATGTGAGTACTATGCACTGGAGGGCGTCAGCCAGCTGTTTAAGACGGTGGAATTGGTGCGGGAAAGCTACAATCCTGAGCTGCGCATTGAAGGCGTGGTCATGACTATGTTCGATTCACGTAATAATCTGGCCAATCAAGTCGTTGAGGAAGTGGCGGAGTTCTTTGAAGATAAGCTGTATAAGACGCTAATTCCTCGTAACGTGCGATTAGCAGAGGCGCCTAGCTTTGGAAAAAGTATATTTCACTATGACAAGCAATCGAAAGGGGCCAAGGCCTATCAGGATTTGGCTCAAGAGTTTCTCCGACGCCAAGGGGAGACAGTTTCAAAAAGACGATTTTTTGGCCTGTTTAATGTATAGGAGGTATCTATGAGTACCAAGAAAAAAGCTTTGGGAAAAGGACTGGGGCAACTCATTCAGGATCGCTCCATGGCAGAAGCCATCTTAAACCCCAAAGAAGTCGATCAACTTTTGGAACTTCCCGTAGAATCGATTCGTCCGAACCCCTATCAGCCTCGGTTGCAGTTTTCTGAGGAAGCACTCAAGGAGCTGGCAAAAAGCATTGAAGAGGTGGGTGTCTTACAGCCCATCATCGTGAAAGCCGTAGCGGACGGATATGAGTTGGTAAGCGGGGAAAGACGGCTACGAGCTGCGAAGTTGGCAGCATTGGAAACCGTTCCTGCCATTGTGCGTGAGTTGGACGAAAAGAGTCAAGCCCAAATTGCCATTATCGAGAACGTGCAGCGAGAAGGCTTAAACCCCATTGAAGAGGGGCGGGCCTATCGTCAAATGATGGAGACCTATGGGATTACCCAGGCAGAACTGGGAGAATTTATCGGCAAATCCAGGGGATATGTAGGCAACACGATGCGTTTGTTGCAGCTGGACCCACGGGTCATTACCTATTTAGAGGAAGGAACACTGTCGGTGAGCCAAGGTAAAAACCTTTTGAGCCTACCCCTGGAGAAGCAATACGCTGCGGCGCGTAAAATTGTGGAAGGCAAACTCACAGTGCGCAAAGCCTCGGAGACTGTACTGCAAGTAAAAGCACCGAGCCAGGAAGAGTTGGTGATGCAGGAAGTGGCTGATGAACTGATGCCCTTGTTAGGGACGAAGGTGAAAATCACTCCTCGCGGTCGCACCGGTGCCGGAACCATTACGCTGCCTTACCAGAATACGGAGCAATTGGAGCACCTTGTGGAGGTGTTGCGCCTGGGAGCCGGAGAAGAGGTGGAAGTATGATAGACTTCTTTGCTGTCAATGGACCGACCATATCTTTGGTGTTGAGTGCATTGGTGCTGATCCTATTGATTTGGCAAATTCGAAATTGGCAAGAAATTCACAAACTGCAAGCCCTTAAAAGACGTTTAGACAGGCTAGTGATGGTAGACGAACCCGTTAGCTTGGGCGAGCTATTAAATACGCTTAACGGGCAAATAAACGCCTTACACGACAAGCAAGCTGAACTGGATGACAAGGTCGAGACCATCCACACAGCGTTCGCTCATACCATCGTGCGAACGGGGCTGGTGCGGTTTGATGCTTTTGGTGAGGGCAAGGAGCCTTTGTCTTTTGCCCTGTGCCTTTTGGACCCGGATCGAAACGGCATCATGATGACAGGTATTCGTTCTTTGTCCACCGGGTCGTTGTATGCCAAGGAAATTGTGGCCGGCGTATCCCGAGAACCGCTGTCGCCGGAAGAAACGAAAGCTTTACAGTTGGCGTTAGGTCAGTAAGGCGGAAAGGAAAAATATGGATTTTTATCAAACAGTAAGGACGCTGACGAAGCGACTGGTGGCTGTGAATTCTGTCGTCGGAACGGCAGGAGAGCTACAAGTGGCCCAAGAAATCGATCAAATCATGGCTGAAATGCCCTATTTCCAATCCCGACCGGATCAGCACATGGTGCAAGTGGTCACGGAAGGCCAACGAGGCAATGCCATGGCCATCCTCCGGGGTGAAAAGACGTCTCACCCGCAGAGGACACTGGTTCTCATGGGACACTTAGATACGGTGGGCACGGAAGATTATGGCTCCTTGGAATCCTATGCCACGGATGTGCAAGCCCTACCGGAAATGTTAAAAAAAGCTCCGTTATCAGACAGAGCTCGCGAAGACTTAGAAAGCGGGGCTTATGACTTCGGACGGGGCGTTCTGGATATGAAAAGTGGCGTGGCCAACCATTTGGCTATGATGGCGTATTTTAGTGAGCATCCGGAACAGTTGGATGGGAATCTGGTATTTCTGGCCACCTGTGACGAAGAAGGCAATGCCGCTGGGGTCATTAAGGCGTTGGAGCAACTCAATACATGGAAAGAGGCGTACGGCCTGGAATACATCGGCGCCATCAATACCGACTACTCAACGCCGCGGGAAGAAGAGGAAAAGCGCAAGTCCATTTACTATGGCTCCATCGGAAAAATGCTCCCGTCCTTTTACGTGGTGGGGAATCCTGCTCATGTGGGAGCCGTGTATAACAGCTTTGACCCCAATATGCTTTTAAGCGCCATTAACTTGCGTCTATCTTATAATCCGGACTTTTGTGATTTCTTCGGAGACGACGTCACTTTACCGCCGATAAGCTTGAAGCAAGGGGACTTAAAATCCCGCTACGATGTGCAGACGGCTTTGGAGGCCTATGCCTATTTTAACTATTTCACCATCGGCACAGAGCCGCCAAAGGTGATCAGCCTATTTAAGGACGTGGCCAAGGAGGCCTTTGAGGACGTCATCGGAATGATGAAAAAGCGACATCAGCGCTACGCCCGCATGCGCCAAGAAAAACTGGCACCTTTGACCTGGGAACCTCAGGTATATAGCTGGGAAGAGTTTTCGGGCGACCTGGCGATGCTGCATGGGGATAAATACATCTCCTATATGCGCGTCTATGCGGAAAAACTGTTACAAGAGCAGCCGGATATGGATCTTCGCACCTATAATCTAGAGCTGGTGCGAGAGGCCTGGCATCGTTGGAGTGCTACGGATGCCCCAGTCGTCATCGTCTTTAACTCCTCCACCTACTATCCACCGGTAACGGTATCCGAAGAAAATCCGGTTCACGCCCGGCTGATACAGGCAGCGGCCCAAGCAGTGGAGGAAGTGGCCCCGCAAGATGTGAAGGTAGAGCGTTTTTACCCCTATATTGCCGATACCAGCTTCTTGTATTTGCCAGAAAATCCGGAAGGCATCTTGTCGTTAAAAGCCAATACACCTGGCTGGGGTTATGTGTACGAGCATCCCATTAAAGCCATTGAAGCCATCTCCATGCCGGTAGTCAACATGGGTACTTGGGGCTATGATGGTCACCAGTGGACAGAACGAGTGGAAAAGGATTATGTTTACGGGACCCTGCCTCACATGCTCAAACGGGTCATTGAATTGCTATTTGTAGAAGAAAGGAAAGGAAACTAACTGTGCCAATGGTATACCAAGCAGCAGTAACGGCTGCACGATTTAATTTCAGATACCTATTTGGGGGTATCATCGTCGTCGGAGTGGTCCTCTATATCATGAGTTTAAAGGCGCGTAAGCAAATCCAAGCTGAGGCGACTAGGGAAAACAAACGACAAACCGAGATGGAAAACGCTTCGTTACTCATTATCGATGCACAAAATGATTTTATTGAAGGCTCCATGGCCTGTGCCAACGCGATGGATGCCGTAGATGGTATCTTGAAATACATGGAAAAAAACCCGGAAATCAAGGCGTTTTACTCGGCGGACTGTCATCCGGCGGAACATATCAGTTTTAAGGAAAACGGCGGTATCTGGCCGACCCACTGTGTAGAAGGTACCGATGGAGCTGAGATTTTCTTGGCTTTTAATCAAGCACCCACTGTGTTCCAACGCCCCAATGAAGATAACGTATTTTACAAAGGTCGCGATGCCAACACCGAAGAATACTCCGCCTTTGCCGCTGTCAACCAAGCTGGGACATTGCTACACGAAGTCCTGCGCTCTCACGTCATTCTGGCTGGCTTTGCCAGTGAATACTGCATTAAGGAGACGGCATTGACATTGGTGGAAGCGGGCTACAAGGTGGAACTCCTGGTGGACGGTACCGGTTATGTGGACCGTGACGAACACATCGAAACCATTTTGGACTTGGAAAACCAAGGAGTTAATTTAATCGGATGAAAATTACCATACTAGCAGTGGGAAAAATCAAAGAGGCCTATCTGCAAGCCGGAATTCGCGAGTTCCTAAAACGCCTGGGAGCCTATGCCGAGGTGGAGATGATCGAAGTGGCAGACGAAAAGGCACCGGAAACCCTATCATCTGCCCAAATGAAGGAAGTTTTACAAAAAGAAGGAGACCGGCTGTTGGCTCGTCTTCCGGTTGGCAAGACCTATGTCTTAGCCATTGACGGCAAGCGCCCTGATTCAGAAATGTTTGCCCGCATGATTGAAGAAGATGGGCTTTATGGCCAGAGCCATTTAAATTTCGTCATCGGTGGTTCGCTAGGGCTATCTCAAGATGTGCTAGCACAGGCGGACGGCAAAATCTCCTTTGGGCCCATGACTTTTCCGCACCAACTGATGCGGCTCATGCTATTGGAGCAAATTTACCGGGCTTTTCGTATTATCAACCATCACCCGTACCATAAATAGGAGGAATGCATACCATGAACCAATCACCACAAACGAAACAACTGGGCACCTTTTTTGAATTGGGCTCAGCAGAAGCGATGGAAGCCATCGGCATTGCCGGCTATGACTTTGTCATCATCGACGGGGAACACGGCCCCTTTGGACCGGTAGAAGCCATGGCGTTGATTCGTGCAGCGGAGTTAAAAGGCACGGAGGCTTTTGTACGGGTAGCGGAAATCAGCCGCTCGGCCGTACTCAAGATGTTGGACGTGGGTGCCAAGGGGCTGATCGTCCCCTGTGTGGAAACGGTGGATCAGGTCAAAAATCTGGTGAAATGGGCAAAGTACGCTCCTGTGGGACAACGAGGCTTTTTTATGGCCCGACCCGGTGACTACGGCCATCACGAACAAGCGGCCACCGTGGCAGGATACATGGACTACATGAATCGCCAGGTCAAGCTCATTCCTCAATGTGAGACCCAAGGAGCCTTGGACACCATCGAAACCATTATGGCCTTGGAAGGAGTGGACGGCATCTTTGTGGGGCCCTTTGACCTCTCCATTGCCATGGGTATGCCCGGCGCCTTTGACTATCCGGACTTTCAAAAGGCCCTGGATCGCATTTTAAAAGCGGCTCACCAAACGGGCAAACCAGCTTATATCTTTGCGCCCAATGAAGCGAAAGCCAAAGAATACTATGCCATGGGATTTGATGCTGTGGCTCTCTCTATGGACGTGGGCTTTTTAATTGACGCGTTAAAAGCAGCGAAAGCACAGGTACTATAACCGTGTTGGCACGTGAAATCGAAACGGCCCGCCTGCGGTTAAGGCCCTGGCGGGTGGAAGATGCAGAGGCATTGTTTCCCCTGGCCTCAGACCCGACCATCGGTTTAAATGCCGGATGGAATCCCCATCGAACTCTGGAGGAAACCAGAGCCATCATCAGGGGAATTTTGACTCGAGAGCACGTCTACGCCATCACACGACTAGACGGCACCCTCATCGGCTCCATTTCCGCTGATACACAAGGCATCAGCATACTATGTCACAGCGAGGGGGAAATCGAATTGGGCTATTGGATCGGCACGGATTACCAGGGCCGAGGCTATGGCAAAGAGGCGGCGAAAGCCCTCTTAGACGAGGCAAAAACGTGTGGGTTCGAGGTCGCTTGGGCCTCCTATTTTCCTGGAAACAGCGCTTCGAAAGGGCTACTGAAATCCTTGGGATTTACCTATGTGGATACCCAAGTATTTCAGTTTCCGCAACTGGAGATGGATCGTGCTGTCAACATCGTGACTAAAAGACTCTAAATGCAAAACGCCCGGTGATTCGGTATCACCAGGCGTTTTTTTATCGTTTAAAATTATGAAAATCAACATTTTGGGAGACGCTTAGCCAACACTGTTTTAAATGAAATCGCATAGCCTCAATGACGGCGGATTCGTCTTCACACTGCACCGCGCGGTGGATGGCCATAAACTCATTGAGAGAGGCTTCGAGACGCCCCTCGGAGGCAAACATCAAAGGCACCAGGCGAAACAGGTACTGATAGCCCTCGGTCAAGTGCTCTTGTAACGAGGCATTCGAAGTAGCGCGGGCGATGACGGCTTGCCACTTGCGATACGCTTTCACAAAGCCGTCGGCGTCATCTCGCGTTGCAAAGCGTTCCATGGCTTCCAACTGGTGCTCCAGTTGGGCCATCGCCTTTTGGTTTCCCTCTTCGATCATGGTGAGCAGGCTTAAGATCCCAAGCGCCGTGCAGACCTTTGCCATATCCAAGGCGCAAGAGAGGGAAATCTTACTGACAATGGAACCCTTGCGTGGGAAAGTGGAGACTAAATGCTCTTGCTCCAATTGGCGTAGCGCCTCGCGAACGGGGGTGCGGCTGACCTCTTGCTCTTTGGCAATCGTCGTTTCCACCAAACGGTCTCCCGGCTTTAAATCATCATTTAAAATCTGTGCTTTAAGCGCCAGATACACTCTGTCTGTCATGGAAGGCTTCGCTAGATCTACAGCCATGTGTCATTCCCCTTTCTCGGCTCCTCTGCATTCCATTTCGTTCTATGATTTATTTTATTATCATAGCATAAACTAAAAAAGAAATGTTAGCAAAGTTTACAACTATCCTTGAACCTTGAGGACACCCATGTCATCCAGCCCTGTGAATACCAGGCAATGAGGAGCCTCTCGCATTGAATCATCGCACACAAAGGCGTGAGAATGAAAACTCCTCCTTGTGCAAATCATAGCGATGGAGTACACTATGATTAGAGATACTTCGAAATAGAAAGCAGAGGTGCGGATATGAAAAAAACATTTAAAGCGCTGAGTGACGCAAACCGCCGGGAGATCTTAACCTTGTTGCGGGCAGGAAGACTCAATGCCGGAGAGATCGCGGGACACTTTGACATGGCAGCCGCGACGGTCTCCTATCACCTGAACGTACTGAAAGAAGCGGACCTGGTCTTGGAAACCAGGGAGGGTAATTTCCGGTATTATGCCCTTAACGCATCGGTGATGGAAGAGGTATTGGCGTATTTTATGGGTTTTTTACCACAAAAAGAGAAGGATCATTGCCATGAAGTCTAGCAATCGGTGGGCTGTGGGTTGGATCATCATGGCTGTGCCGGTGTTTTTGGGGCTTTGGTTTTATCGAGAGCTGCCAGATCCCATGGTGACCCACTTTAACCTCTACGGCATACCGGACGGGTTTTCTTCTAAGTGGATGGGTGCTGTAGGCATGCCCCTGTCGATGCTTGTAGTCTATGGGCTGATGATCTGGATGACCAAAGCGGATCCCAAACGAAAAAATCATGGCAATGTCATGGCTCTGATGCGAATCGTCGTTCCCGTCTTTATGGTCGTGGTCCAGGGATTAGCCCTAGCCTACAATCTAGGGTATGGGGTGGATATAAATGGCTGGATGACCGTGGCCATGGGTCTTTTATTTCTCTATATTGGCAATGATCTGCCCAAACTCAAACGCAACTACACCATAGGGATTAAGACGCCGTGGACTTTGGAAGATGACGAGGTGTGGGATAAGACGCATCGCTTGGGCGGTTACCTGTGGATGCTGGGCGGAGTAGGCATGATGGGGATCGGCCTGCTCGGCTCCGGAGGCAAACTTTGGTATGCCCTGGTGGCTATAGCGATCATCATCACCGTGGTTCCCGTCATCTACGCCTATCGCCTCTATCGCCAAAAATATGGAGGACACGAGTCCCTATGATCCGTGCATATGGGGAAGCAATCGTGATCTAGCGGATGTGGCGCTGCATATCTGTGTTGTGGGCTGGCCCGGGAAGCATGGCTCGGGGGATGGAGGGTGACAAAGTGGCGCATGGTCAATGCGAAAGCCGGTGTGTCGTCGAGGTACCAGAATCGGTGCACCCTGCGTGATCAAAAAATACGAAAACCCTGCTGTGGTATGACATAGCAGGGTTTTTTGATGTTTTTGAGCAGGTGGTTTTCCAAAGGCGCGGGGGTGCGAACATGTGGCTCCGTCACCATGCCGCAGTAGGTCGCCGTCAGAGGGTGGAGGCTTTAAAAAAGGATGATGGGGAGATCACAAGGCGGTACGGCACCATGAGAGGAAAGCTAGGCGGATGAAGGGAGGGCTATGTTTATGATGGTCGATTTTCCTGGATGGTGCGGGTGACCAAAGGGCGATCCATCCACCGGGGATTGACGACGAGCACATAGACGGCAATGGCTAAGGCGGCGCGGTAGAAGGCGGGCCAGGGGAGAAAGCGCATGATGCTGTCCAAAACGCCTAAGTAGATCAATTCGATGAAAGTATTTTGTAAACGTCGCTGCGGCAGGTAGTAAAGGTTTTTCGCCATGGCCAGGCCGGCGAGAGATGCCAGCACCAGGACACCTGCCGAGAAGATGGGCACGCCTGGGAAGGCGTGGTAGCTGATGATCATGGCAGAGCAGAGGGCAATGGGATGAAAACCGTGGTGGATGGTGGTGGACATGGCAACTCCTTTGGATGTGATAAGGGGAAGGCGATCGCATAAAGGAAGGCCCCCAAGATGAGCACGCCATAACAAAGGGCGGGGCCCAGATTTTGGAGCTGCTCTCCTAGGTGAGCTAATTGTTCCGGTGCAAAAACGGCTTTGAGGATCTGGGCACCTCCATAGCTTAGAAGAAAAAAAGCCACAGGGAGGAGCTGAGAGATGCGAGAGCCGAACCGAAAAACAGCTGTGAGTAAAAGTCCGGTGAGGCCGATGCCGATACCGATGAGTAAAGCAAAAAGGGGGATGATGGCAGCATCGAGGGTATGGTGGCGTAGCAGGAGAAGGGTGACGCCCAACACAAGACTGACAGCGTATGCCCCTAGTGAAGTGATAAAATAGCATCCTACCACTTGACGATGGGTGAAGGGTAGGGCCTTGGAAAAGGTGAGAAAAAAGTTAGCCTGATCTAAGCCGATGGCCGTAGAGCCGACCATCATGCTCAGGTACATAGCCGCAATGGGTAAGACCGGCCAAAGCCTTTCCCCCTCTTCGGTGATGATAAAGAAGATGAAGACGCTAACGACGAGACTGACGAGCAGGTATGTACGACGGGTGTTCCACAGACGGTACCATAAGGCTCTCATGATGACCTCCTTTGTGCTTTCGTATAGTAGTAAAATAGATCTTCAATGGTGGGGCGCTCGGCTACCACGGTTTCCTTAGGCGGTAACGGCCCGCACCAAAGCCCTTTTTGGCCATAGGGGCCCGCTTCGGCGTACACCATACGGGAAGTGGGAAAGTCATAGTCTGAGGGCCACTGGATCAGGTGATGAGTCTCCAACAGCTCGTCTTTTGGCCCCTCTAAGAGTAGGTGGCCTTGATGGATCATCACCAGATAATCGGCGATGGACTCCAAGTCGGTGGTGATGTGAGACGAGATGAGCACGCCCATTTCCCGGTCCATAGCCTCTCGGTGGATAAGCCTTAAGGTGTCTCGGCGAGCAATGGGATCCAGCCCGGCAGTGGGCTCGTCTAAAAAGAGGTACTGGGCCTCATGGGCCAAGGCGGCGGCCACTTGCACTTTCTGTTGATTACCTGTGGACATGGTAGATACTGGAGTATCCAAGGGCGTATTCAGCTCGTGAAGCATGCTCAGGTAGCGCTCCTGATCCCAGAGGGGATACACCTTTTGGAAAAACCGGCCCACCTCAGGTGCCTTCATGCGCTCCCACACCTCCGCATGGCCGATCATAAAGCCTAGCAGAGGGAGAAGCTCAGGGCCAAAAGGCTTTTCGTCCCAGAAAATGGTGCCACTGCTAGGACGGGTGATCCCTAAAAGCATTTTCATCAGCGTGGTCTTACCGGCGCCGTTTTCCCCGATGAGTCCTACGACCATGGCATGGGGCAGGGTAAGGGTTAAAGGTTCTAATCGAAATTGGGGGTAGATTTTGGAAATGTCTCGGATATGGATGTCAGTCATCGCTTGCCTCCTTTAAGGTGTCGAGAATATGGATCACTTCCGTGTAGGAAATAGCATAGAGACGCGCCGTGGTCAGCACTTCGTCTAAAAGTTCTTCCAGGCGCACCAGGCCTTCTTCTCGCACCAGTGTGTGGTTTCTTTGGGCCACAAAAGAGCCTTTCCCGGCGATGGTTTCGATGTAGCCCTCCGCTTGGAGTTCATCGTAGGCTCGTTTGGTGGTGATCAAAGAGATATGCAGATCCCGAGCTAGGGTGCGCATGCCGGGTAGCGCATAGCCGGGTGGCAGCTCTCCGGTGAGGATGAGCGCTTTGATTTGGCGGACGATTTGTTCATAGATCGGGACGTCTCCCTGATTGGTAAGCAATAGATTCATGGTATACCTCATCTCTTGTTGTTCTTACTGTATATGTACAGCATAACCAGCGATGCGATTTGTCAAGACCAAAAAATAAAAATCACCACAGGGACAGCCGAGGCCCCCATGGCTCTGTGGTATAATCGGGGCATAGGAGGTGGGTTTGTGCGTAAGGTCTATGTAGAATTCCCCCGTCACTTACCAGTGCGAGTGACGTTTGAGGAAATCATATCCATTCCCTTTCAGTGGAAAAACGCATTGACGATTTTATGGGTGTTAGAGGGGTCACTATCGCTGACGGTGGAGTCGGAGCGCTATGAGGTCAGTCAAAACGAGGTAGAGATCATCAATGAAGATGAGGTTTATGCCATCCAGGGTCAAGGTCCCAACAAGGTGTTGGTGGTGGAGGTCGACCCCACATTTTTCGCTCGCTACTACGAAGACGCCGCCACGGTCTTTTTTTATACCAATGCACCGGGAGATCGAATGGACGATTGGCGCTATGTTTATTTGCGAGAGCTATTGGCGCGGCTTTCCTTTGAGGCGATCCAGCAGATGGACGATTTTGATGAGCAGGTGGAAAATCTGCTGCTAAAGCTCATGTACCATTTGCTCAACCACTTTCACTACCTCTATTATGAGCTGGATAGCTTGAAAGAGGACGAGGAACAGCTAGCTCGCTATCACCGCATCTTAAAGTACATGTCTCACAACTACCATAAGCAAATTCGCCTTTCCGACTTGGCCGGGGCAGAGTATTTGTCGGAAAACTACCTTTCCAGCAAGATTAAGGAGCTTACCGGTCAAAGTTTTAAGGAGTACTTAAACCAGATTCGAGTGGAAGAGTCCACGAAATTGTTATTGGATTCGGATCTCTTTATCGGTCGCATTGCCGAAGAGGTGGGTTTTAGCCATGTGCGTTACTATAACCAGCACTTCAAACGCCATTACCACATGACGCCTCGGGAATACAGGAAGGCCTATCGCTTAACCGATGAGGAAGTGAAAACCATGACCGTGATACGAGCGCTACCTTGGGAGGAGGCCATGGATGCCATGGAGGGCCAACTCAGAGGGTGGGATCGCTACTATGCCACCGACGAGATGACCCGACTGGATTTGACGGTACGCCAAGACAGTCTCGGCCCCTTTCCCAAGCCCGAGGTCATCGATATGGGCGAAGCTTCTTTGTGGCTAGAAGAAGAAAACCGCCAGCTTTTTATCGCCATGCAAAAGCGAATCCATTTCCGCTATGGACTCATTTCCCGCCTGTTCTCTGCAGATATGGATATCTATCGTGGAAAAAACCGCCGGTTTCACAACTGGACCAGGGTGGAGGCCATTTTGGAATTCTTTGCGGCGGAAAAACTGATTCCCATCATTGACACGACTGAGGTGGAAGCGTCGATCTTGGAAGACTTTGTGGAAAATTTCAGTGGCGTCTATGGGGAAAAGACGGTGCGCTCCTGGTTGGCCGTGCCGGAAGATGTCAAGCTGCCACTTTTTTTACCGGTGATCCCCCATCCTCTCTATGACCGGCTGGAGGCGGTGTCCTGGATCTTTGCCGAGGCGCAACAAGGCCGTATGTATCGCTGGCAGGCGGTGGACATGATCACCGAAGACTTGGAGTTGACCAACGAGACTTTTTTTGGCGGGCCAGGCTTGGTGACGGCGAATTTTCTCTACAAACCCCTTTATTTTGCCATGACATTTTTGGCGCTTATGGGTGATGAAATCCTAGCCCAGGGCGATGGCTACTGGCTGACTGCCTCGGAACACGGCTATGAGCTGTTAGTCTTTAACGATGCAGGGGCACAATGGACAGAAGGCGACTTTCAACCGGGGATTCGGCAACAGAAAAAGTGGGTGGTCAACTTACAGGGGCTGCAGGGAGATTACTACGTCACCCGCTTTACCATGGGGGAAGAGGATGCGTCTATTTACGACCGTTGGGAGTCACTGGGTTGTCCGGAACGGCTGGACTATTCCACTTGGGAACGATTTTTAACCTTTGTTCACCCCTCCATGAACGTGATGAAGGTGGAAAAGGCTCCCCTATACCACTTAGTCTTTACACTGAAAGCCTTTGGGGCGGCGCTTTTTTTATTGACGCCTGCCGACTAGCTCTTTAACAGTTTATCGTTGCAAATTCCCAGAGTATTGGGTGTAATTTTGGTATTACACCTGCGAACAACAAAAATTTAGGAGGTGTAGGAATTGAAAAAGAGAATGGGATGGATTTTAGCCCTAGTGATGCTGTGTGCAACGCTGCTATTAACGGCTTGCGGAGGAGGAGCACCTGCGGAGCAAAGTGGGGACGGCGGAGCCCAAAGAGCCATGACGGACATTCCGGAAACGGCTGTAAAGGTGGGGGAAGGAGACTTGGCTAACGTAGAGGCCAAAGCCGCCTATGAAGAAGGTTTTGGTGAACAAAAACGCTGTACGGTCACCTTGGTGAACGGCGACGAAGAAAAGACCTTTAATGGCACGGTCTATGTCGTGTTTGCCGACGAAGGGGGCAACGAATTGGGACAGGAAAAGAAAACCTTGACCGGACTGGTGCCGGGGAAACAGATGGACCTGGTCTTCTGGACGACCTTGGAGGCGACGAACGAGCTGCCTGAGATCTATGTAGATTTAAGTGAGTAAAAAAGACGGCTCAGCCGTCTTTTTTACTTGCTTTGGTTGACAATGATAGAGAAATTCATATATAATGACACCATCAATGCGATCGCAAGAAGAGTAGGCTGTTGGCCCTTGCAGAGACCTGTTGGCCGGTGTGAAACAGGAGGAAAAACAGAAGAACATGGCCTTGCGCGCAGCGAAAGCCGGGTACGCCCGATACAGCGAACCGAGAGAGCCTTTGGGCTAATTAGAGTGGTACCGCGGAAATTTTCGTCTCTATGCTTGCATAGAGACTTTTTTTATGGACCGGAGTTAGTGTGCTTTCCGCGATGAACCGAACATAAAAAGCCGCTAGACGGTCTTTTTGAAAGGAGCCATGTCGATGACTAAAGAAAAACGTTATATTACTACCCCCATTTATTATCCGTCAGACTACCTGCACATTGGACACACCTACTGCACCGTAGCCACCGATACGGTGAAAAAGTACTTCACCTATCGCGGCTATGACGTGTTCTTCACCACGGGATCTGACGAACACGGCCAAAAAATTGCAGACAAAGCGGCAGAGGCCGGGGTAGAACCACAAGCCTATGTCGATCACATCGTCGAAGGCATTAAAAAGCTGTGGGAAATGCTGGAAGTGGACTACGATGCCTTCCAACGCAGCACGGATCCCCGCCACCAAGAAGTGGTCCAAAAGATTTTCCAAACCCTTTATGATAAGGGCGAGATCTATAAGTCCAAATACGAAGGATACTACTGCACTCCTTGCGAATCGTATTGGACGGAAAGCCAGCTAGGTGAAAGCCATACCTGCCCCGACTGCGGCCGTCCGACTCATATCCAGGAAGAAGAAGCCTATTTCTTCCGCCTGTCTGCGTACCGCGACAGAATTTTAGCCCTCTATGAAGAAAATCCCCTCTTCCTCACCCCAGAAAGCCGTAAAAATGAAATGATCAATAACTTCTTAAAAGGCGGCTTGGAAGACTTGTCGATGACTCGCTCCTCCATTGATTGGGGCGTAAAGGTCCCCTTTGACGAAAAACACGTCATCTATGTGTGGATTGACGCTTTGGCCTGCTATCTGACAGCTCTGGGCTACGACGGGGAAAATCCGGACTCCATGCAAGGCTATTGGCCGGCTTACACCCACTTTGTGGGCAAGGAAATCGTTCGCTTCCACGCCATCATCTGGCCGGCTCTGTTAATGGCCCTGGACCTGCCCATACCTAGACGCATCTTCGGTCACGGCTGGATCCTCTTTGACGACGACAAGATGAGCAAATCCAAAGGAAACGTGGTTTACCCGGAACCCATTATTGAACTATACGGCAACGACGCTTTCCGCTACTTCCTGTTGCGAGAATTCCATTTTGGCTCAGACGGCTCCTTTAACAAAGAACGCTTTTTGCAACGCTTAAACACCGACTTGGCCAACGACTTGGGTAACCTGGTGTCCCGTACGGTGTCCATGGTGGAAAAATACAACGATGGCGTTCTCCAATACGGCGAATCCACCACCGATGTGGACAAAGAACTGCACGAACTCTGCGTGTCCACCGCTGGTCGCATGGAAGCCCTGTTGGAAGACTACAACTTCTCCATGGCACTGGATGAAATCTGGAAAATCGTCCGTCGCAGCAACAAATACGTCGACGAAACGATGCCCTGGGTCTTGGTCAAAGAAGACCCGGCTCGTCTACAAGTGGTGCTCTATCACTTAGCAGAGGCACTGCGCATCGTCAGCTGCCTGTTAAAACCCTTTATGCCTGCCACCGCCGACGAAATTCGTCGCCAACTGGGCCTGGCCGACGCTCCCGCTTGGGATGACGCAAAAACTTGGGGCCTCATGAAAGATGGCACCAAAGTACAAAAAGGCGAGATCATCTTCCCGCGTCTGGACATCCCCAAAGAGTTGGTGCGCTTAAGTGAAGCCAATGACAAGCTCTTAAAAGAACGTCTGGGTAAGACGGCGGACGAAGAAAAGCCGGCTCATGAAATGAAACCGGAAATCACCATCGACGACTTCGACAAGCTGGACTTAGTCGTAGGAAAAGTCCTCAGTTGCGAGGCCCACCCCGATGCGGACAAACTCTATGTCTTGCAAGTGGACTTAGGCTTTGAAACCCGTCAGATCGTCTCCGGATTGAAAACATGGTATCAACCAGAAGACCTAGTCGATAAAAAAGTTGTGGTCATCGCCAATTTAAAACCCGTCAAACTCAGGGGTGTGGCATCCAACGGTATGATCCTGGCTGCAGAAGATGCCAAGGGTGAACTCTCAGTCCTGAGCCTTCTCAACGACGTAGACGCCGGGGCACAGGTCAGCTGATGTTATACCAGCCTTCGGTGATACAAGACGTCTTAAACCGTCATGGCTTCCAGTTTAAAAAATCCCTGGGCCAAAACTTTTTAATCGATGGCAACATCATCCAAAACGTACTCAAACGTGGTGAAATTGGCCCGGAAGACGTGGTGCTGGAAATCGGACCGGGCATTGGAACCTTAACAGAAGCTTTGGCCGCCAGGGCGAAACAGGTGGTCGCTGTGGAAAAAGACGACACCCTCATTCCCATTTTGGCAGAAACCGTAAATCTTCCCAACGTAGAAGTGATTCACGGCGATATTTTAGAAGTGAATTTGGAACATCTGGTAGCCGAACTCGGCCAAGAGGGACCGGTGAAAGTGGTGGCTAACCTGCCCTACTACATCACCACACCCATTATTGCCCACCTCTTAGAGAGCCGGCTACCCTTAGCCTCCATCACGGTGATGGTGCAAAAAGAAGTAGGGGAGCGCATGGCAGCAGCTCCCGGTGGCAAAGACTATGGTGCCCTGAGCCTCTTGTGCCAATACTATGCCCAAGTGTCACTCATCCAAAAGGTGCCTGCTTCCGTGTTTATGCCCCGCCCCAAGGTGGACTCCGTGGTGGTGCATTTAAAACTCATGCCCCCGCGGGACTTTCCCGAAGAGGCGCTGCTGTTTACACTGATTCGCCATGCCTTTCAAAAACGGCGCAAGACACTGCCCAATGCCCTATCGGCGCTGGGAGAGAAAGAAGTCATCCAACAGGTGCTCCAAGAGGCGAAAGTGCCGGCCAACCTGCGTCCGGAAGATGTGAGCCTCACCCAGTGGATGACCATAGCAACGTCCTGGAAAGGAGTGACAGACGATGGAAGTTGATCCCAAATTGGAAAAACGGCTGGAGACCTTGCGAGGCGATCATGCCCTCCAGGATATGGCCGCCATTTTTCAAGCCCTGTCCGACCCTACCCGCTTGGAAATCCTCATGGCCCTGGACCACGGCCCCTTGTGTGTGGACGACCTGTCTCGCCTGACGGACAAATCCCCGTCGGCTGTCAGCCACCAACTGCGGATTCTACGCAATCTGCGATTGGTGCGCTACACCAAAGACGGACGTCGCTCCATCTATCAGCTGGACGATGATCACGTTCATGGCCTCATTCATCAAGCCCTGGAACACGTAAGCCACGAGGACCACTAGTCAACAACACAAACGACCTGCATACGACAGACAAAAATAGCCCCCCGGATATTCTTTTCCGGGGGGTTTTCTGTGCCCAAGTGCAGAAAAATCGCAAAGGGGAGGTTATGGAACGACGCGACCACGCAACAATGGACCAACAAAAAAGGACCCTCGAGGGGTCCTTGCGGGTTATTTTTGATTTTGATCGGATGCTGGCGCTGGGACGCCGTAGTAATCTTGGCCAGGGGTTAAGGCCTGACCTCTTAAATAGTACATGTCTCGAACGGTGACCAATTGGAAGCCCTGTTTAATGAGCTCGGGCACCGCCTTGGCCACGGCTTCGGCAGTAGAATCGTAAATGTCGTGCATGAGGATAATCTGACCATCTTGAGGATTGCGCATGATTTCTTCATAGACCCTTTCCGCATCTCGGCTTTGCCAATCTTTGGTATCCACTGACCACATGATCAGTGGCATGTGGGCTTCGTTGCGCAGTGTGGGGCTCATGGAACCGAAGGTGGGACGAAGCAGGGTAAACTCATGCCCTAAAATCTTTTGGGCCTTTTTATTCGACTCGCGGAGCTCGCGGTCGATTAAGTCCTTATCGTCAACCCCTAAGTCAGCGTGGCTATAACTGTGAGAGCCGATGTCGTGATGCTCATCCTGCATACGCAAGAGCACATCTTGATGCTCGTCCATGCGGGAGCCTAAGACGAAGAACGTGGCCCGTGCATTATGGGCCTTGAGCGTATCCAAAATGGACAGAGTACTCTCGGCGTTGGGGCCGTCGTCAAAGGTCAAAGCGATCATGGGCTTTTGGGGATCAATGTCGTTAACGTTGACGCCCTTGCGGCGGAGTTCATCTTTGTAGCGTTCTGTGACATAAGGGGTGGGCAACTGATCGGTGACGATGTAAGCATCTTCGCCGGCAGGGGCCACAATGTCTTTTAAGGCCATATAGTCGGGGGCCAAGACCTCAGAAAAGGCGTTATAGGGAATATCCACCACGACGTCTTGGTGGCTGCGGTCCAAGAGGCTGTTAGCCGGAAACAAGATGGAAAAAGAATAGGGGCGCAAGAGATAAATTCCACCGCCGGCTACGGTGTTATCCAAGGCCGTCTTCAGCTTTGGTTCATTTAGTTTATGAGAAAATTGCGGGCTGGCATTAAAATAGTCTGCCAGTGCTTTGGAAATAAGCGGATACGGTGTGGACGCGAACAGTTTTTGGTTGTCCAAGACCAAGTCTTTAGACAAGTCCGCATTCAAGGCGACGAGGGTCGTTTGGCTATCGTCTCCATGCTTCTCCACGATGGTGAACAGCATGCCCACTAAATGGGGTTGGGGACGGTCAATCGTATAGGAAATCATCAGCTCCGCGCGGGGACCGGAGGTCTGTGCCATAGCGGCGGATTCAAACCGGTCCACAAAACCCATGGCTAACTCCTTGGCGGCTTGGTCCACATGGGGACGGCTCAGCACGGGATAGGCGGCGCGAATGGTGTAACCCTCGGCGTTGTTGACCAACAACTCCTGATCTTCTTCCAAACTGATATTCGTACGGGTCAACGAAAAGCCCTTTTCGCCCGAGGGGACTAAAAGCGCTTCAGCTCTTTTGTTATCGTTTTGATATCCAGAACTTGTGCACCCGGAAAGAGTGAGGACAAGCACTAGTAGAAGCAGGATCATTCTGCGAAGATTCATAAATACACCACCATTCCCTATCATTATAGTACATATAGGGACTGATTGAAATAGCTAAAATGACGATTTAAGTATTATTGATGTAAGGGTAGCTATTTTTTATGGCATAACATGGTGTATCTTAGTAGCCAGCTGGTGTGAAAGTCCTCCTCGCTATAGTGGGGGTTTTAGCTAAGCGCGTCAAGGGTGTCCGGTGCCAAGGGTTGGGATAGGCGTAGTTACCTCACTGCTTCGCTTGGTCGTCTCAGACGCATGCGGTCAGCAGCATGCATCAGGCCGCCATCCGCAGACACGGCGGGAAAGACGAGACGAGTTGTCTTTCCCGAGCCTGTTTGAGTGGTCTATGCCCTCATCATTCATAAGACACCCAGAATGGGTTGCGCAGTGCGATGACGATTTGCATGGTATCGTCGGTTGTGTGGTAAGCGCTCGTCGATGATTCGTCATCCACCAAGTCGGCAATGCGCCTCATGGTTTCTTTGTCAAACACGATGTCGTTTGGCGTTTCGTATGTTAACACAAAATCGACATCATTTACGATTTCAGACATATCGATATCCAGATTAATTTCACCACCGTGCTTGCTGCGATATTCCTCAAAGACATCAGTTAATGCCTCGCATCGTTTAATCACCGCCTCGTTGGGGGTGATGACTGGTGTTTTTTGGCGACGTTCCGCACGTACCTTAGCAGCGAATGCTTTCATTTCTTTCATTAAATTATCTTCCATATCTTTCCTCCTTTTACGCCTTAGTTGCTACGTTGTTAATCGTGAGCTTCATTAATGTTCCGTGCTCGCTTTCATCGTCTCTTGTGTATTCGCATTGATCACACATGGTATAAAGAGCCTTCATAATATGCATGTTGTTAGGACAGAAACCTACGTCGTAGTCACGAAAGCAGAATGTTCCTATCGCTCCGTCTAGGTCAGTGTCAATTTCAATAGAGTACGATGCTTTAAAATCAAGTGCTGGTAGCATATCGTAAATCTGCTCCATCTTTTGGATATTGTCTTTGTTTAACTTGTATGTGGCGGTAGTAATTTGGTTAATCGCCTCTAGGCATGCAGTCATCGGTCTTTTTTGCATCATCATACCTCCTCGTTTTCATCTCTTTCGGATTTCGCTGGGAATCCATGACCAACTTCCAATGCATTTGTTTAGGAGACGTTGACCCCTAGCCATCCATGTCCGTCAGTGATCCCTCACCCTTAGCGACGGGCATAGAAGACCCTAAGGCTTCCGCCCCAGATGGTGACTAAGCATCAGGCGGTTTGCTCCGCAGTCAAGCCTCTTTGTAGGGCAGGGAATCATGGCTTAACCCATCTCCACAGCAGCGCACCGCCGTGGGCCCTCAAACCGGCGTGTTCCGGTTTGTTACGTCCTTGTTCCTGTTGCCTTTTTTTCAGGGTTGTTTTCCCCTGTGCCTATATATGCCATTTTTAGGCTTTTTGGAACCAAAGATTAGCAAAGGCTAACCAAAGATTACCATGGCTAACTAAACCAAGGGAGTCATCCTGTTTCGCTGTGGTGTAAATAACACCGCTACCCTGGCGGGAGTGGCCTTACCTCCTAGCTGCAGCCTTGGATGGTTTTATGGCAACCCTTTCTTAAGCGAGATCTCATCGTCAAAGCTGGTGAGCATGGCTGATGGTGTCGCCCTTGTTTTCCCATGGAGGTCTGGGGGCGAGGGAGAACGTGCCCATTGCGGCAGATTCTGGGGAAAAGTTGGGAAAAAGGGTATATTTGGCGTAAGGTTAAGATTAGGAGGAATTGTTGTGTCATACGATTACGAGCGACAAATCGATCGCTTTGTGGCGATTATGAAAGGCGGCGAGAAATCGAGCCACGATTTTAAATTGGGGGTGGAGATGGAGCACTTTGTGGTGCGCGAAGATTACACGTCCATACCCTATTTAGGTGATGACGGCGTGGAAGGGATTATGGCTCGGCTGATGGAAAAGGGCTGGAAGCCTCACAGCGAGATTGGCCACGTGTTGACGGTGACCAAAGACGATCTCACCGTGACCACGGAACCGGGAGCCCAGCTGGAATTTTCCATGTTGCCTAAACGCACCCTCAAAGAGATGGAAGAGGCCTATAAGCGGTTTCAAGGGGACTTATCGCCCATTTTAGAGGCCAAGGGCTACAAGGCCGTCGCCATGGCTTACCATCCGAAGACGAAGATCAGAGATATCGAACTGTTGCCTAAAAAGCGTTACCATAATATGTTTTCGTATTTTAAAACCCATGGCAGCCGTTCCCACAATATGATGAAGGGCACCAGCTCTTTACAAATATCCATCGACTATAGCGACGAAATGGATTATCGTAAGAAGTTTTACGTGGCCAATATGCTGTCTAACGTGTTTTACGCTACCTTTGAAAATGGGTTTTACTTTGAAGGCGGCCCTTGTGACATGCACAACATTCGCGCTTATATTTGGCAAAATACGGACCACGACCGCTCCGGATTGGTAGAGGGGGCCTTGGATTCGGACTTTACCTACGAAAAATACGCTCGCTATCTCTTGGATCGCCCCGCCATCTTTGCTTATGTGGATGGTGAACTCACCTTTACCCAAGATGCGCTCATCCGAGACTTGGTGGATCCGGATACGGCCACCGATGAAGAGTTGGAGCATTTGATGACGATGTTCTTCCCCGATGTGCGCACGAAGAATTTTATCGAAATCCGCATGATGGACGCCATCCCCTACCCGTTGAACTTGGCGGCTGTGGCCTTGATTAAGGGCCTTTTCTACGATGATAAGAATTTAGAAGAACTCTATCACAGCTGCCAGAATTTGGACCGTGACAGGGTCATGGAAGCGAGACAGGCCCTCTACGCCCGAGGCTTTTACGCCGAGCAATGCGATGACAGCATCCTCACCGTGGCGAAACGGCTGGTGGCCATGGCAAAAGACGGGCTAAACGCCGAAGAGCGGGCGTATCTGGAACCGCTGGAAACCATGTTAAATGCCGGGATGACCCCTTATGCCATCACCAGACAAAAGTATGAAACGGAGGGCTTTGGCCCTTCGGTAGACTGGACTGCACTGGGAGGTGGAGGCATTGAGTGCCAAGAAGCCTGAACTTAAAAAAGCCTTTGCGGAAGAACTGCGGGCCCATCCCGAGCGCTACGCAGGAGACTATGCGTCTATGGCTGAAGCCGTAGCCGGCTCCCGAGCTTATTATAAGGGCAAGCCCGTCCCCTTTTCCTATGAGCCTTATTTTATCGACGAAGAGGAGGAGCAAGCCCTATTTGCACTAGGGCGCATGATGACTCGGGTGGCGAAAAAGGCCATTGCCGCTTATCGCCAAGACGCTGCTGTGCGGAAGCTCTTTCAGTTTCCCGGATGGATTGAGGAGCTCATTTTGACGGAAAATCCTTTAAACGGGGCCATTCCTATGGCTCGCTGGGATATTTTTAATCATGGGTCAGGAGAGGCCGTGTTTTGTGAATTGAATACAGACGGCTCTTCCGCCATGAATGAGGATAATGAGCTAGCCGCCATTTGGCTGGATACGGCCATGGCAAAAACCTTGGGGGAAACGTATCGCCTGACGTATTACGACATGTTCGACCCATGGGTGGAAGCGGTGGAGCGGATGTATCATCGCCAGGGCCACACAGGTAAGCCTAACGTCTTAATCATGGACTTTCTGGATTCGGCCACCACTTACGAATTTGAACGGTTTCGAGAGGCTTTTGAACGTGCGGGTTGTCCCTGTCGCATCGGAGATGTGCGTCGGCTTCGCTTTGACGGGGAAAAGCTCTACGATGAAGATTTTCCCGTAGATGTGATCTATCGCCGCATGGTCACCTTTGAACTCATTGAAAGACCAGAGGGTACCGAAGCTTTTCAAGCAGCTTATCGGGCGCAAAAGGTGCTCACCGTAGGTCCTCTGTCTACGCAAGTGGTGCACAATAAAACGTTTTTTGCTTTGCTCTTTCACCCGACTTTGAGAGCGTATTATACACCGGAAGAACTCGCTTGGATCGATTGCCACATCCCGGAAACCCATCTGCTGGATGAGGGAAATTACCGGGCATTTTTAAAAAACCGCACATCCTGGATCTTAAAGCCGGTGGATCGCAACGCTTCTCAGGGCGTGGTGGCGGGCAAAGCCGTGACCGACGAAGGGTGGGAAGATCACTTACGAAGAGCCGTGCAAGAAACCGGTTATTTGGTGCAGCAATTTGTGGCACCGCCCTGGGAGACTTATTGGCGTTACGAAAACGGAAGCTGGCAGACCTATCGCTATTCTCACGTGATGGGACTGTTTCAATTTGATGAAGAACCGGCAGGCTTTTACACTCGTATCGGCCCCGGGCCGGTCATCAGTGGGGAAGCAGGTGATTTTTCCATTCCTCACATTAAAGGAGAAAGACGATGATTTTAGCCAATCAGATCTTAGCCAAAGCGAAACGCCGCCATGGTTCTTTGCATCATCAAGCGGCAAGGACGGCAGTGGGGATACAGGCAGGTTTAGTGGGGGTGACGCTAAACCTGCTCTTAGCCTTAGCCAAATTGATCTTTGGGGCCTTATCTCATTCCATGGCCTTGGTGACAGATGGCATTAATAACGCCTCGGATGCGATCTCCTCTGTGGTGGTGATTGCCGGGCTCAAAATGGCAGCATCGCCTCCAGACCGCAATCACCCCTACGGCCATGGGCGCATGGAGTATGTCGCCGGCCTCATCGTAAGCTTTTTAGTCTTGGCCATGGGTTTACAATTTCTGTGGCGCAGTGGAGAGCGGGTCATCCATCCCGTAGCCCTGGTACCCCAACGGGGGGCGGTGGCATTAATGATTGTGGCCGTGGCGGTGAAATTGTGGATGCATTTTTTCTACCACACCATCGCTAAAAAGACGAACCATGTGGCCCTGGAAGCCGCAGCGGCTGACAGTCGTGGAGATGCACTGATCACAGGGGTGGTGCTGGTCGCCTATATCCTAGGTTCTCGTACGGCTTGGCCGGTGGATGGCATCATCGGTGTCATCGTCTCCTGCTTTATCATTTACGCCGGGATGGAGCTGGTGAAAGATACGGTAAGTCCCTTAATCGGAGAAGCACCGGACGAAAAACTGTTGGAAGCCATCCAAAGGCGGGCAGAAGAAGAGCCCCTCGTCTTGGGGACTCACGACCTAAACGTATACCACTTTAGCCCCGGTCACGTGGTGGCTACCATGGATGTGGAATTTGACGCCAACCTGAGCTTGATGGCCGTCCACGATGTGATGGATCGCATTGAAACGGAGATATGCACCCGCTACGGCATCGAGCTGGTATTACACATGGACCCCCATTACACTTTGGAGGGGCGAGAGAAAGAACTCTTTCATGCTTTGGAAGACTGGGTGGCTAACGAAGAGGACCTCTTAAACATCCACGACTTTCGCAAGCGCCTCCAAGAAGACGGCTCTTACGTCTTTTGCTTTGACGTAAAGGTGGATGGGGAGAAGTCGGCACACTTGGAAGACTTGACCTATTACCAATATGAAGCACGCCAACGCATTGATCGCTATTTTCCCAATCATGCCTTTCATATGAATGTGGACATCGCCTTTCCTCAAAAGGCCAACAAGTCGAGTCACTAATGGACGATACCGGCATAAAAATCCCTGATCCTCTGTGGTCAGGGGTTTTGTTGTGTGGTAAAGTAGAGGGGACAGCACGGAGAAAAAAGACCGGCCGCAAGGCAGAGGAAAGGAGCACTATGAAACCGTTTGGCAATGATTGGGATCAGCGCTTAGGTCCGTTCTTGGAAGAAGACTGGTATGTTGAGCTGCGTAAAAAAGTGGCCCATGCGTACAATACCGGCGTCGTCTATCCGGCACCGGATGATGTCTATCGCGCTTTACGCCTCACGCCCTATGAAAGCGTCAAGGTGGTCATCTTGGGACAGGACCCCTACCCCGGGATGGGGCAGGCTCATGGCCTTTCCTTTTCCGTAAGACCCGGTGTGGCCTTGCCGAAGTCTTTGCAAAATATCTTTCGAGAATTGGTGGAAGATGTGGGATGTGAGCCTCCTCGATCCGGAGACTTGACGCCTTGGGCTGAAAAAGGGGTGCTCTTATTAAACACCGTACTCACCGTGGCAGGTGGGAGTCCGGCTTCCCACCGAGGTTGGGGCTGGGAGCGGGTGACAGACGAAATCATTCGCCAGCTCAACGACAGACCGCAGGGCATCGTCTTTATCCTCTGGGGCAGAGACGCCCAGCAAAAGGCGGCCCTGATCACTAACCCGGTACACCGTATCATCCGCTCGCCTCACCCGAGTCCCTTGGCAGCTTACCGGGGATTTTTCGGATCCAAACCGTTTTCCACTGCTAACCGTTATCTCATCGAGATGGGAGAAAACCCCATCGATTGGAGTTTATAGGAGGTCAAAATGAACGTTGTCTTACAAAATGAAATCATTACCATCGTCCATGATGTCCACGAAGACGTGCCCTTTGTGGTCTATCGCCCCACGATGATGGAGATGGATCACTGGCCTACGGTGTACCTCTACCATGGCTGGAGCTCATCGAAGGAGATGCAACATATTCGCGCACATTTGGTGACCACGATGGGCTACCAGGTAGTCGTTCCCGATGCCTTATACCATGGCGAGCGGGGGGCCCTGGACTATGATGACGAGGAAGCGTCCCAAACGCACTTTTGGGAAACGGTCGCCCAAAGCGTCAAAGAATTCCCGGGACTGCACGAATATTGTATTGACTACTATCACGTCGACCGCAATCGCGTGGCCACTATGGGCCACTCCATGGGTGGCGTTACGGCCGGCGGCATTGCCTTAAACGGTGAAGGCGTTCAGACGTCGGTACTTTTAAACGGCAGCTTAGACTGGGAGGGACTCAATGCAGCCTACCTTCGCACGGTGGACGAAGCGGGCGAAGCGCGCCTCGCCAAGAGCTTCCCCCAAGCGAAGGACCTGGATCCGGCCCAATGGTTGCGTGAAGGCAAAGTACGGCCCATCCTCACCCTACACGGTGCCGAAGACCCGGTGGTCTCCAAAGAACCAGACCGGGATTTAGTCGATGAGCTCTATCCTCACGGTGGCCCAGTGGTCTACGTCGAACACCCCGGCGTGGGCCACGTAGTGACCACTAACATGATGGGGGATGCGATTTTATGGTTGGGAAGGAATCTGTAAAACATGATTAAAATCGGTATTACCACAGGACTAGCGAGAGAGACTTATCGCCAGATGATTACCTTGAATCGCTTTTACGTGCGAGTGCTGGAACGAACAGGAGTGCTTCCCGTATTGATTCCCAATATGTTGGATCCCGCCACGGCGAAGGACTATGTGGCCTCCATTGACGGTCTGCTACTCTCCGGTGGGGCAGACGTAGCCAGTGATGCCTTTGGACAAGGACCCGTCAAAGGCGTCGCCGTCTTCGACCGCAACCGAGATGCCATGGAATGGGCCTTGGCCAAAGAGGCTATCTCGGCAGGGATGCCCATTTTAGGGATTTGTCGTGGAATGCAGCTATTAAACATCGTCGCTGGCGGGGACTTGATCCAAGATATTCCCAGCTATGACCCCCATGCCTATAACCATGTTTCCACGGCAACCTTGGAAGAGGGGTTTCACTTAATCACCGTTGAGGAAGGCTCCTGGCTTTACGAAGCTATTGGCCACAAGACCTCCTTTTTAGTGAACTCGGAGCACCACCAAGCTGTGGGACGACTGGGTGAGGGCTACCGTGCAGTGGCTCATAGTGCAGACGGCATTGTGGAGGCCATGGAACACGAAAGCCTGCCGATTTACGGGGTGCAATTTCATCCGGAAGCCATGGCACCCCATGATGACAGCCATTTTGGCATTTTCCAAGCCTTGGTTCGCGAGCTCAAAGTCCGTTCTCAGGCTTAAGCGTAGAAAAGAGGAGTCACAATGCGTTACGGACCACATTACACACCGGAAGAGACCACCTGGCGCGTATGGGCCCCGGGACATGACGACCTGGCCTTGGTCCTGGAGACCGGGGAAGAAAGCGTGTCCTATGAAATGCAAAGAGAAGCACAAGGTGAGTTCGCCCTCACCCTATCGGGAGACTATCACCTGGTCCCCTACCGCTACCGCGTTGGTGATCAGCTAGTCGTGGATCCCTACAGTCAGGCCCTGTCCTATAACGGACGACAAAGTGTGGTAGTAGACCTGAAGAAAGCTGAACCGACAGGCTGGGAGTCGGATTACAGCCCGTCCATATCACCAGAAGAGGCGGTGATCTATGAGCTCCACGTCAAAGACTATAGCTTTGATCCGGAGGCGGGGTTTCAACACCGAGGCAAATATCTGGGGTTGACGGAGACGGGACTCACGCTGGACGGTAGTCCGGTGGGTCTGGATCACCTGAAACGCTTGGGGATTACCCACGTGCATCTGATGCCGGTGATGAAGTTTTACGGCGTCGATGAACACCCGGCAGCCTTTGATCGGGAAGAAGAGTATAACTGGGGCTACAACCCCCTGCACTACTTTGTCCCCGAAGGCTCCTATGCCACGGACCCTCACGACCCCCTGTGCCGTATCCGAGAACTGCGCACCTTGGTTGCGGCGCTGCATCAGGCAGGGTTCAAAGTGGTGCTGGACGTGGTATATAACCATACGTACTTCTTTGCGGAGAGTCCACTGGAAATCTTGGCACCGGGAGAATATTACCGCTTAGATGATCAAGGTAGACCAGGAAATGGCAGTGGCTGTGGCAACGAATTGGCCACGGAACGAGATGCCGTGAAAGAGCTCATTCTCTCGAGCCTCCTCTTTTGGCAATCCCAGTACCACATTGACGGATTTCGCTTTGACTTGATGGGGCTCATGGATACGGAAACGGCGGATCTCATCGTCTCCGCCTTGCGTCATCACGACCCGGAAGTACTCCTTTACGGAGAGCCCTGGACCGCCCAGGCATCTCTGCTACCCCAAGTGGAGCAAGTGCAGCTGGGCGCCCAGCGTCACAAGGGCTACAGCCTCTTTCACGACGACTACCGCAACGCCATAAAAGGGGACAACGATGGAGCCGGTCGCGGATTTATCCAAGGGATAGAAAACGGTGCAGCCATTGCGGCGGGAGCGACCAGCTATGGCGGCATCGGTCCTTTTGCTGAGCCTTGGGAAGCGGTGCAATACTTTAATTCCCATGACAACTTGATCTTAGAAGACAAGCTCCAAAAAAGCTCTCCGGACCTTGACGATACGGCGATTCGACAAGAGACGCTCATGGCCTTTGCCTTGATCCTCTTGGCACGTGGTATCCCCTTTATCCACGAAGGCAATGAATTTCGCCGTAGCAAACAGGGCCAAAGCAATACCTACCGGGCCCCTATCGGCACCAACATGGTCCGGTGGCGCCAATGTGTGGAGGAAGATGCTTTGGTGGAGGCAGTGGCCTCCCTCATCGCCTTGCGACAAGAAATGGGAAGAGCCGTAATCGCCGGAGAAACGAAAGCGACGGTGATGGACACCGCACATCCCGCTCAAACCGGATGGGTGTTGGAAGATGAAATTGGTGGAGCATGGGAGATTTATGTCAACAACGGCAAGAAACCTTGGGCCCCCTTGAATCTGGAAAGGGAATTAATGGAACAACGGACCCTGAAGTGGGACGGCAAGACCAAAGTGGAGGAAATTTACCACCAACGCCACCTAGTCATTGAGCCTCAAACGGTGATGGTTTTTTATCGAGAATCGCCATTTTAAGGGATTTTTAGCAGGTTTTTAAGAAATTCGCATTTTCTAGACCGCTATAACTTGTGCATAATAGAAATAAAAACAACTATATATGGGTATCATGTATGATATTAATAAAAGAGGAATTAAAAAAAGAACTGGTAAAAATAGGGGAAACGTTGAAAAATACACGATTGCCCTTTTTGGACAGTACTTTTTTGTGTCACCAATTTGTAATATTGACGCAAAAATAGCCTGTTCATCCCATAAAAAACACTTTCAAAATGATATCAATAAGACAAAAAAGACGTAAAAACAAGTATATAACAGTGTTATAGAGATTGACCCACTGAAAATTTGACTTTTATCCGTTATTTTCATAGACTGAAACAGCGTTGAAAACTCAACGAGGAGGATGTTTATGAAAGAAACGAGAAATGTGTGGAAGTACGTATCCGTGCTCCTCATGATGGTCATTGTCGTATCCTTCTCTTTCTATCCCATTAGCGCCCACCCAGGTTCCAAAGTGAATCTGGCCGTGGACGGTGACGTCCATACGGTATATACAGAGGCGGTGACGGTAGAAGGTCTGATTGATGAATTGGTACAAAGCCATCAATTGGCCTTTACTGATGAAATGAAAGTAGTCCCGGAAGGGAATGCGGCGATTAAGCCGGGTATGACAGTGAAAGTGCTATCCTTAAAGCACTATACCTTATTGGAAGATGGCGAGCCTCGCGTGATCGAATCCTACGAAAACCAGGTGGAAGAGATTCTAAACGAGGTTGGCTACAAACTGGCTGACAGCACCTACACCGTGCCGAGCCTCAAGGCGGAAGTAGCCTCCGGCTCCACCATTGAAGTGGTGGAAGTGGAAAAGACTCGTCAGGTGAGAGTGGTTTCCGTACCGGCACCGGTCCGTTACGTAGAAGATCCGAATCTTTACATCGGCCAAGAGAAAGTGCTGGAAGAGGGCAAGGATGGGGCTGAACGAGTGACGGCAGAAAGCATCTATTATAATGGCATGCTTTTGGACAGCCGCGTGGTTGAGTCCGAAGTCGTGGAAGCGACGGAAGAAAAAGTGGTAGTCAAAGGCACCAAGGAAGCAGCCATTGTAGAAACACCGAACGGACCCTTAGCTTACGAACGCGAATTGGTGATGGAAGCAACGGCGTATGATAACTCATTCGCCTCCTGTGGTAAACACCCAGGTCACCCCCAATATGGCATTACGGCCACGGGAACGGCGGCAGGGCCGGGAACGGTGGCAGTAGACCCCCGTGTCATTCCCCTAGGCACAAAGCTCTATGTGGAATCCATGGATGGAACGGCCTCTTACGGCTATGCCACGGCACTGGATACCGGTGGCGCCATCAAGGGCAATCGCATTGACCTGTGGCATCCCACCCACGAAGAAGCCATGGAATTTGGACGACGCCAAGTCAAGGTTTATGTCCTGTTTGATATGGAAGATTAAAAACAACACGAAAAACTCTCTCGCCTAGGTGAGGGAGTTTTTTTAATGCGAAAACGTAGCGCTAAAAAGGGGGAAACACGGTGCTCATCACGGTGGATTGATGACAACGAGGGTCAATTATGATATGATAAATACGCATAACCTCGTAGATAAGGGAGGGATACCATGCGAGACACGCGAGACAAAATACTGGAAGCATTAAGCCGCATTGGCGTAGGGATGTCCCGAACGGGAGATCGCCTCTACGGTGAGACGAAATACGTCATTGACCTGAGCAAACTGCGCCTTGAGGTCAAGGACGCCCAGTATGAAATACGAATGGAAATGGAAGCGATGGGCCGTATCTACTATGAATCGGAAGGCCAAGCTTCTCCGGAAGCCTATGAACCCCATGAGACCAAGATCCATAGCTTGGAACGAAAAATTGCCGAGGTGGAAGCCGAGATGGCGAGAATGGAACAAAGACGGGCAGCGTCCATGCCGGCGGCACCAGCTGCACAAACCTCCATGTTTGACAGCGAGGAAGCATCGGTATTTGTCACTTTGCCCCCGGAAGAGCTCGTGTCCATACCGGAAGAAATGCACCCCTGCCCCCACTGTGGGGCCATGATGAGTCGCAAGTTGGCCTATTGCACCCAGTGCCATGAAAAATTAAATTAATTAAAGAGGTATAGTTTGAAAAGACCAGTATACGACGCGCTAGTCGCCTTAAAACAAGAGGACAGCTTGTCCTTTCACTTCCCCGGCCACAAAGGGCGCGAATCCAACATCCCTTGGCATGAACTCATGCCCATGATCGACACCACGGAAACCAACGGCATGGATAACCTCTTGGAACCCAAGGGCATTATCAAAGAAAGCGAAGAGGAAGTAGCTCGCGTCTTGGGAGCCAAGCACACACTCTATGCGGTAAACGGCTCTACCGGGTCCATCTATATTGCGATTGCCAGTGTGACCAAGCCGGGGGACAAAATTCTCGTCCAGCGCAATTGCCACAAATCAGTGTATAACGCCATGATTTTAAACCAATTGCAGCCGGCCTATGTGTATCCGCAATATAACGAACGCTATAACCTGCTGACTGGCGTTTCCGTCGCTGCCGTAGAAAAGGCGTTGAAAGCTCACCCTGACGCCAAAGCGGTGGTTCTGACCTACCCTAATTATTACGGCGTGTGTTACGACCTAAAGGCCATCGCCAAACGAGTCCATGAGGCAGGGATGATTCTAGTGGTCGATGAAGCCCATGGGGCTCACTTAAATTTCTCTGCGACCTTGCCGCCATCGGCTTTGGAATGTGGAGCGGATTTAGTCATCCAGTCCACCCACAAGACCCTACCCAGCCTGACCCAAACTTCCCTGATTCAAGTGGGATCTGATCGCATCGACATCAACAAGCTGCGCGACAGATTCCAACTCTATACCACGACCAGCCCATCATACCTCTTTACCGTCTCTAACGAGATGGCAGTGGCGTACATGGATACGGAAGGTCGTCAGATCTTAAAAGACCAAGAAGTTTATTTGCCGGCATACAAAGAGCGCTTAGCCCAAATTCCCGGCGTTTCCGTCTTTATGGATGATCCAAAAGACGAGACCGTCTGCCGCGTCGATCCCACCAAGATTCTCATGCGCCTGGATGGCGTGAGAGGAACGCGGCTGAAACTAGAGCTCTACCGCCGCCACAACATTCGCATTGAAATGGCGGATTACTACCACGCCTTAGCCCTCACCTCTGTCATGAGTACCCAAGAGGACCTGGAATGTTTGGTACGGGCCATGGAAAATCTGGCGCAAACCTTACCCAAAGAAGAGATGATCCACACTTCGATCGACATGCCCAGGCCTGTCCAGGGCATGGAGCCGGCTAAAGCCTACCACCACAAAAAACGCCTCGTGAAGATTGACGAGGCCGTGGGAGCCGTGGCAGCGGCGCCGGTCATCCCCTATCCACCGGGAGTGCCCTTGGTGGCGACCGGTGAAGTGGTCACCCAAGAAGTGGTCGATTACCTCCACTTCCTTCAAGCGGGAGAACACAATATTGTGGGTCTGATGGAAGATGACACCCACGTGGTGGTGACCCAATGAAAGGCAAATTAATCGTCATCGACGGTCCGGATGGCAGCGGCAAAAGCACGCTGATCCGCGGCCTCACCGACTATTTAGAGCAAAGGGAAGTCCCCTATATCCAAGTACGGGAGCCGGGATCCACACCTTTAGGAGAAGCACTGCGGGACAAACTTTTGTCCTTGGAACATGTGGCGCCCAAGACGGAAGCCCTTCTCTTTGCAGCAGCCAGGGCCCAGTTGGTAGAAGAAAAGATTCGTCCGGCGTTGGCTGAGGGCAAGCTCGTGATTTGCGATCGCTATGTCCTCTCCTCAGTGGCCTACCAAGGTGCCGGCCGGGGCTTGGGAGAAGAGGCGATCTACCGACTCAATACCTGGGCCACCGACGACCTGTGCCCGAACCTTACCTTGCTTTTGGGCATCAACCCTGAAGAGGGCTTGGCCCGGCAAGCCAAAAAGCGGGAACTGGATCGCATGGAAGCCGCCGGCAACGAGTTTCACAAACGAGTGGCAGAGGCCTACGAAAAAGGTGTCCTAGCCTTTCCGCAGCAGCGCATCCTGCCCTTGGATGGTATGGCACCTAAAGAAGAAGTTTTGGCCCGCGCCATCCGCGCTATTGAACCTATGTTAGGAGTAACTATGAAAGACCCGACAAAACTGATTGTGGCCATCGTCCAAGATCAAGATGTCCCCTTGCTGTTAGATGATCTCATCCAAGCGGGATATCGTGTGACCAGGTTGGCGACCACGGGAGGCTTTTTAAAAGCGGGCAATACCACCCTCTTATCCGGGGTGCACGAAGATGACGTGCCTGCTGTCCTCTCCATTATCGAAAACAATTGCAAGATACGAGAGGTGCGTACCACCATGCTATCTGGACCAGTCCCAGGAGACGTGTTTATGCCCTACCCAGTGGACGTACGCATCGGCGGTGCCACCGTATTTGTGTTAAACATTGCTGATTTCAAGCAATTCTAAAAGGAGACCATTTCTATGAAGATGATACTTGCCATTGTCCAAGATCCCTTTGTCAACGACTTGGCCAAAGAATTATTAAAACAAGAGGTGCGCATCACTCGCCTAGCCTCCACAGGCGGCTTCTTTAAGACGGGCAATACCACCTTACTCATCGGCGTCGACGAAGAGCAGCTAGAACCTGTATTGGACACCATCAAAACGGTGACCCAAGGCGCGGCTACCGGAGATGATAATGTCTTTGCCGTGAACTTATTTGTCCTGGATGTGGACGAATACGTACGTTATTAATGCAACTTGTGGGCCATGAACGCCAGGTGCAAAGCCTAAAGCGCTCCCTGGCGAAAGATCACCTGAGCCACTGCTATCTGTTTACCGGGCCACCGGGCATCGGCAAAAAGCACGTGGCTCTTTGGCTTGCCTACCATTGGCTTCATCCGGAAAAAATGTCCAACACGGTGGAACTTCGAGACTACGATGACGCCGATATCACTTGGGAAGGACCGGACGGCACCACTTTTAAACGAGGACAAGTTGACGGTATCATTGCTAACCTCCAGAAAAAACCCTTTGGTGGCAGAGGTAGGGCAGTGATTCTAGATGACTTTCACCGTGCCACTGTCTCGGCTCAAAACACCTTGCTCAAAACGTTGGAGGAGCCCCAAGTGAGACAACTGGTCATCCTCGTCACTCATGATGTGGAAAAAATCTTGCCCACCGTGCGTAGTCGTGCCCAAGAAATCAAATTCGATGCCCCAACCCCAGAGGACTATCGGGTGATTCCTGGGATGAGCCCGGACGATCGTCTCCAAAGGCTGGTGGCCCTCCACCGCGGTGCTGTGGGACCGGTCTTGGCCGACTGGGAATCAGGCGTGATACCGGCGCCCCCGGCAGTGATTACTTGGCTAGCCAACGTACCCAACCCGCGGGCGAAAACCTATGCGATGGCCAAAACCTTGGCAGAAGACGATGCCGGAGAGGCCTTGGAAGCCGTAGGCCGCTACCTGGCCGATCTGCTGGCCGTGGAAATGGGACTGGTGCCCATCCACTACCCCGCTTACCATCGAGAGATGCAAAGACAAATGAAGACACATACGACAAGCCACCTGCAACAGATCCTGGAAGCTGTGGACAAGGCTCAAAAAGCCCTGGATGCCAACGTAAACCGGGACTTGGTGTGGGAAAACTTGTGTTTATTGATAGAGGAGGTATTTTCATGAAAACAGTCGTGGGAATACGATTTAAACCCAATGGAAAAATCTACTACTTTGACCCCGCTAATCTGCATTTAGAAGAAAACGACCAAGTCATCGTGGATACGGCACGGGGCATGGAGTTGGGCTTTGTGGCGGAAACCGCCAAAGAGATCCCGGAAAGCGACCTAGTCACTCCCCTAAAAGAAGTGATTCGCCACGCCAACGAGGCCGATCTCTTACACTACGAAGTGAACCAAGTAGACGCCCAAGAAGCCATGACCATCTGCGCCAACAAAGCCGACGACCTAGACTTAAAGATGCACTTTATCGACGCGGAGTTTACCTTAGACCGTAAAAAACTTGTCCTGTACTTCACAGCTGATGGCCGGGTGGACTTTCGTCAACTCGTCCGTGAGATGGCGGCGGTCTATCGCACTCGCATTGAACTCCGCCAAGTCGGTGTCCGCGATGAAGCCAAAGTCATGGGAGGCTTAGCCAGCTGCGGCCGTCCCCTGTGCTGTGCCAACCACCTGACCGAATTTCTCCCTGTCCACATCCGCATGGCCAAGGAACAAAACCTCTCCTTAAACCCTAACAAAATCTCCGGACTCTGTGGACGGCTGATGTGTTGCTTAGCCTATGAACACGAAAACTACCTGGACATGATGGACGTACTTCCCGACGTGGGTGAAATCGTCATGACTCCCAAAGGAGAAGGCACCGTCACCAACCAGCAAATCATTAAAGAATGTGTCACCGTTTGTCTCAAAGACGAGAAAAACGACGATATCTTCTTGGAAGAATTTCATATTGACGAGATCCAAAAGACCGGACGCCGCGAACGCTCTCGCAAAGAATGACGTAAAACCAATGGTTAGCGCCTGCAAATCTTTTAGCAGGCGCTTTTTGATGGGGCAAACCAATCGCTATAAGGCGCATAAAATAGCCATAAACGATCAAAAAACAGAAAAAATGAAAAAATCGTATAAATTTGAAAAACAACAAGACCCGTGTTATAATAAACGTGAATTAAACATAAGAGGAGGTGCGAAGTATGGCATATGTAATCAAAGATTCTTGTATCGCTTGTGGTGCATGCATGGCTGAATGTCCTGTAGGCGCTATCTCTGAAGGCGACATCTATGTAATCGATGGTAATACTTGCATCGACTGTGGTGCTTGTGCAGGTGTTTGTCCTGTAGGCGCTCCTGTTCAAGAATAGTTACTAATCAAGCTTTAGAATAAACTTAAGGAGGAAAAATTAATGGCATACGTAATCAAAGATTCTTGTATCGCTTGTGGTGCATGCATGGCTGAATGTCCTGTAGGCGCTATCTCTGAAGGCGACATCTATGTAATCGATGGTAATACTTGCATCGACTGTGGTGCTTGTGCAGGTGTTTGCCCCGTAGGCGCTCCCGTGCAAGAATAATCGAACAGAAAAGAAAAATGTGTTTAAGAAACCCGGCAATCGCCGGGTTTTTTGATGCCTAAAAGAGAAAAACCGCGGCAGGCATCAAAAAATGCGACACCGCGACCTTGCTAAGAAAAGTGCGCGGTGATAAACTGAAAAAAACGGTTCATGAAAGTCTACAAAGGAGAAATGCCTTGAAAAAATACTTATCCCTTACTTGTGCTCTGCTCTTAGTCCTGAGCCTGCCGGCCCTGGCTTTCGCTTTTCAAACAGCCATCCTAGTGGCAGGTAAAGAGCCGGTGCAAGTGGAAACATTCACCAAAAAGGACCGCACCTGCATCACCCTCCAAGATATGGAACAACTGGGAGACTTCACCACCCAATGGGACGCCGCGGCCCAAAAAGCCAACGTCCGTTCACCACAAGGGGAAACCCTGGTGATGACTGTGGGTGCCCAAGAAGCCGCCTACGGTGATCGCCAAATCCCCATGGATGTGGCGCCCTATGTCGAGGGCGGACAAGTCTACGTGCCCTTGCGCCTGGTCTGGGAAAGCTTTGGCTACGGCGTGATGTGGGAAAAAGCAGACGGTTCGATTCACCGATCTGCCAAACCCATCGAACGCAGCATGGGCTCCGCTAAAGACTGGGACGAGGCCGTGATTACCAAAGCCATGGATCAAGTGCTGGAAAAATTTTCCCAATGGAACGTCATGGGTGAACAAGTGGCCTACAACGAAGCCCTCTCCCACAAAGAGGCCCAACTCTATGTAACAGGTGGTAAAGGTAGCACCGACGGCACTAAAGCTGATGAAGTCCTCGCCCTGCAAAGCCGATTTTACACCCCCAAAGGAGCAGAAGGTGCTTGGAACCCTGACTCGACCTATACCTGGAGCTTCACCTTCGTCGTCCGCGATGGCGAACCCATTCTTATGGATTGGGGATACTAAATCACACCCGGAACCTGCCACAAGGCAGGTTTTTTGATGGCCAAAATGCCGAAACATCTGCCCGTCAAAGAGCAGACAAGGGGAACGCTCCATGGTATACTGGAACGAAGAGGGATTGTGAGGAAGCTCCAGGTGTTGTCAGCTCTCCACGGGGCGCTGGAGACATCTTGGACCCTGCAGTAGTGCTTGGGCGCCAAACGCGGAGCGTGGCGACGATGAGGTGCAAGGGGGCTGGTCGCCGATGAGCAGAAGGTGGACGAGACCATGAAGAGCATCGGCATGGTCGAACGCCATGGACCATGATCCCTAACGACCTTAGTGGTCATGTGACAAAAGGCAGCAAACGATCATGCGAAAAACGGTAAAGAAAGAGGAAGCGTATGAAAAGTCAGAAAAGAAAATGGCAAGGATGGCTACTGCTACTAGCCGTGGTCCTGTGCCTGGGATGGGGCCGTTCAGCCCAGGCAGTGAAAGAGTATCCAATATGGGTCCAAGGCACCCAGGTGACCCAGGACAATGCTAGTGATGTGCTGGGAGATGGCACAGTCAAGTACAATGCGATGAGCGGGACACTGATTCTCAATAATGCCACCATTGAAGCACAACCGATAGAAAGAGGAGGTCGTGTAATTTGTTGTGGTATTTATGCTACGCAAGAACTTCAAATGGTGCTGAATGGACAAAACGCCATTGAGCCTACACAGGAACCCGTTGATCGACCAACCTATGGTATCATGCTGGGCTCGAAGAAACTTACGATCACAGGAGAAGGATCGCTGACGGTCACCAGCTCATCAACGCTTCAGGGAAGCAGCATGGGCATTCGTGCGGGAGACTTGACGTTGGAAAGTGGTCATGTCATCGCCTATGGTGGATCGTCTAAAACCGGTAGCACAGGTGTGTGGTGTTTAGATGATTCATCAACGGGAGCTCAAGGTCAGATGGTGATTCGAGGAGGAACTTTAGAAGCAGAGGGAGGAGCTGGTACACTAAAGAGTGAAGGTATTGTCACTTCTCATTTGATTGTGGAGAGAGGATCACTGATAGCCAAAGGCGGCACAAAAGGGACTTCGGCAGCTTATTCCAGTTGTGGTTTTCAGGGAAAGCTGACAGTAGAAGGCGGCGATGTCACTTGCATTGCCGGTCGGGCAACAAACAACAGTCAAGGCATCTTAGGATCCTTGGTGTTACGCAAGGGGACAGTACTAGCCAGGGGCGAAGGAACCGGGGGCCTTGGAATTAAGTATGATGTAACGTTAGAAGGAGGTACATTGACCGCTGTTGGTGCGAGAAAAGCGTTTGGGAAGGACCTTGACATGCAAAATTATCAGGGAGATTATAGAGCCCTGGTCAGTCGTTATGTGGACGGCTCCCAGCCCCGTGAGTGGCGAGTAGGGGACAATATGGGAGAATGTCGCTATATGTCCATCGGGCCGGTGACTTATGGGGTAACGGTGACGACAAGGGATGCTGGCATGGGCACGGCGACGGCGAAACCGTTACGTGCGGAACCGAAAGACACGGTGGAGCTTCACGCTACTCCTAACGCCGGTTATGTGTTTGATCACTGGGAAGTAACGCCGGATACGGTGGTCTTGGCCGATGCGAAGAAGTCCTCTACCAGCTTGACAATGCCGGCAGAAGACGTTGTGGTGCAAGCGGTTTTCCAAGCCAAACCCCAGCCACCGGAGCCGTCCACCCCCACCGATCCGCCTGACTCGCTCGAACCGGCTGAGCCATCGACGGACCAAGAGGTAAAACCGGACGGCGGCTCCACCTTCTGGTTTGGATGGATGCTCGGCGGAGGCGCTTCGAGCAAACAGGACCGAACCGCTACCAGCCGATCAGCCACCGTAACGGAAGTGCGGTTCCAACTGGGCAAAGCCGATCTCACCTACACCCGAGGTGATCAAACCGGCGTTGACCAAATGGACGTGGCGCCTTTTATGTACCAAGACCGCCTCATGGTCCCCATTCGCTTTGTGGCCCAGGCCTTGGGATTTACCGTCGATTGGAACCATGAGACGCGTACGGCCATTCTCACCAATGGCGACACCGTCGTGGAAATACCCGTGGGCACTAACATCATCCGCGTGAATGGCCAGTATCACGAAAGTGACGTGCCGTCCATGATCCACAGTGACCGCACCATGCTTTCTCTGGGGAACGTAGCCAGAGCCTTGGGACTGCGGGACGGCGTCGACCTCCTGTGGGACCAAGAAGCCAAAGTGGTCACCATCAAGTACAACGTGGCTCCCTAATGCACTGATCCTACGCCAATAAAAAACTGCATCTCTCAGGAGGTGCAGTTTTTTTGCGCGATATTGCTGTGAAACAACTGTTGCATCCACGGTGGATGGTAGGGGTGACAATGCCAACCGGGACATGGTGCCGATAGAAATCGAATCCGGGCGTGTTCGAGGATCCTGAGGCAACGGTCAAACCCGCTGCCGTCTCAGTCGCCTTGTCCCTTTGCAGCTGGATGTGACAAATCATTTGCCGGGGCACGTCCTAGGGCCAACTGATATGGGGGTGGTTGTCGTCTGCTCTGTCGTCTAGGGCTTGGATGTCTTGCAGCACTCGCTCTAAGGCGGCAAAGTCCACAAAGGGACCTTGGCGGGCCATCTCTTTGCCATGGTAGAAAATCAAGACGATGGGGGCGGCGAAGAGTTGGTAGGCCCCGCGGGCCAGGGGCATGGCGAGGGTATCAATGGCGTAGGCGGGAACGCCATAGCGATGGGCGAGGGATTCGATGCGTGGAGAAATGGCATGGCAGACAGAGCAGGTCTCCGTCTTGGCCAGGAGGATGACCAGGTCCGTGGAGAGGGACTGTTTTAATGTTTCAAAATCGTGGATGAGTTCCATAAGGGTTCCTTTCTGTAGTGACATATTGTTTTTTCATCTATACCCAAATCGGGAGAATTTAGCCCTTGGGCCATTTCTCAACAGGGGATCAGGTTTCCATTTCCATTTAAAAGAGGCAATTGTACTTTTAAAGACTTGTTTTTTGGGTAAAACATTAGCACATTAGAATATGATAATATGCTTATGAAGAAGGAAAGTGAAAATCGATGGAGAAGGTGATGGAGCGAGGATGGCGCACGTATTTGGAGGATCAGGCGGAGCTTTTCAAGGCGCTGGGTCATCCGGTGCGGTTGTGTCTCTTGATGAAGTTGGCACAGGATGGTTCGTCGAGTGTGGCGGACATCGGCAGTTGCATGGATGTGAGTCAGTCGAATCTCTCCCAACATTTGGCCAAGCTCAGGGCTTTGGACATTGTGGAGGGCACCAAGGACGAGAATCGCGTGTTTTATGATATTAAGCGCGAGGATGTACGTCGGTTGTTAATGGAATTGATGGAGGATTATGAAGCATGAAAATTTTAGTTGTCGGAGGTGTGGCCGGTGGGGCCACGGCGATTGCTCGTTTGCGTCGTTTAAACGAAGAGGCGGAGATCATATTATTTGAGCGCGGAGAGTATATCAGCTTTGCCAACTGCGGGCTGCCGTATTTTGTCGGCGGAGTCATTCCTGAGCGAGATGCCCTGTTGGTGTCTACGAAGGAGTCGGTGGAGGCGAAGTACGGGGTGGACATTCGCGTGAAGAGCGAGGTCCTTTCCATTGACCGGGAAAAGAAGACCGTCCTGGTGCACGATCAGGTGGCAGATCGCCAATACGAGGAATCCTATGACAAGCTGCTCCTGTCCACTGGGTCCCATCCCTTCATCCCACCGGTGGAAGGCGTGGATGCGCCGAATGTGTTTAGCCTGTGGACCATCCCCGATGCGGACCGTATTTTAGCCTATGCCAAGGCCCATGCACCACAAAAGGCCGTGGTGGTGGGTGGCGGATTTATTGGATTGGAGATGGCGGAGAACCTGGTGGAATTGGGGATTGAGACGGCGGTAGTGGAAATGCAAGACCAACTCATGCCGCCGCTGGACAAAGATATGGCCGTTTTGGTGGAAAACCATATGGCGCTTAAAGGTGTGAAGCTCCTCTTGGAAGAGGGCTTTGCCGGCGTGAAGGACGGGGGCAAGACCGTCATGCTCCAATCGGGCAAGGCGTTGGAGGCGGATCTAATCATCCTCTCCATCGGGGTGCGTCCCAATAACGAGTTGGCTCAAAAGGCGGGGCTGGAGTTGGCTCCCCGAGGTCACATCCGCGTGAATGAATTCATGCAGACCTCTGATCCCGCTATCTATGCCATTGGCGATGTCATTGCCGTGAAGGAGTTCGTTACCGGTGAAGAGACGGCGATCCCCTTGGCCGGTCCTGCCAATAAGCAGGGTCGAGAAGTATCCGCCAACCTCCTGGGGCAAAAGCCGAGCAGTTACACAGGTACCATGGGGACCAGTGTGGCCAAAGTCTTTGACCTCACCGTGGCCAGCACGGGCGTCAATGAAAAGACCTTGGCACGCCAAGGCCAAGTGTATGGCAAGGACTACTTCGTATCCCTGGTACACCCCATGAGCCATGCCGGCTATTACCCCGGTGCTGTGCCTTTGACCATTAAGCTGGTCTTCGGCGCGGATCGTACCGTGCTCGGGGCCCAGATTGTGGGCTATGACGGGGTGGACAAGCGCATCGACACCATTGCGACCACCATTCATTTCCGAGGCACGGTGGATGATTTAGCCAACCTGGAACTGGCCTATGCACCGCCCTATTCGTCGGCAAAGGATCCCGTGAACTTTGCCGGCTATGTGGCGACCAATATCCTGGATGGTCTGACAGACGCAGTGCGCTACAAGGACTACCTGGAAGCGCCGGAGCGCTACCAGCTCTTGGATGTGCGAGCCGATGACGAAGTCATTGCGGGCATGCTACCCGGCGCCGTCCATATCCCACTGCCCCAGCTGCGGGATCGCCTGAGTGAGCTGGACAAAGGCAAGCACTACCTGGCCTACTGTGCCGTCGGCGTACAGGGCTACATCTCTGAGCGCATCTTGAAAGGACACGGTTTCATGGCATCCAACCTGATGGGCGCCTACCGTACGGTGATGGATCAGGAAGCGGGAGGTCAGCAGGGCACAGCCTCTACGGAACAGGGAAAAGTCTCGACGGCGGAAGAAAAGGAGGACTCCGCTTCTTTGGAAACCCTTGAGACCCTGAACGTTTGCGGTCTCAGCTGTCCCGGCCCCATGGTGCAAGTGGGCAAGAAAATGGAAGGGTTGCAGGAAGGGGATGTGTTGGAAGTGGTAGCCACAGACCCGGGCTTTGCGCGAGACATTGCCGCTTGGGCAAAGCACACGGGAAACACCTTGCTGTCTCAGGAGGCGTCTAAGGGCCAGTTTACGGTGAGACTGCAAAAGGGAAACGCTCTCGCATGAGTTTGCCGGGCAGCTGGATCCCAAAGGCATGAGTAGTCTGGAAAACTCTGCCAATAGGCACGGGACGCCGGTGTGGTCACCAGGCTACACGACAGTACCGATTCCACGAGGGCGTATGAATGGAACAGAAACGCGAAACAGGACCAGAGTGGTCCTGTTTTTTTGTGAGTATGGATTGAGGTTGTAGGTGATACGGAAGCCAACGCCTATCGAAAAGGTGTTGGCGACGACCCTATGGCGGAGCCGTCCGATCCATGCTCTGTCCAGATCATAGCATAGATCTGCAGGCGTAGCTGCGGTCCTGAGGGTGACGGCTGGGGAGAAAAGAGGTATAATAAAAGTATAGAAACGAAAGCGAACGAAAGATGAAAAAACAGAATAAGGAGGTTGAAGATGAAAAAGTTTGCTCTAATGGCATGGGTGCTGTTATTGGTGTTTGGCATGACGATGGTAACCTACGCCCATCCCCCCGTCACCTTGGTTTTGGACGGGAAGGTCATTGAGACGGATGTCCCCCCGCAGATCGTCAACGGCAGGACCATGGTGCCTCTGCGCGTGATCAGTGAATCCTTTGGTTGCGAGGTTGGATGGAATCAGGAGCTGAAGACGGCGACCATTTGGGAAAAAAAGGGTGATGAGATATTTGACTTTATGATGGTAACCGTCGATTACCCCGTGGCCAGTTATCAGGACGCGAGGGACCGTAAAATCGAGGCGCCACCGATTTTGTACCAAAACCGCACCCTGGTTCCCATGCGAGTCATCGCCAACTTCTTGAATGCGGACATCGACTGGGATCAAAGCACCTACACCGTCACCATGAAAAAGGGCCCGATGCTGCTGTTTGATGAGAAACGGGCGGCGCAGTTTGACCTTCCGAAGCCACCTGGAGGAGACAAGCGTGATCAGGTGCTGGCGGAGATTAAGGCATTGCAAAAGACATGGGAAGCGCGGACGCCCAGAGAGGGTGCTTCCGATGCGGCTTTAGTCCAAGAGGCGGAAATGCAGGTCAAAGAACTGCGGGAAGTGGTGCGCCGACTGGTGTACGACACTCCGCGTCTGATTGAGTACGTGGGCAGCTATGAGGATTATATGGCCAACATCGAAGAGCGCCATGAGGCATGGATGGAAGAATACGGTCCGGCAGATGAGGGAGGCGCGTCGCGTTATTACCGCCTGATAGGCGGCCATGATTTCTATTACAGGGTCATCAGCGACATCATTGTGGAACAATATGGCTTGCCACCCATTACCGGTGAGGATCTTTACGGGAATTAGATAGGGTAAATGGACGAAAACTGCGGTGTAGGCGGGAAAAAAGAGGTATAATGACATCAGAGCATGAAAATGAAAGAGAAAGCAAGTCAACAAAGGAGGAGAATGATGAAGAGATTGACTGTGATTGTGCTGGCGTTGCTGCTGGCGTTTGGCATGGTGACCGTTAGCTATGCCCATCCTCCGATTCGTCTGGTGTTAGATGGCCAAACGATCCAAGCGGATGCACCGCCGCGGATCATTGCCGACCGCACCTTTGTGCCGCTAAGAGTCATTGCAGAGCACTTTGATTGCCAGGTGGACTGGAATCAAGAGAAACAACTGGTGACCATCAGTGTGTACCAAAAGGGCCAGCTGTTTGACCAAATGTACCTGACCATCGGAGATCCTGTCATCGCCTTTATGCACGCCAAGGACCAAACCATCGAGGCGCCGCCGATCATCGACATGGATCACGATCGCACCCTGGTGCCCATGCGAGTCATCGCCAACTTCTTAAACGCTGCCATCGAATGGGATCAACAGACGTACACGGTGAGCATGAAAAAGGGCGAACAGGTGCTTTATGACGATACCAGAGCCGCCCAACTTGCCAGCGCGAACCCGACTCCTCAGCCGACGCCGGCTCCGCAACCGACAGGAGACAAGCGGACGGAAGTGCTGGGAAAAATCAGAGCATTACAACAGCAATGGGAAACGCGTTCGGCTAACCTGGCCACGACAGTGGAATTACGTGACGAAGCGGTGCGAGAATCCGAAGAGCTGCAAGGGCTTTTATTGCAGCTAGTGAAAGAGACCCCGAGCCTAAGCGCCGATCCCAAGGCCTACATGGCGAATTTAACGAGCGGCGTGGATGCTTGGCTGGATGAACATTACCTACCCACCGGCGGCACCATGGACATCTACCTTCCCATCTACACCAGTCTCGATTACTACTACATGGCTATCAGCCAAATCCTCACCGACTACTACGGCACGGCACCGATTACCGGCGAGGATATCTATGGAGAATAGACGTTAGAAACAGACAAAAGACACTGCCTTCACATGACGTGAAGGCAGTTTTTTGATGGGAGCCACACCGGTGCAGGGTGCGGCTTCCCGGAGGCACCGTGTTGGTGCGGGTCTTGTAGGAACTCGTCCCTATCCAGGTGGTGGCAAAGGTGGCTAAATCATTTGACCACAGAGGGGCGATGATGGACGGTGCAAGGATGGGCAAAGAAAATCCCCGGCAAGCCGGGGATGGGGGTTAGGGGCTGTTGAGTTGTTGGCGGATGCGATCGCCGATGGCATAGTAAAGGATCCAGGCGGCGGTGGCGGAGCTGACGGCTTGGATGAGATTGCCGGCAGTGCTGGCAAGGGCTGCTTCAAAGCCGTAGAGATAGATTTCAAAGACGAAGTATCCGCCGACCATCAAAAGACCTCCAAAATAGGAGATGGGGATGGTCGCTCGCTTGGATTGGTGTAGTGAGGTAAAGAGCTTGCCGGCCAAGAGTCCTTCCAGTCCTTTGACGATGAGGGTGATGGGGACGTAGACGTAGTAGCCCAGGATGGCGTCGGCCAGAGCGGATCCGATGCCGCCGATGATCATGCCGGGTATGCCGCCAAATAAGTAAGCGGCGAATAAGACCATGGTGTCGCCCATGTTGACGTAGCCTTTGGTGAAGAAGGTGGGAAACACGAGGATGATCGTGCTCACGGTGACTAGGGCGATGAAGAGTCCGTATAGTGTTAGTTTTTTCGTAGTTAGTTTTTTCATGTCACTTCCTCCTGTTAGCTAGTATACCAAACTCCTGAGACGGTGAGAAGTCCCGATTATCCACAGAATAGCGTGAGGTCTGTGGATAATCTGTGGGAAAAGGTGGCGCTTATCCACATGGTGTAACCGATTTGTCACTAATGGAGATGGAGAAAGGGCTAAAAATACACAAAAAGCCTCACCGCTTACGGGGTGAGGTAGGGGATAAGTAAGTCGTAAGGCATGGGACCATCCAGGACAGCCAGAGCGTAGCCGTCTTGTTCGAGCATGCCTTGGCCGAAGCGAAAGGCACCGACGGCGTTGCCTTGGTCGTCGAGAAAGTGGATGCGGTAGGGGGCTTTGGATTGGATGATCCGGGAGACGGGCTTGACTTTGGTGGCTGCAAAGGTGTGGGCAAGGGTGGTCAGCTCATCCCCTTGGATTTGGCTAATCAGTTGGCCATCGGCGGTAAAGAGCTCTGCCAGAGCCGGTTCTTGTTTCAATAGGGATCGGACGCCTCGCAGGGAGCGGTAGAAGTAGCTGCCCATGAGGAGGAAGAAGGTCAGGGCCAAGAGACCCGGTAGCAGGGAGCGGCGTTTTTTCATGGACGCGGTCCCATAGCGGCCAGGTAGAGGGTCAGTTCATTGGAGCCGTCAATGCCGAGGATGACATCCATGGCTTGTTGGTCATAGGCGGCGACAGGGCAGGAGCCCAGTCCCAGGGCTTCTCCGGCGAGGATGGCATTTTGCATGGCGTGGCCGGCGTCCATGAGCAGGACTCGGTAGGAGGTGGGGCCGTAGCGCCATTCCATGCGGTAGGGGACGGCAGAGTAGATGAGGGTCAGGGGCGCGTGCTCCAAGAAGGCTTGCCCCAAGGTCGCCTTGGTAAGGGCTTCTTCGGCTAAAGGCGGGGCTACGGGTTCCAGGCCGTGAGTGAGGGGGTAGTAGCGGTAGATGCCGGGTTCCAAGTTGTCCACGCGGCTGGCGATGAGATAGAGCTCCAGGGCATGGCGATTGCCGGCGGAGGGCACGTAGCGTAGGACGTGATCTCCCACGGTTTCTCGAACGCCTTGGGTGGCTTCCAGGATGGCAGAGAGGGCTTCCAGGGAAACGGACCCCGGACCAAATTGGCGCAAAGAGGATCGGTGCTTGATCACATCGCCTAAAGGAGCTTCCAATGGGGTCGGCTCCGGAAGTGGGATCAGGGGCTTAAAGGGGTGGCGACTGGCCGGGGGCATGGGAACCCCTTGGTTCTGGTCAGTTTGGCGAAAGTCAAAGGCTTTGCGCAGGTTGTCGGTGAGAAAGGCTCGGCCTTCTTGACAGTCTAGTCGATTCATTAGTAAAAATCACTCCCATCTTGATCATGGGGGCCTAGGTACTTGTCATCTCGGGGGATGATGAAGATGCAAAGGATGTACAAGAGGACACCGGCTCCGTAAAACAGGGAGAAGATGACCCAAGCCACGCGGACGAGGGTGGGATCGATGCCAAAGTAGTCGGCGATGCCGGAGCAGACGCCGGAGAAGATGCGATTATCCATACGACGGTATAGTTTTTTCATAGGGTTCACTCCTTTGTGTTTCATGACTGTAAATCTATTATACCACAAACCGCCTTTTCTGCGACAGGAGGCGGGAGAGTTTACCGTATCTTTGCATTTTCGGGGCCAAAGAGTGAGCGAAAAAAGAAGACTAGTGGTATAATGAGGGCGGAGGTCACTATGTTACGATTTTTTTCTCTGGCGTCCGGCAGTTCCGGAAATAGCCAGCTGGTGGAAACAAACCACACAAAGATACTCATCGATGCCGGCTTAAACGGCAAGCGCATCGAGTTTTTATTAGCAGAGGTTGGTGTCAATGCAAAAGATATTGACGCCATTTTGTTGACCCATGAGCACCGCGATCACACGGGAGCGGTCGGGGTGTTGGCAAGACGTCACGGCATTCCTGTGTACGCCACGCCGGGGACTTGGGCAGGCATTGGAGATTCGTTGGGGGTCATTCCCCAAGAGCTTATCAAGACGGTGGATCGGGGGCGGAGTTTTGCGTTGGCCGATGTGGGGATTTATCCCCTAGCATCAAACCATGATGCCTTGGATCCCGTGTGTTATATTTTGCAATGGGGCCCGCGCAAGATTTCTGTGGTCACCGATACGGGGTGGATTTCGCCGCCGATGTTGACTGCCATGGAAGATAGCGATGTCTATTATTTGGAGTCCAATCACGATGTAAAGGCCCTGCGAGAAGGAAACTATCCCTGGCACTTGAAGGAGCGGATCCTGGGAATTCGCGGTCACCTGAGCAACGAACACGCCGGGGTTTGCTTGGCGAAGCTCTTGCAAGGTAAGGGAGAGAAGGTGCTTTTAGGCCATTTAAGTGAGGAAAACAACACACCCCAATGGGCCGCTGATGAGGTGACACGCCATTTGGCTATGGCGGGTTACGAGCTCAACGAGCATTATGAGTTGGAAGTGAGTAAGCGTTATGCACCTTCCAAGGCCATTGTATTTGAAAAATAGTGGGTTTCTCACTATTTTTCTATTTTTAGGGATCAGGATAAGAGTAAAGGAGACGGTTATGCATATTGTACTGACCAATGATGACGGGATTCAGGCGCCGGGCTTGGCGGCGGTGGCACGAGTGCTAAAGGAGGAACACGAGCTGGTCATCGTGGCTCCGGATCGGGGATATTCGGCACAAAGTCATGCGTCGACACTGTTTGCCCCCATTCTGCTAAAGCAGATGACGTTACCTGGTTTGGAGGAGATTCCCACTTACGCCGTTTCGGGCACGCCGGCAGATTGCGTGCGTATGGCGTTAGAGAGCGTGTTGGATCGTCGGCCGGACTTTGTCATTTCAGGGATTAACAATGGGTTTAATGCCGGGGTTGACATCGTGTACTCCGGTACGGTAGCTGCGGCCCGCGAAGCCTATTTTTATGGGATTCCCGCCATGGCTTGGTCAGCAGGACGCCAGGAGGTCATGCCCTATGACTTGGTGGCCCGCCAGGCAAAAAAGCTGTGGGAACGATTGGCACCGCAGATGGTGGAATCGCCGGGGATCCTCAACTATAACTATCCCATCCGTCCTTCCCGTGGGCTGCGGGTATGCCCGGCCGGGGGCACGACCAGGTATCGGTTTGACCGAGAGACCCTGGAGGACGGTAGCTGGCGATTAGAGTTGGCGGATCGCGAAAACTCCGCTCATCCCGAGGGCTCAGATCGGTATTATCTGCGAGAAGGCTACGAAACGCTGACCCCTCTTTTATGGGATCCTACTTGCCACGCCGCATTATCCCAGTGGGAAGATTTTTTGGAAAAACATGAATAAATATACACGTTATTGATTGAGACGTTCCTTCGCGGGTATATAACCTTTAGTGAGAAATCAGAAGAAGATAAAAGGAGGAACATATATGGAACAACGCAAAGGTGTCGTCACATTTGGTGGCAACCCGATAACCTTAAGTGGGAAAGAAATTAAAGTTGGCGATCAAGCACCGAATTTCACGGTGATTAAAAATGACTTAACGCCTTATCATTTAGAAGACGATTTGGGTAAAAAGGTGATTGTCATTTCCGTGGTTCCCTCTTTGGACACCGGTGTTTGCCAATTACAAACCCGCACGTTTAATGAAAAGGCAGCAGCACTTGGCGATGTGAAGATCTTGACCATTTCCAACGACCTGCCCTTTGCCCAAGGCCGCTTCTGCGCTGCAGAAGGGATTGATGAAGTGGTCACGTTATCCGACCACAAGGACTTGGACTTTGGTTTACAATACGGTTTTGTCATGGAAGAGTTGCGATTATTAGCTCGCGGCGTCGTCGTCATTGACAAAGAAGGCATCGTCCGCTATGTGGAATACGTGCCCGAAGTGACCAATGAACCGAATTATGACAAAGCATTGGAAGTTGTAAAAGCACTATAAAAAACAATTTTGACTTATAAAATGCTTTTGGCGTGAAACAAAAGCCTTGCCTCCAGGTATCAATAAAAGGCTATGACCCTTAGGGTCATAGCCTTTTTGCGTGCTCTAGGAGCGGCCGATGTCGTAGTCGTTTAGTTTGTCGTAAAGGGAGGTCTTGGAGATGTCCAGAATATCCATCATGCGCTTTTTGTCGCCGCCGGTGCGCTCCCATTCCCGCTCGAGAATGGTCTTTTCCGCCAAGCGCAAACGCTCCTTAAGGCCCATGGCTCCCGGAGAGACGGGTAGGTGGAGGGTTTCGGCGGTGATGATGTCGCCGGAGACGTGTCCGGCAGCGGTGAGGATTTGCTTGAGTTCGGCAACATTGCCGGGAAATTCGTAGCGCATTAGGGCTTCCATGGCATCTGGACTCAGGGGTTTTGGGGCGAGGCGGGTGGCCAGGGGCAGGATGGTTTCCGGAAGGGCTCGTAAAGGGGGCAGGGTGATGGTGAAGGTGGCCAGGTGTTGGTACAAGTCTTCCAGCAGAGTGCCCTCTTCCACATCGGTGAGGAGGTCTTGGTGGGAGGCGACGATGAGGCGGGGGAGGGTGGAATCGCCATGATGATAGTATTCCACCAGGGCACCTTGCAAGTGGCCGGGCAGACGATCGAGGCCACGGAGGTAAAGGGTGCCGTTTCGGGCCTGGTCCAAGGCTCCTTTAAGTCCGAGGACATCGTCGCCGAAAAGGGCCATAAGCATCAGATCTTCTCGCACACTGAGCAGGTCTAGGGCCACAAAGGGGCCCGTCCGACCAGAGGCCTCGTGAAGCTCCCGAGCGAGGTGGCGCTTACCTGTGCCCGATTCGCCGATGAAAAGTAGGGGGTAGTCTAAGGGGGCGCACTGGAAGGCGAACTGCAAGGTGCGTTTGAGGGGCAGGCTCTCTGCCACTAAGGTGCTGGGCAGAGTGTCTGGAGCTTCGCCGGGGAACGTGAGCTCGTCCCACATTGGTGGCTGGTGAGAGGCAGCGTTGGGCACGTCGACAATTTCGGAAAACAGACAGAATACGCAGGGGCGACCGCGCTCGTCCCGGGCGGCTTTGATGGTGGCAAAGACCAGCCGTTTGTTGATATCCAAAAGGCTGCGAGGCGGGGGCACCGGCTCACCTGCAAGGCCGGCGGTCAGGGCGTGGGTGAGGCGACCCGGCTCGATTACGTCATGCAGGGGCAGGGGGAACTGTACGGGAGGGGAGCTTTTTCCCTTGGCCTGAAAACTGCCGCCACGTAGCAAGGTGGCGATGGATTCCTTGCGAATGGTGTAACCGTGGGATTGAATGAACTTCAGTTCTCCCTGGGGATTGAGGACCACCATGTGGCCATAGGACGTTAGAAAGTGTACGGGAAAGTGATGGTTGTTCACGGCGATGTCCATCAGCCTTTTTTGACGATCCAGGCGTAGGCGCAGGTGGTGGCCCTGGGCGGTGGTACAGGTGAGAAGCTTTTCCTCGCTGGGACGTAAGGTGCCGTACTCCCAGGCTAGGGTGGGGCCACCGTAAATGCCGGCTAAGAGAAGGTAATCCCCCACGTCAGGCATCTCGCCGCTAAGGCCTAGAAGCTGCAAATCAGAAGGGCTGAGCCCCCCGTCATCTGCACCGAGGGGGTAGTCGATGAGCAACACCAAATCACCTCGCTCCAAATACCCGGCGGTGTGAACCGGTCCTTCCCGGTGAGAGAGGCCGATGATGTCCCGACCCTTTTCGTTCATATAAATGAGTTGCCGGCCTTCGTCCAATACCAGCACCCCTTGATCTAACTGATCCAAAATCGTGGCGTATAAATCGTATGGAGCCATGTGATCCCTCCTTGGCGGTTGCGTGTTACTTTGATTATAATATAAAGAGACGCCCCGGCAAACGGGTAGAGGGAAAACTCTTGGCATAAATTCCGAAAAAACGGAAAAGCAGGTGAAAAAATCCCTTCTTTGCTATGATGGGTACAGTATAGAAATGGAGGAGTTTCATGAAATTTTCCAAATACCATGGTGCTGGCAACGATTTCATCCTCGTAGATCATCGCCATGCCCCTTTCGATGAAGAAAAGTTATCGCAAATGGCCAAGACCTACTGCGCCAGGCGTACCGGGGTGGGAGCCGACGGCTTGATGGCCCTGGGCATGCCGCGAGAAGGCGGGGATATCGCCATGATTTATTTTAATGCCGACGGGACCCTCGGAGAAATGTGTGGAAACGGATCCCGCTGCATCGCCCGCTTTGCCTATGAGTTAGGCATTGAGAAAAATCCTCTGGTCATGGAGACCACGGCGGGTCAAGTCGTGGCTAAGCGTTTGGACCGGGAGCATTACCAAGTGGCGTTAAACGTGCCCTCGGTGCTCAAGCACCATGTGGATGTGAAAGACACCACGCCGCTACCCGTGTCTTATGTGGAACTGGGGAATCCCGGCTTGCCCCATGCCGTCGTTTTCGTGGCGGATGAGGTGCCCTTAGAAAGGGAGGCCCTATGGCAGCTAGGACGTAGCTTGCGTTACCATAAGGCGTTTCCCAAAGGAGCCAACGTCACCTTCTTGCAAGGCCACGGCACCCAATACAACGCCCACACTTGGGAACGGGGCGTAGAGGACTTTACCTTGGCCTGTGGAACTGGTGCCGGCTCCGCAGCGGCGGTATTGACATCCCTACATCCGGAGCTGGCCGGCGAAGAGATTACCATTGGTATGCCCGGCGGAGAGTTGAAGCTGGAAGTGACGTGGGAAGGAGACGCCATCACCAGGCTATCCTTAACAGGCCCTGCCACTTGGGTGTACGACGGGGAAACACACATGTAGAAAGGAAAAATCATGGAAAAAATAGAAAAAACATCATTTTGGAAAAATTATCGCCTGCCCATTGTCCTACTTTTGGCCATTGCCATCGGGTCGGCGATCGGAGCTTTTTACGGCGAGAAGGCCACGGTCTTAAAACCCTTTGGGGACATCTTTATCAATTTGATGTTCACCGCCGTCGTGCCCTTAGTCTTCGTGTCGGTGGCATCGGCAGTCGGCAACATGGGCAATATGAAACGGCTGAAAAAAATCATCGGCAATATGTTTTTGGTCTTTGTCATTACGGGAATCATTGCCGCCGTCATCATCATCTTTGTGGTGAAAACATGGCCGCCGGCAGCAGGAGTGAACTTGACGTTAGAAAGCCCTGAAGGTTTAGAACAGCTCAACTTTGGGGAGCAGGTGGTCAAAGCGTTGACAGTCGACGACTTTAACCTTCTCTTATCGAAAAGTCATATGCTACCATTGATTATTTTCTCCATCATCTTTGGAGCCTGTGTGAGCGCAGTCGGAGAAAAAGCGGCTCCTGTGGCCAAACTTTTGGACGGCCTATCTTCGGTCTTTATGCATTTTATTAAATTATTGATGTACTACGCCCCCATTGGTTTAGGCGCTTACTTCGCCAGCTTGGTGGGTGAATTCGGGCCACAGCTTTTGGGTGCTTACGCCAAGGCCATGGTCATCTACTATCCGCTTTGCTTCCTCTATTTCTTTGTGGCCTTTCCCATTTATGGCTATGTGGCCGGAGGCAAAGAAGGGGCCAGACGATTGATGAAAAACATTTTACCGCCGGGGATCACGGCCTTTGCCACCGGCAGTTCCATTGCCACCTTACCGGTGAACCTGGAAGCCTCGGAAAAAATTGGCGTGCCCAAAGACATTCGCGAGATCGTCCTGCCTATTGGGGCCACCATGCACATGGATGGGACCGTCTTCTCCAGTATTTTGAAAATCACTTTCCTCTTTGGGGTATTTAATCATCCCTTTACGGGCATCGGCACCTACCTCACCGCCATAGCCATCTCCGTCATGGGCGGCGTGGTCATGAGTGGTGTGCCGGGAGGCGGTCTCATCGGAGAAATGCTCATTGTCAACCTCTACGGGTTCCCGCCGGAAGCGTTCCCTATCATCGCCACAATCGGTTTCTTGGTTGACCCGCCGGCGACGATGATCAACGCAGCGGGAGATACGGTGGCGGCGATGCTGGTCACACGCCGTGTGGAAGGCAAGGACTGGATCCATCGCAACCTCAATGCACCGGAAGCAGGCGAAACACAGCAAGAGGCCAAAGCTGAATAATCGAAACCAAAAACCGTCTTCATCCTTAGGGTGCAGACGGTTTTTTTAGGCGGTGTGGGGTTTTTATGGTAGAATAAACAGGATAGAAAGGGGTGAAGTAGTGAAACGAAAAAATTTTTGGGACCATGTGGAAACAGCCGTACTCTTCGGGCTCATAGCACTGGCCCTTTACTTGTCTTCCATTCTTTACCTCACCCCTATGGACTGGACCGGCGGCCATCGCATAGCGGAGAAAGAAACGTCCTCTGAATCCATCGCACCCCTTTTGGTACCGGCCAAGACACTCATCAACTTTAGCGACGGCGACCACACGGTGAGCTTTGACTACCGCCGCCACAACTTGTGGGACGACGCGAAACCGGCGCTGGCCAACTTATTTTCCGCCACCAAGTGGACGGCCCAGGATTTGAGCCAGGAAGAATATTTGGCGGCCCTGAATCAGCCTTCGGTGGTGTTCGGATTTTCCGTGCCGATGAAAAAGGACCTGGTGGGCAACACCATGACCAAGTCCTATAATCAGGAGCCGTTTAAGTCCATCCAGTCGATTACAGCGATTTACGTGTACCTGGGAGATGGTGATGCCCACTTTATCCTCACCGATGAAAAGCATCACTACTTGAAAATCTATGGCACTCGCGCCGACGCATCCGTAGCCAGGGAACGGCTCAACACCATTGCCGCAGAGGAAAACTATCCTTACTACTACAGCATGAAACAGTCTCTGGGCGTGGATTCTGCTGTATTTTTGCCCTATGAAATGGACTTGTCGCTGCCTCGACCCCAGATGAGATCGGTGTATAAGGAAATGGACCCGGCGGCGGTAGGAGACATGGCCGCCCGCGTGCTGGATTCTCCTTTGGATCGACTGCGCCTGATTACCGAATCGGGAGGTGGCGTGCTTTATGTGTTGGGGCAGCGGGTGGTGAAAATTGACCCGCGAGGGATTATGACGTATCGGGAACCCTTGCCGGAAACCACGGGAGAGCCCCATCTCTACCAGAGTTTGCAGGCGGCCATGGACTTTATGGCTGTGCTTTATGAAGAAGATTACCGCTTGATCATCGCTCAGATTCAACCGGTGGTGCGGGAAGATAAGCCGGGCTATCGCATGAGTTTTCGCACAGTGGTCAACGGAATGCCCGTCATCCTGGCCAATCGGGAAATGCCCTCCTACGTGGACATGACCGTGATTGGCGATCGGGTGGTAGAATACCGGGATGCAGGTCGGCGCCAAGCGGCGTTTGCCTCCGTCCCCTTAGAATCCAAAGTCATCTTACCGGCCTTTAAGGTGCTAGACCGCAACTTCGACACCTTAAAACGGGTCTATGAACAGGAATACCACCACATCTCTCCGGAAGAAGATCCGGTGGAAACGGTGTTAGAAGGGATTGAGGACATCAGCATGGGCTATTTGGATCGGGAGATCTACTTGGGAGATACGGCCTTAAGTCCCATTTGGATTGTGACGATCGGGGAACGGATACTCTGCTTTGACGCCTACGAAGGCTCGTTGCTCTTTGAAAAGTAGGTGACCTATGGACTGGAAAAAATCAAAACACATTTTAATGATCACCCTCATCATCTGGAACCTGATCCTCTACCGAGGGGTGCAGCAAAAAATGGCTTTAAACACCCCATCGGAAGCGCAAACGGCCACGCTGCTGGTGGAAGAACTGGAGCGCTCAAAGATCATCTTGGCAACGGCCATCCCAGAAGGCTCCAGAGAACTATGTCCCCTGGATGTGGTCTATCACACGCCCAGCCCCATTTTGTGGAACGACCGACTCTTTCGCGGAGGGGCCAAGGTGGAGGCCAAAGATGAAAATCACTACGTGCTGACGGATCGGGACGAGACATTGACCCTATCCAAGGACGGACAGGTCCATTATGAGCGCCGGGCATCGGGCGGAGGGGCTAAAGTAAACGAGGAAGAGATGCTACAAGAGACCATCCCCCGGTTTATGGAGCGGGCAGGACTTTCCATGGAAGATATGACCTTGCGAACGGTCTTATACGATCAGGACGGCCGAGATCTTACAGCTCACTACGGCCTCTATGAACGGGGTGTTCCCGTAGAAATCGCCTACACCAGGATAAGGGTGCGGGGAAATACCGTCGTGGACATGGAAAGACAGTGGCCGGAAATCACGCCGGTGACCCAAGGAGCGGACATGAGCCTGCCCTCTGCTACCAAGGCGCTGTTTAGCTTGGTAGGTAAACCCTCGTATCGAGGCCAAACGGTGGCTGCCATTGAACCCTGCTATTACTTTGTCCCGGCAGAAATCGCCACCCCCCTGGAACACAGCCTGCAAAACGAAGGACGGGCCCGCGGGGCCTGGCGGGTGACCTTTGAAGACGGCACCACAGTGGTATTAAACCCGGGAGATAAAATTGAACGACCTTAAAACATCGCTAAGTCAACAGCAGGCTTAGCGGTTTTCAACTCATCAACGGGGAATGCTCCCCACTTCGAGCCGCACGGCCATCGAAAGGAGACCTATGAAAGCCAAACGATCACGTACCATCCAAATCAAAGATGTCCTGTTTCCCTACTGGGGCCTTGGCGAAGACGATCAGGGCCGGGAATTCTGCGTCAAACACGCTTTGCCTGGCGCAAAGCTGGAAATCGTTCCCGGTCGCAAACGAGGCGGCATCCGGGAGGGCAAAATCGCCGAGATCCTAGAGCCATCCCCCTTGGAGACCGAAAAAGGCTGTGTGCATCGCCACACCTGCGGTGGCTGCACATACCAGGGACTCTCCCACGATGCGGAAATGGCCCTGAAAAAGCGTCAAATCGATCACCTCTTTGAGCGAGAAGGCATCCAACTGCCACAATGGAGCATGGAAGAGGCCCCTTCTTGGACCGGATATCGCAATAAGATGGAATACACCTTTGGGGATGCCTACAAAGGCGGGCCGCTGGTACTGGGCCTGCATCAAAAGGGACGCTACCACGACATTTTGGCCCCCGATGGCTGCCGAATCGTCCACCGAGACATGAACACCCTGCGCCAAGGCATAGCGGCCTTTGCCCAAGCCTCGGGCCTTCCCCACTACCATCGCCAGGGCCACACGGGCTTTTACCGCCACGCCGTCATCCGTCGCAGCCACAGCACCGGAGAACTGCTCTTAAACCTAGTGACCACCACCCAAGCGACCCTAGACCGGGAAGGGCTGGTTAAATACCTTTTGGACCTTCCCTTGGAAGGTCGCATTGCTGGCATTTTGCATACGGAAAATGATGCCCTCTCCGACGCCGTCATCCCGGAAGCGGTTCATCGTTTGTACGGTGAAAATCGCCTCAAGGAACACATGATGGGAATCACCTTCCACCTCTCCGCCTTCTCCTTTTTCCAAACAAACACCGAAGGAGCAGAGAAACTCTACGGCTTAGTGGGAGACTTGGCAGGTCAGGCCAACCACGATCTGATATTGGACCTCTACTCCGGCACCGGCACCATGGCCCAGATGATGGCCTCCCATGCACGCCGGGTCATCGGTGTGGAAATCGTGCCAGATGCCGTGCAAAACGCCCGGGAAAGTGCCGCAGCCAACGGTTTGGACAACGTCTCCTTTCTCTGCGGTGACGTGAAAGAAGTGGTGGACAGCCTAGACGCCAGAGCAGGACTGGCTATTGTGGACCCGCCGCGAGAAGGACTCCATCCGAAAGCGGCAGCCTGGCTGGCCAACTCCGGCATCCCTTCCATCATCATGGTCTCCTGCAACCCGAAAACCTTGGCCCGAGACCTCCCCATCCTCATGGCCCAAGGCTACCACATCGTCCACTTCGCGGGGCTCAACCAATTCCCTCGCACCGCCCATGCGGAAGCAATCGCTCTTCTTGCAAAAAGCTAAGGCCTTAATCGTGCCAAG
>CAYFMR010000003.1:0-141200 GCA_964344295.1 uncultured Peptoniphilaceae bacterium | reverse complement strand
AACGCGGGACGCCCTGATTAAAAGTCAGGTGCTCTACCAACTGAGCTAATGGGTCATGGGGTGGATAGTGGGATTCGAACCCACGACCTTCAGAGCCACAATCTGACGCCCTAACCAACTAGGCCATACCCACCATAATCTCTTTTTATCGTGCCTATCCAGTATAACAACGGCCCAAAGAATTGTCAACGATAATTTTACTTAAAAAACCCTTTCCCCCGTGTCATCTTTTCCCGTCAGTTCTTCTCAATACCTCACAGATACCTTGACGAAAAAACAGGTCCAGTTTGCCAACGTTACCATAGTCGATGAAACACGGACCGTTTCGTGAATGCAACGCCCGAAGGCGATCACGAGGATCCGTGTTCCCGCAACTATCTATCTGGCGCACCCTAGAGGACTCGAACCCCTAACCCTCTGGTCCGAAGCCAGATGCTCTATCCAATTGAGCTAAGGGTGCATAACAAAAGTATTATACCAAAGTCATCCCCTGCTTGACAAGGGGGACGATTCGTTAATTTCTTGGTCTCCTGTGATCTCCGCTTTCTTATTTTGACCGCTCGTCATGCCCCCTCCTTACCCCTCTGCTTTTGATTGTCACATTATGCTAAAGTCCCGAGACCCTTTACTGTCAAATACCCAGAAACTTCGCATCAAAAGTTTGACTGATTTCCTTTCGTATCCCCCCTGTCGTCACTGGCCACAAAGCACTTTCCTTTTGGGCTATTTTAGGTCACATCTTGCTGCCCTTTTCACATGATGATACGAAAAAAAGCCCACAAACCTCACTCGTTTGTGGACTTCTTTCTCTTGATGCGATGACTATTGTTACTTAGCTACAATATTGTAGATTCTTCCAGGCACATAGATGATTTTTTTGATATCTTTTCCAGCAATGGCCTCTTGCACTTCCTCTTCAGCCATGACCCGTTCGTCAATGGCTTCTTTTTCCAAATCTCTGGGAATCATGATTTTGTGACGTAATTTGCCGTTGACTTGGATGGGCAGCTCCATCGTGTCTTCTATCGTTTTCGCCTCTTCATAGGTCGGCCAGGTCTGCTCGTTAAGTACACCTCCTAATTTTTGGGCTACCCAAATTTCTTCCGTTATATGGGGTGCCACCGGATTTAATAAGAGTAGGAAGGTGCGCAGTTCCCCTTTTGTCACTTGCTTAACGTGATATAGATCATTAATCAGGCTCATCAGAGTGGCAATAGCCGTATTGAACTTCAAGTTTTCATAGTCATAGCTCACCTTTTTGATCGCCTGATGAAAGCTAATTTCCTGATCCTTACTGTAGCCGTCCCCCTCGACTACAAACGCTTGTAATCCCCATACGCGATCTAGGAAGCGTCGGCAACCTTTTACACCTTGTTCTGACCAAGGGGCTGATTTTTCAAAGTCACCGATAAACATTTCATAGGTGCGCAGGGTATCTGCACCAAATTCCGCTACGATATCGTCCGGGTTGACCACGTTTCCTCGAGATTTGCTCATTTTTTCATTGTTGTCGCCCAAGATCATGCCATGGCTAGTGCGTTTCGCATAGGGTTCCGACGTGGGTACGATTCCCAAATCGTAAAGTACTTTGTGCCAGAATCGAGAGTACAGCAAGTGTAAAGTCGTATGCTCCATGCCTCCGTTATACCAGTCTACCGGTAACCAATAATCCAAGGCCTCTCTTGAAGCCAGCGCCTGGTCGTTATGAGGATCTACGTAACGTAGATAATACCAGCTAGATCCCGCCCATTGGGGCATGGTATCCGTTTCTCGTACAGCCGGTTTCCCGCAGACAGGACAGGTGGTGTGGACCCAGTCGGTGATTAGAGACAAAGGTGATTCTCCAGAATCCGACGGTTCGTAGGAGTCCACTTCCGGCAGTAGCAATGGCAGCTCTTCTTCCGGTACCGGCACCCATCCGTGTTCTTCGCAGTAAATCAAGGGAATGGGTTCACCCCAATAGCGTTGACGAGAAAAGACCCAATCCCGCAGTTTGTAGTTCACTTTACGCGTTCCCAAGCCTTTTTCTTCCAGCCACTCGATCATCATCTGAATGGCTTCTTCCGGAGTTTTGCCGTTTAAGAAGCCAGAGTTCACCAGTGTTCCCGTTTCCGTATCGGTGTAGGCCTCTTTTTCAAGATCTCCTCCCTGAATGACTTCAACAATAGGCATATGGAATTTTTTGGCAAATTCCCAGTCCCTTTGGTCATGGCCAGGCACTGCCATAATAGCACCTGTGCCATAGCTCATGAGTACATAGTCGGAAATCCAAACGGGTATTTCTTTTGATGTAGCTGGGTTAATGGCCACAAGCCCTTGGAGTCTTACACCTGTTTTTTCCTTGACCAATTCCGTTCTTTCAAAGTCAGATTTTTTGGCCACTTCGCTTTGGTAAGCACGCACTTCATCCATGTTTTGAATGCGGTCTTGTTCTTCCTCTAAAAGAGGATGTTCCGGGCTGATGACCATATAGGTGGACCCAAACAATGTGTCCGGTCTGGTGGTGAAGATTTTCAGGGTCTTGTTAGTGTCTTTAATAGCAAAGAGGACCTCCGCCCCTTCCGAACGGCCAATCCAGTTTTTTTGTTGCAACTTGACACGCTCAATGAAGTCCACTTGATCCAGGTCGTCGATCAGGCGCTGGGCATAGTCTGTGATTTTTAGCATCCATTGGTTTTTTACGCGTCGTACGACTTCGCCGCCGCAACGTTCACAATGGCCACCTACGACCTCCTCGTTGGCCAGCCCGATTTTACAGGAATTGCACCAGTTAATAGGAATCTCTTCTTTATAGGCTAAACCCTTTTTGAACAGTTGTAAAAAGATCCATTGGGTCCATTTGTAGTAATGCGGATCTGTGGTGTTAATTTCGCGATTCCAATCAAAGGAAAAACCGATGGATTGAAGTTGTTCTTTAAAGTGTTTGACGTTTTTTTTCGTTACGATACTTGGATGGATATGGTGCTTGATGGCATAGTTTTCTGTAGGTAAGCCAAAAGCATCCCAACCCATGGCATAAAGGACGTTATACCCCTCCAAGCGGCGTTTCCGTGCCACAATGTCCAATGCCGTATAAGGACGCGGGTGTCCCACATGTAATCCTTCACCAGAAGGATAGGGGAATTCCACCAGTGGGTAAAACTTTTTTTTCGTAAAGTCTTGGGCGGCTTGGAATGTATTGTTATCCTCCCAGTATTGCTGCCATTTTTTCTCAATGATTTCCGGTTTGTACTCTTGCATCACTGCCTCCTTAAAAAATAAACCCTTCATCTCCTAAGAGACGAAGGGTTAGTTCGCGGTACCACTCTTGTTGACTGAAAGTCCACTCATACGTTTTACGGCTCGTCAGCCTATGGCTCCCAGGCGAGATGCAAGGTTTCAGCAACGTCTTTCACCAACCGACGCCTCTCTATAGCCTATGTCTTGCGTACTCCTGTTCATCGCTTTTATGTAGGCTCAGTCTACCACAAGGATTCCTTTTCTGCAAGTTAAAATTCAGCCTTACCAACCGTGCGTGGGAACGGAATGACGTCGCGGATGTTGGAAACTCCTGTAAGATACATAATGGCGCGTTCAAAGCCAAGACCGTAGCCAGCATGGCGAGTCGTGCCATAACGGCGCAGTTCCAGATACCACCAGTACTCTTGCGGATCCAATCCTGCCGCTTTCATTTTTTTCAAAAGCACGTCCTCACGCTCTTCCCGTTGGCTACCCCCAATGATCTCACCCACTCCTGGAACCAGCAGGTCCATGGCGGCTACGGTTTTACCATCTTCATTTAAACGCATGTAAAAGGCCTTGATTTCTTTGGGATAGTCAGTGACAAATACGGGGCCTTTCACGATTTTTTCACAGAGATAACGCTCATGTTCTGTCTGTAAATCAATGCCCCAACTTACTGGATATTGGAAAGATTCACCGGATTTTAAAAGCACATCAATGGCCTCTGTATAGGTCATATGTGCAAACTCACTGTCAACAATGGCGTGGAGTCGATCTAGCAAACCTTTGTCCACAAAAGAATTGAAGAATTCTAATTCTTCCGGGCAACGCTCTAAGACAGCGCGGACGATATAGCGCATCATGTCTTCTGCCAATTGCATCAAGTCGTTTAAGTCGGCAAATGCAATTTCCGGTTCGATCATCCAGAACTCAGCGGCATGGCGAGCCGTGTTAGAATTTTCGGCACGGAAAGTGGGACCAAACGTATAAATATTGCGGAATGCTTGAGCAAAGATTTCACCCTCTAATTGGCCAGACACTGTCAGTCCCGTTTTATGGTGGAAAAAGTCTTCATTGTAATCCACTTTGCCCTCTTTTGTCATAGGAATGTCCATGAGATCCAATGTGGTCACCTGGAACATTTCTCCAGCCCCCTCAGCATCTGATCCGGTAATAATAGGAGAATGACAGTACACGAAGTCACGCTCTTGAAAAAATTCATGAATCGCATAAGCAACGACAGATCTGACGCGAAATACGGCACTAAACAGATTAGTGCGGGGGCGCAAATGGGCAATGGAGCGCAAATACTCCACGGTATGACGTTTCTTTTGTAAAGGGTAGTCCGCCTCAGACAGGCCCTCTACTTCCACTTTAGTTGCTTTTAACTCAATGGGCTGTTTGGCTCCGGGCGACTCCACTACTTCACCTGTCACAACAATGGCACTGGCAATATAAAGTTTGGCAATTTCTTCAAAATTTTCCAGTTGTTCATCAAATACGATTTGCAAGTTTTTAAAAAATGTTCCGTCATTTAATTCAATAAAACCGAAGTTTTTAGACGTACGGCTGGTACGAATCCAGCCCGATATGGTCACTTCTTTGCCCACATACTCGGGAGCCATACGAAATAAATCTTTTACAGTTGTCATCATATCCTCCTTAGAAATCAAATAGCACCCTCTCCTCCTAGGACGAAAGGGTGCTTCTTCGCGGTACCACCTAAGTTGCATATCATGCCACTTGATGCTGATAACGGTTGCGCCGTTCGGTTTTAGTCCGAAAACTCCAAGATGTTGCCTTCATCACCACCATGCTGTCGTCTCACTATCAACAGCTCCCTGCAATGGCTTTTGTCATAAAGGGTTCTCTTCTGCGTCAAATACTTCTCTTATTTATACCAAAGCCAGTTGACCCTGTCAATCAAAATCCGCTTTTTCATCGCCAGCCAAACGTCTTTTCCATCGTTTGACCAGCTCTCCCTCTCTTCCCAGAGAGCCCGGTGTGTAATAGTTCGCGTCTAGACGATCCTCGGGCAAATAAGTTTGGGGGACGTAGTGCCCCTGGTAATCATGAGGATAGCGATAAGCTCCATGATCCATGGTCTCATCCTGGGTTTCCACTTTGACGTTTTTCAGGTGTTCCGGCACCAGACCAGTTCCCTGGTTTCTTACTGCTTCCATAGCCTTATTGATGGCCATATAACTGGCATTGCTCTTCGGCGCCAAAGCCAAGTAGACCACTGCCTGCGCCAAGGGAATCCGACCCTCTGGCATCCCTACCGTGTCCAAAGCCTGGAAAGCTGCCATGGCCAAAGGCAATGCCATAGGATCGGCATTACCTACGTCTTCTGATGCTGCAATGATGATGCGCCTTGCGATAAACTTGGGGTCTTCCCCACCTTCCAACATCGCAGCTAGCCAATGCAGTGCTGCATTCGGATCAGAACCACGCATACTTTTAATCATGGCGCTGATCATATCATAATGCTGTTCGCCGCCCTTATCGTAACGTACACGTCTCGTTTGGCTACTCTCTTTAATCGTTTCTGCCGTAATCGTAATTGTACCATCCGAGGCCGGAAGCGTTGTCAAAGCCGCCAGCTCCAAAATATTGAGCAAGTTTCTTCCATCGCTTTGCGCCACGGCAACCAGATAATGAAGCCCATCATCTGTCAATTGAATCCGCATATTCCCCAAACCTCGTTCACGGTCTGTCAATGCATTTTTCACTAATTGTTCCAAGGCTTGAGGTTTTAACGGTTCCAGCCGAAAAATCTGGCAACGAGATAACAAAGCCTTATTGACCTCGAAATAGGGATTTTCCGTCGTGGCACCGATTAGCGTCAAAACCCCTCTCTCCACATGGGGCAACAAGGCGTCTTGCTGACTTTTATTAAAACGATGGATCTCGTCAATAAACACCACGGTCCCCTGCCCAGACACCCCCAAGGCATCTTGAGCCGCACTCACCGTTTCCCGAATATCCTTCACGCCAGACGTCACCGCCGACAACTCTACAAAGCGCTTACGTGTTGTCTGCGCAATGATATGGGCCAGCGTGGTTTTTCCTGTACCCGGTGGCCCATAAAGAATCATGGACGTCAGCCGATCCGCTTGGATCATGCGAGGCAAGATTTTTCCCGGCTGCATCAAGTGCTCCTGTCCCACGAATTCGTCAAGGGTTCTGGCGCGCATGCGTTGAGCCAAAGGTGCATTTTGGCGCAATTCTTGTTCTCTTTTCATTGAGAAAAGATCCATGTCACTTCTTCTCCTCGTCATTGATTAGCGTCTTTAATTCTTCCATGAACGTATTGATATCTTTAAACTCCCGGTAAACTGACGCAAACCGCACATAAGCCACTTCATCCAGCTTCTTTAGTTCGCTCATGACCAGCTCTCCAATCTCGGCACTGGGGATTTCCTTCTCCATACGGTTAGCTATGTTTTTTTCAATGTTAGTGATAGCGTTTTCGATGTCATTGACACTCACCGGTCGTTTCTCAGCCGCACGAATCATACCATAGAGCAATTTGTTTCGATCATAACTTTGACGATTGCCATCCTTTTTTATCACCATTAAAGGGATTTCTTCGATTTTTTCATAAGTGGTAAACCGTTTCCCGCAGGATACGCATTCACGTCTTCTTCTGATAGAACGATAGTCGTCAGTTGGCCTGGAGTCAATGACTTTCGAATCCAATGCATCACAATAAGGGCATTTCATAGGAAAGCTCCTTTCTTTATTTTCTGTAGAAAAAAAGAAGCACTTGTAAGAGTGCTTCTCTTAGTTTCCATCGCTTTTCTTACAATCTCTTGAGAAAATCGGGAATGTTTAATCCACCATCGGGAGCAAAACGATCTTTGGTTGCACCAGTTTCGGCTTCTCCCACCTTCGAAGGAATGCGGGGAGTTTTACCGTCGTAACCAAACTCGGTAGCAATGACTGTGACCTTAACTTCATCACCTAAGGTTTCATCAATACCTGCACCAAAAATGATATTGGCATCTTCATCCACAGCTTGGCGAATCAAGTCAGCTGCCTCGTTGATTTCAAAGATACCCAAGGAGGTGCCACCTGTGATGTTTAATAACACAGAACGAGCCCCTTCAATGGAAGTTTCCAGAAGCGGGGAGGAAATAGCCATTTGTGCTGCCTCCAAAGCTCGTTCATCGCCTGAGCCAAAGCCAATGCCCATATGAGCGATGCCTTTGTCTTCCATAATGGTCTTCACGTCTGCAAAGTCTAAATTGATTAGTGCCGGTACGGAAATCAAGTCGGAAATCCCTTGGATCCCTTGACGCAGAACATCATCCGCCATTTTAAAGGCATCTTCAATCGTCGTCTTACGATCGGCAATTTCTAACAATTTATCATTGGGGATAGTCACCAACGTATCCACTTCTTTTTGCAATGCTGTGATACCTTCTTCAGCACGAGTTTTACGTTTCAACCCTTCAAACAGGAAAGGTTTCGTGACGACACCGACCGTTAAGATTCCTAATTCTTTCGCAACATTCGCTATAATCGGCGCTGCGCCAGTACCGGTGCCACCACCCATGCCAGCGGTGATAAATACCATGTCCGCACCAGTTAGAGCTTCCTTGATTTCGGCGATGTTTTCTTCTGCAGCCAATTGGCCTACAGAGGGATCTGCGCCAGCACCCAAGCCCTTTGTCACCTTTGCGCCAACTTGCAGTTTTTCTTCTGCTCTTGACGTAGCCAAGGCTTGCTTGTCCGTATTGACGGCAATAAACTCAATCCCTTTCACACCGGCATCGACCATGCGATTGACAGCGTTGTTACCGCCCCCACCGACACCGATGACCTTAATCTTTGCAAATTGGTCTACATCAATATCAAAATCGAACATTTCTTTCCTCCTTCGTCAACGCTTCAGATCTGCTTCCTATGATGGCGCAAATGATCAAATGATGGTGTAAAACTTTTATATCTTTTTGATATTAATTTTGTTTTTCCCAAAAGCGTTATTTACTATCAGCTTGATAGTTTATTTAAGTGTGTTCATCACTTGTATTGTAGCTTTTTATTTAACAATAGTCAAGCTTTATTCATAGAAAAAACGTTACAATCCCTCATTGATCTCATTTTCTTAGCATTGTCTATTATTTGATACCATTCTTATCACTCGTTTAATTATCCACTACAATCACGGGCTTCGAGCCTTGGTCCATCAGAATTGTCTTCACCTGCAGTCCTTTGGTTGCCACATCCTGTAAGATTTCCTTTAAGAAAGATGTTTTATACTTTACTTCTTTCAGGTTGCCAAACTCAATCATCGTGCCGGAGTACATTTCTAACTCCACATGTTCTTCATCAAAGAGACCGACCACGTAGATGTCTTTGAGGATGTCTTCGGCCACCAGCTGCACGATCAGCTCTCTGGCACCCGCCGATTTAATTTTGTCAAATGTACGATCTCCCAGTTGAGGATCATTTAATTCTGCACCGCCAATAATGGTAATGTCCGGTATTGGTTCTGGGCTCACATATAGCAGCACTCCATCATTGTCGATGGCATAATAATCGTTTTCGATGCGGTATGCTGCCGTGCACACTCGCTCTGTCACCTCGATTACCACTTTATCTGGAAAATCTTTTTTGATTTTCACGTCTTTCACATAAGGCAAGTGATATAGGCGATCAGCAACTGTCTTTTTACTCAAAGAGAAGATATTGCTCCCATTTCCTATCTTTGAGGTTTCAATGACCTCACTCGTCTGTAATTTTTCATTACCCGTGACCTGAATTTTGCTGACATTGAACATGGGGTGTTTGAAAAAAAACAAAATGACTAAAACGAAAAAGACGAGGCCGACCATAAATCGTGGAAAATGATTTTTCTTTTTTCGACTCTTGTTTTGACGTTGACTTCCACTCATGATCTTACTCCCACAACGTTTCTATTACATCTACAATTTCTTCCGTCGCCTTAGGGTTACCCATGCTTTCCATTTGCTCTCGCATGGCTTCATATTGTCCGGGCTCGTTCAGTAGATCGGTCATCTTCTCATCTAAGATTTCCGCCGTCAAATCCTTCTCTTCGATAAGGTATGCAGCCTTTCTCTCCGCAAAAGATTTAGCGTTAAACAGTTGATGGTCTTCTGCCGTATAAGCTTTGGGAATCAGGATAGCTGGTTTACCTATGGCGCTGATTTCAGCCAACGTCATTGCAGAAGAGCTGGTGATTACCACATCTGCAGCTGACAATACTTCCGGCATACGATGGGAAAAAGCTGACAGTTGAAAATTGGCATCTTCTTGAGCCTTCAACTCTTCTTTCAGGTTCTCATAGAAGCGTTTACCTGAAATTAATAGTACTTGCCAACCTCGTGCTTTCCACTTTTCCAAGTTAGCTTTTACAGCTTCGTTAATGCTTTTTTGTCCGCCACTACCACCAACGGCGACGATGAGTTTCCGGTCTGATGAAAACCCTAGCGCCCGCTTCGCATCCACACCTGTCGGCCAATCTTCTGTACGCCGTACAGGATTGCCAATCACTTTTACTTTGTCTTGGCATTTGAGGCGGCCGACAGCCTCTGGGAAGGCGACAATGGCCAAGTCTACATGCTTAGAAAGGGTTTTGTTGGTGATTCCCGGAAAGGCATTTTGCTCTTGAATCACCGTTTTCACACCCATTTTCGCCCCTTTGTACACCATCGGAGCGCTAACATAGCCTCCTGTACCGACGATGAGGTCAGGTTGAAACTCCCGTATAATGCTTTTCGCATCTTTAAGCCCCTTCATCAATTCTTTAAAAGCGATCCATGACGCTTTATTTAATCGACGAGGCATTCCCTTTACATGTACGGAAGCAAAATCAAATCCCTCCTCTTTCGCTATAGTAGCCTCAATACCCGTCTTGGTGCCGACATAAAGCACCTCAGTGTCCGGATCTCTCAACAAAAGCTCCTTAGCGATGGCAATGGCGGGATACACGTGGCCTCCAGTTCCCCCTCCGGTTACAATCACTTTCACGGTGTCTCACCTCGTTTCGTCATGAATCTCGACATGTTCAACAACACCCCTACCAATAACATGGTAACCATTAAACTCGTGCCCCCTTGACTAAAGAAGGGCAAGGTAACTCCTGTCGTCGGAATTAAGCCAATCACTGCACTGATATTGACCAATGCCTGCCAACCAATGAGGCAGGTGATCCCCGTTGCCAGATAGCGCCCAAAACTATCTTGTTGTCTGCTGGCGATGTAAAATCCACGACCAATAAATAGCACAAATAGCACGACGACCAGTGTCGTGCCCAACAGTCCCCACTCCTCGCCAATAACGGCAAAGATGAAGTCATTATAGGCAAAGCTCAAATACGTATATTTTTGGGTGCTCAGTCCTAGCCCACTCCCACTAAATCCACCAATTCCGAGAGCATATAGACTGTGATTTAGCTGCCACCGGATATTCATCGCGGCATCGGGCACTCGCTCTGGAGCGTATACGCTGATAATACGGTCCCAGCGATAGGCATATTTTTCGGGATCCAGAGCCGCTTTATAGATGATAGCCCCTCCTGCCAGAGCAATCGGGACAAGCTGGCTAATCTTCATCCCTGCCACAAGGAACATGGAGTAGAGTGTCATGGCTAAAATAAGTGGTGTACTTAAGTCCTTGGAGGCTGCAATGACTGCTACAGGGATAAAAATGATGACAGAGTTACGTATCATACCTTTTCCAAAATCTCGTGTATACGCTTCGTTTTCAGCCAACCATGAAGCAAAGAAGAGAACTGCCCCGGCTTTAATCAAGTCAGCAGGCATAAAGGAGATCGGCCCCAGGTCCACCCAGCGTTTGGCCCCATACACCTCTTTAGCCAATGGTGTAAATACTAGCAGTCCTGAAAACAGAGTGATCAAAAATATAGGCAATGCCAGACGACGGTACGACCGATAATCCACAGACATAGCTACGACCATGAGGATTGTGCCTAAAATAGCTGCTCTCACTTGCCCTTTGATAAAGTAAGATCCATTACCGTAGTCATAGACTCCTGACGGCCAGGAGGCACTATAGACCATGCTTAAACCCAAGACCACCAAAACAGCGGTCAATACCAATAGGGGCTTATCAACAGCTCCCTTTTTTACACGTCTGACTCTCCGCTGTGGGGTTCGGGATTTCTTATTTAGTTGTGCTCCCTTTTGGCCCACTGTTCACTCTCCTTTACCAGTTGACGGAATTCGTCTCCTCGCTGTTCGTAATTATCATACATGCCCCAGCTGGCACAAGCAGGGCTTAAAAGCACCACCGCGCCATCTTTGGCTTCTTTTTTCGCTAAATCTACCGCTTCTTTCAAGGATGAGACATCGACTAGTTTCTCTGCGGGAATACCTTCCTTCAAAAACGCTTCTTTCACCTTAGCCGCCGTCTGCCCCAGCAGATACACATAGCACAACGACGGTTTCGCCGTTTGGGCATAAAGAGAAAAATCCGATCCCTTATCATAGCCTCCGGCAATCAAATAAAGAGGTTTACCTTCCATGGCCTCAATGGCCTTGACGCTAGCCTCGGGATTGGTTCCCTTGGAGTCATTATAGTACAAAGCTCCCCGTATGGATCCCACTGGTTCAATACGATGAGCCACCGCTTGAAACGTCCGCACGCCGCGAACGATCGTTTCTCTGTCCATACCCAAGGCATCGCATACCGCCATGGCCCCCAGTAAATTCTCAACATTGTGCATACCCACCAGCGGAATTTCACTGCGCATCATGACCGGTGTCACTTCGCCGTTGTTTCGACACACGATTTGCTCACCATCTAAGTACCAGCCTTCTACTTGGTGTGTCACAGAGAACCTAATCACCTTCGGCCCTTGAGGTGCGAACTCATGTAAGACGGGGTCATCATCGTTGAGAATAGCAATATCCTGGTCTGTTTGTTTTTTCATCACTTGTAGCTTAGCATCACGGTAATGTTCAAATGTTCCGTGCCAGTCCAAATGATCCGGCGTGATATTGGTGATCAATGCCACATCCGGCTTAAAATCCATAACATGCGCTAGCTGAAAACTGGATAATTCCATGACATGGTGCTCGTCATCAGCACCGACCTGCAGGGCATCCACCACGCCCACACCAATGTTACCTACCGCTTGGGCCTTTTTTCCTCCTTGGTTCAGGATCCAGGTAATCGCCGCTGTTGTGGTCGTTTTACCGTTCGTTCCGGTCACCGCCACGATTTTCCCCTGATGGGGCAAGCGGTACGCCAATTCCACATCGCTGATGACGGGAATACCTCGTTTTTGTGCCTCGACGATCACCGGGTGTACCGGTTTAATACCGGGACTCTTCATCACGGCATCAATCTCTAACCATGAAACAGCCTGTATATCACGGATAGCCTCTATGCCTTGGTACACGCCACCACGATCATCGTAAAGCATTGGCGTTTTCCCCATAGCTAACCATCTCTTTAACGCGGACTGACCGGAAACGCCCATGCCTAAAATCAGTATGTTTCCCATTCTCTCACTGCTTTCTAATACGCCATATATGCGACTATCATACATACCACGGCAGCGATATAAAATACTTTCACTACCTTGACTTCTTCCCATCCCTTTTGTTCAAAGTGATGGTGTAAGGGACTCATCAGAAATACTCGTTTCTTATATCGTTTGTAGGCAAAGACCTGAATCATCACACTTAAGGTCTCTAAGACGAACACCAAGCCTGCAATGGGAATAAAGAGGGTCAAATCAAGCATCATCGGCGCTGTCGCCAGTGCGGCTCCTAAAGCCAATGACCCCGTATCTCCCATAAAAACCTTGGCTGGATAGTGATTATAAAATAAAAACCCCAAAAGAGAAGCTGCTAAAATCATCGCAAAATGGGCAATGGGCTCGTGGATGTCCCGAGCAATCAACCATACAAAAATCATATAAAATACCACCATGCCCGAGGCCAAACCGTCCAGACCGTCAGTGAGATTTACACTGTTTGTCGTTGCCACTAAAACAAAGGCAAACAGGGGTATCCCCCACCAAAGTCCCAATTGAACGCTCCTACCTCCTGTAAATGGCAGAATCATGGGAAAGGCTGTTCCCTTGAAATGGATATAGAGCGCTAACACGATAACTGACGCCAAAATTTGACCAACCAGTTTTTGCCTAGCCGTTAATCCCAAGTTTCGTTTTTTTACGACGATGATATAGTCATCTAAAAATCCTACTAGCCCAAAAGCCAGCATGGACACGAGAATCACGATGGCGTCCGTTTTCCAAAGCCCTTTCACCAGGGACACCAACACTGTGGCCAGGATGAAGATCAGGCCGCCAATAGTGGGCGTACCGGATTTTTTCATATGCGTTTGCGGTCCCTCTTCTCGTATCGATTGACCCACACGCAGTTTTTTAAGCCAGGGAATTAATAATGTCCCTGCTATAACGGCGATGACTAGCGCCAAAATAAAGTCAATTAAGTAGGGTTTTTCCATCTCCTATGCCTGCTCTTTCTTTTTTGCCTGAATGTATTCCATCACAATGGCTTCTTCATCGAAAGGATATTTGATGCCATGACGCAGCACATACGTTTCATGGCCCTTCCCAGCTAGGACGATCATGTCGTCTTTTTGCGCATGATCAATGGCATAATAAATAGCCTCTTTCCGGTCCGTAATGGTCACGAACTGATCTGTGTGAGGTGTGATTCCCTCAAGGATATCGGTGATAATGGCCTCCGGATCCTCGCTACGTGGGTTATCCGAGGTAATGATGGAGAAATCGGCATACTTTCCTGCCGCCGCTCCCATTAACGGGCGCTTGGCATGATCACGATCTCCACCCGCACCGAAAATCACCACTAATCGTCCTGTCTTAAACTCATTCACTGCTTGTAAGATTTTTTCCAATGAATCCGGTGTATGGGCGTAGTCGATGATGACGTGGTAGTCCGTCTCAGTATGAACCACTTGGAAACGCCCCTTCACGCCCGGGTGAGCATCCAATGTTTCCCGAATGACTTCTAGAGGAGCGCCTAGTTCAGCTGCTAAACCTGCAGCCATCATGGTGTTATAGACTGTGAATCGCCCTGGCGTCTTGGTGTGCAAATCCACTTCTCCTTGCGGTAGCGTTAAATGGTAAGACACACCGTTTAAATGGTAGACCAACTGGGACGCTTGAATGGCAGCATCATCGGCATCAATACCATAGATCAAACGCGGCAAGTCTTTCGGCATATCTTCTAATAGTCGACGACCATAGGGGTCGTCGCCGTTGATGATGGCCATTTTTTTCGCCTTAAAAAATAGCTTCAACTTGGCCTGATAATAGTGTTCCATATCCTGATGAAAATCCAAGTGATCCTGTGTCAAATTCGTAAATAGAGCATAGTCAAAGTGGAGGTGCTCAACCCTGCCCAAATCCAGCGCATGGGAGGAAGTCTCCATCACACAATAGGTACAGCCCGCTTGCACCATCTTGGCTAGCATCTCGTGTAAGACTACCGGATGGGGAGTCGTATTTTGAAGCGTTAAGTGTTCGTTTCCAATGACTGCACCATTAGTGCCCATAATGCCCACCTTTTTCCCCATGGCTTCCAGAATAGAGCCAATAAAATAGGTAGAACTCGTCTTTCCATTGGTGCCAGTAATGCCGATCATCGTCATTGATTCATCAGGGCGGCCATAGAATTCATAGCTGATCTTGGCGATGGCCTTTTCCGTATCTGGAACGCGTATGGATGCCACACCCTCTGGCAAGGTAACCGGGTCTTCATGCACAATGGCCACAGCACCCCGGCCGATAGCATCTTCGATAAAATCATGGCCGTCCACTGTGTGCCCTTTAACAGCGGCAAAAATGCCTCCTGGCACAACTTTTCTGGAGTCCTCTGCAACTCCTTTGACTTCTTGTTCTGAAAAGCCGGTGACCTCTGCTTCAATCCCTTTGACCAAATCCCATAATTTCATATGACCTAATCTCCTTAATCTTCACAGCGTATGGTGACAGTGTCTCCCTCTTTCACCGGCGTGTTTGCACCGGGTTCTTGCGAGACCACGCGCCCTTCTCCTTCAACATTCACTTGCAATACAAGGGGTTGTAACTCTTGTAAAGCCTGAGCCTTCGACAGGCCGATTAACGAAGGCATGGGCGTGGTCGCTTCTTGATCCACTTGCTCATCTTCGATCAGTGCCTCCGGGTAACGCAGGCTCAAATCGACCACGGTTCCTTTGGGAACTGACGTGCCTGCCGGAATCAACTGTCCTGCGACAACAGCTCTGTCGTTTTGCTCATTAAACTCCACTTCCATACGCAGACCCGCTTTCACCAGCAATCTGCCTGCATCTTCTAACTTCAAATCTACCACATAAGGTACGATAGTCATTTCGCCGCTTTGCTCATTAACAGGCTGCGGCGCGCCCTGATCCAAGTACTCCAGTGTCTGCACCATGACCCGCTGAGCCACCGGAGCTGCCGTCACACCACCATAGTATTGTCCCGAAGAGGGATCATCAATGACCACCAGCAGGGAAAATCGTGGGTCTTCTACAGGCGCAAAGCCAAAAAAGGACGCGATATAGCGACCTTGACCCACCTTACCATCAATGACTTTATCTGCTGTTCCCGTCTTACCGCCGACGCGATACCCGGGCACTTGGGCACGTTTTCCGCTTCCTGCCGTCACAACGCCTTCTAGCATATCACGCATTTCGTTGGACGTAGTGTCGGATAGCACCTGCCGCTTCATCTCTGGCTCATAGGTTTTAATCACATCACCATTTTGATCTCGGATTTCCTGGATCACGCGAGGCGTCATCAACCTTCCCCCGTTAATCACGCTTGTCAGACCATTGATCATCTGGATGGGTGTCACTGAAAAACCGTGGCCGTAACTCATCGTCGCCACATCCACTTCCGCCATGGATTCGGGGCTGGCAGGGATCAGCCCTTCCCCTTCTCCGGCAATGTCAATGCCCGTTAAGGATCCAAATCCAAAGGCCCGTAAATATTTATACATCAGTTTCGGCCCCATATGACGTCCCAAGCTGACAAAAGCCACGTTACAGCTCTGCTCAAGGGCTTGTCTCAGCGAAATATCGCCGTGGGCGTTGGGGTAGACTGCACATCGTAACTCCACTTCCGGTAAATCTCGCACAACCCCTGAGCAATAGTAGTGTTGCTCCGGGCTGGATTTCGCTTCTTCCAAAGCCGCCGCCGCAGTGATGGTCTTAAACGTGGATCCTGGCTCATAAATATTGGAAATCGCAGGATTTTTCCACATTTCGTACCATTGATTCAAAACCTCTTCTTCTGGCATCGATGCCCACTGTGCAGCTTCTTGAGGATCTCTGGCTGCTCGCGGTTGGTTCGGGTCATAGGTCGGGTAGTTAGCCATACCCATCATAAATCCCGTTTTAGGATCCTGCATCAAGATCGTTACCCGCTTTGCCTGAAAGTCATAATACGCCTTTTTAGCCTCTTCGTGTAAAATGCTTTGGATCGTTTCGTCAATTGTCGTCACGATGGTATTCCCATTCGTAGGGTTTAGTTTTCGCTCTGATGTCAACGCCATCTGGCGATTAAATAAGTCTGTTTGCTTACTCCATTGCCCCGGAACTCCGGACAGGTCAAAATTGTATGATGCTTCCACACCATACAATCCTTCGTGATCCATATTCGTAAAGCCTAAAATATCTGCCGCCAATTCTCCATTGGGATAGATTCGTTTTTTATCATCCACAACCGTTAGGCAAGTATACTTTAATTCCCTTAAGGCCATAGCCTGCTCCGGTGTGGCCCATCCACCGATTTTTACTGATGTGGTGGCCTCACCCAACTCGGTTCTCACCTGCTCGATGGGCAAGCTCATAATCTCAGCCACCGTGCGGCATACTTCGTCAAAATAGCTTTCTGTCTTTCCTTCAGGAATTTCTTTACTCACCCCATCTGGGTTGTACCAGACTGAAGCGGTGTTTTCGTTGACTGCCCACTTCTTTCCTTTGGCATCCACGATTTCGCCCCGCTCACTCTTAATATCAATGGAACGCACCATTTCTTGTAAGGCCTTTCGGCTCAATTCATTGCCCTTTATGATCTGTACGTAAAAGAGCCTCCCAAAAATAACGATACAAATAAAAATCATAATGCCCAGTATGATTCTCATGCGTGCATTATGATTAATAGTCTTTTTCAAAAACAGTTCCCCCTAAAAAGCTCCCGAGAAAAATCGGAGCACGGTTTTGACACGTCCTCTTGTGGCGTCACTGGTCTCTTGCGGCATAAATACCGAGGGTTCAGGCACTGATACCGCCACCATTTGGCTTTCATCAGGATACACCAAACCCAGTTTGTACATCGCTGATTCTTCAATCTTCGAGGAACTCTTAATGCTTTCCACTTGAACCGTCAAATCGTTTACGCGTTTTTCCAGTTCATCAATCGTCATTTCTTGCTTTGAAAGTTCCGCTCGGACTGTTGTTATATTAGCATAACCACGCAAAATAAACAAGCCTAGGGCAAAGACAGCCGCCACTCCCAAGACGACAAACAAACTCAAAAACGGATTCGTTTTCGGCGCTTTTTTCATTCTTTTTTGCGGAGGACGAGCAGGTACGCGACGTTTCGGGGTTGTATTCGGCTGTTGGTACACGGGATCAATTTTTCTTACTGCACTCACAGGGCTTCCTCCTTTGTTTTCTCCACAATGCGCAGTTTTGCCGAAGCAGCTCGAGGGTTGATGGCCAACTCTTCTTCGGTTGCGACCAGCGGTTTTCGCGTGATGATTGTAGCTTCTATTTTCTTATCACACTGGCAAATCGGCGAAGTCGGAGGACAAACGCAATCTTCTTGCCAGTAGCGAAATTTATTTTTGACAATGCGGTCTTCCAATGAATGGAACGTTAAAACCGCTAAACGGCCACCCGGTTTTAAAAGCGTCAACGCTTTATCTAGCGCTTCGTCCAGCACTGGTAACTCCTGGTTGACTTCCATGCGAATGGCTTGAAACACTTTTTTAGATGGGTGCTTCATTTGCATGCGCACTTGTTTTGGAATGGCACTTTTAATCACTGCATCCAATTCTAATGTCGTTTCGATGTTCTGCTTCTCCCGATTATGACAAATAAATGCTGCAATGCGTTTGGCCCAGCGTTCTTCCCCGTAGTTAAGAATCAGTTCTTCCAAAGCTTCTTCCGAGTAAGTATTGACCACATCGTAAGCAGTTAAGTCGCCCGTTTGGTCCATACGCATGTCCAAAGGAGCGTCTTGATGGTAAGAAAATCCGCGCTCGCCGTCATCGAGCTGATGACTGGAAACACCAATATCCATCAGGATGCCATCCACGGCTTCAATTCCCAATGACTGACAAACTTTATCGATTTTTACAAAATTACTTTTAACTATGGTCACTTGAGGATAAGCTGCCAACCTTTTGGTGGCCTCGTCAATGGCGTCTTGGTCCTGGTCGATGCCAATCAGTCTTCCACCTCTTAGCGTCTTGACGATGGCCTCACTGTGACCGCCTCCCCCCAGTGTCGCATCAATATAGGTTCCTTCAGGATTAGTGACCAAACCTGCAATCACTTCTGAAACCATAATGGGGCAATGATACATTGTTGCCTCCTAAATTCCCAACTCAGACATGGCTTCCGCCACTTCATCGAAATCAATATTGTCCATATCGTTGACTTCATCCCACATATTTCTGTCCCAAATTTCCAAGTGGGTTGTCACGCCGGCTAATACTACGTCTTTTGTGAGCCCGGCATATTCACGCAAGTTGCCCGGGATTAAAACCCGACCTTGACGATCCAGAGTACACTCGCTTGCTCCTGAAAAGAAAAAGCGTTTAAACGTTCTTGCTTTTTTATTGGTCAGCGGAAGGGCTTTCATTTTGTTTTCCATCACAGCCCACTCCGATTTTGGATACACAAAAAGGCAGCCGTCCAATCCCTTCGTAATGACAAATTCGTAGCCTAAGTCTTCACGGAATTTTGCAGGGATGATTAAACGACCTTTAGGGTCTAAGGTATGTTGAAATTCACCAATAAACATTTCTTCAACCACCTTTTCGTAGAATTTACCACTTTCTACCACTTCGTACCACTTTATGGTTATTTTACACCATAATAGGAGAAAATCCAACACCTGTAAGTAAAAAAAGCACATAGGGCCTTTGGTCCTTGTGCTTTGTCTTATCGCTTTTATAGTGCATTGTGTGGCTTCTCTCATTGTGGTGAGCCATCCCATTTTTCTATACCGTTTCAGCCTCCTCAACTTTCTTTCCGCTTAAAATCCCTGCCATTGCCACTTCCTATCGCCTACCTTATCTCACCGCTCTTCTTCCTCCTATTTTGAAACAATTTTGGGATAGCGCCCCACTTCAGCAAAAAAACAGGGCATTTGCGCCCTGTTTTCTCTTTTTTTGTTTAAGGATATGCTTTTTTTAAAAATCCCTGCCGCTCTCGCAAGACGGGGATGAGCATTTGGTCTGCAGGTACAAAGTCCTGTTCTTGTAACGCATCAAACGGGATCCATGCCAGCCCGTTATACCCCACACTCTGCGGCGCTCCTCGGTCTATAGTCACTTCATAGTACACATAATTTAGCACCTGTGTGCCTAAACCATGGCGAAAGGAGGTGAACTTTTTTTCCACAGAGACGGGAACCCCAAGTTTTTCTTCACAGATTCGTATCAGTGCAAACTCATTACGCTCTCCCGGCTCCACTGCTCCTCCAGGAATTTCCCAGAGGCCATGAAACTCATCCTCACTAGCTCGTTTGGCACATAATACTTTGCCATCTTGCACAATGACAGCTCCCACTATCACATCCACATAGTAGACGATGGTGCAAGAGCCTACTGACTTCCACGAGGGAAGGCGAAGTTTTTTCTTATTGTCTGCCATTTACTCACCTCGATTCAATTTCACCAATTGCGTTTTCCAAAGATGATGATGGCCTAAAAAGGCGGCACTGCCCAGTAACCATCCTCCCAATACATCTGAAGGCCAATGCACACCCAGCACCAGCCGGCTGAGTCCGATGGCAATGGCTATCGTCAGGGAGATGATCCAAATTGGTTTGCGGTACTGCGGATACATCGAGCTTAATACGGTACTCACCGTTAACGCCAAAGACCAGGTCACCATGGTATGGCCACTGGGGTAGCTCAAGCTCAGTTCTTCCACAAGCATGTGATCAGCGGGCCTGATGCGCTGAAACATCCTCTTTAGAGCTTGGTTTTCCAAAGAAGTCCCCAAGGATCCCATGAGTAGAAATAGCCCGTCTCCCAGTCGACCTTTCCGCTTGGAGTACACCAACGTCACTGCCATCACCGGGGTAATCCACTTGGCACTGCCCACAAAAGATAAGAGCTTTGGAAACCACAAAGCATCTTTTCCCGGTAATTGGGGAAATACGTCTTCATAAAACCACACATCTGTGGATAACGGCTTTCGTCTCGTCGCCAACCCCAGTGCCACTCCGCCGGCGATTAGCCCCAAAAACGGCCTTATCCAGGACCTGGAGCGCTTATTGTGCCTCATAAACGATTTTACCGTCAATCAAAGTGTATCGTACCGCGTAATCCACGTCTTTCATAGGATCTTTTGAGAAGATGACCACATCTGCATCCTTGCCCACTTCCAACGATCCTACACGATCACTTATGCCGCAAATCTCTGCTGCATGGATGGTGATAGCCTTCCACGCTTCCATCACATCCAGTCCCGCCTTTACAGCTAGTGCGGCGCATAGCGGCAAGTGTTCCAACGGAATCACCGGACTATCTGTATTGATGGCGATTTTTACGCCTGCTTCTACCAACGTTTTTGGTGTCGTAAAAGATTTATTGCTCAGTTCAAATTTACTCTTGTTGCCAAACGTGGGTCCAACAATGGCGGGTCTACCTTCTTTAGCGAGTAGATCCGCGACGAGATGACCCTCGGTGCAATGGTCTAGGGTAATGTCCAAGTCAAATTCTTTGGCAATACGCAAAGACGTAAAGATGTCATCTGCGCGGTGAGCATGGGCTTTTAGCGGGATTTCCTTCCGAATGACCGGGCCCAAAGCTTCCAACTTGGCATCGAAGGCCGGACGCTTAGCGGGGTCTTCATTTTGCTTTTTCTCTTCGTATTCCACCGCTTTATGCAAAATCTCCCGTAAGAGCGCCGCCGTTCCCATACGGGTCATCGGCATGCGTTTTTGGCTGTTGTATACGCGTTTGGGGTTTTCTCCAAAAGCGATTTTCATGGCAACGGGGTCCTTAATCACCATTTCGTCCACACAACGGCCTACTGTTTTGATGGCGAGGAAAGTACCGCCCATGACGTTGCCGCTTCCCGGTCCGGTTACTGCCGTGGTGACACCGCCCTCGCGCGCCAATTGAAAAGCTTCGTCCATTGGATTAATTCCGTCAATGCCTCGCATATGGGGTGTAATGGGGTCTGTCATCTCATTTCCATCACTGCCTTCAAATCCAATAGACTCTTCAAAGAGTCCAATATGACAGTGGGCATCAATCAGTCCCGGTGTCACCAAATCGCCCTTGGCATCAATCACTGTCGCTTCCTGCGGGAAGTCTCTTTTGGGTCCCACGTACGTGATTTTCCCCTCTTTCATCTCTAGCTGTCCGTCTACTAGCGGCTCTCCGGCCATGGTGTAAATTAAGCCATTGGTAATGACAATCATCGTTTTCCTCCTTACCTTCTCTTTCTCTTTTCCTTCGAGTCTTTACGCATGGATAACCCAATGCGTTCCCGCTCACGGTCAAGCTTAATAATCGTCACGTCTACCACGTCACCCACTTGGCATACCCTGTGGGGATCGCGGCAAACATCATCAGTCAACTCCGTAATATGAACCAGCCCGTCTTGCTTGACCCCGATGTCGACAAACACTCCGAAGTCAACCACATTGCGCACTTGGCCTGTCATGCGCATTCCCACTTCCAGCTCATCCATGGAAAGTACATCTTGGCGAAATAGCGGTTGATCGGAGGTTTCGCGTGGATCTCGACCAGGCTTGGCCAACTCTACCATAATATCCTTTAAGGTGTAGGCACCGACGTCCCATTGTGCTGCTAGGTCTTCCGCCGTCTGTTGTTTCCCTTCTGCTTGCACTTTTCTCGCCAAGTCATAGGACTCCGGGTGCACTGCTGTATTGTCCAAGGGTTCATCACCATCCGGGATGCGCAAAAAACCGGCACATTGCTCAAAAGTTTTAGGTCCCAAGCCTTTGACGTCTAGCAGCTGCTTACGATTGGTAAAGCGCCCGATGGTCGTACGATGTTCTACCACATGTTGGGCTACTTTATTGGAAATCCCCGCCACATAATTCATCAATGCCGGGCTGGCGGTGTTTAAATCTACGCCAACAGTGTTGACGCAGGATTCCACCACATCTGTCAGCACCTGATCCAGTCTTTGGTTGTTCAAGTCGTGCTGGTATTGGCCAACCCCTAGATGGCGTGGGTGAATCTTCACCAACTCGGCCAGAGGATCTTGCAAACGGCGTCCGATAGAGGCCGCTCCCCGCACGGTGACATCATATTCTCCCATTTCCTTTTTCGCCAACTCCGAAGCCGAATAAATGGAGGCTCCAGCCTCGTTGACAATGGTGTAGTGCAGGTCAGGTTGCTCTTCTCTGATCCAATCTGCCACAAACTGCTCCGTCTCCCGCGAAGCCGTTCCGTTTCCAATGGCGATGACATGGATATCGTAAGCCTCCACCAGGTGATTTAAAATCTTTCTCGCTCTAACGATATCTTCTCTTGGTACTGTCGGATAGATGACGTCATGGTCCAAAAGTTCTCCTTGCTTTCCTAGGGCCACCACCTTGCAGCCGGTGCGAAAACCAGGATCCAAAGCAATGACTCCTTGATCCCACAGCGGTGCCTGCATCAACAGGGGACGCAAGTTACGTCCGAAAACCGCAATGGCTTCTTCTTCCGCTGTTTCTGTGCTCAACTGACGCATTTCCCGCTCCACCGACGGAAACATCAGTCGTTTCCAGCCGTCTTCAATGGCCTCCTGTAACAGCACCTGGTCCTCCGATTTCACCACGCCATGGGAAAGCAAGCCTACAATCTGCTCGTGGTTCACATCTAAACTCACGCGCAGCTTCTTTTCACGCTCTGCTCGATTCATCGCCAACACCCGATACCCTGGTGCCAGTCGATAGAGTTCCCGATGGTCCGCGTACATTTCGTAGGGAGTGATGTCTTCCTCTACGCCCACGGTCTGATAATACGCTGTGCGTTCCATAAACTTTTTCACCAAGGAGCGATTGTCAGGGTCATCTGAAACACGCTCGGCAATAATATCTGAAGCACCTTGCAACGCCTCTTTCGCCGTGGGAACTTCTTCCCCCAGAAACTTTTCCGACTCCACGCGCAGGGCTTCATCATCCATCTCTCCAGCCCATAGCAGCTCAGCTAACGGCTCCAGCCCTCTTTCCATCGCCACTTGAGCCCTGGTGCGGCGTTTCGGGCGATAAGGTCGATAGAGATCATCAATTTCTTGCAACGTCATCGTTTGGTCAATGGCCGCAAAGAGCGTCTCATCTTCGTGGCCTAATTCCACGAGGCGTTTTTTTACTTCGTCTTTTTTGGTCTCCAGATTGGTCAAATACTCCCAACGCTCCACTAACTTGCGCAATACTTCATCATCCATATTGCCCGTTTGTTCTTTACGATAGCGAGCAATAAAAGGAATCGTATTTTTTTCCTCCACTAATTGAATAATATTTTGTACAATAGGAGGAGACGTTTGAAATTCAGTGGCCAATGTCATGTTGATATCCATAGGTATTTCTCCTTACGTGTCTTATTCTTGCATCATTATATCATATCTCATGACAAATCTTTTAGTGATGCCACAATCTGGTCCATCCTTCCCGCCTAACCGGCCCCCTACGATGAAAGGAGCTCATTCATGATTCATCTATTTGACCTGGATGGTACCCTGCTGGACTCTATGTCCATCTGGAGAAACCTAGGCAGAGATTTTTTGTCTTCCAGAGGTATTTTCCCGGACTCGGCTTACTTTGAGCTACTCCACGCTATGACTCTGCCCATGGCTGCCCAATACTTTCACGATACCTTGCTCCCCCAAGAGACGCCACAAGCGATCGAAAGGACTTTGGAAGACACCATCACCCATGCCTACGCCCACGTTTTACCACTAAAGCCCGGTGCTTATGACTACGTCCTGTCCGCACGGACCTCCTGTGATCCGGCCTTTATCGCCACCGCGACCCCGCGTCCATTAGCCGAGCTCGCCCTTAAGCGATTGGGGTTGGCTCAGCTTCCCCTCTACACTGTCGATGAGGTGGGCTACACGAAAGACGATCCCCGCTTTTACCGTGCTATCGTTCCCCAAGGCACTCCTTTCGCGGTCTATGAAGATGCCCTTCACGCCATGGAGGGTGCCAAAAAGGCGGGAGCCATCGTCATCGCCTTAGCAGACCCTTCGCAAACCGAGCACCGTGATGCCATCTTAGCCACCTGCGATGCTTTTTGGTCCCACTGGCCCACCTTTTCCGAAATCCAAAACCTATGGTCCGACTCAAGAGACCAACGCTCTCCTGCAAGTCCACGGAAGCAATGACCTCTCCTGCGTGGCCAAGTACGCCAAAGCGTCAAGACACAATTCACCGTCCTGGCGCTTTCTCATCTTGCACACGGGAACGCTTTCGCTCATCCGCCAACACAACAAGCACCATGCCACAGATCGCCCCGTCCTCTTAACAAATCACGCTACGATGTAAAACGATGATGCTTTAAGCGCAGGTACGGCTGGCCTGGGAAAGCAGTTCTTCTTAGGCGTCCCTGGTGATTCCATGTTTGACGGCCGCTTCCACTGTGTCGCCCAAGCGTCCATCGTTTGCCAAGGGAAAAACCGTAACCCACCTTCCCTTATCACAAAATGAAAAACACGCCATACCCAGCTCTGTTGCCGGGCATGGCGTGTTTTGATTCACTCACTCTTCCAGATAGAGGGCCTGGTATGCATCTACCACCACATCGGCCATCATGTGGAAAATTTCTGGCTGATTAGATGCCGCGTTCGCTCATGATGACTTCAATTTCCGATTCGTTGATGCCAACCATGGCTTCGCCTAAATCTTCGGAGACGCGGGCGATTACTTCAGGGTTGTCGTAGTTGTCCACAGCCATCACGATGGCTTTGGCACGTTTTACCGGGTCACCGGATTTGAAGATACCGGAGCCAACAAATACACCTTCTGCACCCAGTTGACGCATCAGAGCTGCGTCTGCCGGCGTGGCCACCCCGCCTGCAGAGAAGTTTAACACAGGCAGTTTTTTATGTTCATGCACATAGCACACCAGGTCATAGGGCACTTGTAAATCACGAGCCCATACGTAGAGTTCATCTTCTCTTGCTGCAGCCACCTGGGCAATCTCTTCCTGAATGCGACGCATATGGGTTACCGCTTGTACCACGTCACCGGTTCCTGGTTCACCTTTCGTGCGGATCATGGTTGCCCCTTCGGCAATACGGCGGAGGGCTTCTCCCAAGTTGCGTGCACCACAGACAAATGGCGTTTTAAAGTCTTTCTTATTGATATGGAACACTTCATCTGCCGGAGAAAGCACTTCACTTTCGTCGATGAAATCAATGCCGATGGCTTCCAAGATCTGTGCTTCTACAAAATGGCCAATACGCACCTTGGCCATCACGGGGATAGATACGGTTTCTATAATCTCTTTGATCATTTTCGGGTCACTCATGCGACTGACACCGCCAGCTGCACGGATGTCAGCCGGGATGCGTTCCAAAGCCATAACCGCTTTTGCACCGGCTTCTTCGGCAATTTTAGCCTGTTCTGGCGTGGTGACATCCATAATCACGCCACCTTTTAAAAATGCCAGCAATTCTTCCTGCGTTTTCCATTGTTTCAATTGACTCACCCTTTCCAAATATTGTCCCCATCTTACTCCTTTTCTGATATGATAAAAAGAACCAAAATTACAACATTTTATGGTACCAGGAGGTCTTATGATTACAGTTAACTTTCACGCCAAAACCCCTCTTTATCGCCAACTCTATGACGCTATCAAACAAGCCATCTTAGATGGCACCATCGCCGCTCACGAAAAACTTCCTAGTAAGCGCAACTTGGCCCAACACCTTAACATTAGCCAAAATACAGTCATGGCAGCTTATCTTCAGTTGCAAGATGAGGGCTACCTTTACTCTAAGGAACGACAGGGTTGTTTTGTGCACCCTGTGAATCATCAAGTGGTCACCAAAACCATGCAGCATGATATCGCTCCCCAGAACATCCCACAACCCTATCGGTTTGACTTTTCTGCCCACGCCGTTGACCCCCACAGCTTTCCTGCACCGCTTTGGGGACGTTTGACCAGGGACGTTCTAAGCGCACATCCGGAAGAAATGGCCATAGTGGGCGACCATCGCGGCCACGAAAAACTACGCACTGCCATCGCTCATTACCTGCTGGATAACCGCAATCTGCACGTCCATCCGGAACAAGTCATCATCCGCAGCGGCGTAGAGAGCCTGCTTCCGATCTTGTTGCAGATTCTGCCAGGTAAACGCCACTTCGGGCTGGAGGATCCCGGATACGAGCGCATTTCCTCTGCTCTGCAACGGGAGCGCCTTCCCTTTTCCCTTCTTCCTTTGGATGACAAAGGTCTCATTGTCCCTTCTGATTCCAACATCAACGTTCTTTATACCACACCTAGTCACCAGTTCCCCACCGGCGTCGTCATGCCTGTCGGACGACGTCAAGAGCTATTAAACTGGTGCGAAGCTAGAGACGGCTATCTCTTGGAAGACGATTACGACAGTGAATTCAAATACCAAGGCCACCCGATCCCCCCGCTTAAATCGCTAGATAAAACCGGTCGCGTCATCTATCTGGGCAGCTTCTCCAAATGCCTTTCCCCTGCTCTACGCATCAGCTACATGGTCTTGCCCCCTGCATTCATTGAAGCCTACGAAACCTCCCAGGACCTGACCTCCCCCACCGTTCCCACCTTGACCCAACTGGTATTGGCACAGTTCATGGCCAAAGGCCACTTTGAACGGCACATTAACCGCATGCGTCACCGTTACCGTAAAAGACGAGAGGTTATGGTGAAAACCCTAGCCTCCTGGCCTGTGCCCCACACCGTCAGCGGAGCCGATGCCGGTCTCCACCTACTTGTCACCCTGACACCTTCGCCTAATCCTCAACAACTTGATGCTAAATTGAAAGAAGCCGGCATCTACCTACAAATGATTACCCCTTCCCCTTCATCGCTCACCCTGCTTTTGGGATTCGGTGCCATGGATGAGACACAAATCCAAGAAGGGCTGGCCCTCATCTTAACAAGTCTTCAAAATCTTTAATCGTTAAACAACACATAAAAAAAGAGAAGCCTTCTAGCTTCTCTTATATGCCCCATTCCACGGGCACTCGCTTGCGAAATGTAAATACAGAGGTAAATCCCACCTCACGAATCAACTCCAACGCTTCCTCGATCCCGGCGCCCACATCCTGCAATCGGTGAGCATCAGACCCCACGGTCAGCATTTTACCGCCTAAGTCCCGATAGAGCTCTAATATCTCGCGCTTGGGATGAGTACGCCCCAACCTTCTGCGCAACCCCGCCGTATTCACTTCCAGCGCAATATCATATTTGATAAGCAGCTTTAGCACCGCTTCCACACTCATGCGATAACTGGAAAAGTCAGGAATGTCTTCCACATGGGGATAAATGCGATCGATGTAATCCATATGACCCAAAGTGTCAAAATCGCGAAACGTCTTCAGGTTGCACCAGATTTCTCGGTAGTAATCGATCATACCCACCTGGTTGTCCACCCATTTGACCATGGGATTGCGGTTGATATCAAAGTTGTATAAGTTGTGAACCGATCCTATAATGATATCAAAGGGTAGTTGGCATACCATCCTCTGATTCTCTTGCGAAGCGTACTGTATTAGTCCCAACTCGATACCTAATAGGCACTCCGGATCTCCTTGTCGTTTTGTTTCCATCATCTTTTGAAACGACTGGTGATAGGCTGAAAGATCCAAGGGACTTTGCTCCGGACGGCTCATCACATCAAAGTCCGCATGGTCGGTGATGGCCATAACCCGGATCCCTCTAAGTCGTGCCTCGTCACGAATCGCTGTCATGGGATACGACCCGTCCGGAGAAAATTCAGAATGGCTATGTAAATCGAACATAATAACTCCTTTTTTTATTGCTAACTCGTGATCCCCATTATAGTTTTTTTAGCTTGAAATTGCAAATCTCGTTTAATCTCATCATTTCCGGGTAATATAAGACAATAAGCTAATCTCATATTTAGGAGGGACATAATGATGATTATTGAATTAATTGAAAACAAAAGACGTAAAATTGAAAGAGAACGCCGCATAGAAGATGCCACCAAAGTTGGTGCAGGCCTTGCTTTAGGAGCTACCATCGGAGCTGCTCTTGGTATTTTATTGGCTCCCCAAGCCGGTTATGAAACTCGTGAAGACATTGCTAACAAAGGCCGTGAAGTCAAAGATCAAGTGATCAAAACTGCCAATGATGTCGCCGAAAAAGCATCCTATCATGCCGATGAACTTCGTCAAAGCATCTCCAATAATGTAGATGATGTAAAAGATCGTGCTCAACGTGTATCTAAAGCCCTCAAAGAAGGTGGCAAAGAAGTTCAAAAAGACTTGAAAGCCGCTAAAGATGATGCAGCTGACACGCTGGAAGATGCCGTGGAAGAAGCTGAAAAATAAATTCATCACGCCTTAAAGTGAAAGACAGAAAGGATACGATATGAACGGTGCCATAACTTTAGCAGATGTCTTTTCGATCCTGCTTTCCATTGCCGGCATTATCGTGCTCATCTATTTGGCTTTAGTACTCAAAAATGTATACCAGCTCACCAAAAATGTGCAGGAACTGGCCAAACGCAATGAGCCCGAAATCGATTCTGTAATCAAATCTCTGCCAGGCATTACCAACAACGTCAACGTCATTACCCACGACGTGGCTGGGATCACCAAGGACGTACAAGAAACCCTAAACCTGATTAAGCCTGAGGTGGCCGGCATGGTCACCAGCATTAACAAAGTGACCGGTTCGATCTCTCACATTGCCACTTTAGTGACAGACACCTCAGACGCAGTGGGAGGCAGTATTGCCAACATAGCCGATTCCGTCAACTATGCCGTCACCAACGTGACAGACAACGCCCGTGACAGAGTCAATTCGTTGCTAGGCTTTAAAGTTAAGCCGAAATCAAATACTTTCCGCATCATACAAGAAGCCGCCAGCGTATTGCGCGACCTACTGACGAAATAAGATGAAAGTCTCGCCCCTGGGCGAGACTTTATTGTTCTTGGAGGTAAGCATGACAAAATGCAAATTCATTGTAAACCCTTCCTCGGGACGACAAACTGCCGATGCAAAAATTGACCGCATCATCTACCTCTTGCATTCCCATGGCTATAAAGTAGAACGCAACTACACTTATTATGGCGGCCATGCCATGGAAATGGTTATGGAAGCGCAAGATGCCGAGCTCATCATCGTCTCCGGTGGCGATGGCACAGTAAATGAAGTCGTTCAAGGTATGATGAGAACCAAAAGTCGTGCGAAACTGGCCATCCTCTCCCAGGGCACAGTCAACGACTTTGCTGGTTTTATGCAGCTTCCTCGCCATCCCGACGAATTTTTTCAAATGATAGCCAAAGGTAACACCCTTCAAACGGACGTGGGTTGCTGGAACGATCACTACTTTATCAATGTAGCTGCTGCTGGTTTGTTGACCGAAATTGCCTATGAAGTAGACGATGATTTGAAGGCCATCTGGGGACGTGCTGCATACTATGCAGAAGGCGCCAGAAGACTCTTATCAGAATTAACCAACCCCTCACCCCCCATACGCTTTCAAATCACATCTAAAGAGTTTACCGGTGAGGTAGACGCTCTTGTTATGCTCATTTCCAATTCCAAATCCGTCGGTGGCATTAAGCGCATTGCCCCCTTGGCGGAAGTGAACGATGGGTTATTCGATGTATTGATTGTCAAGGCCACAAACTATGCCGAGCTAGGTCCCGTGATGATCACCAGCATCGCCGGTCAACACATCAAACAGGATCCGATTTTATATTTTAAAACGAGCGAACTATCCGTCGTTGCCGACCAACCCTTATACGTTGACTTAGATGGCGAAAAAGGCGATCCCCTGCCTGGTCATTTTAAGGTCTTGCCCGGAGCGATCAACCTTTGTGTACCCGCAAAGGAGGATGTATGAAACCCTTAATCTTTATCGTCGATCCCTACCCCATCTATGGCTATGGGCTTAAAGAGCTCATTCGCATGCGAATGAGTTCTTACCAAACCTTAGTCTTTTCAGAACTGGATCCCATTTCTCATTATGCTACCAGTGATGACCCACTCATTCTTTTTGTGGATCTCTTTATTGCCGTCACCCAGCCGGACCATTTAAACCACATCCTCAGCCATTACCCACTATGTACGCTGGTACTCACCACGCCAGAAACTGCTTTTCTTAAGCATGTTAACCTCTCTTCCGTCCGCTGCCATCACGTTCTTTCTAAAACGGCCTCAGAGGTCGATTTAAACGTTTTACTTGAAGATCTGCAACCAACAGAAGCTACCCGACAGACCATGAAAACCCCCTGGAAAGAAATCAAAAGTGTCGGTAATTTCGACCTTAGTCCCCGAGATCGAGAACTTCTTTCCCTTTTAGCCCAAGGATTGACCAATCGCGAAATCGGCGACAAGCTTTACCTCGCAGAGAAAACCATTAAAAATAACCTGACACGCCTTTATGCTCGTATTCAAGTGCAAAATCGTGTCGAAGCTACCCGATTTGCTCTTTCCCATGGATTGGGTAAAATCCACAAAAACCAGCCCTAGCCAACCAATCCACCTATGCACCTCCGTAAATTTCATATTCATATTTTGAGAAAATAAGGTATAAAAAACTCCTGCTATCCTGCGATAATTTGTATATTACCGCCACAAATTCAGGCAAATTGAGGGGAATTTTCACAAAATTTAGGCATAGAAAAAAGCCCGGGAATGTGTAATTCCTGGGCTTTTTGCTGGCGTACCATAGAGGATTTGAACCCCTGACCTTCTGGTCCGTAGCCAGACGCTCTATCCAGCTGAGCTAATGGTACGTATTGGAGCGGAAGACGAGATTCGAACTCGCGACCCTCGCCTTGGCAAGGCGATGCTCTACCACTGAGCCACTTCCGCCAACGCGGTACCTATATAGTATGCCAAAATCATAGAAAATTGTCAAGTACAAATCGAGAAAATTTTGAATTCTTTTTACATTAGTCTTTCATGCCTTGCCGTTGCCACCATAAAATTCTCTGTTTTGATGCACTCCTTGTGATATAAAAAAAGAGGAAGCATCCCATCAGGATACTTCCTCTTTTTTTATGCGATGAAATGCCTTCTGCATCTCATCCATGTCAGATTATTGCGCGTCTTGAACCAGGGTATCAGCAGCAAGTTTCCCAAAGACTACTGTGTCTACCACAGCGTTTCCGCCTAAGCGGTTACCACCGTGGATGCCACCGGTGACTTCGCCAGCTGCATATAATCCGGGGATTGGTTCTCCAGCTTCAGAAAGCACGCGGGCTTCTGAGTCAATGGTAACCCCACCCATCGTGTGGTGGATACAAGCTTGACGAGGAGTCGCAACCCAAGGACCATTTTCTAGTTTCGTAGAGTATAAGGTGCGGCCGTATTCGTCTTCGCCGTTATCTACAGAACCATTAAAGGTATCAACCGTTGCTTTCAAGGTTTCCACATCACAGCCAATTTGTTCTGCCATATCTTCCAGGGTATCTGCCACTAAGATGTAACCATTGTCTTTTAAGTAGTCAAAGGTAAATCCGTCAGCAGATCTCCATTCGGGGCTAGTAATGTCTTCATAACCTTCGCCATCACCGCTTTCTAAGAAGTAGAACATGGCATCGGGTTGTTCCATAACAGCTAGGCAAATTTGGTCGCGACGACCGTCTTCACGTACGAAACGTTCTCCGTCTTTGTTGACAAAGATCAATTGGTCTGTGCCGTTCACTGTACGTTTCGGCATCTTCGTTAATTGACCATCTACTAAGTTACCTAAGTATAGCAATTGGATTTGCTCCATATCAGTTAAAGATGCACCGGCATCTTTAGCCATCACAATACCGTCCCCTTGAGAGCAAGAGAAGCGGTTAGTCGTAGCCACACCAGATAGGTCAGCCCATTTGCCGGACGTATTATACTCTTGTACCATGGCACTGTTGGCAGCAAATCCACCGGTAGATAGGATAACGCCGTCTTGTGCGCTAATGGTTGCCTCTTGCTTGGAGTGATTTCCTTCTACCACCACACCTGTTACACGGTCGCCGTCTACGACTAAGGATTTGGCAGTACATTCGTTAACCACAGTAATCTTATCACTCAGTTCACCTAATTGCTCACCATAAGTCGCGAAGAAACCTGTACCCATGGGTAGTGTACTGGTGTGCGTTCTTTGCCACAAGGAGCCTGCACCTTGGCTAATGTGGTCGGCAAATTTCATGCCTAAAGATTCAATCCATTCATAACCCGGGAAAGAATTCTGGCATAGAACTTTTACTAAATCCAAATTACCGACTTTATCCCCGTTAATCCAGGTTTGCAAAGCATACCATTCAGGAGAGTCAAATAGATCTGTACGACCTTCGGCTTTGTAAGCATCCCATTGAGCTTGGACCTCGCCGATTAAAGCTGCATGTTCTTCACTGACAGCTTCTTCAGCTAATGCACTTTCCAACGTTTGCTTAACCGGTTCGGTCATTTCGACTTGGCTTTGTAATTCCGGATCAGGCGTGTTGTAGATCGCACCACATACCAAGGTGTCCCCTCCAATGGAACCGTTTTTCTCAATGACGATAACGGATTTATCTTGTTGTGCAGCAGCGATAGCAGCGGCTAAGCCGGCCCCACCACCACCGACGACTACAACGTCAGCTTCCATATCTTCCACATTTTGGTCTGTGGCTACTTCTACTTTCCATGCTTCAGGATCTGCACCAGCTTGCTTCAAACAATCAGCTACAGCGCTTTTAATGGCTGCAGAGGTGATGGTAGCACCGGTTACGTTATCCACGTCTAAACTTTGTGTTTCCACAATGCGTTCGGGGATAGTCACCACGGGAATTACCATTCCATGAGATTCTACATCTCCATTCAAGTTGTGTAATTCACCGCCAATGCCAGGAGTTTCTTCGTGTTCTAATACATTTACAGCTACGATTTCGTCTTCTGACACCTCAACTTCAACTTTGATTTCATTGTTCATACCGTTAACGGTAGCTGTATAAGTGCCTGCTTTCATGGAACCGTCGCCACTAGCAGCGGGCTCTTCCGTTTCAGCAGGGGCTTTCCCGCAAGCTGCCATGGAAAATACCATTGCCAGACACAGGAAAAGCGCTAACCAAACTCTTTTTTGTTTCATATTCCTTCCTCCTTCTTTGTTATAAGTGTAACTTAATCATACCTTCGAATGGTCGTTCCTGCAATCAAAACTCTTTACACTCCCTTGACAAAATCACTCGCCGCCTACCTCTTTTCACGGTCGCAAATCTCTTTATTCTTTTAAATACGCCTTTTGCTTCTCCAACATCTTCTGCGAATCACTGCTAAACCGTTGCTTACAAATCATCAAAGCTACATCAAAAAACACATTGACGTATCCGCCCATATGCTTCTTCGTTTGATGGCTCCGCCTATAATCAGATACCAACATGTGATTCCAACAAGTTCCATGCCCATTGGGACACGAATCAGGTCTAGGATATTGTCTGCACTATGTGTCCTTTCATGATGGATCGCGTTAATGACCTTCCCATACTCTTCCCTCATCACACAAAGATCTAGCCAAAACGCCATCCACATGTTCGCTGACTCGTCCACTACCACCGCCTTGGTTGATCCGTTCCTTTGCTTAGTCCATCTTGGTCTGCCCAATGATGCCTCATTGATGTTCGTTCCCCCTAAGGCCACATCATTCGTAAAAGCCTTATGGCATAAAAAAACTGTCAGACAAAGTCTGACAGTTTTTAAATTAATCTACAATAACGCGACGTGCAGTGGAGTAACGATCATTATAATATCCTTCGGATAAGCCAGAGATCATCACTCGTCCTCCGCCGGAGGAAGCATGGATAAACTCATCGTCACCTAAGTACATACCTACGTGAGAGTTTGGCGTATCCGTTGTGTTAAAGAACACTAAATCACCTGGAAGCAACTCATCTCTTGCCACCTCAACTCCGTCTAATACTTGATCGTAGCTACTGCGGTGAATATTCATTTTTAATTGATTGACATAGATGTCATACAGGAAACCAGAGCAATCATAACCTGCTTTACCGGTATCAGCATAGACATAAGGACGATCTAACTGTGCCTTAGCATACTGCATAGCATGATTGACTTTTTCCTTGGCCGATGCCGTTGTGGGAATCTTTGCCGGTACTTTCGGCACAGACGTTTCTTTTGCACCTGTAGTGGGTTTCACAGTTTCTGCCTGACGTAAATCAGGATTAATTGCTGCTGCCGTTTCCGGTTGAGCTGGCGGTGTTTGGACCACAACTGGCTCTGCATTCTTGAGCTCTACATCGGTAACGGCTGCCATAAATAGATTACCATATTGGTCTACCAATTCAAATTGACCATTTTGATAACCGACGACATGCACTGTTTCACCTTTTTTTAGCTCCAACAGTAAATCATGGTTCATTAAGAACTTATTGGTCTTGGCTACAGCTTCGGTCTTGACGACACGGTCGGCAGGCTTCATGTCTGCAGCACTGACAAACCCAATTTTTCCATCATAGGATTTCACTTTATAGTAATCCCCTGATTTTTCGATGATTTCTACGAATTCATCGCTGAGGACGAAGCGAATCACTTCGCCGTTGATGGACTGATAAAGGCGAGTCGGCTTTTTAGCCTCTAACCCTTTACCGGATTCCATGGTCTTTAATAAAACTTGTTTCGGCACGGCGACTTCGCCATCATTTTCAATATAGAAGAAGTTTTCATCTTCTTTATTAATTTCAACTTTCTGCGTTTCATGATATGCAATCTCACTGTTTTCCGGGGTATAGTCTTTTAGGAAAACACCTGTGTCTTTCATGCCGAATAGTGCGACCACTGCCAGAAAGGCTAATCCGGTGGTCCACCGTCTTGACTGATGACTCATGCTAACACTCCTTTTTAGTGGATTTGAATCAATTATAGCTTATTTGGGTTCATAAAACAATCAAAAGTTACAAAAAAGTTACAAAAAGAAACAAATTAGTAACATCTTTTCTCGTTAGAACGAAATATGAAGTCCTCTAACATCTCCGATGGACTACATGTCGTAGCGTCATAGATTCTTCCACTACATCATGGGGCGTCTGTTTTCTTTTGTCACACATTTGCCATGTAGCAACACTTTCGTCTTGATTGTGGGACTTTCGTCACTTCATGCCAAAAGTTTAATGAAATAAAATAAAAATAGGGTGCACTAAGCCTATAAGCCGCGTTCTGTCTTGTCGATTATCTATCTAGCCCCATTGTCACCAATGGGATCAAGCAACCCACCATTCTCGGCGGACAACGAGCAGCTGTCCTTTTTGCCGCTTTTGGTCTTGCACCGGATGGGGTTTACATGGCCATGAGGTCTCCCTCATGCCGGTGGGCTCTTACTCCACCTTTCCACCCTTACCGATTTCTCGGCGGTATCTCTCTGTTGCACTATCCTTAAGGTCGCCCTCACTGGACGTTATCCAGCATCCTGCTCTGCGGTGCGCGGACTTTCCTCATGCCGTAGCATGCAATCGACCAGCTTACTGCACTTGTCGATTATATCACATAAGTTGACATCTACCAACGTTTTTAACATATTTTACAAAGTCTCCAGCAGAAACCCCCGACTCCTCTCCACATATACAGGCAATTTCAACGCTTCTTTCATGCGGTCGGCCAGATTATCCACAATGGGAATTTCCGTTTCAAAATGGCCGGCATCGACGACGAGAATCCCTAGTTCTGCAGCTCGTTGGAAATCATGATACTTCACATCTCCTGTGACCAAAACCTGTACTCCCAGTGATGGGCACAGCTCTATGGCATCGCTGCCACTTCCGGAGGCCACCGCTACCTTGTATATCATCCCTTGTGCCTTTCCTCCGACACGTAAGCTCGGCAGTGCCAACCGCTCCTGTACCAACGTCAAAAACTCTTCTTGCGTGCCGGCGTTTTTCCAATATCCCGTACGCATAAAAGGTGCCGCTTCATGCTCTTCTTGAACCAGAGCTATTTTTTTGAGTTCCAGCGTCTGAGCCAAAACGTCATTCACACCCCCTGCCGCCGCATCCAAGTTGGTGTGGACGACAAAGATGTTAAGGTCCGAACGGATGGCTTCCAAGATGCGATTCATTCGTGAATCACCTGGTTTGATCGCATAAAGGGGAGAGAAAATCAGCGGATGATGAGCCACAATCAAATTTGCTCCCTCGATTTTTGCTCGGACAACCGCCTCATCTGTCACGTCTAAGGTCACAACAATGCCCGTCACTTCCGCTTCCGGGTCGCCTACTTGCAATCCTACTTGATCCCAGTGCGCTGCCAGCTCCGTTGGTGCCACTTTTTCCATCCACGCTATGACATCTTTGACTTGCATTGTAATGCCTCCCATGCTTTTTTTTCTAAATCAATTGCCTTCAGGCGCTGTTTTGCCTTATCCGTTTCCGCCACTCCCATTTTTTTCTCAATCGATGTCAGGCTATCCAACTTGTGCTGTATAAATTCCTCACGTAATGGATGGTCGTCTGGAATCAATGAACCCCACTGTCCCTTCATGGTCAGCGCATAGTCATTCGGGTTGGGCGTCGCCACAATCAGTTCATAATAGCGTCCTTCGTCATAGGCTAAATCTTCTTTCATAATGCCAAACCCATGGTCCACTAAATAGCTTCGCAGCGCATCGGCCGCATTCATCGGCTGCAAAAGCAGGCGGGAAAAAGACTTCGTCTTAGCTAAATCACGATCCAAGATGGACATCATTAAGAGCCCTCCCATCCCTGCCATGACCACCACATCCACTTCTCCCCACGCCAAAGGAACCAATCCATCGCCTACGCGATGAGTTGGTCCCTCTGTGATAGCTCGTAAGCTTCCCTGATTCATGGACTTTTCCAAGCTAGGTCGACTGATATCCGTAGCGATAATCGGTTTGTTGACGCCTCTTTCCCACAGCGCCCACGGAATCTGTCCATGATCGGTTCCTATATCCGCCACCGCCGTCTGAGGCGGTATGGCATTTAAAATCATTGTTAAACGAGATGATAGATTCATTGTTCTAAAAAGTCTTTCAGTTTTTTACTGCGACTAGGATGACGAAGTTTTCGTAACGCCTTGGCTTCAATTTGGCGAATGCGTTCTCTCGTGACGTCAAATTCCTTACCCACTTCTTCCAGGGTACGAGCTCGCCCATCTTCCAATCCAAAACGCAGTATCAGTACTTTTTGTTCCCTTTCCGTCAGCGTCTCCAGCACTTCCGACAACTGTTCTTTTAATAGAGTAAACGTAGCGGCATCAGCCGGTGCCAATACATCTTCATCAGGAATAAAGTCGCCTAAATGGCTATCTTCTTCCTCGCCAATCGGAGTTTCCAAAGAGACCGGCTCTTGGGCAATCTTTTGGATTTCTCGCACTCGTTCCACGTCCATATCCATTTCTTCTGCAATTTCTTCCGGTGTGGGATCACGACCTAAATCTTGAACTAGTTGTCTTTGAACCCGTACCAGTTTATTAATGGTTTCGACCATATGTACCGGTATGCGAATCGTCCTAGCCTGGTCCGCAATGGATCGGGTGATGGCTTGGCGAATCCACCAAGTCGCATAGGTGGAGAACTTAAACCCTTTCGTGTAATCGAACTTTTCGACCGCTTTCATCAAGCCCAAATTACCTTCTTGAATCAAATCTAAAAAAAGCATGCCGCGACCCACATAGCGCTTGGCAATACTAACAACCAGTCGCAGGTTGGCCTCCGCCAATTGTCTCTTGGCTTCTTCATCCCCTTCGGCCATGCGTTTGGCCAGTTCCACTTCTTCTTCTGCCGTCAATAGGGGGATGCGTCCAATTTCTTTGAGGTACATGCGCACAGGGTCATCGACAGAAATCGTCTTAGCCGCATTTGCGGATAATTTGCTTTCCAAATCGTCGTCTTTGTCTTTATGGTCATCGACAGAACTGTCTAGTTGCAATTCGTCGTCTTTATCATCTTCATTGACGATATCAATGCCGGTTTTTTCAAATTGTTGGTAGAGATCGTCGATACGTTCCGGTTCCATTTCCACCGTTTCCATGGCGTCCATGATGTCTTTATACGTCAGATGGCCTTGCTTCTTTCCTTGGGTGATTAACTGCTCCACAATTTCTTTCTGATCCATTGTGGATTCGTTTGCTCTATCATCCTTCATCCATATCACTCTCCCTATTAGCCATAGCTTGATTCACTTGAGCCAACTCTTGTAAAATCCGTGCCGCTTCCGATACATCTCGCTCTCCTCGATCAACCTGGGCCATTTCCATTAACAGCGTGTCACGTCTGGCCAGCCAGCCTTCTTGTGTCAGTCGACGGATCCAATCCATCATTTCATCCTTCCCGACTGGTCCTCGAGGCGCCTCTTCTTCTCCTATAACCTCGTCACACAGAGCCTTCAATTCACGACTTAGCCTGTCTCGATCCTCCCAACCAGCGTCCAATGCGTGCACAAACTGACGATACCATAGTTTCAATCCGTCATGCGTCAAAACCACATCTTCCTCCATATCGTCAATGCATTCCCTAGCCAAAACAGGATCTTCCATGAAGCTATGTAAGAGTGCCCACTGTTGACTATACTGTTGGGGTTTTCCCCGTTTTCTCGTCTGCACAGGCGGGCGCACATTGGTTTCTGTTTTTTGTTGATTCACATGAAGGGCTACCTCCGCCCCCAATGCCTGGGCAGAAAAGGCTAACTCTTCCGCATAGCGCCTCGTTAACACTTCTCTTTCCACCGGACTAGACACTTGCCCGATGTGATGAGCTATGGCCTGTAACAGAACTGTCGAATCTCCGCCTTCTTTCCTGTGCTTGACCATCTCTAATGCAATGAGGTATTCCACCGGCGTCATGGCTTTTTTGATTTCTTCCGCAAAGGCTTCTTTTCCATTTTGTCGAATAAAGTCATCGGGATCCAGTCCATCTCGCAAAGCGATAATCTTGACCGGCACCTGTGCTTGTTGGCAGATTTCAATGGCTCTCCTTGTGGCATTAATACCCGCGTCATCGGAATCGTAACATAAATACACCGTTTCCCCGTAGCGATGAGCCAACTTAGCCTGCTCCTCTGTCAGCGCCGTTCCCAGCGAGGCTGCCACCTGGGTGAAGCCATAGCTCGCCAAGGAAATCACGTCCATATACCCTTCCACTAAAATTAACGATTTCCGCGAAGAGGATTTGTTCACTTGGTAAAGGCCATAGAGTTCCCTGCCCTTTTTATACACCGGTGTATCCGATGAGTTCAAATACTTAGGCTGACCCTCGTCTAAGATGCGCCCTCCAAAGCCCAAAACCTCGCCTCGAAAGTTGATGATGGGAAAGATGATGCGATGGCGAAATCGATCATAATAACCCTGCCCATCCTTGCGCCGAGAAATCACATCTAACTCCAATAGATCCTGTTCGCTGATGCCCTTTTGTTTCATCGCCTTACAAAGACTGTCCCATCGTTCATCGGCATAACCCAAGCCATAGCGACGCACATCCTTAGGCGACAAACCCCGTCTGCGAAAAAACTCCTGTGCCGCCCGAGCTTGTCCGCCTAAATCCAAATAATAACGGGCTACTTGGGCGTTAATGCCTAAAAGCTCTTTACGTCGGGAAGCCCACCTCTTGTCCTCTTCACTACGGGCCAAACTCACACCAGCTCGTGATGCCAAAAACTCCACAGCTTCAGCAAAATTCAGGTTTTCTCGTTTCATGACAAAGCCAAAGACATCGCCTCCGGCTCCACAACCAAAACAATGAAAAAATTGTTTTTCCGGAGACACCGTAAAAGACGGGGTCTTTTCCGTGTGAAAAGGACAACTTCCCACATAATTTTTCCCCCGTTTTTTTAATGGTACATAGGATCCCACCAAATCGACAATATCCACGCGTCGTTTGATCTCATCGACAATGTCCTCTCCGTAATACGTCATGGCGCACTTCCTTTCAACCCATACTCCATGCACGAGGCACAAAAAGCTCCTTCCACACAGTAATGGCAAAGTGGTCTGTCATGCCGGCGATATAATCTGTCGCCATGTCCTCTACGCTATCCTCGCGACCCTCATATAGCATACGGTGCTCCAGCGGTAGATTCGTCGGATGCTTCACATAATGGTTGTATAAATCAGTTAATAACCGCTCAATTTTCGGCTCCTCGCTTTTCGCATCGGAATTATAGTAGACGTGCTCAAACATAAATTGGCGCAACACCATCATGGCCTCGCCCGTCTTTGCACTCATGCCTAACGTGTCTTTACCGTCGGAAAAACGGATCACATCCTGAATCATCGTGTTTATGCGCTGACTATGGGTTTGTCCCAGCGTCATCAGCAAGTCTTGAGGCAAATCTTCTTGGGCCAAAATCCCCGCGCGAATCGCATCGTCTATGTCATGGTTAATGTAAGCGATCCGGTCGGCATAGCGAACCAACTGCCCTTCCAAGGTTATGGCCTTTTTCTTGCCTGTATGATTTAAAATACCATCCTTCACCTCATAGGTTAAGTTCAATCCCGGTCGCTTATGATGGCCAGACTCCAACAGCTCTACCACTCTTACACTTTGTTCATTATGGCGAAAACCCTGGGGATGAAGTCGATTCAACACGGCCTCACCACCATGTCCAAAGGGGGTATGACCTAAGTCATGGCCGAGGGCGATGGCTTCTATTAAATCTTCATTGAGTCGCAAAGCACGCCCCATCGTCCTCGCAATCTGACTCACCTCAAGTGTGTGCGTCAGCCGCGTTCGATAATGGTCCCCCGTCGGAGCGATAAACACCTGCGTCTTGTGTTTTAAGCGACGAAAGGCCTTGGAGTGGATGATGCGATCGCGATCTCTCTGGAATTCTGTACGAATGACACAAGGCGTTTCAGCCAGAGAGCGCCCGCGGGTGTCTCTGGCTTTCATCGCGTAGGGGCTTAGTCGTTCTAGCTCCCATTGTTCAGCTATTTGACGATACTCAGTCACTTATATCCCTCACCATTCCTCAGGGAAGTTCTTATTGTAAATCTCTAAAATGTAGTTGGCTGTCTCTTCAATAGCTCGATGGGTGACATCAATGACAGGACACCCGATCTTTTCCATCACAGCCCGGCTGTAAGCCAGCTCTTCATCAATGCGTTGCACATTGGCGTAGTTAGCCGACTCCGCCAGTCCCAGCGTCTTTAGTCGTTCTTGACGAATTTCATTGATTTTATAGGGATTGGCTACCAGACCGAAGACTCGTTTCGGGTCTTTTTCGAAAATTTGGCGTGGTGCAGGTACTTCCGGTACCAAGGGCACATTGGCCACTTTTTTCAGCTTGTGGGCCAAATACATACTCAAAGGCGTTTTCGACGTTCTAGAAATACCCACTAAGCAAATGTCAGCTTTGACCACGCCACGCGGGTCCTTGCCGTCATCATATTTTACGGCAAACTCAATAGCTTCCACCTTTTTAAAATAATTTTCGTCCAGTCGTCGAATCAAACCAGGCTCACGTTTCGGCGGTGCACCTAAGAGGTCTTCCAGCGCAATCAACGGTGGTCCCATAACGTCTACGGTGGGGATGCCCAGTCGCTTGGCATTCTCTTCAATGCATTTTTTGGCATCTAGCTTGACCGTCGTGTACACGATGAGCGCCTGCTTGACGCCTCGCGCATCATCAAAGACTTCTTTCACAGACTCTTTGTCGTTGATAAAGGGAAAGCGTCTGATCTCGTAGTTTTTTCCGAATTGGCGGGCGGCCGCCCGAGCAATGAGTTCCCCCGTTTCCCCGACAGAGTCAGAAATCACATATATCACCAAATGCTCTTCCATGATTTTCTCCTTATTTGACTACGATTTGAGAAATGTCCATCAGACCGGCCATGGGGCGATACAACATGTTTAAAAGCGCCAATCGATTGCGTCGTAGCATTTCATCGTCCACCATAATCATATTAGCTTCAAAATATTGGTCAATCAAAGGCACCATGTCATGCAAGGCGTTTAATAAAGCCATGTAGTCTCCTTGGCGTTGTAAGCTTGCCAAGTTTTCTTCTTCCGCCTTGAGATGATCATAAAGTGGTCGTTCAGTCACAGCCAACAACCCTTCCTCCACCGGCACTTCCTCCACGTCTTTGATCAAGTTGGCCACACGGCTGTAGGCTTCTACCATGGCGCGGGGATCGTAGGCCTCCATCCAATTTTGGATTTCATGGGTCTTTTTGTAAAGATCCAATAGGTGAGGTGACGGTACTGGCAGCACGGCATCTATGATATCGTAGCGAATGTCTTGGGTTTGCATTAAGTTTTTCATGCGACCCAAGAAGAAGTTCATCACCGCTTCTTTGACTTCTTCACCTTGGAATTCCAGGCCATTAATCACTTCATATTGTTCCATGACCATATCAACTGTTTTTGACAGGTTCAAATCCAAATTCTTTTGTAAGAGGATGTTCACAATGCCCAAAGCACTGCGTCTTTGCGCAAAGGGGTCTTGGGATCCGGTGGGAGAAATACCGATGCAAAATAGCCCCACTAGCGTATCCAGTTTATCAGCTAAGCTCAAAATCGCCCCTGCCGTGGTCTCCGGCAAATCATCTTCAGCAAATCGAGGCATGTATTGTTCTTCGATAGCTAAACTCACTAAGTCCTTTTCGCCAGATCGCTTAGCATACTCTCTGCCCATAAAACCTTGCAGCTCAGTAAATTCAATGACCATATTGGTCAATAGGTCCGCTTTGGATAAATAAGCAGCGCGGTCAAGATCCGCCACCGTGTTCTCGCCTACCGAGAGCTCTGCTGCGATAAAGGCAACGAGGCGTCGTAAACGCTCTGTCTTTTGGTAAAGGTTTCCCAGGCGATCATGGAAAGTGACGCCCTTTAAGTCATCGACGTAATCGGCTAATGGTCGTTTTAAGTCTTCTTCGAAGAAGAATTCCGCATCGGCCAATCGTGCCGTCAATACTTTTTCATTGCCCTTTGTCACCGTATCTAGCCCTTGGCGGCCGCCGTTTCTCACCGTGATGAAATAAGGCATCAAAGCGCCCTCTTCGTCATAGACCGGAATGTAGCGTAGATGCTCACGCATCGGGGTGGTAATCACTTTATCCGGCAAGGACAGATACCGGTCTGCAATGCTGCCACGAAGAGCCGTAGGATATTCCACCAACTGCACCACTTCCTCAATGAGAGCCGGGTCGTCTTCCAATGCTCCATCCACTTCCACTGCCAAACGCTTTGCTTGATAGGAGATTAAATCGCGACGACGGTGTTGGTCCACAATCACGCCTTCTTTTTCCAAGTCAGAAAAATACTCGTCTGCGGAGGCAATGTCGATGCAGTGTTTGCCGATAAAACGGTGTCCGCGACTTTCTCGGCCAACTGGAATCCCTTCCAATTCAAAGCAAACCACCTCATCTCCATAGAGACTGACAATCCAGCGAATGGGGCGGGCAAAGCGCAATTGCTTACCTCCCCATTTCATGGACTTGGGAAAATTAATGGAGCGAATCATTTCCGGCGCCCAAATGGCGATGATCTCTTCAAAGCTCAAGGCCTTTTCCACCACTTCCACATAAACGTAAGGCGTACCTTTTAATTCTTTAATGTAGACATCTTCCGTTTTCGCCCCTTGACCTCGTAAAAAGCCCAAAAGTGCTTTAGTCGGTTCGCCATCTTCATCAAAGGCTATGGCCTTCGCTGGACCTTTGACTTCTTTTTTCGTCTCTTCCATGTGGCGATTGACCGCTTCCATCCACAGCACAAGCCGGCGCGGCGTGGCATAGGTCTCTATTTTATCCACCTCGACGCCGTATTCCTTGACCATGTGGCGCGCCTTGGCTGCCATCTGATCCAAAGCCATGGGGATAAATCGCGCCGGTAGCTCTTCAACGCCAATTTCTAATACATAATTTCTCATCTTGTACCTACTTTCTCAATAAGGGGTAGCCCATCGCTTCTCTTTGCTGGATATATAATAAAGCAATTTGACGTGCTAAATTTCGAACTCGAGCAATGTAGTGCGTTCTCTCACTGACGCTAATCGCGCCCCTGGCATCTAAGACGTTGAAAGAGTGGGAGCACTTTAATACATAGTCATAAGCCGGCAAAACCAACTCATGATCTAAGGCTACATTCGCTTCTTTTTCATACGTATCGAAAAGCCCTTTTAGCGTGTCAATCGTGGCCAGCTCAAAACTGTACACAGAGTGTTCGTACTCGGCACGCTTAAAGAGGTCTCCGTAAGTGTAACGTTCGTTCCACTGAATGTCGTAGACATTGTCCACGTCTTGTAGATACATGGCAATACGCTCTAGCCCATAGGTCAGTTCTGCTGATTCCAATTCGCAGTTGATACTGCCCACTTGTTGGAAATAAGTAAACTGGGTAATTTCCATGCCGTCTAGCCACACTTCCCAGCCCAGTCCCCAGGCTCCCAGCGTCGGGGCTTCCCAGTTATCCTCCACAAAGCGAATGTCGTGAATCGCCGGGTCAATGCCAATGGCCACCAAGCTGTCAATGTAGTACTGTTGCACTTCCTCCGGTGACGGCTTCATAATCACCTGCAACTGGTGATGTTGGTATAATCGATTGGGGTTTTCCCCGTAGCGCGCATCAGCCGGTCGGCGAGACGGCTCTACATAGACAACCTGCCACGGTTCAGGTCCCAACGAGCGCAAGAACGTGCTAGGGTTCATCGTCCCGGCTCCTTTCTCGCTGTCGTAGGGCTCCATCACCACACAACCTTTTTCACTCCAATAATTTGTCAGCGTTTTCATTAAATCCTGAAAATACATAGTGTCCCCCTTACTCCTTCGTCCATAAATCTTTTAGCATACGACTGGTCGTTAGCCGTCGTTGGTCAATATGATATAAAATATAAGATTCCAAAATTTGATATATGGCCTTCAACATGAACTCATCCCAGTCCACATCATCCACCTGTCGAAACGGGCGATATAGTAAAAACTTCATCGCATCCACCATGGCCTTGTCGACTCGATATAGCGGCGTCCTTTGGCGACAGTTGCGACACACTAACCCTCCGGCCTCTATGGAAAATCCCGCCACATGACCTTCATCATCGCCACAAATAGCACAATAAAATAGTTCCGGTCGATACCCGGTTAACGTGGCCCACTTCAGCATAAACGCCACGAGAAACGCCTCAAAGTTTCCTTCCCTCTCCTCCAAGTCCGCCAAGGCCACGACCACCATATCAAAGACCTTCTCATCAATTAGGGCGCTATGGCTCGTTTTCTCAATGACCTCCATCATGTAAGATGCAACCAAAAGTCGTCGGTAATCCATGCGCATCCCGTAATTTGTCGAGTACAAGTCTACCTCGTTTAAATAATAAAAGTCGCCCTGCCCCTCGCTTACATAAAAGGTGCCCATGGAAAAAACTTCCGTAATCAAACCCATGCGGTTATTAGACCGATAGGCTCCCCGAATCATCACCGAGATCTTACCTAACTCTCTGGTGAGCAGGTGGATGATCTTGGAGGTTTCCCGATAGGGTATCGCCTTTAAGACCACACCTTTAACCTGCATAAGCCCTCCTATTGATAGCCAAATTGGCTGATCTTAGCCTTGCGTTCTCGCCACCTAGGCTCCACCTTCACCCAAAGCTCCAGGTGCACCTTGGTGCCCAGCAAACGCTGGATGTCTTCCCGCGCCAGTGAGCCGATGTCTTTTAACATCCGCCCGCCCTTGCCTATCACAATGCCCTTGTGACTTTCTCGTTCCACATAAATGACGGCCTGAATGTCCACCAGAGGCTTACCCTCCCGCTCCTTCATGCTCTCCACTTCTACAAAGACTCCGTGAGGCACTTCTTCGGACAGCAACTGCATGGCCTTCTCGCGGACCATTTCCGCAATGATGAATTTTTCCGGTTGATCAGTGATCATATCTGCAGGATAGTACTGCGGCCCCTCAGGCAATTGCTCATAGATGGTCTCCATCATCACGTCCACCCCTTCTCCTGTCACAGCGGAGATGGGGATGATCGCCGCAAAATCACGCACTTGATGAAACAAGTCCATCACTTGGATGACTTCCTCTTTGGGAACCGTGTCGATTTTATTGATCAAAAGCACCACAGGCACCTTCACAGATCGAAGCGTATCCAAAATCAGCTGCTCTAGCACACCTATTTCCTTAGACATATCCACCACGTACAGAATTAAGTCCATATCGTTTAACTGGGTCGTGGAAATCTGCAACATGTATTCCCCTAAGGCGTTCTTCGGCCGTTGCACCCCTGGCGTATCCACAAAGATCACCTGCATGTTCTCGTTGGTATAGATGAGGTTAATACGGTTTCTCGTCGTTTGTGGCTTATCTGAGACGATGGTGAGCTTTTCCCCCATGACTCGATTTAGCAGCGTGGATTTTCCCACGTTCGGTCTACCTATGACACTAACAAATCCAGAATGCATATGGCCTCCTTACAAATTGCGGCTATTGAAACTTCGGGGCAAAAGCTGTGCCAACGTATAACTTTCATACGCTTCACCTTCTCCCGCTACATAAACCGCCATCTCCGGGTTAAATTCTTCCATGACCTGGCGACAGATGCCACAGGGGTAAGGCCACGGCGCATCGGCCGCAATAGCCAGCGCTACCAGTCGGCGATGACCTTCGCTGACCGCTTTCAGCATGGCCACCCGTTCAGCACAAATAGTAGCCCCGTAACTGGCATTTTCCACATTAACCCCGGTAAACGTGGTGCCATCGGCTGTTACCAGTGCAGCGCCCACGCGGTAATGAGAGTAGGGGGCGTAGGCGTTTTCTTTGGCCTGTCGCGCCAGGGCAATCAGTTCTTCCGGCTTCATGGGGTATCTTCTCCTTGGTCTGTTTCCGACGCTTCCTCTTGATCCTCTACTGTCGTTCTTTGGTCAATCACTTGAATCCACGTCTGACCGGGCACCAGGGTCAACGGCTCCCCATTTTCTTGTCGGTAGGTCGTAGGAGCATCCTCCGAGGTTTTTGACCAGGTGATGGGCCATTTTTGTCCTTGTGTATAAAGCATCCCTTCGCCTGCACCCACCACATCCACAGCCAGACGGCCTTCCTGATCGATCACGCGACTTTCCACACGTTGGATGATGATGTTGGCCACGGCCAACTCCGTTTCGTCTTTTTCGTCAATGTGTAAGACCCCGTCTTTATAGCGGCGATAAGTATGTGATGCCTCATCGAAACGATACTCTGTTTCGTTATCAGCAAAGTATCGAATGATCACATCTGAAGCCCCATCGCCTCGTACCGTCGGCTCGTCTTCAAATTGGAATCGCTCCACGACATCCACTGCCTGTGTACCGCCGTGGTTCTTTTCGAACTGGCGAATAGCCTCGGAAGAAGTGTAAAGATTGTGGGGCGCTTTTTTGTGGTCTACTCGCCAAAACTCCGTCGGCGAGGCCACAATGGCATCCATATCAATCACGGACGTAGAGTTGTGAGCTAGGCTCTTCGCTTCTTCGCTGCCACCCGCATGGACATAAACAGCCTGATACTCTTCAGCCAGACGCACAAAGTACGGTCTCGCTGAGCGCACGGAGCCGATCTCGTCCGGCTCATTGGTTAAAAAAAGCGCCATATAGCGGGTATAGGTGCCTTCCACCGGAATCTCGTAGACTAGGTCAGCTAAGGTGATATTGTGTTGCCATCGGGCTTGAGGATGATTATCCAACATGACAGCCATCGGGCGCAGCTTTAACCGATCCGGCTCAATTTCCCATCCGCTTAAGTAGGAGCGAATGGCCGGCGCCTCTTCCACCGGCTCCACTGGCTCCGGTTCGTCCACCGGTACCTGCTCGATTTTTGTGCCGCACCCTGGCAGTAACAGTAATAAACAAAGCAATACGCCCAGTATCTTATGATGACGTCTCATCCTGATCTCCTTCCTCTCGGGATAAATCCAACTCCTGCATCACCGCTTCTTCCCGTTGCCGCATCTTCTTTTTGTCTTCTAACTCTTCATGGTCATAGCCTAACAGATGAAACATGCTATGGACCACGAGATAGACCAGTTCTCGAGCCAACCCATGACCGTAGTCCTCCCCTTGTCGCTTCGCCTGTTCCAAGTTGATGACAATATCGCCAAGCATCACCGGCAATACGGGAAAATCCTCATCCATGGGAAAGGATAGCACGTCCGTCACCTTATCGACACCTCGATAATCGCGATTTAAGGCTCGAATCTCCGCATCATCGACAAAGCTTAAGCTGATTTCATAATCCTCTGAATTCTTCCCTTCAAGACGAAGAGCGACCTCCATCGCCTTTTGCAAAGCTGGTGTCCAAGGACGCTCCTCTTCTTCTCGATCATAGTCAATTAGTAGTTTCAATCGCCTTTTTCTCCTCCGGATAGGCAATCCTCTCATGGTACATGTCCATCAAAGATTGCACTAAGGTCTCTTTCACCACATATAACTCTTCCAACTTCAGGGGGCACTCATCAAATTGTCCCTCATCCGCTTTTCCACGAATGATTTTGCCCACCAACGCGCGGAAATTCTCCTCATTTTTAACTTCCAGAGTCCGCGCTGCCGCTTCCACGCTGTCAACAATCATCATAATCGCCGTTTCCCGGCTTTGCGGTTTGGGCCCCGGATAAGAGTAGTCAGCACGGTTGGGGTTTTCCCCTTCGTTGACCGCCGTGTTGTAGAAATAACGCACGAGAGAGTCCCCATGGTGTTCTGTAATAAATTGTACGATGCGGTCTGGCAGTCCCGCCTCTCTGGCCATTTTTTCTCCGACTTTGATGTGATCGATAATGACCTGGGCACTGTCATAATTGGATAAGAGGTCGTGTACACTATCCTCTTGTTGATTTTCTTTAAAATAATAGGGATTCTTGGTCTTGCCAATGTCATGGTAATAAGCCCCGACACGGCACAATAAGCCATCTGCTCCGATGGCACGGGCACAGGCTTCGGTCAGGTTCGCCACAATCAAGCTGTGTTGGTAAGTGCCAGGTGCCTGCTCCACTAAGTCCCGCAGGAGCTTACGCTGGGGATTGGAAAGTTCTAAAAGCCTTTCCGTCGTCAAGCGATCGAAAAAGTTTTCCCACAACGGCAATGTCCCAATGTAGACAATGGATGATAGCAGGCCATTGCCCATGAGATACACCAAGGGGCGCCAAATCGACCAGTCCAAAGAACCTTTGCTCCCTTCCAAAGCCACCAACAACACGACCCCGCAAAACGATGCCAACAAACTGATGACAATCATATGCGAACGGCCATAGCGTTCAACATTGTTGGACAGCCATAGCACGGACCATCCCACCATAATCAACACCACCAGCTGGGACACATCCACGCCATAAAGGACCAAGATCATCGCACAGACATAGAAAAAATTAAATAAAGCCAGTCGATCTCCCACCAACGTACGAGACAAGAGCATCATTGCCACTACAGGCCAAAGCCAAAACAACTCCTTGGTCAAAAATAAGGGCAGTATCAGCATAATCAAGTCCAACATAAAGGTCAGTGCCAAGGTGCTGCGATCGCCTTGAAAAAGGCCCATGTTCTGGGCGATGTAGTACCACATCAATGTCAATAAGATGATCACGACAGACAGGCTTACGCTTTTCATACGGGACATGCCGGAACTGATGTCTACAATCCCCGCAATCCCCAAGACTTCAATATCTGATGCCGTGAGCACATGCCCTTTTTCAAAGAGTAAATCACCCCTTTTGACCTCCATAGGCCCCACCTCGGCCATGGCATCTTCCCTTAAGGCATTCGTTGCTTGGGTGTCCACGATTTCATTGGGAATGATTAGCGTTTCCAGGATCTCCACCCCAGCTAAACGTTGCGCGTCCGTGATGTCAAAGTTGGCCAACGCTTCTGTGGCCTTATCCTTAATCACGGTGCCACTGGTATCACGAATCCCAGCCGCTAACCACTGGCTTAATAAGTCATTAACGATGACTTCCAAATAATTCATATCATGATAGCCCAGACTCAACACGGCTTGAGCCGCTTCCCGGGAAAATCCCAGCTCCTCCGTAAGCTGGTTAATACGATCTTCTTCTGTTAAATTCGTATTGATGCGCAACTTTTGCGCCGTGTCAAAAAAAGTGTTGAGATTTTCCCGAATGGTGACCGGTACCTGGGGGATGCGCTTATAGACCACTTCCACCCGGGATGCCGCTTCCTCCTTGAGCTGGTCTTCTCTGACGGTGTTACGAAAGTCCTTAACGCTATAAATAGACTCTTTTACGCGTTGTCCCACCGTCAACTGATTGGTGGTCATCCAGCGACCGAAGTTAATCAGTAGGACCAATACCACCGCGTAGATCAATAACAAAGGCCACATTTTACGCGGAGTTTCTGCATTTTTCTCGGTCATTTTTTTCACTTCATCACCTCAATTTTACGAAGGAGTCCCCGTCTCCTCCTGTTCATGCTTTTCATAAGCTTCGATGATCTTTTGGACCATGGGGTGACGTACAATATCTCTTCTATTCAAATACACAAAGGAAAGCCCCGCAATGTCCTGGAGGATTTCCGTCACCGTCTTTAGCCCCGATTGCTTCCCGCGCGGCAAGTCAATTTGGGTCACATCGCCGGTGATGACGGCCTTGGAACCATAACCCATGCGGGTTAAAAACATTTTCATCTGCTCATTGGTCGTGTTTTGTGCCTCATCGAGGATAATATACGAGTGATCCAGAGTCCTCCCGCGCATATACGCCAATGGTGCCACTTCAATCATGCCTTTTTCCACATAGCGCTGGTATTTTTCGTAGCCTAAAATATCAAACAAGGCATCGTAGAGAGGGCGCAAGTAAGGATCCACTTTGTTTTGCAAATCCCCCGGCAAAAAACCCAGGTTCTCCCCGGCTTCCACCGCCGGGCGCGTCAGGATGATACGGTGCACTTCACGATTTTTAAATGCCTTCACCGCCATAGCCATGGCCAGATAAGTCTTTCCCGTCCCGGCAGGGCCGATGCAAAACGTCACGTCAGACTGTGCCATGGCATCTACATACTGCCGTTGGCCCAACGTCTTGGGACGGATCATGCGACCTGAGTCTGCGTGAATGATCACTTCACTCATCGTCTTGATCACTTGGTCTTCTTTATCCTCCCAGACAGACTCAATGGCATACTCTACATCCTTACGCTCCAACCGCTTATAAGAGCGACGCATCTGGTCCATCAAAGATAACACCTTCTCCACGCGCTCCACTTTTTCCTGAGAGGCTTCTACCGCCAAGCCATCTTCCTCAACGGTCAGGTTCACTTCTAATCTATCATTCAAAAGATTGAGGTAGCAGTCCAGTTGCCCCACCATCTCCATGAGACTATCTTGGTCAAAATAAAATGTCTTTTTTATGTTTTCCATATACCCTCCTCATCCTAATCTTTTATATTATACTACAAAACCACCTGATAAGCTAGAAAAACGCTAATTACAGACCCTTGGAGCACAAAAAAACTTCCGTATCTCGGAAGTTTTTTGAAAGTGAATCTGTTCTTCATTCATGTCACCCGTGGCTCTCTCCGCACCGATTCTGCTAGCCTGGTCAGCTGGTTTGACTCCCCATATCAGCACCCTGTGAAAGCTCCGTTTCCTCCACGCGGTTCATCAGCCAAATCGTAGCCAATGAGGTCACCGGTGGCACAAACACCAAACCAATGCAACCGGCAAAGGTGTAAAGCAGTTCTGTCGGCATGGCTTTTGACGTAAGCACGCTGAGCAAAGGCGTCCCCTGGGTCATGATCACCATGAGAATGGTCAGCGACGTCCCCATATAGGCCAGTAACAACAACGTCGTCTCCGCTCCCACCACCGTACGACCTACCGTTAAACCGGAGCGAAATAGCTCCTTGGAGGAGATGGCGGGATTGGCTTTCTTCACTTCTTCCAGCGTAGCACTGATATCCAAAGACAGGTCCATAATGGCACCGGAGCAGCCCAGGTACACAGCGGCCTGTAAGATGGCCCCCAAGTGGATCTGGCCATACCCGGCATAGTAGAGTCCTTCGACCCAAGGTAACGTACTGCCGTCTAGATTCAGAAAGTAGATAAAAATCCGTGCCACAAACAGAGTGATCAAGGAGCAGCCCAAGGAGCTCAAGATGGCTCCGTAAGAGCGAGGGCAAAATCCGGACACCAAAAGAATCGTCCCTGCCGTCATCACATTGCCAACGACCATCGCTACCAAAAGGGTGATATGCCACGCAAAAACCAAGGGATCATCACCTTCCACATCAAAAGCAACGTGAACGTAAAGCTCAGTACCGTCTTCAAGCCAGTGGGGCCACAAGTGATCACCAACAAGATGGCGAAAATAGCGACCATCGCCGCCAAAGCCGGCAGTCGATAGTGATCCACCACCGAGGAAAAAATCAGCTCACCGCCGTCGTTATATTCATTTAACAGCAGCAACTTATCTCCCGGCACCACCGGATGATCTCGTTCCAATTGTCCTTCAAAAAAATTCATCGCCTCGACGACTTCGCCCTTTCTCGCCCCGCTTAAGAGTTCGGCTTGGACACGTTGCTCTCCCGTGGTCACCACGCCCACGGAGATGACTTGACTATTGTTGACATCCAATACCCGGGCCACAGCATGCTCCCCATGGCGGTAAAGTGTCTTCTCAAACCCGGTGGGCAAGACCAGCAAAATGGCGATGCACAAAATGTACACCGCCTCCAGCTTCCACGATCGACTGTTCATCGAGGATCGAGATTTTGTTTCGGCTCTCATTGGGCTCCAGCCTTCATACCCATAGCTTCCATGACCTTCGTGTAAATGGCTGTGTTGTCATAGTAGCCGTTAAAGAGATCGCCACGAGCACCAATACCGTAGACAGCTACCGGCACACCGGTGTGAGCATAGCTGGTCCAACCCACGCCGGTCTTTTGATTCAAAAGGTGGGTAATCGTCACCGTCAAAGGTTCATAACCTCCGTAGAGGATGTCTGCCTCTTGACCTTCCATACGCTTATCCTCTGCCTTCATACTTTCTGCAAAGGCACGTTCTAATTGTTTTTGTTCATAAGCGGTAAGCACAAAAGGATCTTTTTCATCTCCTTTGGCTTTTAAGCCAAAGACCTTTTCGATAATGGGGTACACGTCTTTCATCGTCATTTGGGGATTCTTTTCTTTTAAGTCGGAGAACATGTCGTCAAAGGCGACGTAACTCATGGTTTGTTTTTGCATCAGGGAGAACGCAGTATCATAACCTGTTCCTGCTTGGCCAATCGTCAAACCTCCGGTTTCATGGTCTCCTGTTACCAAGATCAGCGTTTCTTCCGGATGTTTTTTGTAAAAATCTAAAGCCACTTTCACGCTGTCGTTTAAACCTTGCACTTCATGAATGGTCGTTGCCGCATCATTGGCGTGACAAGCCCAGTCAATTTTACCGGATTCAATCATCATGAAAAAGCCGTTGGGGTTATCCAATAATTCAATCCCTTTTTTCGTAAAGTCAGCTAACGTGATGTCGTCTTTTTGTTGGTCAATGGTGTAAGGCATGGAGCCGCTATCTTGTAGTCGAGGGCTGACAGCATATACTTTTTCATCACCTTTTTTCAAGGCTTTAAAAGCATCTTTCGTTTCTGTAATGGTGTAGCCTTTTTCTTTTAATACATCATAAAGGTCTTTTTGATCTTTTTCTTTGCCGGTTCGAGAACCCAAGGAGCCGCCTGCAAAGTAATCAAATCCGGATGCGGCCATTTGCTCTCCGATGGTGTAGTATTCACCACGGCTGTTGACGTGAGCGTAAAAAGCAGCAGGAGTGGCGTGGTTTAAGGTGACGCTGGAGATGATGCCCACCTTCTTACCTTGTTTATGAGCCGTTTCTGCCATGGTCTCATTTTTCACTTCCTTGTCCGGACCTAAGCCAATGACGCCGGAGTGCGTTTTGTATCCGGAACTGATGGACGTGGCCGTTGAAGCGGAGTCCGGACAAAAGCTGGTGGAGTCCTGGGTCAATTGGACACCGGCTACGGGAAATTGTGTAAAACTCATGCGGTCCACGGCAATTTCGCCATAATTTTGATTTCCTTGGTACACTTGCGCTGCGTTGACTTGTACGTGGGCCATCCCGTCTCCAATAAACAAGAACACGTATTTTGCCGGCTTATCTGCCGATCCCGCAGTCGTAGCCGCCTGGGCTACTTTGCCTTCACCGCCGATGGTGCTTAGTGGTAAACACACACTACCTACCACTAAAACTGCTACGAGGAGCAGTAATAAGGCGGACTTCATGGTAAAACGAAAACTACTTTTTTGCTGCATTTGAAACCTCCTTCTATGTAATGATCTCATCGTAACAGTCCCTTGTGTGCAAGATATGAGAGATCGGTAAACACTCTGTAAAACTGTACAAAAAAAGAGCCTGCACCTGCAAGCTCTTGCGAATCTTCCTATTCCTTTATTCCTGCGGACACACTGTTTCGATGACGCCGCCACCCAGGACCTGCTCTTCCCGATAAATGACTAAGCTCTGCCCCGGCGTCAAGGCCCGTTGCGGCGCGATAAAGGTCACGTGCACCTCGCCGCCCGTCTCGTCTACCGTTAACGGCTCATTGTGCCCACCATATCGGCCCCTCCCCGTCAGTTCGTCATCCGGTTTTGGCTTTCTCAGCCATTGAAACTCCCGCAACGTCACCTCTCTGGCCATTAGCTGCTCATGGGTCCCCAAGACCACTTCGTTGGTGGCAGCGTCGATTCTGGTCACAAAGACTTTTTGTCCCAAAGCGATGCCCAGTCCCTTGCGCTGGCCGATTGTGTAGTGATGCACACCGCGATGTGTCCCCAACACACGTCCGGCGGCATCCACATAGGAACCCGGCGTATCACCTACGCCATGGTCTGTAAAGTAGCCTTCCAAGTCTCCGTCAAACACAAAGCACAAATCCTCGCTATCCTTTTTGGAAGCCACCGCTAAGCGCGCTTCTGCCGCCAATTGGCGTACTTTGTCTTTAGTCCACCCTCCTAAGGGAAAACGCAACCGGGGGAGCCAAGCCGGATCAATGGCATAGAGAAAATAGCTTTGGTCTTTCTTGTCGTCTAACCCCTTAAACAGACCATAGCCTTCGTCATCTCGTTCGATGCGTGCATAATGACCCGTGGCCACATCACAGTAGCCCCTTTTGTCAGCCACTTGGAATAAGTATTTCAGCTTCACTTCCTTATTGCAAATGACACAGGGATTGGGCGTTTCACCTCGTTGAAAACTTTCCAAAAACGGATCGGTAACCCTTTTTTTAAAATCCTCGGAAACATCCACCAATTCCCATGTCATCCCCAAGGATTTGGCCACGTTCTCCGCATCAGCAATAGCAGTAGAATCCATCTGAGGGAGCGTCTTTAGCGTGACCCCGTGCACCTCATACCCTTCTCTTTGCAACAAAGTTGCGGCCACAGCACTGTCCACACCGCCACTCATGCCTAATAATACACGTTTCATCAGAATGCCACAATCACGTCGTTACGCTGAGCATACATTGTGCAAACGCCCCTGGTATGGTTGACGACGACGTCCTTCCAGTTTAGATGCTTGGTTAAAAGCTCTTTTAATTGCAAAGCATTAGCCGCACTTCCCGCGTAAGAGATAAATAGCGTTTTTTCTTCAGGGCATTCCACCAAAGAGCTGATGAGCTGCCCCATTTCCTGCATCGTACGCTTCAGTCCGCGATGTTTGTCATACATAATGATTTCGCCTTCGCCGTTGGAGCCCAAAACCAGTTTGATTCCCAACATCTTAGCGATTTTCCCTTTGAGCAGAGGTACTCGGCCATTTTTAATCACCACATCTAGGGAATCCAGTACCAAAAAAGTTCTCGCCTGCTTGGTAAACTCTTGAATCTTATGGGTCACCGTGTCCAAATCCCAGCCCTCTTTAACATACTCTACCAAAGTATGCAAGGCCAATCCGGCGCCCGCCGCTGCCGTCAGGCAATCGATAACCTCTACTTTTTTATGGGGGAATTCTTTTAGAAAGTACTCTCTGGCCGCTCTAGCACTATCCCAAGAGCCAGATAATTTACGAGAAATGGTCAATACGATGATTTCATCTTGCTTCATATCTCTCATCGCATCCAAGTACACTCCTGGGGAAGCGCACGCGGAACGGATGAATTCACGGGAATTTTCCATGGCCACCAACAACTCTTCTTTATTCAACTGCTCATCATCCACAAACGTTTGGTGATCCACATCAATATAAAAGGGAATCATTTTGACGCCCCACTCTTTTTCCTGCTCATAAGAAATATCTGCCGATGTATCCGCGATGATCCCTATCCCTTTTGCTGTATTCGTCATAAACATTCTCCTCGCTTGTCCCCATCCCAACTTATCTTCTTATCATCACTTTTCATCACTTTCAATGGTGCCCAGACCGTCTCAATCTACCTTCTTGCTATCGAAATGCCACCACGACCCCGTTACGTTGCGTATAGGATGTCGACAGGCCACGGGAGTGGTGCATCACAATCTCTTTCCAAGTCATACGTTCTTGCACCAGTTTTTTTAGCTGTAATGCATTAGCCGGATCTCCTGCATAAGTGATATAGAGTGTCTGGTCCTCCGGCTTTTCCGCCAAAGAGACTACCGTTTCCGCCATGCGCTGCAACGTCTTCTTTAGACCCCTGTGCTTTTCAAAGGCCTCAATCTCCCCTTGTCCATTGGAGCCTAAAATAACTTTAATCCCCAACATTTTGGCAAGGGCCCCTTTTAACAAGGGAAGCCGACCGTTTTTAATCAGGTTTTCCAAAGAATCCAAGACGAAAAAGGTTCTCATCCCTTCCGCAAACTTGCGAATTTTCTCGGTCACGACGTCAAAGTCCAGGCCCTCGCGCACATACTCGGCCAACGTTTGTAATACCAAGCCGCTGCCGGCCGCAGCACTCATGGAATCGATGACCTCCACCTTTTTTTGGGGGAAGCTTTCCAAAAATCCACGTTTGGCGGCCATGGCGCTCTCCCAGGAAGCTGAGAGTTTTCGAGAAATGGTCAAAATAAAAATATGATCCGCCTCGGCCTGTTTCATCGCTTCTAAATAGGCTCCGGGAGAGGGGCAAGCCGTCTTAACAGGGCTTAAGTTCGCAGTTTCGTCCATGGCCTTTAAAAGCGCCTCTACATCTAGATTTTCATCATCGACAAAGGAATGGTGGCCCATGTCAATGTAAAACGGGACCATGGTAATGCCCCATTCCTTTTCCTCTTGGCGGGAAATATCCGCTGCCGAATCCGAAATAATCGCAATATGTTTATTGGTATCAATCATAAAGATTCTCCTCAATCAGCTTGGCCAGTGCCATGGCCTTTTCTTGAATCCATTCTTGGTCTTTACCCTCAATCATGACACGCACCAAAGGTTCTGTGCCTGAAGGGCGAATGACCACGCGTCCCTCATCACGAAAAGTCTCTTCCAAGTCTTTAATAGCCGCAGCGATGACCTGATTTTCTGCATAGCTGTTTTTTTTGTCATTAGGGACTTTGGCATTGACCAGAATTTGGGGATAATTCGTCATTAAATCATTTAGCTCCGACAGGGGTTGTCCCATATCCATGGCGATTTCCAAAAGATGCAGCCCCGTCGCCAAACCATCCCCCGTGGTGTTGTAGTCTAAAAAGATAATGTGGCCGCTTTGTTCGCCCCCGAGCACCGCGCCTTTTTCCTGCATCCATTCCAAGACATAGCGGTCTCCCACCGGAGCCATGTGTAGCCTCATTCCTTGGCTTTCCAAGAATTTCTTTAAGCCCAAATTGCTCATCACCGTGCCTACGACCTGATCGCCCGGTAAGCGATCATGGGCCTTAAGCCATTTGGCGCAAATGGCCAAAATATGGTCTCCGTCAATGATCTTGCCTCGCTCATCCACGGCGATGACCCGGTCTCCATCACCATCAAAGCTAAATCCTACATCGGCCCCGGATTCCAGCACCATCTGTTGGATCATATGGGGGTTGGTAGATCCACAATGGCGGTTAATGTTCATGCCATCCGGTTCCGCATTGGCCAAAATCACCTGTGCGCCCAGTCTTTTAAACACGCGAGGAGCAATGCCAAACAGGGCTCCATGCCCCGTGTCCAAGGCAACTTTCACACCGGTGAGATCCACGGGCATAGCCTCTGTCAAATAGTCTTCATAATCGGCAATCCCATGGCTGTAATCGTAAACCAGGCCTACGTCTTCCCCGGTCGGCCCTTCCCAGTAAAAGCTTTCTTTTAAAACGCTTTCGATTTCATCTTCCAACTCATCGCGGAGCTTAAAACCCTCACTGTTAAAAAACTTAATGCCGTTATACTCCCCAGGATTATGGGAGGCGCTGATGACTATGCCACAAAGGGCTTCGTAGCGACGCGTCAGATAAGACACCGCCGGCGTGGGAACAATGCCCAAAGCGCCTACGTCTAGACCCATGGAACAAATTCCCGCCTGCAATGCTGCTTCTAACATGCTGCCGGAGCGTCTCGTGTCCCGGCCGACCAAAATCAGACCTCGTTTGCCACCGCCCAACACTTTCGCTGCGGCTCGCCCCAGTTGATACGCCAAAGTAGCCGATAGTTCCCGGTTCGCAATGCCGCGAACCCCGTCTGTTCCAAAAAGTCTTCCCATTATACCTCTCCGTTCTCGGCGTCTAGGCGTTCTTTCGCCCATGCCAATAATTTCTCTTTTTCGTTAAACCCTGGATCTTCCCATACACGCTCTAATAGCAACTGCAAGGTTTCTCCTATTATTTTACCTTGTCTATACCCAATGTGCAATAGATCGTCACCGTTAATCGCCAAGGCACGCGTGTGGGTGGGCACAGACCGGTCTAAGTAATCCTGCAGGGCCCTTTCCTTTGCCTCAATGTCTTCTAACCCGCGTCCGTCTTGTGTAGCTAGGCGATCAGCGCGCCACAACGTGACCAGTTCCAAAACGGCCTCTGCCCCCACGCGATGAATCAATCGCCCCAGCCCTTTCGATCCCATGGGCACATGCGCTCGCATATGCTCCGCAATATAGCCGGCCGTTTCCTTCGCTAAGGACTTGCCCAACCCCAACTGGAGGATGGTGTCATAGGCCATCTGGGCTCCTAAAGCATCGTGGCCGTGGTAATGAGCTATTCCGTCCTCATCGATGACCTGGGTAGCCGGTTTGCCCACATCGTGAAAAAGCGCCGCAAAACGCAGAGCTAACTGAGTCGACACCCGAGCCACCTCTTGTACCACGAGCAGCGTATGCTCCCACAGGGTCCATTGATGGTATGGGCTCTTTTGTGGAAAGCCCACCATGGCTTGAAGTGCAGGAAAGAGTTCTCGCAAAAGTCCCCACTGCTCCATCGCTTTCAAGGCTCCGGTAGGATCTTCTTGGGTCATGATCCTCACCATCTCCTGCCCCACCCGCTCCTTAGCAGTCGTTTGAATCCGAGGAGCCTCCGCCTGTAAAGCCTTTTTTGTCTCTGCCTCCACCTGAAACCCCAGCTGGCCGGCAAAGCGAATGGCGCGCAGCAGGCGTAGAGCGTCTTCCTGCATACGTCGTTGCGGTTCACCCACCGCCCTGATCATCCGGGCTTGATAGTCTGCGCGACCTCCGAAAGGATCCACCAGGCCCTCTCGTGGAGACCAGGCCATGGCATTGATGGTAAAATCCCGGCGAGCCAGATCCTCGTGTAGCGAGGTGGTATAATGCACCTGGTCCGGATGGCGACTGTCCGTGTAGACTCCGTCTTGACGCATGGTGGTCACCTCCACCTGCACTCCGTTGACCAGCACCCCCACCGTACCGAATTTGGCCCCTTCCCAGGTCGTGGAAAATAATGCAAATACCTCGCCCATCTCTTCCGGCGTGGCATCCGTGGTCATATCCCAATCCGTGGGCACTCTTTCCCCCAGGCGATCCCGCACGGCACCACCTACCACATAAGCACGATAACCTCGAGCCTCCAAAGCCTCACCCACCGGCCTAACCTCTTTGGGCCACTCTCGCCACATATCCTTTCCCTCTGCCATCACATCCTCACCCCCTTTTTCCCATTGTACCCCAAGGTTGACTCGGCGACAAACAGAACTGCCCTCGCCTTTATTGTCTTCTTTTTTCTTCAATGCTATAATCAACACGTAACCATCTATGACCATAAGGAGACATGCTACTATGCAATCATCTGTCACAAAAAAACTGGCCCTAGGCGGCATTCTCTGTGCCCTGGGCGTCATCTTATCCTTTCTCTACATCCCCATTGGAGCTTCCAAATGCTTTCCCGTGCAGCATCTGATCAATGTCATTGCTTCCGTGCTCTTGGGTCCCGCGTGGGCAGTGGCTTGCGCCTTTGTCACTTCCACCATCCGCATTATGATCGGTTCCGGCACACTTCTCGCCTATCCCGGCAGTATGTGCGGCGCCTTACTGGCCGGTCTCTTCTTTACCAAGTGGAAACACATCTGGGCCGCCATGATCGGTGAAATCTTGGGAACAGGTGTCCTCGGCTCCTTCTTGGCCTACCCCATCGCCCTTTTAGTGATGCAAAAAAATGTGGTCTTCTATGCCTTCCTGGTGCCCTTTTTCATCAGCACCACTGGTGGAGCCATACTCGGCGGCCTCTTATTGAAAGCCTTGAACCACACCATGCCTTTGGAAAAATGGCAAAGTCACTTCCGCTAAAGCCCTTGCATACGTAAAAAAGATCCGAACGACGGACTCTCCAAGTCTCCTCGTGTCGGATCTTTTTTTATGCTCTCATCAGTTTAGGTGCGTTTTCTCTTTTGCTTGGTCGCCTGATGAATGGCATGACCAAACACACCCAAGGACGCTTCGTGCAACGTCTCTCCTAAGGTGGGATGTGCATGGATTGTCTTGGTCATCGTCTCCACGTCACCGCCATTGGCCATCACCAACGCCGCCTCGTGAATCAGATCGCTGGCATGGGGTCCCAAGATATGGGCACCCAAAAGTTTCCTGTCCCGGTCCACCAAGAACTTCACGAGCCCCTGACCCTCGTTCATGGCCAACGCCTTACCATTGGCGGCAAAGTTAAATTTGGACACCGTGTAGTCCACTCCCCGCTCTTTTAACTCTTCTTCCGTGGCTCCCACTTGAGCTACTTCCGTCAAGGTGAACGTACAGCTGGGATAGACATCCACCACTTCCGTGCGGGGTACGCCTGCCAAATCCTCCATCAGCGCCACCCCTTGGGCGCTGGCCACATGTGCTAACTGCACGCTGCCGTTTACGTCGCCGATCGCGTAGATCCCCGGCACATTGGTGGCAAAGCCCTCGTCCACCACAATGCCATGATCGTTATAGGCCACGCCGACTTCATCCAGGTTCAGCCCTTCCAAGACCGGACCACGACCACTGGCAATGAGCACATACTGAGCTCGCACTGTTTCGGTTCCATCTTTATCTTTATACTTAGCCAACACTTCCAAGCCGCCGTCCACCGGCCGAATCTCTTGAGCGCGGATATTTTGATAAAAGGTCATGCCTTGCGCCTTCATCAAAGGCACCAACCGACGACCGATTTCCTTGTCTCCGTTTTTTAACACGCGAGAGGCCAACATCGTCACCTGCGTGCCCAGTCCTTGGTAAATACTGGCAAACTCCAGCCCAATGACCCCGGCACCGACGACGATCAAACTCTCCGGTACCTCGTCCATGGCCAACAACTCGTCGCTGGTCAACACGCCTGGTAAATCCACGCCTGTCGTCTCAGTCATTTGAGGCTTGGAGCCGGTGGCAATGACAATGGCATCCACCTCTATCGCTTCTCCAGCTACCGTCATGGTATGAGGGTCTGTGATGGTGGCTTCCCCTTCCATGTAGGTGATAGCGGGATAGTTCTTGACAATGCTCTCAATGCCCCTCACCAATGTATCCACCACTTGTTCCTTGCGCGCCAAGAGAGCTGGGCCGTCTACGTGGCCTTGGACATCCACGACGGCAAACTCCTCTGCCCGCCTCATTTCATCCATCAGCTTGGCCGTGGCAAAATACGTCTTAGTGGGAATGCAGCCGCGGTTTAGGCAAGTGCCTCCCAAGCGGTCCTTTTCTACCAACACAATCTCTAGTCCCAGTTGGGCTCCGCGAATGGCCGCAACATAACCTGCCGGACCACCGCCGATGATGGCCACTTTGGTCATAGATTTTCCTCCTCACCGCCATACACCAGCTTAGGCTTTCTTGCGGCCAACGTCTCATCCGGTCGTCTGACCGGTTTATGATGCGGCGCTTCCAAGAGGATCTCCGGATCCTCCTTCGCCTCTTGAGCAATGGTCAACATCGTATCTACAAATTCATCTAGCCGCTCTTTAGACTCTGTTTCCGTGGGCTCGATCATCATCGCTTCCGGCACAATCAGCGGGAAATACACCGTCGGCGGGTGAAAACCGTAGTCTAAAAGTCGTTTGGCCACATCCAGCGTATGCGTACCGTTGGGCTCTTTCAAGCCGCCAATCACACACTCGTGTTTGCACAGCGTATCATGAGGCACATTGTAAGCCCCTTTCAACCGTTCCTGTACATAGTTGGCGTTTAAGACCGCCTTTTCCGCCACGTCCTTTAAGCCGTCACTGCCCATAGAAAGCAAGTAAGTGTACGCACGAACGAGTACGCCGATATGGCCGTAAAAATCCTTTACACGGCCGATGGTACGGGGTACATCGTAATTCCAGTAATAGTACGGCTTGCCATCTCGCTCTTTCTGATCCAATAAGGGGGCCGGTAAGTAATCGGCCAAAGCTTTGACCACGCCTACAGGACCGGCTCCCGGGCCGCCTCCGCCGTGGGGGGTGGAGAATGTCTTGTGCACGTTGAAGTGCACGATATCAAAGCCCATATCCCCCGGTCTGGCATGGCCCAAGATGGCGTTAGCATTGGCCCCATCATAGTATAAGAGACCGCCGGCTTCGTGCACGATGGCCGCAATGGCTTGGATGTCCTTTTCAAATAGGCCCAAGGTGTTCGGGTTCGTGAGCATAAGACCGGCCAAGTTCTCATCGGCCACTTCCTTTAAAGCCGCCACATCGACCAGGCCCTGTTCCGTTGATTTGACCTCGACAATCTCGTAGCCTGCCATGGCCGCTGTCGCCGGATTGGTCCCGTGGGCGGAGTCCGGCACAATAATCTTATTGCGGTGTCCCTCGCCATGTACTTCGTGGTATTTACGTACCATCATAATCCCGGTGAGCTCGCCGTGAGCCCCTGCTGCCGGCTGCATGGTAAAGCGGTCCATCCCCGAGATGGCACAGAGTTTGGCTTCCAAATCCGCCAAGAGCTCCATGATCCCCTGGGTCGTGCTGTAGGGTTGGTGGGGGTGCAACTCGGCAAAGCCTGGTAGGCGCGCCGCCCATTCATTGACTTTCGGATTGTATTTCATCGTACAGGAACCCAACGGATAAAAACCCGTATCCACACCATAGTTTAGCGTAGACAACTCGGTATAATGGCGTACCACATCCACCTCGTACACACTGGGCAACTTCGGCAGGGTCGTTGCCAGGTACTTGGCATCCACCAGGTCCTCCAAAGGCGACTCTTCGATGTCCAACTCCGGTAAACAATAGCCCCGGCGTCCCGGCACATCCAATTCAAAGATTAACGTTTGCCAAGGTTTCATACCTGCACCTCCAAAAGAGCCACTAAGCCGTCAATATCCGCCTTCGTCCTCTTTTCCGTCACGGCGTAAAGTACCGTGTCCTTCAAGTTTTCGTCAAAATAGCTCATGGGCACACCGGCCAGATAACCGGCCTCGGTCGCCCGTTCTTCCCAGTGATGCACGTCTTCTGTGTGCTCCACTAAAAACTCTTTGAAAAATGGCTTGTTGAACTTCAACTTCACCTTGCCTGTTTCCACCATGCGCCTACAGGCATAGTGCGCCTTTTGCATGGACTGGCTTGCCACTTCCCTTAAGCCTTCCGGCCCTAACAAAGCTAGGTAAATCGTAGCCGTCAACACATTAAGCCCTTGATTGGAACAAATGTTACTGGTGGCTTTTTCGCGGCGAATGTGCTGTTCCCTGGCCGTCAGCGTGAGCACATAGGAACGCTTGCCATCCAAATCCACCGTCTCACCGACAATGCGGCCGGGCAACTTGCGCATGTACTCTTTTTTACAAGCCATGATGCCCAAGAACGGTCCGCCATACGCCTGGGGAATCCCCAAGCCTTGGCCTTCGCCAATCACCACATCCACCCCTTGATCACCCGGTCGCTTCAAAACGCCCAGAGAAATGGGGTCCACCGACAGTACCATTGCCGTCTTCTTCACCTCATGAGTTATGGCAGCCGCTTCCTCCACTTCCTCTAAAATGCCGTAGAAGTTGGGGTTTTGCATAAAGACGGCGCTCACATCCGCAGCCATCTCCGCCTTGAGAGCCTGCAAATCCGTCTGGCCGTCCATAGCGGGAATCCACACCATCTCTACGCCGTGAAGCGGCAAATACGTATTTAAAATCGCCTTCGTCTGTGGTGCAATGGCCTCAGAAACCAACACCTTCTTGCGACGATTTGCGCCCGTCACCATCAACAGCGCTTCCGCTGCCCCGGTGCCGCCATCATACACGGAAGCGTTGGCCACATCCATGCCCGTCAGGTTGGCAATCATCGTCTGAAATTCAAAGATATAATGCAAGGTCCCTTGGGAAATCTCCGCTTGGTAAGGCGTGTAAGACGTATAGTACTCACTGCGAGACAAGATATGGTCAATCACCGCCGGAATCATGTGGTCATAGCAACCGGCACCGAGAAAACTCACGTAATCGTAGGCACTGCGGTTCTTCTCCGCCAACTGGCGTAGTTTTTTCATCACATCGTGTTCCGCCAAGCCCTGGGGCATCGCCAAATCCCCTTGTAAACGAAGATGCTCGGGAATATCGGAAAATAACTCTGCTGCATCTTCCATGCCCAAGACACTGAGCATGGCCTTCACATCCTCTGGCGTATGAGGAATATAAGGATGCATTACTCTTCCTCCTCACTTTCCAAATAGGTTTCGTATTCCGCCGCATTCATCAAGTTCTCCAACTCGCCCTCATCGCTGATGGCAATGCGGATCATCCACGCCTCATAAGGAGTTTCATTCACCATCTCCGGCGCATCCAAAAGCTCTTCGTTGACTTCCAACACCACGCCGCCCACGGGCATATACACATCCGCTGCCGCTTTCACGGACTCTACGGCGCCAAACTCTTCCTCTGCGCCGAACTCTTCGTCCACTTCCGGCAATTCCACATACACGATATCCCCCAGCGCTTCCTGGGCATGATCCGACAGTCCCACCAAAGCCTCTTCTCCGTCTAGTTTTAACCACTCGTGATCTTTGGTATAGTATAGGTCTTTTTCGATTTTCATGCTTTTCCTCCTGTTAAAAATTGACGTTTAATCACCTTCGCCGGCACACGCCTTTTGCGAATTTGCACTTCCACTTCATCGCCCACGGCTACCGTGCCCTTTCTAACCAAAATATTGGCCAGGTTTTTCCCCACGGTGGGAGCCAAATACCCTGTCGTCACCACGCCAATGGGCTCTCCTTGCGAAAAGATCTCATACCCTTCGCGCAACATCCCGCGACCCAAGAGCTCCAGGCCCAAGAGTTCGCGCGTTAACGGTCTTTCCTTCAGCGCCGTTTGGCCGATAAAAGCCGGCTCCTTATCCAACTTCACGAAAAAACCCAATCCCCCTTCCAAAGGGTCGATCTCCGGAGAAATTTCGTGACCGTAAAGAGGCAGTCCCGCTTCGAACCGCAGCGTATCCCGTGCGCCTAACCCGGCCGGGATCACCTCCCCTTCTCCCGCTTCCAAAATGGCACGCCACAGCTCCACCGCATCCTCCGGACGGCAATAGATTTCAAACCCGTCCTCTCCGGTGTAACCGGTACGGGAAATGATCACCGTCCGGTCGGCAATCTGCCCTTCGTCTAAAAAGTGAAACGGCTGCAACTCCGACAGCGTGAAATCGCATAAAGGCCCTAAAAGTTCCTCAGCCTCCGGTCCTTGAACCGCCAACTGCGCGAACATCGCGGACTGATCGGTGACAGTCACCTTCGCCTCTCCTTGTTGGGCCCGTATCCAATCCACATCCTTGGCGGCATTAGCAGCGTTTACCACCAACCAATACTTGTCGTCTCCATACTTATACACCAGCAAATCATCCACCGGATATCCGTCTTCATCCAACATCAACCCGTAAACAATACGGCCCGGGGCGGCTTTTGTCACCTTATTCGTCAACAACCGCTCCACAAATGCCGTAGCATCCGGCCCCTCAATCAGGACCTCTCCCATATGACTGACGTCAAAGAGACCGGCCTTTTCACGCACAGCCTGATGCTCCCTTTCCAAGCCGGTATACTGCACTGGCAAAAGCCAACCGGCATACTCGACGATCTTGCCGCCTAAGGCGACGTGCTCGTCATACAATGGTGTTTTTCTTCCTTCCAAGGACGATCCCTCCTTATGATTCACATTCTACGATCATCACAACAGCTTTTCCTTGCTAATTTTATTATAGCAAAGGGATAGCACAATGCAACAAAACAAGTTTTTGACAAAGAACAGCCGACGCTGAAGAAACCACAAGGCCTGGTGTTTTTTTCTATTGGTTCATGTTTTCATCTTTGCAGCGCTTGCTATTTTATCCTTTCCCCGTCAACTTTTCTTTTTCTTACATTGCTTTATTATGATATAATGCATGAAAAGGAGTCTGCTATGCAAGTCAATAAACGTCTATCCCAACGCCATCCCACTGCTGACGGCCTGAGAGGTCTGGCTCTGATCAGTATGGTTCTCTACCATGGTCTGTGGTCCGCTGTGTATCAGCGAGGACTCACCGTGCCATGGTTTACAGCTATGCCGGGATTGATCTGGCAGCAGTCCATCGCTTGGAGTTTTATCCTCTTGGCGGGTTACAGCTTTCCCTTGGGACGCCATCCCTTGAACAAAGGCGCGACTCTCTTGTTGATTGCTCTGGGCATCACCGGCGTCACGCTCTTGGTGACTCCAGATTTTCCCATTTATTTCGGAGTCCTGCACTTTTTGGGTTTGGCCTCGTTGTTTACGGCGTGGTTAAGGCCTTTGTTGCAAAAAATCTCGCCTGTCGTCGGGCTACTTCTCTGTGGATTGTTGTTTGCCGGGACATATCACGTCCCTGAAGGCTATCTCGGTTTCCATTTCCTCTCGCTACCTCTACCTCAAGGCCTCTATCACAGTGACTTCACCGCACTTTGGGGCTTACCTCCTCATGGTTTTCGTTCTGCAGATTATTTTCCCCTGTTGCCTTGGTTTTTTCTCTACCTCGTCGGGTATTTCAGTGCTCGCCAATGGCCTTTGGCCCAGTTACCCGTCATCCCCGGCTTAGAAGCGGCCCGGCCTCTGTTGTGGGCGGGCAGTCACAGTCTTGTGATCTACCTCGTGCATCAGCCACTGATTCAAGTCATACTCTTCCATGTCGGTTAATGGGAGCATATTAAAAACCCTGTTCTGTCGAACAGGGTTTTGGTTGTTTTAACGGTTGATGAGGTGGTCGGCAAAGATGTCTTCCATGAGAGTCTGTGTACCGCCCTGATCCGGCAGGAAGTAGGAAATGCCGTTGATGTAGGCGTTGTCTCCCGGGATGGTTTCAGTGCGCATGGAGTCTAGGTCCAGTCGCGGAACGGCCGCGCCGGCGGAGAAGATTTCCACCTTGGGCAGGTTGGTGTAGGCCGACTTAAATACGGTGTCTGCCAAGCGGTAGACTTTGGGCAGGTTTTTGGCCTTGAGAGCCTCTTTGACGAATTGCTTCATAAAGTATTGTTGGGTGTCCACCCGATCTACGTCGCCACGATCGTATTGGACAGAGTAGTCGTTGTTATGACGCCATCGGCAAAAACCGATGGCTTCTTTACCGTTTAAGGTTTGCAAACCGGGCTGCAGGTCGATGTGCAGGGGCGGGTTGTCGGTAGGGTCGTCGTATTGCATGGCAAAGGGTACTTCGACTTCGACACCGCCTAGGATGTCAACCATTTCTCTCACCACGTCGTAGTCAAAGACGACCATGTATTCCACGTCTACGCCGGTTAAGTTGCGTACGGTTTCCAGGGCTCCATAAGGGCCGTCCCAGGACATAGCTGCGTTGATTTTGTCCTCTTCGCCGCGGTAGGTGATGGAGGTTAACGTGTCTCGGGGAATGGATACGAGTACTACTTCGCCGGTTCTCTTGTTAAATTTGCCTAGGTAGATGGTGTCAGAGCGGTTACCGGTTCTGAAGTATTGTTCTCCTCTAAGTTTTCCTTCCACTTCTTCCGCTTTTTCTTTGATCATGGGGATGCCCTGGTTTTCGATGTCCCGATCCGGATCGCGGTCAATGCCCATTAAGAGAACTACCAGTTCCTCTCTGCCGTCATCAGCAGTGTAGCGTTCGCCAGGTTCTAAGGATCCGCCGATAGCAAAGTGCAGCAGGTCCATGACTTCGTATTGAAAGTAAAAAATCACGCCCACTAAGACGATGGCGGTGATTAAAAAGCTGATTAAAAAGCGTTTCATTTGAAGCCTCCATTTCAGAACCTTATTGTACCACAGTCCCGCCATTTTCTGCAAGGTGGGTCACTTTTTTATCCTGCATACCTTTTTCCTGTGGGAGCCGATCGACTGTAAGATGGCTCGCACTCTGTGGTATAATGACACCAAAGGAGTGAACTTTATGGATCCCATATTACAAGCTTGGGCCGAGGCCACCGTCGCCTATTGGCATCAACAATATCATACGACGCCGGAGCTCTTGTACGGTTACATTCGTCGCTATGGTGAGCTCACCGTAGAGGAGATGACTTGCGCCCAAAGAGTCCATCACAAACAACTGACCTTGCAAATCAAGGAAGGCTATCAAAATGAGGGTCAGGTGTTGGACGAAGAATCTCTGGCTTATTATCTGGAAGAAAATGAACGGGCCTTTACTGAGGAAAAAGAGGCCATGGTACACGATATGCTCGTCGCCCAAATGTTCTTTCCCATACCGGTGGAGACGCTACGCGTCTTGGATGCTCATCTGGTCGATTGGCTGACTTCTTGGGGGCCGACCATGGATGAGCGTATGCTCCTCTACGCCATGGAGATTTACAAGGTGGCCGATGAAGATGCCATCTTCTCCCTGCCCATGCCCGATGAGCATGCCACGCTAAGCCCGGAGGAACAGCAAGATTTTCAGGAGCTCACGGAGGAGCTTCTGCAACACATCCAGGATAACGAGGCGAATTTCCCCTTAAACGCCCGCCCCATGGTGGAAGATCCTGTGGCCATAGCTGCTGAGGAGCAAAGGCTGCAAGACGCGATTCAAGAATGGCATATGCAGGAAAGCCGCTTGACGTTGCAAGAAGAGTTCCGCTTACACGATCCCCAATAAGCCTGCTCAAAATAAAAAAGTGCTGCCCGTCCAGTCGACGAAGCAGCACTTTTTCGTTGCGTAGTTGCGTTTATTCTAGGCTTTGCATGTAGTCACGGTTGCCGATCATTTCGTTTAGGATGACGACGTCGGTGGTCTTCATGCCGTATTTGGCAATGTGGCCCACGGTGGCAATGGTTTCGTCCACGTTGGTGTGTACAATGCCGTCGCCTGGGTGGAAGCTGTGGCCCGCTTGGGCTTGTTTGTAGCTAATGAGAGCATTGTGAAGAGAGCTGGCAATTTTCATGGCACAGGAGGCCTTGGCTCCATCACAGATCAGCCCCGAGTTTCCTGCCAGGCTGTTGGTGAGGGCCATGGCGGCAATCTCCTTGGAGTCGCCTTTGAGAAACGCCAGTCCCGCCATAGCAGCCGATGCGGCGGAGACCGCTCCACAGTAGGCGCTTAAACGACCAATGCCTTGTTTGAGGTAAAGGCCGATCAGGTTGGCAAACATCAGGGCTCGGTACAGTGGTTCCCCTTCCAAGCCATTGGCTCGCGCATAGACAATCAAGGGCACGGAGACGGTGATGCCTTGGTTGCCGGAGCCGGAGTTGATGACTACGGGCATTTCACTGCCGCTCATGCGCGCATCGGAGCCTGCTGCAGCGTAGGCAATCATTTCTCGTTCCAGGTTGTCCGGTCGGTCTTCCAAGAGGATGCGGCCGATTTCCGCTCCGTAGGCATGGGCCATCCCTTCTTCGGCAATGGCGCTGTTGTAGCTGATTTGTAAGTCCAGGATGTCTTTAACCGGTTCAATGGGAGCCGTTTTAGCATAATCCCAGATGTCGTCAAAGGAGTAATCGTAGACTTCCTCTTTGCCTTTTTCCATCACTTTTTTCTCTAAGACTTTACCGTTTTTTTCCACATAGACGATGTTGGTGTGGCTGTCTGCCAAAGTGACTACGGCCTCATCTTCGCCGTAGGTGCCTTTGACTTCGATGTAAAGGTTCACTTCCCCTTCCACCAGTTCCACGTCCACATAGCCTTCGGCTACTTTTCCTTTGGCTTTTTCCACGGCTTGTTTGTCCATGCCGTTAAGGACCTCCAACTTTTTGGCGGCATCTCCGGCAATCGCTCCTAAGGCCGCTGAGATTTCAATACCTCGTTCTCCGCCAGAGCCAGGCACGATGACGCTTTTTACATTTTTGATGATGTTGCCACTTGCTCGCACAAGTAGGTGTTCCGGCACTTCGCCCAGGACTTCTGTCACCTTAGCGGCCGCATAGGCTAAGGCGATGGGCTCCGTACAGCCAAAGGCGGGAATCAGCTCTTTTTGTAATATGGTTGCATAGTTTTCCATCTCATTGACCTCCTTTGTTCAATTCAATCGGGGTAGCTCCCCTATGGTGGGCTCGTAAACCATCGACGATGAACAAGATGACGCCGGTCCAGACGAAGGCGAACATCCATGCATGCATCGTCGTAAAGGGTTCATGGTACACAAAAACACCTATGAGGAATTGTATCGTAGGGTTAACGTACATTAAGATGCCGGTGAGTGACAAAGGAGTTGTTTGGACCCCTTTGGCAAATAAGATCAACGGCACGCTGGTGACGATTCCCGTCGTGGGTAATACCCACCACTGCCAGCTTTCCATACCGGCATGTTGACCGTACAGGCCCATATAAATCAGGGCCAACGGCAAGACCCACATCGTCTCCGTAAAAATGCTCGTGATGCCGGAGACGGTGACTTGCTTTTTGATGGCGCCGTAGACGGCAAAGCTGATGGCGATGGTCAGGGCAAACACAGGCACTTTTCCGTATTTGATGATGGGAATACACACGCCAATCATCGCCAGGATAAAGGCGATCCATTGCATGGTGCGAAATTTTTCTCCATAGACAAAAAAGGCCAAGAGAACGGAGAAAATAGGACAGATGTAGTAGGCCAACGAGGCGTCCAAAATGTGACCGCCCATCACCGCAATGATAAAAGAGCCCCAGTTGATCGTAACCACAATCCCTGCCCAAAAGAGCAATCGCCGCTGTTTTTTGTCTTTTAAGGTCTCTTTGATCGCCGATGCCTGGCCTTTGCATCGCAGCATGAGGTAACACAGAATCAGGGACCATAAAATTCGATTGGACAAGATAAACAGAGGGTCCACATTGGAAAAGATCGTCCAATAAGCTGCCAGAAACCCCCATAACACATACGTCAAAAATACTAGCCATCCACCACTCAAAAGACCACTCCTCTTTCCTACTCTACTTTAGTCATTGATTACCCTAGTCCTTTTATTTTACACAAAGGATACAAAAAAACCTACCGAGAACGGTAGGTTTTTCACATGACATTTTTGATCCACTGCCCTTCTGCAAAACTGATGGCGTTCATCAGAAAGAGAATCTCGTCCGGTTTTTCCGGCAGGTATTGGTCCACCCCGCCGCGACAGTACCGAGGATCCAGGACGGTGATTTTATGGTAATAAGGTGTGAGAAAGGGGATCACCGCATTAGCATAGCTGTCTTTGATCACCACGAGGCTGCCTTGAGACACCGTCGGATTGACGATAGTCACCTTGGCGTCGTTACCGCCTAAAAACAGGGCGTACTGGTCTCTGGTGTCCAGCATGTCTCGGTTGAAAAGAGGCACCTTGTCTCCTTCGGCATTTTGGACCACGAGTTCATCGAGCATCGGCGGCTCGTAGTAGCGAAACTGGTCTCCCGGGACATGGTAAAAGCCACTGCGGGCCATCAAAGAGCCATAAAAGGGGCGCGCCGACTCTTGTACCGTAAAGGCATCTAGAGACCAGGGGGTGAAGCCGCGCTGACTCGCGTAAGCTGAGGCTGCAATAAAGGCGCCATCTGCCGTCCAATGGTGGTCCGTTTTAAAGTAGTAGGCTTCTTTTCGCTGAGTGTCCATTAAGGGCAATAGCAACAGGTGGTCATAGTCCGTCAGATTGCCTTGCAGTTCTTCCACAAAGGCCGATTCCAAAGAACCGTAAGCATCTACCGGCAAACTTTCCGGGTACACGGCAAAGGCGGTGGTCGCCACCATCAGAGTCATCGGTACTTGAGAATGGCGGGCGCGAAAATCGGTGAGCGCTTGGTAGATTTCCTGACGCATGGTCTCATCCGGCGCTGTAAAGCGCTGCATGAGGCGGCCGTCTTGGCCTAGGTACACGTCACGGCTGAGCACTTTCCCCAGCCTCACTCCCGCCCGCATGTACGCAGCCACAAAGTCATCGCGAAACGGCAGTTGGTCAGACAGGTAGGTCTCTGCTGTCTCCATGGTGCGACCGGAGCGCAGATCTCGTGGTTTGCATGCCACTGTGGTTTGCAAGCTGCGATTTTCTTTTTCAGAAAAATTCCGTGGCGTATGGGCCAGACTGCCCACGAGTAAAGCCAATAAGGTGGCAAAGGCCACGATGGGAAACATTTTTTTCATGGGCACCTCCTAAAATCGAAAATATAAAAATGGATTGTACTGATCCCAAACCAAAGCGGCTAGGGAAAAGAAAAAAAGGACGATCAGCAGTGCCTGGCAGAGGATTTCTCCCCCCTTTTTTTCACGCAGCCGCAAAAGGCCGGCCATGGGTTCGGGACGCGAGGCTACGATCCCCATCAGCCATAAAGGCAAGTAGTGGCGGGTATAAAAACGTCCTACGGCATCCAAGTAGCCCATGCCGTTTAGGTGAAACAGCGCCTTGAAGAAGACGCTCAATTCTCCTAAGTCAGTCATCATAAAGATGGCCCACCCCAAACACACGAGGAGAAAAGTCCCCACCTGATGGGACAAAAACCGTTCTTGGCGAGGCGGACGTCGTCGCTCGATTAAGAGGAGTACGCCATAATAGAGTCCCCAGAGGATAAAGTTGACATGTGCTCCGTGCCAAAGGCCGGTCAAAAACCAAGTCAAGAGCAGGTTAAACGCATTGCGACTTGGTGTACAGCGATTGCCTCCCAAAGGGATGTACACATATTCCTGGAACCAGGAGGACAAGCTCATGTGCCAGCGTTTCCAAAAATCTCGCACGGAATAGGCTATGTAGGGGTAGTTGAAGTTTTCCAAAAAGTGAAAGCCAAACATGCGCCCCATACCGATGGCCATATCGGAATATCCGCTAAAATCAAAGTAGATTTGGAGCGTAAAAGCCCAAAGGGCCAGCCAAGCGGTGATCATGGGTAGCGATGCCGCTCCACCGGCTAAGATATTTTGCTGCATCTCCCCAAAGGCGTTGGCTAAGAGCACCTTTTTAGCTAACCCCCACAAAAACCGTTCTGCTCCGGCCACGGTGTCCTCGGCAGTTACGACGCGGGAGCGCAACTCCTCCGCCACGGTTTCGTAGCGTACAATTGGCCCTGCCACCAGCTGGGGAAATAGGCTCACGTAAGTGGCGTAAGGCAACAGGCGGGCCGCCGGCTGCACTTTCCCACGGTAGACATCGATGGTGTAGCTCATGGTCTGAAACAGATAGAAGCTAATCCCTAAAGGTAAGGGCAAGTGCAAATAGGGTACGCTTTTGCATCCCAAAAGATGCAGGCCCCCAATGAGCATATCTGCATATTTAAAAAATGCCAATAGCCCCACTTGCAAGGTGAGGCTGGCGATGAGCCGCCACTTTTTTTGCCGTGGCGTTTCTGCTCGAGCGATGCATTTCGCTGATGCATACGACCACAAAATGGCGATCAGCATCAGTAGAATATAAACCGGTTCACCCCAGGCATAAAAGATTAAGCTAAAAAAAAGCAGCACTCCGTTATGGAAGCGCTGCGGCAACACCTTTAAAGCCAAAAGGACCAACGGCAAAAATCCCACGAGAAACGTGATACTACTAAAAACCATGATTACCTCTCGTCACTAGCGAAACTGGTTGTGAAAAACCTCCAACAGTCCATCGGCATCTTCATCGATGACAAAAAAAACAAAGTTGCCCTTTTGTTCCACAATTCCATCTTTCGCTAATTTTTCCTGTTCCGGTAAATAGGTGGCGTAAAGTTCTTCCAGTTCCTGTTGATGCGCCAAAAGAGCATCTGCCACTTCCTTGGCTTCATCCGAAGATGGGGCTTCGCCCACAAAAATCTGGTTGGTAATAATATTTTTTTCCGGTAGCCATGCCGCGTAGTTGCGAAGCAGCTTTTCATCTACGCCCAAATATTCCAAAGCGCCCTCGTGCTCCGACACCACATTTTCCAAGGGACCGTAATCTTGAATCGCCGCAACCAAACTGGCAAAGCTGACCTCTGCTTTTTCTTCTAACGCCGGTTGTTCCTCCGGCGTTGCGGATTGGCAACCACCCAGGACCAAGACCGTTCCCACACCTACTGCCAACCACACCTGTTTCCACCTCTTACTACCGTTCAATCGACTCTTCCTCCCACGCTCTTATGTCATTTAAATAATCATTGTAAAACGAATACACAACATGTAATCCATCCTCTTCGAAAACCTCCTCGTTTTCAAAGAGCCTGGTTAAACTCATATAGGATACATCCTTCTCTTCAGCCAATGATTTCAGCGCATCATTATACTGCGAAATCCTCTCTTCCGTAATGTGCGGATGACTATCATACACCTTTTTCTGCACCGGGGTAATACTTTGGATGACGATTTTGGTCTTGGGTAGGGCCTCTCTTAATTGGTCGATCAGCTTACCATAAGTTTTTTTGAACGCCTCAGGCGATAGACCATTATCCAAATCATTCATGCCTAACATGATATACATGGTCTTAGGCTCTCGTGCCACCATTTCATCCACATGACCCATGGCGCTTTGTAAGCTCATGCCAATGACGGCATAGACTTGATTTTCCTCCAAATAATGATAATACAAAAGTCCTTGCGTAATGGAGTCGCCGACAAATAAATCTTTGGCAAAGTACGCTTGATGCCCCAAGGACCTGCGTTCTTCCAGCTCCCGCTGTCTCATCTCCCAATAGATGGTCTCGCATTGGTCAAAGGCAAACATTTTTTTCGGCCGACGCATCTCGCCGTACTCTTCTCCCCCGATCACCTGGTTTTGCCGCTGAAATGCACCTTTCCACATGACACCGGTCACGACTACAACCGCCACGATGATACACCACAGAAAAAAAAGACGTGCTTTAGGATGGATCCATACTTTTTTTCTTTTGGTCATGGACATCCCTCCTCTTTTATTCTACCGAATCGCCACGGGCTTTTAGTTACAAATTAATGAAAGTCCCTAATAAAATAAGTTACAAATCGGTTAAGGACTTTGGTCCCCTTTTTGTCGGGATGCGAGACCCATTCCCCCTAATATAGGCACCATGCCACTTACAAGGTTTCTCTATCTGTTGTGTTTTTACTTCGAAAACTTGCTACTTGCCACAACATATAGTATAATGGCCTCAAAAGGAGGAAGTGCTATGCTACACGTAATCAAACGAGATGGCTCCAAGGTTCCCTTCGATGCTTCGAAGATTACCATTGCCATCGAGAAAGCTATGAAAAGCCCCAGTGGCATTTATGAAGAAGGCCAAGCTGAGCAAATCGCTGCAGAAATTGAGGATTTTGCCGTCGCTTTAAGTAAAGACATGACCATCTATGAAATTGAAGATCAGGTCTACTATAAACTATTAAAACACAACAATCCGGCCACCGCTCGCGCCTATGAAAACTATAAGGCCGTTCAAGCGTTCAAACGCCGTGAAAACACCACCGACAAAGATGTCATCGGCCTATTAAACAAGTCCAACCTAGCCGTTTTAGACGAAAACTCCAACAAGGACGCAAAAATCGTCTCCACCCAACGGGACTTAATCGCCGGCGAAGTGTCCAAAGACATTGCCCGCCGTATGATCATCCCCACGGACATCGTCCAAGCTCATGACAGTGGTGCCATCCATTTCCACGATATGGACTATATCATTCAACCAATGTTTAACTGCTGTCTGATTAACTTGGAAGACATGTTAAATAACGGTACCGTGATCAATGGCAAGCGCATTGATTCCCCGAAATCCTTCCAAGTTGCCTGTACGGTGACCACCCAGATCATCGCTCAAGTGGCATCCGGTCAATACGGCGGTCAATCCATTAACGGTATCGACCGTATTTTAGCCCCCTTTGTTCGAAAATCCTATAATAAATATTTAGATGCCGTCATCGAAGAGCAAAAAGAAGTTTATGGCATTGAGCCGGATATGGCGAAAGCCGAGGAAATTGCTTGGAAACGTACGAAAAAAGAAATCAAAGATGGCATCCAAACCATCCAATACCAAATCAACACCTTGATGACCACCAATGGGCAAGCTCCGTTTGTCACGTTGTTTATGCACTTCATGCCCGGTTATGAATATGAAAAAGAAGCCGCATTGATCACCGAGGAAATCTTGGTCCAACGCTATGAAGGCGTGAAAAACGAAGCCAACGTTTACATCACCCCGGCATTTCCCAAGCTCATCTACGTCCTGGACGAACATAACGTTCACCCGGACAGCAAATACTACTATTTGACCAAGTTGGCCGCCCAATGTACGGCTAAACGTATGTACCCCGATTACATTTCCGCGAAGAAAATGCGCGAAATCTACCAAGGTAACGTCTTCAGCCCCATGGGTTGTAGAAGTTTCCTAGCTCCCTGGAAAAACGAAGACGGCGAATACGTCTTTGACGGCCGGTTTAACATGGGCGTCGTCAGCTTGAACTTGCCACAAATCGGGATCTTGGCTAACGGTAGCGAAGAAAAGTACTTTGAGATCTTGGATAAGCGCTTAGAATTGGCTAAACGTGCCCTACTCTTGCGCTATGATCTCTTAAAAGATGTCACCAGCGATGCGTCCCCCATCCACTGGCAATACGGTGCCATCGCACGCCTACAGAAATATGAACCCATCGGTGAACTTTTGAAAAACGGCTATGCCACCATCAGCTTGGGTTATATCGGCCTTTACGAGGCGACAAAGCTCATCAAAGGCGTCAGCCACACCGATCCGGAAGGACAAGAGTTTGCCTTGAAGGTCATGCATCGACTTCATGATGCGGTGATGGACTGGAAAGCGGAAACCGGTTTAGGATTTGCCCTTTATGGCACCCCCGCCGAAAGCTTGACAAATCGTTTCTGCTCTTTGGACCGTGCCCGTTTCGGCGAAATCAAAGATGTCACGGACAAGGGCTATTACACCAACTCCTATCACGTCAGTGTCCGCGAAGAAATCGACGTATTCTCCAAATTTGACTTTGAAGCACAGTTCCAAGAAATTTCCACCGGCGGTTGCATTAGCTATGCGGAAATCCCCAACATGTCCAACAACTTAAACGCCGTGGAATCAATGATCCAATACATTTACGACCATATCACTTATGCGGAATTTAATACGAAAAGCGACTACTGCCACGCTTGTGGCTTTGATGGCGAAATCTTAGTCAACGACGACAACGAGTGGGAATGTCCCCAATGCCATAATACGGACCGCTCCATGCTCACTGTCATTCGTCGTACTTGCGGCTACTTGGGCGAAAATTTCTGGAATGAAGGCCGCACCAAGGAAATCAAAGATCGCGTCTTACACATCTAATGCGTTACGGACAAATTCGCAAATTTGACATCGCCAACGGGGAAGGCATCCGCACCTCCCTCTTTGTCACGGGGTGTAGCCATCATTGCCCCCATTGCTTTAACGAAGAATACCAAAACCCAGCCGCAGGTTCCCTCTTCGATGATCAGGCGATGGAAGAACTCTTCTCTTACATCCACCACCCCCAATCTGTAGGACTGACCTTGCTCGGTGGCGAGCCCATGGAAAATGTGGAAGGCCTATTGCCGGTGGTCCAGCGATTTCGAAAAGAAACGGATAAGACCCTTTGGATTTATTCCGGTTACATCTGGGAACAAATCCTAGCCGATCCCTTAAAAACCAAACTCCTCAAATACGCCGATGTATTGGTGGATGGACCCTTTATCGAAGAGCAGAAAAATCTCAAACTGGCCTTTCGCGGAAGCGAAAACCAACGTATTATCGATGTCCAAAAAAGCTTGACCCACCATGACATGATCCTCTACATGCACTAAAAAAAGCCTACGGTAAAACCGTAGGCTTTTCTATTGCTTTCAAAAGTTATATCGACTTCTTCCCGTATGTATCGTCCATTCATCAGCTTCCTTCACGATGTGGTATAGACCAATACGAAGCAGACCACTCCAGCACGTGAGATGGCAACTGTGATCCGTGAAGCCAAATCCCCTCCTCGTCCTTACATCCATTTGGCCAACTTCTGTGATTTGATCACAGGCTATGTTTTAGCTGCCGTAAGGAAGCGGATGGTTTCCCATGTGACCGAAAAGATTCATTTTCGGTCAACCAATAAATAAAGAGCTCGGGCCTATACCCCGAGCTCTTTTTAATTGAGTTTCCTTGTTGTTAATGTAGGTCTGTATCACGAAAACCTCGTCCTTTGACTTCGATGGCATCAGTGATGGTAACGAAGGCATCGGGGTCAATCTCTTTGACCAGCTGCTTCACCGCCACCATTTGACGATTGGAAACCACGGTATAAATCAATTTTTGTGAGTTGTGGTTCCATGCTCCTTCACCATGAATCAAGGTCACTCCACGGTGAATGCGTTGCAAGATAGCTTTGGTCACTTCTTGATGTTTGTTGGTGACGATGATCACCTGCTTACTTTCTCCAAAGCCCATTTGGATCTTATCCAAGACTTCGTAGGCGATGTAGAGGGCCAGAATGGTGTATAGGCCTTGACGCAGAGTAAAAACCACGCTAGCGGCCGCAATGATAAAGGCGTTAATGCTCATAAGAGCATTGCCGATGTTCATATTGGTCTTTTTTTTCATCAGCGCCGCCACAATGTCCAAGCCTCCCTGACATGTGCCGTTGCGAAACATCAGCCCCATCCCCAAGCCGTTCAAGGCGCCACCCACTAGGGCATCCAGCATGGGATCACCGGTGATTGGCGGGAAGTGAATGGCACTCAACAAACTTAGGTAGATGGAGAAAATCACCGCTGATACAAAGCCGTAGATTACAAAATACCGGTTGAGATGCTTTATGCCCACAAAAAACAAAGGCACGTTCAGGATAAAGACGGTCACACCGGCTGGAAAACCCGTTAGGTATTCCAGGAAAATGCCAATACCTCCTATGCCACCGCTTAAAAAGCCATTGGGCTTGAAGAATAAGACAATGGCTACCGCGCAACATAAGTTGCCTATGAGGATCGCCTTTATTTTTTCAAACGGTTCCGTCTCGTAAATATTTTCCGGAACCTTTTGGTCAGTCACGCTACACGCCTCCTTTGTCTATCGTTAAACATCACACACGCTGGCTTATCATAAAACAAGCTTCTTAGGGGCCGTACCATTTTTATGCAACTGGTTGGTCATCTGTTGATTCTTCCAGAACCAAGTGGCTCATGGAGATTACCTGTTCCTGCCTTTGCGGAAATTTTCTGTCAATCAGACGTACCGCCAGAAAGCCCAGGCCCAAGCAAGCCAGCGCAGTTAAGATGATGAGTCCTTCTTTAGCTTTTCCGAAAATGCCGTAGCCAATAAACATACCTAATACCAGACCCACAAACGGCACACCGTAAATTAACAGCAAATATTTTAAAATGAGTTTGCTTTCTGACATCAGCGCCACACGGTCACCCACTTTGGCATTTAGACTATTAGGTACTTGGATGACGTGATTTTTGATTTCACATCCAGCAGTACATCCTTTGCAGTGTTCACCACAGGCGGACATCCGCTCAATGGTCATTTCTGCCATATCATGATTGATACCAGTTACTACGCCAATTTGTTCCATTTTCTTTCCTTTCTAACGGTCCAGTAAAGAGCGGACCACATAACTAGCCGCCACGAGGCCGGCTGCCGATGGCACGAAAGAGAGACTTCCCACCGGGCCACCGCCTTTGCGCACCGGCGCTTCATCAGACCAGACCACCGGAAATGACGGCCATTCTTTTTCTTTAGCTATTTTTCGCAAGAGTTTTGCCAGTGGGTCGGTATGTGTCTTGTCTAAAGGCGATATGCGAAATCTGGTGGGATCCAGTTTATTGCCTGCACCCATGACGCTGATTACAGAGATACCATGATCCAAGCAACATGCCAGCAAATCCACTTTGTCGCTCATCGAATCGATGGAGTCCACGACAAAATCCGGAGCAAAGTCTAAAAGTAACTGCTGCGTCTCCCCAGAAAAGCGCCGATCTACGACGGTAAAATGAGCTTCTGGATTAATGTCTTCTCCCCGCGCCCGCACTACATCCACTTTTTTATGTCCCACTGTCGAATGCAGGGCGGGCAGTTGACGATTGAGGTTGCTGACCTCGATGACATCAAAATCCCACAGGAGGATATGCCCTATATTCACTCGTATGAGCGCCTCAGCTGCATAAGATCCCACGCCACCAAGACCGATGATTGCTATGCGAGCGCTTTTAAGACACTCTAGTCCTTCCTCGCCAATGACGAGGGCGGTTCGACTATTGACCGTCATCGACACGAATATGTGCTTCCGCCAACTGTGCTTTGCTAACCACGGTGGGTGCTGCCGTTAAGAGACAGGTCGCCGATTGTGTTTTGGGGAAAGCGATGACGTCGCGAATGTTGTCCATGCCCGTAAAAAGCATGACCAAGCGGTCAAAACCGTAGGCTAAGCCGCCATGAGGCGGAGTGCCGTATTGAAATGCTTCCAAGAGGAAGCCAAATTTTAACTGTGCTTCTTCTTCACTAAAGCCTAAGGCCTTGAACATGCGAGACTGCAACTCGCTATTGTGAATCCGGATGCTACCGCCACCCATTTCATCGCCATTGATGACAATATCATAGGCTTTCGCACGTACGTTTTCCGGTTCTGTTTCCAGAATATCCAAATCCTCCATCACCGGGGACGTAAAGGGGTGGTGCTTAGCCACATAACGTCCCTCTTCTTCATCGTATTCAAACAGTGGAAATTCCACGATCCAAGTGGCAGCAATGGAATTAGGATCATACAGATCTTGCTCTTTAGCAATATGATTGCGCAAGTTACCCAAAGCGGCATAGACCACTTCGTCCTTATCGGCCACCAATAAAATCAAGTCCCCTTTTTCTGCTTCCACTTGCGCCACGATGGCATTTAATGTTTCCCCGAGAAATTTAGCAATAGGGCTTTTGAGTTCCTCTTCCACTTTGATCCAAGCCAACCCTTTGGCACCGTAATCCTTGGCCTTCACTTCCAGCTTATCGATATTCTTACGGGAATAGGTTTTTGCACCACCCTTGACCACAATGGCTCGCACACTGTGACCCTTCTTAGCCTGGTCGGCAAAAACGCGAAACTCCACATCTTTAACCACTTCAGTCACATCGACTAATTCCATGCCAAACCGCAAGTCCGGCTTATCCACACCGAATCGGTCCATCGCCTCTTGGTAGGTCATACGGGGAAGTGGCATCGGCAAATCTACGTCGAGCATTTCTTTGAAAATAAATTGCAGGTACTCTTCATTGATGGCAATGACGTCATCAATGTCCACGAAGCTCATTTCCAAGTCAATTTGCGTAAATTCCGGTTGACGGTTGGCTCGTAAGTCTTCGTCTCTAAAGCACTTGGTAATTTGGAAGTAGCGGTCCATACCAGAAACCATCAATAGCTGCTTCATCAGTTGAGGGCTTTGTGGCAGTGCATAAAAACTGCCCGGGTTCACACGACTGGGCACTAAGTAGTCACGGGCTCCTTCCGGCGTAGGCTTGGTCAACATAGGGGTTTCAATTTCCGTAAAACGATGTTTCGAGAAAAATTCACGGGTCAGCTGAGCCAATTTAGCGCGAGTCAGCAAGTTTTTTTGCATAAAGGGTTTGCGCAAATCCAGATAACGATATTTCAAACGCATAGTCTCAGCCACGTTGTCGTCGTCTTTGACATAAATCGGCGGCGTCTGGGCTTCGTCCAAAATGACCAAGGTATCAGCGAGGATTTCGATATCCCCGTTTTTCATTTGTTCGTTCACGGAAGATCGTTGGCGCACTTTACCCTTTACTGCTACCACGTATTCACTGCGCAAGGCTTTAGCATTAGCAAAGATGGCTTCATTGGTCTCTTCTACCACCACTTGTACGATCCCAGTAATATCGCGCACATCCGTAAAAATAATAGGGCCTAAATTTCGAGAGCGTTGCACCCATCCCATAACGGTGACCACCTCTTCGATTTGACCATTAGAAACCTCACCACAATAGTGAGAACGTCTTAAGTTGCCCATTCCTTGACCCATAATAGCCTCCTTATTGGAAAAATTTACGTATAAACATATTAATTTTTTTCTCACGACCGATGGTACTGTTCTCCATATGACCCGGTAAAATGCGCACATCATCCGGTAAGACCATCAGCTGTGTGATAATGGAGTGAATCAGCGTTTCATAGTCCCCGCCATAAAAGTCGGAACGGCCTATGGAACCACTAAAAAGCGTATCGCCAGTAAAGCAGACATCACCAATCAGATAGCACACGCCTCCCTTGGTATGCCCCGGGGTGTGAATGACCTTGATCTCTTCATTGCCAAAGGGTAGTACATCGCCGTCTTTTACATATTGATCTGCCTGCAAAGACACAGGATAACCCATCGCCTGAGTACTCATGTTCAAGTTAGCATCTGCCAGCAAGTCCTGATCTTCTTGGTGAATGAGTAGCTTCGCATCAGGAAACGTTTTTTTGACTTCGGCGACACCGCCGATGTGATCCACGTGAGCATGGGTCAACAAAATATAGTCCAAGTGGTCTGCTTTTTCCTTGATGGTCTGTACTACTTCTTGACCGTTAGACCCGGGATCCACCACGAAAGCGTGGGAGGACTCCTCATCATAGCCTATATAACAATTGGACTGAAAAGCCCCTAAAGTTAACTTTAATATGTGCATCCTTACCTCCTAAAATGTCTTTTCACTATCGATAAGAATGGTGACGGGACCGTCATTGATATAATCTACCATCATATGGGCCCCAAATTGTCCGGTGGCTACCTCCAGCCCCTTTTTCCGTAAAGCATCCACCAGTGCCTCAAATAGCTCCTGACCTTTCTCCGGTCTAGCCGCTTCAATGAATGAAGGACGTCTGCCATGACGGGCATCGCCGTATAACGTGAACTGACTCACGGCTAAGACGCTGCCTTGGCACTCTAGCACACTGCGGTTCATCTTGCCTTCGTCATCTTCAAAAATGCGCAATCCGCTGATTTTATTGACCGTATAGGTCACATCATCCATGGTATCAGTGACTTTCACGCCGATATAGGCTATTAAACCGGGGCCCGATTGTCCCACCACCTTATTCTCTACAGTCACTTCTCCTCGTCGAATTCTTTGTACCACTGCTCTCATCTTATGTACCTCACTGGATCACTCGATAGATTTGGCGCATTCCTTTAATCGAACTTAACATCTGCATTGTGCTATCCAGCTCATCAATGCTATGTAAGCTCAAAGTGGCATCAATCACGCCTACACCATCTGCCGACACTTTTGAGCTCAAACTAGCCAACCCCACCTTAGCATCATTAATACGCGTGGCGACCTCAGCTAAGATACCGGGGCGGTCATCCACGTGCATCTGGATATCTGCATAGTAGGTGCTATCCTGCGTGGCAGTCCACTGCACGTCTAAAAATCGGGAACGATCCGCATTAGGTAATAGATTCGGACAATCAGCACGGTGGACGCTGACGCCGCGACCTTTGGTCACAAATCCGATAATCGGATCTCCCGGTAAGGGGTTACAGCACTTGGCCAAGCGCACCTGAATGTTATCCATGCCCTTGACGGTCACTCCCACACTGCCTGCTTTGCCTGCTTCACGCGATTCTTCGCGGTTTTTGGCCTTTTGCGCTTCGCGCTCCGCTTCTCGCTTGGTTGATTGGAGTAACTGTTCTTTCTCCCAATCCTCAGACATCTTTTCATAGATGGAACGCAACCTCGCTGAGATTTGTGTCGCATTGATGCTGCCATATCCGATGGCTGCCATTAAATCTTCTTCACTATCATAGCGGAATCGTGCCAAAAGCTGTTGCGTGATTTCTTCTTTCGTCACTTCTGGGGGAAATTGGCCGAATCGCTTGATTTCCCGATCTACAGTTTCTTTACCCCGTAATACATTTTGATCTCGATTTTTCCCTTTAAAATATTGACGAATTTTTTGTCGCGCCTGGCTGGATTTAACAATTTTTAGCCAGTCATAAGACGGTCCGGCATTTTGAGAAGTGATGACTTCCACAATATTACCGTTGGTCAGCACGTGGTTTAGGGGCACAATCCGTCCGTTAACCTTCGCACCAACACAGTGATTTCCCACATCGGAGTGTACCCGATAAGCAAAGTCTATGGGTGTTGAGCCTTCAGGTAAATTAATGACATCTCCTCTCGGTGTGAAGACAAAGACCTCATCTGCAAAATAATCTACCTTTAAGGTTTCCATAAAGTCGGTGGGATCTTTGACGTCATTTTCCCAATCTAAGAGTTGTCTTAACCAGGTGAGTTTATCGTCGAAATCCGTACTCTTATCGGTGCTCGCCTTATACTTCCAGTGAGCTGCGATCCCGTATTCTGCCGTGCGGTGCATCTCCCATGTGCGAATTTGTACCTCAAAGATCTCACCATTCTGGTTGATGACAGTGGTATGCAAACTCTGATACATATTGGGTTTGGGCATGGCAATATAATCTTTAAATCGACCAGGAATGGGCTTCCACAGTGTATGCACAATACCCAAGACGCCATAGCAGTCCTTCACGTCGTCGACCAAGACACGGATGGCCGATAAGTCGTAAATTTCCTCAAACAGCTTGCCTTGGTTGTGCATTTTTTTGTAAATCGAATAAAAGTTTTTGGGTCTTCCCTGAATTTCGTTGGGAATCTGCATCTGGTCCAGATTCTCTTTTAATTCCCGGATGATTTCGTTAATGATTTCTTCGCGTTCATGACGTCTTTTATTGACTTTTTCCACTAAATCACGATAGTTTTCAGGATCCAAATACCGTAAGGATAAGTCTTCCAGCTCCCACTTAATCTTGGAGATCCCCAGCCGGTGTGCCAAAGGAGCATAGATTTCCAGCGTCTCTAAAGCCTTTTCCTGTTTCTTTTCTGGTGTCATGTATTCCAACGTCCGCATGTTGTGAAGTCTATCCGCCAACTTGACAATGATGACGCGAATATCTTTGGCCATAGCCAAGACCATCTTGCGCAGGTTTTCTGCTTGATTTTCCTGCTTAGTCTTGTATTTCATTTTGGTCAGCTTCGTGACCCCATCGACTAGGTTGGCGATTTGTTCTCCAAACATCTCTGACATCTCTTCCAAGGTGAGATCGGTATCTTCGATTAAATCATGCATCAATCCGGAGACGATGGTTTCCATGTCCATGTTTAATTCCGTTAAAATTAACACCACATGGTAAGGGTGGATAAAGTAGGGCTCGCCGGAACTTCTAAATTGTCCTTCATGGTACTCTTTGGACAGGTAAAATGCCTTTTCAAGTACTTTCAAGTCGGCTTGAGGATTATATTCTAATATGCGATCTTCTAGCGTTTTAAGCATTTCATCTGTATCTAACACGGCTGCACCACCTCCTTATCTATATTGCATCACGATGATCTGAGGCGTCTTGGTTCCGCGAAACTCGTTGACATTAAGTTCATATACGAAATCCATCCTCACATCTCCGCCCATGCCGGCTAATAACATATTTCTATTTATTTTATCATATTTTTTCAGCACGAGGTCAATAAAATCATCGGCATCGCGAAAGATCATCCCATGCATTTCGCAACCCTCGTCTTCCAATAGCAGTTTCAGTACTTGCCGATTCTTGCCCAGCAAAGTCGCTCCTTTTACCAGTACATTGCGCCTGCCAAAGAGGGGGCGTGGATTTCCCAGTCCAAAGGGGCCGAGCGCCTCCACTTCTTCCATCAAGGGTACAGTCAGCACATGAAAAGGCAGTTCTCCATCTAAGTAGACATAAGGTACTAGGTCTTCCTGCGTCAGGCCACTGTGGTCAACTAAAAATTCACGCAAATCTTGAAGTCGATCTTGTCGCACAGCAAGACCGGCCGCTTGTTTGTGACCGCCGAAACGTTCCAGTAAGGCCGTAGCCTCTCCCAGCTTTTCCACCATATGATAAGGCGGGATGGAACGCCCGGAACCTTTCAATAGCTCCTTTTGCCCCGTGATGACGAAGGTTGGGCGATGATAGGCATCTTTGACCTTGCCCGCAATAATGCCTGCCAAGGATTCATGAACCTCAGGTAGATAAACCACATACACTGGGTCGTTTTTCCAAGGTGCTTCTTCAATCTTCGTCAAGGCCTCTTCGATGCCCGCTTGAGTCATGTCAATGCGCAAGCGGTTTAAGTCCCGTAACTCATAGGCCATGTCCAATGCCATAGCCTGGTCTTCTTCCAACATGAGATCCACTACCAAAGTGGCGTCGTCCAAGCGCCCTGCAGCGTTGACTGCCGGTCCCAGAATAAACCCCAGGTGATAGGTGCCCAAGCGTTCCCGCTCCACTCCCGTAGCCTCCATCAGTGCCGATAAGCCTACGTGGGTGGTACGCCGCAAATACTCCAGGCCAAAGGATACCAAGACACGGTTTTCTCCCACCAAGGGCATCATATCGCATACGGTAGCAAAGGCTGCCATGGCCAAAAACATCCCCACAAACACCTGTTCCTCCCGGCCAAAGGCTTTCCACAGTGCCCAGGCCAATTTCATAGCCACATAGGCGCCGCAGATTTCACCATAGGCGTAGGGATAGTCGCAGCGTTTAGGATCGATGACCACCAGTGCTTCCGGTAATTGTAAAACGTCCTGCTCCACCAAAGGCTCGTGGTGATCGGTGATAATCAGATCAAGGCCTAATTTCTTTGCCAGTTTCGCCTGTTCTTGGGCCATAATGCCGTTATCCACAGTGATGATGGTATCCACTCCCTGGCTTGCCGCCTCTTCCACCATGGATGAAGAAACACCGTAACCATCGTGAACGCGATGAGGAATGCGGTAATCTACCGCGAACCCCAGCTGCTCCATCGTCTTGACTAAAATATATGTCCCCATGGTCCCATCTACATCATAATCCCCGACAATCCGCACCGGTGCCTTAGCATCGTATTTCTTCTGTAGCACGGCAACGGCTTCTTTTACGCCATAGAGTGCTTCCGGTTCTGGCAAGGCACTCAGTTGCGGGTGGAGAAATTGATTAATCGCCGAAACGGTGTTCACATCCCGGTTATATAAAATTTTTAAGAGTAGGGGATGGACGGTATTCTCCAACACCGTCATGTCCTCTTGAGGTTTTTTATTCCACATCGTCCAGCGACTCATAGTAACTCCTATTCACAACTCTTTAGGTAAATGGCACACTCCAAACGTTTCTTTTCCATTTCACAGCCTAGCTCATATGGCTTTAAGATATCCCCGTGGGAGTAATAAGCATTGGCATGACAGCCTCCGGAGCAATAGTATTTGGCCCAGCAAGATCCACAAGCTTCTTTGGAGCTGATGTTGGCCTCTTTAAATCGGTCTCTGATTTCCGTGTGGACAATGCCCGTATCCAGAGTTCCCAGCTTAAACTCTTTTTCCCCTACAAATTGGTGACAGGGATAAAGCTCTCCTGCAGGTGTCACCGCCACGTATTCACTACCTGCTCCGCACCCGACACTTCTCTTCACAATGCATGGACCTTGGTCTAAATCCAGCATAAAATGGAAAAATAAAAAATCCCGTTCTCCTTTGTCGTGGAGCTCTTCCATCCATGCGGTCAGGTTTTCATATTCTTTCAAAATCGCCGGCAAATGATCTTCTAGGAGGGCATAGGGTTCCTGGGGATCAGTGACCACAGGTTCCATAGAAGTCTTTTGAAATCCAAGCTCCCGATAAAGTTTCACATCTTCTGCAAAGTCCAGGTTCTGTGACGTAAAAGTCCCGCGAATATAGTAGTCCTTATCACCTCGTAAGCCTACCAATTTTTGGAATTTTGGCACAATGAGGTCAAAGCTACCATCACCTGATACGGTGGGACGCATGGCGTCGTTGACTGCTCTCCGCCCATCCAAAGACAGCACCACGTTATCCATGTGTTCGTTGATAAAATCGTTTTTTTCATCATCCAAAAGGAGTCCGTTTGTGGTCACGGTAAAACGGAATTTTTTCCCGTATTCCCCTTCAATGGAACGACCGTAATGCACCAACTCTTTGACCACATCCCAGTTCATCAACGGCTCCCCGCCAAAAAAATCCACTTCTAAATGATGGCGATTGCCACTGTTTTCAGCGAGAAATCGTAAGGCTTTCTTCCCCGTTTCCAGGTCCATCAGTTCTCTGGTACCTTGGAAATCACCTTGCGAAGCGAAGCAATAGGTGCAACGCAAATTGCAGTCGTGAGCCACATGAAGGCACATGGCCTTAATGATATTTTCCGGATTGTATATAAAATCTTGGGTCTCTTTCGGCGCCATCAACAGGCCCGCTTCTTTAAGTGCTTCCAGCTCATCCCACGCCTCGTTCAACAACGCCTCATCATAGCGATTTTTTAGAGCTTCCCAAGCCTTTTCTCTGTCCCCTTCTTCAAAAAAGGGCACCAAATGATAGATCACTTCTTCCACCACATGCACAGCACCACTTTCCGTGTCTAGTAAAAAGTAGCGTCCATTGTGGTGAAAGGGGTGAATAATATAACTTTTCATAGTCACCTTTCTGAAAGAAAAAAGAAGTGGATTAACCACTTCTTATTGTTCCTTATTTTCACACTTTTGATTGCCGACAGTGCATGATGTTTTGCATGCTGATTGACAAGAAGTTTGGCATTCTCCACAACCACCTTTGGCCATGGTTTCCTTTAAGCTCTTGCCGGTAAGTGTACGAACCAATTTCATGGTACTCCTCCTTAATTGCTTATGGGGTTTCTCTTATTCTTCACCAACCACACTACCTACGGCCCATTTCATCAAGTCCATTCTCGTTTTGGTCACGCCGGTTTCAATGGTGATCATATCTTCTTTTACCACGATGATCTTTCCTATAATGCCACCAATGGTGATAATGCTATCGCCCACTGTTAAGCCGTCTCTCATGTCTTTGATACGCGTTTCTTTTTTCTTTTGAGGACGATACATCGCAAAGTAGAAGAATAAAAGCAAAACCACTAATGGTATCATGCTTTTTAAAGCATCTGGATTCATCAACTTCCCTCACTTTCTTCTTTAGCGTCGAAGCGCTTTACTATCAATCTCTATTATAACCGTAACGAGCGTAAAAGTCATCTTTTAATTCTAAAATCACATTGTCTTTGATGGCTTTCCTCATATCTTCCATTAAAGTGATGAGAAAATACAGATTATGAATCGTTGCCAACCGCAATCCTAAAATCTCATCGACATTAAATAAATGACGAATATAGGCCCGGGAATAATTTTGACACACCGGACAATCACAATGAGGATCCAGTGGTCCAAAGTCTCTTTTGTACTTGGCGTTTTTAATCACCACGCGTCCTTGACTCGTCATCACAGTACCATTTCGCCCGATTCTTGTGGGCCACACACAATCCGCCATATCAATGCCACGGATTACCGCTTCGAATAAATAGTTCGGTGAACCCACGCCCATAAGATAGCGAGGTTTGTTCTGCGGCAACAAAGGTACAGTGTAATCTAAGACTTCGTTCATCAATTCTAAGGGTTCTCCTACGCTGAGACCCCCAATGGCGTAACCGGGAAAGTCTAGTTCAACCAGATCCCTGGCTGATTGCTCACGCAAGTCGCGATACATGCCTCCCTGCACGATACCAAAAAGTGCCTGGTCTTCGCGAGTATGTGCCTCTTTACAGCGTTTGGCCCACCGCGTGGTTCGCTCCATGGACTGACGAATGTAGTCATAGCTCGCGGGATAAGGCGCACACTCGTCAAAACACATTATGATATCAGCCCCTAAATTTTCTTGAATGCGCATGGACTTTTCCGGAGTCAAGTGCATTTTGCTGCCTTCAATGTGATCACGAAATGTGACGCCTTCTTCGGTGATTTTGCGTAGCGCTCCCAGCGAAAAGACCTGAAAGCCACCGCTATCTGTCAGAATTGGCTTATCCCAGTGCATAAAGGCATGCAACCCCCCAGCTTCACTGACCAACTCACTACCTGGTCGCAAATGAAGGTGGTAGGTATTGGATAAGATTATCTGAGCCCCTAAGTCCTCCAATTCTTCCGGGGTCATGGTCTTCACGGTGGCCTTGGTGCCTACAGGCATAAACACCGGTGTTTCAATGTCCCCGTGGGGGGTGTGAATCGTTCCCAATCGAGCACCACAATCCGTCGACTCGTGGTGTAACGTATATGAAAAGCTCATAACAACTCCTATCGAATTAACATGCAATCGCCTAAGCTAAAAAAGCGATAGCTCTCTCTTACTGCTTCTTCATAGGCGGCCAGGATGGTTTCACGGCCGACCATCGCTGCAATCATCATGATGAGGGTGGATTCCGGCAAGTGGAAGTTGGTGAGTATGCCATCAATGCATTGGAAGGTATAGCCTGGGTAGATAAAGATATCCGTCACTCCCCTGTCCGCCATCATGGCACCATTTTTCTTCATCACGCTTTCCAGGGTGCGTGCTGAAGTGGTGCCCACAGCAATGACGCGGCCTCCTCTTTCCTTAGTTTCCCGAATGAGAGCGGCGGTTTCTTCTGTCAGGCGGTAGCGCTCCGCATGCATGGGATGATCTTCCACTCGATCCACTTTCACCGGTCGAAAGGTGCCTAGGCCGATGTGTAGGGTGACAAAACCACATTGAACCCCTTTGGCCTTCACGGCGTCCAGCACCTCTTGTGTAAAGTGTAAACCTGCCGTCGGCGCCGCTGCCGAACCTCGATACTTGGCATAAATGGTCTGGTAGCGTTCTTTATCTTCCAACCTCGTATGAATATAGGGAGGCAGGGGCATCTCACCGATAGCATCTAAAATTTCATAAAAGATACCATCATAGGCAAGTTCGATGACACGCTCGCCTTCTGGCAATATGTCTAAGACTGTGCCTCTTAATTCCGGAGAGAAGATAATCTTCTGGCCTACGGGCAGTTTCCGTCCCGGTCTGGTGAGCGACACCCAAGTCTTAGGCGCCTTTTCCTCCAAGAGTAGCACCTCGATGTGCTCCTCTTTTTCCGGGCGGTGCCCATAAATGCGCACCGGAGACACTTTCGTGTCGTTAAATATCAAAAGATCACCGGCGTTTAGATATTCCGGCAAACGCTTAAACTGGCTGTGCTCCCATTGACCGGTGAGCTTATTTAGGACCATCATGCGGGCATCACTGCGGTTTTTCAATGGGGTTTGGGCAATGAGTTCCTGCGGTAAATCATAATAAAAATCTGAGGTTTGCATCTAATTGATCACAACTCCCGGATAATAGTGAGCCAAGATGTCTCGAGCACCCTTACCCTGTTTTGCCATGGTAATGGCCCCGTGTTGACTCATGCCCACGCGATGGCCGAACCCATGGCCGGCTACGACCAGTTCATCGCCTTCGATAGCCGTGGTAAACCAGGTACTCATGATCTTGAACGAATCCAGACGGTAGCGGAATCTGTCTCCGGAAATCGTTTTAGATCCATTAGCGCCCACTAAGGTCAGTTTTTTCACTGTGTGTTGCGGAGAAGTTTCTTCTACCACCACGTCGGTGATTTGGCCCACATTGTATTCCGTGTTGGCAAAGGTTTCCGTCAACTTGTCCAGCCCGATGCGAAATTCCCAGTCGGCATAGGGAGCGTCTTTGGAGTAGGGGTCATCCACTACGGTTAAATAGGGCACCGCGCCACCCCAAACCTGTTCCGCCGATTCGGTTAAGCCTCCTGAGGACGCGCCGAAGATCAAGCTGGCCGGTTTGCCTTCGTAGGTCCCGATGATCCCTCGCGTTTCTGCAATGGCCTTATCCGAGCTGGCCGCTTCTCCTGTTTTGCCATAGTACACTTGGCTGTTGGGGGAATCATCCAGTTGGTAACCCTTGGAACGATATTTGTCAATGTTGCTCAAAGCAAACGAACGGGCACAAATCGCTTGCGCCTTCAAAGCTTCATGGGGAGAGGAAGGGCCGATTTCTTTCGGTACTACGCCTCGCAAATATTCTTCTAGCAAAACACGATTCACTGTCAGCAATTTGCCATCACGATTAATCAAGTATAACCCGCCTCGATAGGTCGTCGAACTAATGGTGAACGTGGGGTCATTAACTATGGAGGTGATCACGTAGCGTTGACTGATGCCTTTGATGACGGGACCTTGTCCCTGACTGGTTGGCACTGGGGCTGCAGCTATGTTTGCTTTTCCTTCCGGAATCAATCGCTCGATGATGGCTTCTGGATACTGTCTTTCCTGTTTAACCGGGAGAGGGGCTGCTGGGGCTATTGTCCCTCCAGAAACCACTTCTTCTCTAGCCACTTCTTGCCAAGTGTAGCCACTCACATCAATAGTGCCATTTTGCACTTGTGCCACCACCGTGTCAGAACCGAATTGGTGTACCACTTGGTCGGTCTCCAAGTCTTTGACCACTAAGGCACCATTGCCCTTGATGGTCACCGTTGCACCAACAGGGTTGACCTTGCCTATACGGACACTTAAATACCCGTTATCTACTGCTGCATGGGCTACCATCGACGGCAACATAGCTACCATTAACAGCAATGCGAAGCTCCATAACCATAATTTCTTCATATCATTTTCTCCTGTCTGCTTTCTGGATAGGGGATGCCCAAGTGAACATATGCCTTCGGGGTGGCCATGCGTCCACGGGGCGTTCTCTGAATGAATCCGATTTGAATCAGATACGGCTCATACACGTCTTCTAAGGTTCCACGTTCTTCCCCGGTAGCTACGGCTAGAGTATCTAGCCCCACCGGTTGACCACGGAAGTTGCCAATCAGCGTGTGTAAAATTTTACGGTCCACTTGGTCCAAGCCCAACTCGTCAATTTCAAAGAGTTCCAATGCTTCTCTGGCTACCTCCACCGTAATGTCTCCGCCATGGATCACCTGAGCATAATCCCGTACGCGACGCAACAGGCGGTTGGCAATCCGCGGAGTCCCTCGGGACCGGCCAGCTATTTCCTGCGCTCCGGCCTCGTCAATGCCAATGCCAAAGACCTGGGCTGAGCGGCGAACAATGGTGGTCAAACTCTCCACATCATACAGTTCCAAGTTCAATAAAACACCAAAACGGTCTCGTAAAGGCGAGGTCAGCAGCCCGGCTCGAGTGGTAGCTCCGATGAGCGTGAAGCGGTTTAAGTCCAAGCGCACGGAGCGAGCCATCGGTCCTTTACCAATGATGATATCCAACCCAAAGTCTTCCATAGCCGGATAAAGCACCTCTTCTACCGTCCGGTTCATGCGATGAATCTCGTCAATAAATAATACGTCATCTTGACCTAAATTTGTCAGAATACTCGCCAAATCTCCCGGCCTTTCAATGGCCGGGCCCGAAGTGACCCGGATATTGACCCCCATCTCATTGGCAATGATGTTGGCCAATGTCGTTTTTCCTAGGCCCGGTGGTCCATAGAGTAAACAATGATCTAAGGCATCTTGACGATGGCGAGCGGCATCGATGAAAATTTTCAATTGCTCCTTGGCCTTGTCTTGGCCAATGTACTCGTTAAGCCACTTCGGACGCAAGGACAATTCCCCTGGTACATCTTCTGTACGCTTCATATTGCTGACAATGCGACTTTCTCCATCTTGCACCTCGTCACCTCCTTATTTCAACAACAACTTTAAACCTTGTTTAATCTTGTCTTCCACCGCCAAGGACGCATCAATCGACGGCAACACGGCCATCACCTCTGAGCGGTGATAACCCAAACCAGTCAAAGCCTCGATGACCTCTTCATCTGAAATCCCTACCGCTTGCTCGACGGCAGGCGCTAGATTGCCCATGACATCAACTTTATCCTTTAATTCCAGAATCATTCGTTCGGCAGTCTTTTTACCAATGCCTGGTGCCTTGGTCAACATGGTCACATCCTGATTGACCAACGCTTCCACCAGTTGCGACGGTTTGAGGCCCGAAAGTACGCCAATGGCCACTTTAGGACCGATTCCCTTCACGGTAATCAGCAGTAAAAATAGCTCCATTTCCTCTTTTTGCGTAAACCCGTAGAGGCTCATATCATCTTCTCTGACTACCAAATGGGTGTAGAATACGGCTTCTTCCCCTTCAGCAATGGTTTCCAGACTGTGAAGGGACGTATAGATGCGAAAACCGATACCCCCACGATTGATAATGACGTGATCTAACTCTTTATAGGCGACTTCGCCGGTGACAAATGCAATCATTTTTTCTCCTCACTACACGCGAAATTGCTTCGCAAATACGCCTGCCTGCGCGTGGGTCATGGCTACAGCCAAAGCATCTGCTACGTCATCTGGCTGAGGGATCTCTTCCAAATGCAACAACATTTTCATCATCTGTTGCACCTGTTTTTTCTGTGCTCCCCCATAGCCTGTGACAGCCTGCTTGATCTGCATCGGCGTATACTCATACAGGGGGCAACCCTTTTGATAAGCCGCCAGCAAAATTACACCTCGCGCGTGCCCTACCTGAATACCCGTGGTCACATTTTTGGCAAAGAACAGTTCCTCCACCGCCACGGCATCTGGTCGATACGTTTCCATTAATTCTACCATTGAGGTGAAAATCCCTTGCAAACGCTGGGGCAAAGTTTCTTTTGGAGTCGTGATAATCTTGCCATAATCCACCGGGATCATACGATTGCCCTCGTGCTCAATTACACCATAACCCACAATCGCCAATCCGGGATCTATGCCCAGTATACGCATACATTCCTCCTTTGAATGAGGCAAGCACCCGGAGCGAATCACAGGTGCTTTTTACACATATCGTTCTAATACGCCGTCATTAATCGCGCTCCAAGCGGCCACTTCAAATACCTTGGCGGCGTTTCTGTAAATAAATCGATTCAATTTACGGTAAATGCGCTCAAGTTCCACCGGGGTTAAATCCCCGTACTCATCTTTGATTTCGCCCGAGCTACTGTCGATGTCCATCACCATTTGGCGACTTGTCAAATCATTTAAGCGCCTTACCTCGTCTTTGCAAAAGACTTGGGAAAACTTCGTCAACGTCTGCCCCAAAGCACCTCTTCTGCGCAATGCTCGCTGACTTTTGGATAAAAGTGCCTGGCGCAATTCGACCAACTTTTCATCATTGACCTGGCGGTGATAAAGCTCTTCTTTTTGGGATAGATCCCAGGGCGAGAACTGGCTTAACGCATAGATTTCCAGCTGATTGATGGCGCTTTGATTGGCTCGTCCCCATTGATAGCCCTCTAAATAAACGTAAAGCTCCAAGCGATTAATGTCTTCATGAATCTGGCGACTTAGTGTCTCGGCAATGATATCGCTACCCCTGCGGTAGCGCAAACAACGCCTTACGTCCTTTTCCAACTCGTTCATGGAAAGGTAAGTTGGCCGAAACCGCCACATATTGTCCAGCTCATAGAAGTTTAGCACTAAGCGAATACTCTGCATATCTCCCTGAAATAAAAAGCGGTGTTCCAACTCAGATTTGACTGTATGAAGTTGAGCCTTTTCTAAAAGCATACACGTCCTCCCTAGCATCAGAGGAGCTGTATCTTTTGTTCCTCACATGCTTTATGAATCTCATCCGTCCAGACCGATGCCTGTACTTCTCCGATGTGTCGTTTTTCTAAGAAGAACATACAAATTCTGGATTGCCCGATGCCGCCTCCTACCGTATAAGGTAGTTTGCCAGCCATCAGGTTTTGATGATAATCCAGGGCCATGCGGTGTTCGCACCCCGCCCATTTTAACTGGCGATCTAAAGCATCTTCATCGACGCGAATACCCATGCTTGAAAGCTCTAGTGCATCTTCCAAGACCGGGTTGTAAAAAATAATGTCTCCGTTTAAGCTCCAATCATCATAGTCCGGGCTTCTCGTGTCGTGTAAAGAACCATCAGAAAGTGATCCGCCAATCTGTTCGATGAAGATGGCCCCATATTCTTTCGACGCCAAGCGCTCCCGCTCCTCAGGCGTTTGTTCCGGATAGCGGTCATAGAGTTCTTGGGTTGTCAAAAAAGTAATCTGCGATGGTAACTTCGAGGAAAACTGAGAGGGATACTCTCTGGCAATATAGTTTTCTGTGTGACGAAACACTTCATAAATCGAATTGACGATTTCATGCAAATAAGCCTGGTTACGGTCTTCTTTACGAATGATCTGCTCCCAATCCCATTGATCCACATAAATGGAGTGAATCGCATCCATCACCTCATTGGGACGAATGGCATCCATGTCTGTATAAAGCCCTTCATAGGTCCGAAAACCGTAGCGACGCAAAGCCTCTCGCTTCCATTTAGCCAAGGACTGCACAATTTCCAAATCGGTATTGTCATATTGGGTCAGGTGAAACCGCACCGGCTCCTCCTTGCCACTTAAGTTATCATTAAGCCCCGTCTTCGGTTGCACAAATAAAGGTGCCGAGACCCTGGTGAGATTTAGCATATCCGCCAGGCGGGTCTCAAAAAAGTCTTTTAATTTTTTAATGGCAATTTGCGTCTCACGCGGGTTTAAACTATGGTCCATTAGGGCCTCTCCTACACTTTCTCTAAATCTTACTCCAGGCCGGCCTGCTCCAAATCGGTGTCAAAGCATGGACTGGTGCGCCAACTGGTACTTCACTACAAGCCAAACAGAAATCCACCATGCGCAGATTAATCTCTAACGCATAGTTCAAATCGGTAGCAAATGAGGTTTCACATTGATCATACTCGTCAAATAGACGCTCTAAGTGATGGTAAATCGTCGCATAAAGCAAAATGGGATTCCCCGATGTCGGCAACAAAGGCGAAGCGACGATTTTATTCTCGAATTCATGATGTTGTATGTATTGATTCAACAGCTTTTCGTATTGTACGTGCACTCTCATGGCGCCATTATACGTTAAGCTCTTCGCATGGGGATAAGTAACAAAATCCATTAAATAGTGAGAAATGACTCCTAATCGCTTACTAAATTCGTTAATCACTTTCTTTTTATTGGTCGTCAAGATGCGATGGGCTCGCCCATACCAGATGAGCTGCACAATAGATTTGACCACATAAGACAGGCTGTACTCGCGGTAATGTCGGCGCAGTTTATATTTAGGAAGAAAATCCGGTGCCACAGCATACCACAAGAGGCGCTCTTCGTTTAGCACTGGCCCGTAAGCTCTTTGGATCTCGTCACTGAGCTTTTGGGCCACGAAGCGATGTGATTCAGGTAACATCCAAACACCCTCTTTCTCGGTATATTATTTTATCAAAAAAACGTTGCAAGTTCAATTAAAATAACGATTTGTCAATGCTTGCCCATATCTCCGGCTTCTCAAATCCCTTGCGCCACGTGGCTGCGCCTGCTAAACCGTACTTATGGACTAAAGAGATTCGCTGTGTCAAGGATTCTTCCGTTTCTAGCCACATGCGGTAGAGTTTTCCGTCTTCTTCATAGGTAACGACATACTGCCGAGATTCTTCGTCCCACTGCGGTGTTAGACCACGGGAGCTGACAATCTCTTCTGCCGTTTCCATCCCGATGGCGCGTGACGTGACAGACCCATTTTCCTCAATCCATAACCTGGTGTACAAGGGCATGCCCAGGATGATTTTCTCCGGCGGCATAGAGCGGAATTGTCCGTTAATGCTGTTTTCCACCCAGCGGTATTGGGCTACAGAACCGGCGGTCGGCGAACCTGCCCAGTGTTGGTCATAAGCCATGAGGCACACATAATCCACTGCTTCACTTAAGGATTTACGGTCAAACTCTCTCGCCCATTCATCACGGTCTGAAGCCGCATTCACATCGATGGAGGAGACTTTACCCCTTGCGCGCAGATTGATGGATAGCTCCCTAGTAAATTGCACCATCGCTTCTCTTTCTTCCGGATAAAATTGTTCAAAGTCAATATTGATGCCGTCTAGTCCATAGACATCCACCAGATACATCAGTTGAGCAATGGCATTACTGCGAGCTCGGGAACTACCTAAAAATGCCTTGGTCAAGTCTGCGTTAAACTGATTATCCAAGGCACCCCAGATGGAAACTCCTTGGGCGTGATAAGCTGCCGCATAGTCCTCGTGCCCCCGGTCGATTAAGTTACCGGCTTCGTCGCCAATGCTAAACCACATGGGGGAGACCACGTTAATGCCCTGCATATATGTGGCCGTAGAACCATCTTCCAGCTTGCCATAGGTATAATCCCAGGTCAAATTAATCAAAGGGGATGGGGGCAGTTGTCCCTCATCCCTCTTCGGCAATGCTTCTTTATACTGTCTGGACTTCAGATCCAACTTAATGGCATCTTTAGGTACATAGCCAGGAATTCCCTCGGCGCTGCGCACTTTGTAGCACCTGTCGTATTCTTCATACACATAGACACGTTCGCCCTTCGGCACTTCTGCGTAGATGACGGCATCTTTGTCTAAGGATGAGGCAATGCCCAGCTGATCTACCAACACAGTGCCCTGCAAGTAGTTGGTATCGGTTCGGTCGATCACAATGAGCTCTTGGTCGTCAATGTAACGCAAGTTCACATCATAGAGATAGATAAACGTCTCGATGGGCAACAAGATTTTGCCGTTCTTTTCAATCAGTGGATCACGAATGGAAAATTCTTTTTCATTGACCCAGCCTGTCGGCGAGTTTAGTGGCAAGCGTTTCACCTCATCGCCATGGGTGATGATCACAGTGGATTCCCCTTTATCATAGGCAATCTCCGGATCTAAGTTGGCCTTGATAAAATCGTAGCTTAAATAGACCTGTCCGTCAATGCGATCAAAGTCGGAGGCATCTAATAGTTGTTCTTCATAAACGGCATTTAGTCCTTCCAGGGTGACGATTTTTTTGGGTTTATTTCCTGCACCACGGATGAAAAACACCGTGGCAACCACTAATAACGCGATGATGAGGACGAGAAAAAGTCCACTCTTGCCTTTTCTTCCTTTTTTTCGTTTTTTCATCGACATTCTCCTTCTAACAGCCCATCTAAAGCTTGCTGATATACGGCTCGGTCCATTTCACTAAAGTTCACCATGTAGACACAGGTTAGGGCATCCGGATGGGCTTGACCAAAATCTAAAATGGCTTTCATAGCCACTTTGGCCGCCTGTTCTACAGGATAACCATAGACCCCTGTGCTGATGGATGGAAAGGCCACCGTACGCAACCCCTGTTCCATTGCCAGTTGCAGCGAATTTGTATAGCAGCTGCGAAGCAGCTTTTCTTTTTCTTCATAAGGCTGGCCCCAGATGGGTCCCACTGTTGAAATGACGTATTTAGCCGGCAATTGAAATCCAGGAGATAGCTTGGCTTGCCCCGTTTCACAGCCACCTAGTCCTTTGTTATACTCCCTTAGCTTTGGGCCCGCCTTGCGATGAATGGCGCCGTCCACTCCACCGCCGCCTAACAGTGAATGATTGGCCGCATTGACGATGGCGTCGACCTCTTTTTCGGTGAGATCACCTTTTTGTACAATAATCTTCATCTTGCACCTCACTTTGCTCTCTCATTATATCACAGGAAAAGGCACCCTGCACCTTATGCAGAAAAGCACTCCGAAGAGTGCTTTATCTTTATTCCATATCCCAGTTATGATAGACCTCTTGCACGTCGTCATCGTCTTCCAGCATATCGATCATCTTTTCCATTTTTTTCGACATCTCTTCATCCGTTAACACCGTCGTCGTCTGAGGCTCAAAGCTGATTTCTGCCATGGTAAGCGCATAGCCAGCTTCCTCTAAGCCTTCTTTCATGGCTTGGAACTTTTCAGGAGCCGTGTAAATTTCTGCCCCTTCTTCGGAAAGCTGAATGTCATCGGCATCTAGCTCCATAGCTAAAAGACTCAACTCATCTTCATCAGCTATATTTCCGCGTTCAATCGCAAAGAATGCTTGTTTTTGAAACATAAACGAAACGCAACCGGTTTGCCCTAAGTTACCATCATATTTTTCAAAGGCATGACGCACATTTGCCGCCGTACGATTACGATTATCCGTCAAGCAATCTACAATCACGGCCACACCACCGGGTCCATAGCCTTCATAGCGCACTTCTTCGTAATGGGCGTCGCTTTCATCGCCTGTCGCTTTTTTAATGGCCCTTTCAATGTTGTCATTAGGCATATTTTCCGCTTTTGCCTTTTCAATCGCCGCTTTCAATGCCGGATTATAATCGGGATCCGGTCCACCTTCTCGGGCGGCCACAATAATCGAGCGACCCAACTTCGTGAAGATCTTAGCTCGTTTGGCGTCTTCTTTTCCTTTTCTATTCTTAATATTATTCCACTTTGAATGTCCTGCCACAGGGTTCACCCTTTCTAAAAATTTCCACCTTATCATACCACACTCAAGTCATCTACGCACGAAAAATTGGCGGAAACACCCGTTTATGTGCAGAACGTCGGTGCATGCCATCGATTTTCTCCTTGGTTTCCGGATCAGGCTTGGCTTCTCCGGCGATGTAAGCATCCAATACATCATAGGAAAAGCCCATCTCCTCTTCGTCGGTCTGGCCTTCCCACAACCCTGCTGTAGGTTTTTTTTCGATAATTTCCATCGGAATGGCAAAATAGCGGGCCAGTGCATACACTTCTCGCTTGAGCAAATCGGCAATGGGGAAAGCATCACAGGCGCTGTCGCCGAACTTGGTAAAGTATCCGGTGTAAAACTCAGATCGATTGCTCCCTGCCAAGACCAACAGGTTATGTGCTTGGGCATAGGCATATAAGGTTGTCATTCGCAGGCGGGGTTTTAGGTTTGCCAAAGCCATTTCATGAGAAATGACTGGTAAAGCGGCTTTCAATGCGCGATATGTCTCCGTCAGATCTACCCTTTCCGTCGTCAGGTCTATGGCCTGGGCTACCAATCTGGCATGCGCTTCGTCCTCTGGGTTGCTCTCGCAGGGCATGATGATGCCCACGGCATGAGGGGTCGCCGCCCTCGCTGCTGCCGCTACGACAGCTGAGTCAATGCCACCGCTTAGACCAAACACAAACCCTTGCGCCCCGGTCTTTTCCAAGAGGTCTTGCAACCAGGACACCAGATCTCCAGCCGTTTTTTCGATGTCTTGTGCTTTCATAGTCTATTCCTCCAACGTTTTATAGATGCAGTCGTTAGTTAGCATTTCCAGCCCCAGTTTTCTCCCCAGTGCCAAGGTCTCTTCATCATAGCTGTTCGGTTGGAAGAAAATATAAGAAATGCCCAAATCTTTCGCTTCTTGCAAAATATTTTTGGCAATCGCCGGGTTCACGACCACATTGACGACGTCCGGTTTCTCTGGCAGATCTGATAGGCTTTTGTAGCAAAGGATATCATCGATTTCCTCATATTTTGGCGAAATCCCCACGACGTGATATCCGTGTTTTTCCAGCGACTTCAAAATTTTATATCCATAGCGTTCCCGGTTTGTCGTAGCTCCGACCACGGCCCAGTTTTTTTGTTCCAGCATCGTTTGTTTTAAGTCCATTGTTAGCTCCTTTCCAGCTTCAGGTTGTCGTTTGATTGATTTATACCCAAGCGTCCTTTGTTGCTTACACTTCGATGGGTTTTCCATCCAGCGTCGGCACGTAGCGGTGGCCCGTATGGTCAATGCATATCTGTCCACCGGTAGCTTCCGTCCAGCTACTCTCCAGTGCTTCTCGCTTGGTGGAGTCCGCTGTCAAATCAACCGCTACCTTGTCTGTAAACCTCGTATCCAAAAGCAATACCCGCTGTCCCATCAGCAAGTACTCCATGCGACCGTGCGCCGTGTAGTCATACGTGAGAGTTATATCCGTGTAATCTTTCATCACCACAGGCTTTGCTGCCTCCACAGCTAAGCTTGCGCCGTGTCCATAGGCCCGTACTAGTCCGGGTGCTCCCAGTTTGATGCCGCCAAAAAAGCGGGTCACCACCACTAATACATTGGTCATCTCCCTTTTGCGCAGGACTTCCAAAATCGGCATTCCTGCCGTACCGGAAGGTTCTCCATCATCAAAGAAGCGTTCCACTGGAGACGTGAGTCCCACCACATAGGCGCTGCAATGATGAGTGGCCGAGCGGTCTTTTTTGATCTCTTCGGTTAAGGCCTTGGCCTCTTCTTCCGTCTCGATGGGAAAGCATCGGGCGATAAAGACGGATTTTTTTATCTCATATGTGACTTCGGCAACCTTGGCTACCGTTTGATAATCCGGTTTCATACGTCCTCCTTGATCTGTATCAGGTCATAGGACCGATAATGCTCCAATTCCCCTTCCCGCAGTCTGCCTTGCACCAAGCTGCCTTCCGTCGTATGCTCCACAATCGTAAACCGTCCGCTGTTCATTAAATGGTTGAGCACTTCTGCTTTGTGATAAGGGATGAGCAGTTGCACCGGCACACCTTGGCGCTGCAGTTCGCTTTCGATCCATTCCGCCAGGGTGACCAGATCCTCTTCTTTTTTGGCTGACATCATTAGGGCATCAGGAGCTGGAAAACCAATAAGGTGCTCATGATTTTCCACGCAATCCATTTTATTTAAAGCCACCAAGCGTGGAATCTTTTGGGCCTCTAAATCTTCTAGAATCTGCATCGTCGTATCCCACTGATTTTGCCAGCCGGTATCACTTCCATCCACCACCTGCACGATGAGATCCGCTTCCTTCACCTCTTCCAACGTGCCTTTAAACGCTTCCACCAAAGCGGTGGGTAAGTGGGTCACAAAGCCCACGGTGTCAGCGAGAATCACCGGCGTTCCGCGAGGCAGCGTCACTCGGCGCATCCCCGGTTCCAAGGTGGCAAAGACCATGTCTTTTTCCAACACGGCACCGTCTGTGCGTTGATTTAAGCGCAACATGCCATTTAGAATGGTCGATTTACCAGCATTGGTGTAGCCCACAATGGCCACCACGGCAATGTCCTGCTTGCGACGTCTTTTACGCTGCACCTCTCGTCGCTGCTCCACGTCTCGGAGCTTGGCTTTGATGCTGTCAATCTCTCGTCTGATGTGACGACGATCCGTTTCAATCTTTTGCTCCCCAGGGCCCCTAGTGCCAATGCCGCCACCTAGACGCGAGAGAGATTCCCCAAAACCCGCCAGGCGAGGCAGACGATACTCCAACTGGGCCAACGATACTTGCAACTTGCCCTCTGCCGACGTGGCTCGTCTGGCAAAAATATCCAAGATCAGCATCGTGCGATCCAGCACCTTCACCTTCAAGACTTTTTCTATATTGCGCAGTTGACTACCGGAAAGCTCCACGGAGAAAACTGCCGTGTCCACGTCCAGTTCATCAATATAATTTTTGACTTCATTTAATTTTCCCGTGCCGATTATCGTCGCCGGGTTAAGTCTCGTCACTTTTTGCGTCACTGACGTAATGGCTTCGCCATCAGCAGCTTCTACCAGCCCTTCCATCTCTTCGATAAAGCCTTCTACATCATCGAGAGACCCGTCATCCACCACTACAATGATTACGCGTTCCTTTTCTTTCATAATTCACCTCATTTGATTATTATAACATAGTCTCAAGGCTTGACTGTAACCGTATTGTCATTTGACAAAGGGGTGTTCTCTTTACATATTATGCTATAATGGATGTGCAAAAAGGAGGAAGAAATGGCTAAAAAAGACAAGTCTCAACCTAAGACCAGACGATTTACCGTCTGGAAATTCATAAAGATCATTTTGATCATCATTCTGATGCTCCTCGTCGTCGGTGGCATTGTCATTGCTGGGGCAGTGGCATCCATCTTAAAAGACGTGCCCGACATTGACCCGTCAAACATTAATGCCAGCTTGGAGCAAACGAGTCGCATCTACGATGACCAGGGAGAACTGTTGGAAAAAATCCAAACAGAACAATACCGCACCATCGTCTCCATCGACCGTATTCCCACCTACCTGCGTGAGGCCTTTATCTCCATTGAAGACGAACGATTTATGGAACACAATGGTGTCGACCCCTATGGCATTGCTTCGGCTATCGTGGAAAACTTCAAACAACGCGACATCGTTCGCGGCGCCTCCACGTTGACACAACAGCTGGCCCGTAACCTCTACCTGAATAACGACAGAACCATGACCCGTAAGATTAAAGAGGCCTACTTAGCTCTGCAAATTGAAAAATCACTGAGTAAAGAGCAGATCCTCGAAGCCTATTTGAACCGAATTAACTTGGGACAAGGGGCCTATGGTGTTCAAGAAGCCGCCCAAACCTACTTTAGTAAAAATGTGGAGGACCTCACCTTGGCGGAGGCGGCGCTCTTTGCAGGCATTGTCAAAAGTCCCACCAACTACCCGCCTTATCTACGCGTCCGCCCGGAAGACTTTGACCCGGACACGATGATCCGCGTCGGCGAAGTCAATGTCTTAGGAGAAACCCTCATTGCCATCTACAATCCCAAAGCAGTGGAACGACAAAAGATCGTCCTTTCCAAAATGCACGAGCTGGGAAAAATTGATGATGCCCAATACCAAGAGGCTCTAAGCGAAGATATCGCTTCAGCGATCAAACCAGGGCAAAAAGTCTATCATGACATGACCAACTTCTTCGTAGACTACGTCAAGACCGATGCAACTTATGCCCTAGCCGACCTCTACAACATCTCCTACGAGCAGGCCCAGGACATTCTCTTTACCGGTGGACTACAAATTTATTCCACCGTTGATGTCCCCATGCAAAAACAATTGGAAGACATCTACAAAAACTTTACCCAGATTGTCTATGGTGATCCTTCCTATGCCTCCGGTCCCATCCTCATCAACATCAGCAGAGACGGCTCCGGCAACATCATCGACAAAACAGGTCACGTTCTCTACTATAATAAGGCCAATCTCTTTAACGAAAACTACGATCTAATCCTCTCACCGGACTCTTACACCAAAGACGAATCGGGATTGGCCATTCACACCCCCGTCGTCATGCCCTACACGAACCATATGGATATCGGTGACTGCTACAGTATCAACGACGATAAGGCCCTCGTGGTACACGCTGTGGGATCCATCACCATTCCTCCGGAATACTATGAGCAACAAGGTGCTTCCGCCCACATCGCGCAAGCTTACCTAGATGAGACACCGCAGTTCTACCAAGTAGACGAAAACGGCAACCTCATCATCAGTCATGAATTCTTCAGTTTCCATAAGCAGGGCATTGTGCAACCGCAAAGTGCCACCGTCATTATCGACTACCACACCGGTGAAATCAAAGCCCTCATGGGCGGTCGCGATGTAGACGGTAACCGCATTCTAAACCGCGCCACCGACTCCCACCGTCAACCTGGTTCCTCCATGAAGCCGCTGGTCTCCTATCTACCGGCCTTAGATAACGGCTATTCAGCCGGATCCGCTGTGATCGACGAACCGGTCAAAAACATAGGCGGTGCCTCTTGGCCCCGCAACTGGTACGGGGGCTACTGGGGATCCATCCCTTTACGTCGTGCCGTGGAGCAATCTTCCAATGCCGCAGCCGTGCAGACCTTAAACGCCGTTGGCATAGACAAGGTCAAAGTCTACCTGGAACGCATGGGCATCATTGACAAAGACCACCCAGATCGCGACTCTTTCATCACCAAAGAAGAAAATCCCGTCACCAACGACGAAAACCCGGCATTGGCACTGGGCGGTATGACAGAAGGCATCACCCCCTTGGCCATCGCCGCGGCCTATGGTTCGATTGCCAACGACGGTGTCTACATCAAGCCCATGTCCTTTACCAAAATCCTCGACAAAAACGGCAACGTCCTGATTGACAACACGCCCCAAGAAACGCGTGTCGTTTCCCCCGCCGTGGCCTACGTCATGAAAGACATCCTGCGCACCACCGTCTCCAACGGAATCGCCGGTGCCGCTCGCATGGACAACATGGTCACAGCCGGTAAAACGGGAACCACCGATAAAAACGCCGATATCTGGTTTGTCGGTTTTACCCCCTACTATGTAGCCTCTACTTGGATTGGCAACGATTCACCCCAGATCACCTTAACCAAGGGCTCCGGAGCCGCCACAAAACTGTGGCGCCATGTGATGGTATCCGTTCACGAAGGCAAAGAGAGTATCATGACTTTTGACAAACCTGAAGGCATCCAAGAAGTCTCCCTGTGTTCCATCTCAGGACTTCTCCCCGGTGCACTGTGCTATGAAGATGCCCACGGAGGCGTGACCTCTAGCATGTGCGCCTCGGAAGACATGCCCACCACAGTCTGTGACCAACACACTGCTGTGGAAATCTGCACCGAGTCGGGTCTACTGCCCAGCCCCTATTGTCCGTCGGAATCCATTGGCCGCATGGTATTACCGAAAAACGACACCTCTGACTTCCCTTCGGCCACTTGTGATGTCCACAACATCGACACCTGGCTAGAATACCAAGAATCACGAGACGGCGACCAAGACGAAGACGAAAATGATGATTACACCACGGATCCTAATTCTCACTTCGAGGATCCCACCGACACACCTCCGCCGGAAAATAACGAGTACGTCCCACCTATTAACCCCGATGTGATTGAAGACGACTAACCTAAAATAACCCTCCTCGTCCTAGAACGAGGAGGGTTATTTTAGGTCCGTAAGAGCACATTGACATACCTTCATCCTGCCATGTCGCTGATAACGCCTCGAACCACGGTGCCGTACGTCCCCTATCCAACTTGCCATTTGATCGACACCCTGTGTATCGTCCTTTATCATCACCCTCTACCCACATTCCACTTCTTCCGGGCAATAAAAAACGGCCCTCTGGTTGAGTGCCCCAGTAGTTAGAGGCTTGGTCTAACTACCGGGGCAATTCGTCGTGAGGTCGCTTTTAATGGCGATGCTTATTTTCGCTTAGATTTCTTTGTACATGGCTTCCATGACATCTAATGTTTCTTGAGGCAATTTATTTTTGCCACCTGCCTCTGTTTCCATGCGTTTTAAGAAGTCGATGCGATTGTCTAAGGAAGCGCGCCATTTGGCTTTATAAGCTTCGTCAAAAGCATGGTCAAAGCCGTCAATGGGCAAGTATTTCACACCGGTAAAGGGGCCGTAGGGCACAAATCCGTCTTTACCTTCCGCCAAGTTTTCTAAAATGTCCAAGGTCACCTCTTTGGGAATTTTTTTATCCAGGTAGTGGCCGGTATTTAAGATGTAGCAGGCCACGTTGCGTTCCTTAAACAAGGTAAAGAATTTTTGGTAGTCATCGCTTAGAGGATAGGTTCTAAAGGGGTTCGCATAGGGTTCAATGACTAAGGCATCCATATCCACGCCTTTGGCTAAGCGCTCTGCCGTAGTGCGTTTGGTGGCCAGGGTGGCTCCAAAAACAGCGGCCATGACCGGGTCTTCCAGCTTCAATACCGGTGGGATGACGCTGTCTTTCATCAGCCAAATGATGGCATCGATGGGGTCGTCATTATAGTTAATGCGGTTTTCCGTCCACAGTTTGGATTTCACGGCTCGGCCGTTTCCATTGCGGATATCTTCCGCGACGATGACAACTTTTCCATCATCTGTGACAGTGGCGCCACAGTTTTGTACCGTCAACAAATAGCGGTTTTCCGGCGCGACGGTGGGATAGTCTTGGGTCTTGTCAAAATAAGAAGGTTCCAGCGCCACAGAGGAGCCGTCTTTGGTGGAGATGACATAGGCATCATCGTGCAAGATGGTGATATCGTATTTGCCGCCATGGCGAGCGTGGGTTAAGGTGGACTTGCCAGAGCCGCTTAAGCCGAAGACACCGACGGTAAATTTGCGATCATCCATCACGTAGCGTTTCAAGCCACCGTGGCAGGAGGCAAATCCGTTACGATTGGCAATGCCCCAGGCTAGGGTCAGTGTTCCCTTTTTGTGTTCGCCGAAGTAGCGCATGCCCAGGATCATGGCACTATTGTGCACTGGATCGAAGAGGCACAGGCCGTCAGGACGCTCTACAGGGTAGTAATCCGGATTGGAGAAGACGTAGACGTCGCCTTCTGGCAATGCAACGGAGTCTTTGTACAGGGTATCGTATTCTTCATTTTGCCATTGGAAGTTGAGCATCCAGGAGTATAGGATGTTTTCATGACCCTCCGGAATGAGCAAATGGGCTTTGACCATAAAGTGGGGGTCTAGGCCAATATAGGTCTGTGCATGGTACATTTTTTTGTAACGGCTGTGGTATTCCGCCTCGCGGGCAATGCCAGCAAAAGCTTTTTCATCCACACCTTCGTCACCTAAAATCACACGAGCTTTAGCATAGCGTCCTGTAATCGAACCATCATTAAATAAGAGCACCTTGGCTCCTGCGGGTAAGCCCAATTTTTCCGGTTCATAGACATCCATATCGGTCACAATGGTGCCCGGTGAATTTTTAGCCAGTTCATATGCGTCGGCAATGGTCTTTACCGCAACCACGTTATTGCGGTAGAAACTGGTTTCCACAGTTGTGCGGATCATGCTGAAAATGGGATTTTCCAAGTTAATGTCTTTTGCGTTAAATCGAGAAATCGTTGCCATATGTGTCCTCCTATTTTATCTAGATTTACGGTAAGATGTTTACCGCTTCTTCCTGGTTTTCCGACGGTTCTGCTACGGGTTCTACTGGTTGTTCCGGTTCTTTAGGTGTCTCTGGTTCAGGCGGTGGTGGCGGTCCAACGACTACCGTAGTGTTGGTGGCCGGATAATAGTCTGAGGTAATTTGCTCTGACGAGATGACCTCACCATTTCTAATCTTGGTCTTATAGGTTGCATACTTAAGTCCAGTTCGCCCTTGCTCTGTAACGGTGCGAGATCCCGGTTCTGCTTCGGGGTCCAGCTTTTCGATGACCGGCGAAGGCACAGTGCCCACTTGCTCGGATGAAATTTGCACCTCGTAGTCTTTGACCTGCGTGTCACCATAGAGGCGAAAGGTCACTTGGTCACCTTGGGTGTACGAAGCAATAAAGACGGGGAAATCAAAGTCATTTTTAATTTTCAAATCCAGAGAGCCGTAACTCACCGCTCCGTCACAGCCTTTGGCCACATAGCCTACCGGCAAGGTATGATTGCGGCGCTCCACAATGGTCAAATCCGCCCGCAAAGCCGCGTTATACAGCGTAGTCGAGGTTTGGCAGACACCGCCGCCTAGCCCACTTTCCAGTTTATTGCCCACAATGACACCGGCGGATTGGTAACCGGCCTCCGCGGATCGCGGTCCCGTAGTTTCATTAAAAGATAGCGTCTCTCCCGGTGCTAGGATTTTGCCATGGAAGGCTTGGGTCGAGAGGCGGATGTTTTCTTTGCGATTTTCCGTGCTACCGGAAAACGAGGTGGTAAATTCTCCGATTAGGCCATTAATGCGATCCAAATCCAGTTCCGATTCCGGCGGTGCCTCCTCTTCCACCACCAAGGCTACCGAGTCTTTTTCTTCCGCCACCAGGGCGTTTAGGATATCCTCTGTCGCCTTATTGCGATTGACAACCCTGCCCGGTTCTCCCGGGGCTACCATCAACTCTCCTCCTTCATACCAAATCGCTGCCGGTTGAGGAGCTTGATCAATATCTGCGGCGACACGGTCCACGGCTTCTCTGACCGCCAAAGGATCAAAGGTCAACTCCAGGGAAATGTCAGTCGTTGCGTTTTCGGGGCTGTCCGCCGTTTCTTTTTCCAGCTTTTTCATCGTTCGATAGCGAGAAAAGACCGATCCTTCTCTGCCCTTGGCATAGGCTTCCGCCGCCGCCTTATAGGCTTCTACATGAAGGCCCAAATCCCTATAAACCAAAGGGTAGGTGGCATCATCATAGGTGAGTTTGATGATTTCTTGGCCATATGTTTCGTCAAAATGAGCGGCAATTTGCGTGGCTGCCTCTTCTTGTGTCATATTACCCACAGGGAACCCTTCGACGGTCACACCAGGGTAGATTTGATGTTGGTCATCTAAGGCGTTTAACACCTTAACCATGTGAGCATAACTGCCCACTAAGATGACCAGTATGATAGCGATGATCACAATCGCCCATCGCAGTCGTTTTTTCATAGCATCTCCTTTTGTTCATATTGGCAAAGCTCCGTCACTGCACAGTCTTGGCACAAGGGCCGCCTGGCCTTGCAAACGTACCGTCCTTGAAAGATTAAAAGGTGGTGACTATCTGTCCAGCGAGCTTTCGGTATCATACGTTCTAACTGCGCTTCGGTATCTTTCACATTGGCAGCCTTGGCCAAGCCGATGCGATTAGACACGCGAAACACATGGGTGTCCACAGCGATGGCCGGCACGCCAAAGGCATTGGAGGCTACCACATTGGCAGTTTTCTTGCCTACGCCGGGCAGTCGCATGAGTTCAGGTATCGTTTGTGGCACTTCACCTTCATACTCTTCGATGAGCATACGGCAAGCGCCCAGAATATTTCTTGCTTTTGAATCATAAAAACCACAAGAGTGAATGAGCTCCGCTAGTTTTTCGTGGCCCATATCCAAATAATCTTGCGGCGTTTTGGTCAGCTGGAATAAGTTCTTCGTGACCTTATTGACCCGCACGTCAGTGCATTGTGCGGAGAGAATCGTGGCGATTAACAGTTCAAAGGGATTCGTAAAATCAAGCTCTGCCTTAGCATGGGGAAAGGCTACCTTCAATGCGTCCAGTACTTGCACCACTTCTGTTTTCTTTAACCGTCTTCCCATAAATCCCACACCTCTCTTTCCCATTGCACCACTTCCAACTGTGCATAAGTTTCCATCTCTTGGAGGATGCGTTGTGTCACTTTTTCCAAGTGTTTCTTTTCATTGCCTACCACGGCAAATTCCACCACGCTTTGGCGATAGCTGTCTAAGTGGTCGATTTCTGCGATACTGATTTTATGCTTGGCACGAATGCCTTCTAGCAATGGGCGCATCACAGCTCTTTTTTCTTTTAATGAATGCACTTCGTATAAGCGAAATACCACTAATGCCACTGCTATCATGCTTTACCTCCGTTCTCGATTATACCATATAAGGATGAGTTTATACAGCTACCTACGCGTTTTCATTCGTCATCGTTTGTGTTATACTACCTTTTGAGGTGTTACTATGTTTAAAAAGAAACCCACCTTTCTGCAACGACTCGATGCCCCTTTGTTCTTGGCGATAGTGGCTCTATGTGCACTCGGCTTGGTCATGGTTTATTCCGCCACCCTATCAACAGGTTCCACCAACCTTTTACGCTCCCAGTTCATCGCCACAGTCATAGGGTTTGTTTTTGTGTTCATTTTACTCCAATTCCATTACCGTGTCTGGCTGCGGCTTGCTCACATGATCTACCTCATCGCCAATGGCCTGTTGGTCGTGACCTTGCTCTTTGGCCACGGGCTCGACGAATGGGGTGCCCGTTCCTGGTTTGAGATCGGCGGTTTTGTCTTTCAACCTTCCGAGTTCGTCAAGATTGCCTTTATCATCTGTATGGCCGATTACATGGAGCGACACCGTGATAACATCAACGAGCCTCGTGTTCTTTTAAGGCTTATCGCCTATGCGGCCGTCCCCATTGTGCTCATCGCTTTACAACCTGACTTTGGCACGGCCATGGTCTTTGTGGTGCTCTTTCTCATCATGCTCTTTATGACCGGCTTGTCCTGGCGCATTATCTTGCCGATTTTGGGATTCGGGCTGTTGAGCCTGCCTCTATTAGGCCCCCTGGCTTGGAAAAAGCTGGATACCTACCAGAAAAACCGTATCCTTGACTGGATCGAACCCGATCGAGCCACCAGTTCCACCGGTTACCAATTCAACGAAGGCCGCATTGCCATTGGTAACGGTCAACTGTGGGGAAAGGGTCTTTTTCGCGGCACTCAAACCCAGTACGACTACATTCCCGCCAAACACAATGACTACATCTTTACGGTACTCGTGGAGGAACTCGGCTTTGTGGGGGGAGCATTGCTCCTTGGACTTTATGCCATCGTCTTCCACCGCATGTATCGCATTGCCGATGAATGTCGAGACCTGGCACCTCGATTGATGATCACCGGTTTTGCCGCACTGTTTATCATTCACATTTGGGAAAATATTGGCATGACCATGGGGCTAATGCCTATCACCGGTATCCCTTTGCCCTTTATGAGTCATGGAGGCACATTCCAAATGGCCAACTTAATTTGTATTGGATTGACCTTGAGCATTGCTAAATACCAGCGTAGTAGCCATTATTAGTTGCATTCAAACTATCAATGTGATAACATGAATCTAGCTTTTAGGAGTAAAGGAGTGTCACTATGTTCGATCAATTGATGAACGCCCTAACCCACCCTCACAAATTAAAAATCATCATGGCTTTGTACGAAAGGGAATCTTTGACGGCACAAGACATCAAGGCCATCGCGCCTGAAATTCCTCACGCCAGCTTATACCGCCACTTAAACGCCTTGGAAAAAGATGGTCTGATTAAGGTTGTTAAGCGAGAAAAAGTTCGCTCCATGGTGGAAAAGACTTATGCCTTGCATCTGCCCCTAGACGACGGGTTGCAGCACCAACTGTCAAACCGAGATGGCGAGGGATTGTTTCAGTTATTCTATGGCTTCATGTTACCCCTGCTTAGCCGTTTCTATCGTTACTCCAAACAAGAATCTATCGACTTAATGCATGATCCCATGAGCTTTAAAAGCCAAAAGATCAAAGGCTCTCCTCAAGAGCTCAAGCGCTTAAGTAAACAAATCCAGGACTTAATCGAACCTTATCGCGCTGCTGATGATGAAAAAGACACCCAAACTGTGGCTGTCATCATCACACCGCCCGTTTCTTCATAAAAAGAAAAACACGTGCAAACGTGCTTTTTCCTTATCCGCCAATATTTTCGCCCAACCCAAAACTCCCCCGCCGATTTCGGCGAGGGAGTTTTTCATAATCGTTTTCTTTGTACACTTATAAGCTGGTTTGCTTTGCCTCTTCCTTACCAAAGGCACGGGCGTTTAAGGCCTTTTCGCTTAATACATAGGTGTCCGCAAAAAGGTCTGCCAGACTTCTCTTTTGGGGATGAAAGACAATAAAGAGAGACAAGATTCCAAACTTGACGATGAGGTATCGGCAAAAGCACTCCCGTACCAGGACTTGTCCAATGCCCAGTGGCTCACCATCTTGACTGACCACGCGTAAGCCGAGAATGGTTTTACCCAACGTTTGTCCCCGGTTATAGTAGCTCATCAAAACAAAATACGCATAAAACACCAGGCCTCCCAGTACCATATGAAGCTGCAGCCCTTGCGTTTCCCACACATAACCGGCCCAGCTCAGCGGGGTGTCCACCAGGATACGCACCAATGCTTTGGCCACCAACACATCGATCAACCACGCCACCAATCGAGCCCAAGCGCCACCGAAAAAGAGTCCTGGATACGTCTTTAAATAATCCGGAAGCGGTGCGTGCTTGGGTTTTTTGTTTTCCTTCTCGGGAGGCATCGGGTTCGTTTGAATCCCTTCTGTTTTCTCATAGCCGTCCATGATATGGGGATCACTCATAGTCAAACCCTCCTAATAAGGAGATGGGCATCCATTGCATCGTCTCTTGCATCTGTGGTCGTGCCTTCATTTGGGAGAAAAACGAAAAATAGTTGTCAAAAGGACCCCCTTCATAGATGTAGCGAAATACTTCGCTGTCTGCTAGATCGTAATCCGCTTGCACGTCGTCAATGCAATCGGCCAAGTAGCCGATTTCATCCACCAGGCCCACCTCTTTCGCTTGTAGGCCGTCGAAAATGCGACCATCTGCCAACGTGTACACCTTATCGCGGTCCATGTGTCGCCCTTCTTCTACCAAATCCACAAACCGTTCGTAAATGCGGTCCACATGATCTTGAAGGTAGGCGCGCTGCTCTTCCGTCACGGGAGCCGTCGAGGCATTGGCTCGCTTCATCGGACCAGAGACATAGTACTCGTCGTAGATACCCTTTTCATTTAAAAATTGACTAAAGTTTAAATTTCCCATGTAGACGCCGATGGAGCCGGTGATGGTTTCACTAGCCGCGTAGATTTGATCGGCCATGGAGGCAATCCAATAGCCGCCAGAGGCAGTGACACTGCCCATGCTCACGTAGATGGGGATCTCTCTAGCCTCTTTGAGCTCCACCAAGCGGTCGCGCACTTCGGCGCTGTGATAGACTTGGCCACCACCCGTATCCATTTCCAGAATCAACGCCTCGACTGTGTGATCTTCCTTGACCAGTTCGATCTCATCTAAAATCACCTGATGCCGATACTCTCCTCCGCTGCTGCCGATGACACCTTTAATGGGAATAATGGCCACGCGTGCTTTGGTATCTCCTGCTTTGACCACCTCTTCTCCGATCGTATCAAATTGTAATACGGACAAATCCTTGATCCAATTTTCTGCCTCTTCCGGCATTTTCACCTCTTTCTTCGGCGCGATGGTACTGACTAACAATACGATCACTGCCAGCGCCACTGCTATCCATCCTTTTTTTTGCATGCTTTCTCCTTTTCTTGTCCTATGTACACAAATCGCGGTCCCTGGTAGTTGTCACGACATACGGTTTCATACCACATCTTTTGCGGGCGCACCCACAAACTCCCATCCGCTACCCGCTCATAGACCACCATGGGTTCTGTCGTTTCTGAGTGCCTGGCTGTGGCCCACACGCGGTAGATGCCCCCTTTAAAATGGCGGTAGTACCCTTTTTCTATTGTGGTGTCGGTCGATTTTTCTGCTGATCTCTGCGTCATTTGCGTTCTTTCAACTTTTCAGCAATCATGGCGTTGACCATTTGCGGGTTGGCCTTGCCTTTACTATGTTTCATCACTTGACCGACTAGGAATCCCAAAGCCCTGGATTTACCGTTTTTAAAGTCTTCAATACTTTGTGGATTAGCATCCAAAACTTCTTCAACCATCTTTTCTAAGGCGCCTTCATCGGAAATTTGCACCAGCCCTTCTCGTTTCACGATGTCAGCCGGTTTGTCTCCTTGTTCAAACATGGAGCGGAAAACTTTTTTACCCACATTTTGACTAATCTTGCCTTCGTCAATCAGCGCTAGGAGATCTGCTAAGTCTTGGGGCGTAAAACGCAGGTCTGTGAACTCCAAGCCCTCGTCATTGACCCGTCGCAGCACCTCTCCCATCATCCAGTTACTCACCTGTTCATAGTCCTGATGATGAGAGGCCACAGCTTCGTAAAAGTCTGCCAAATCTTGACTGCCAGTTAATACACCGGCATCGTAAGCGGACAAGCCGAAGTTTTCCATAAAGCGGTTTCGCTTTTCCCGTGGGAGCTCCGGTAAGGTGTCTCGTACACGATCGATCCACTCTTGGTCAATGGCAAAAGGCGGTAAGTCTGCCTCGGCTGCAAATCGATAATCCGGTTCTACCAATTTTTCACGCATCAACACCGTTTCGCCAGCGACATCGTCCCAGCGACGGGTGACCTTGGTACCAGTTTCCCCTCGTTGCAACATATCTTGATGGCGTGCCGTTTCAAATTCGATGGTTTTGACGACACCGCGGAAAGAGTTGATGTTTTTCACTTCGGTGATGACGGTGCGGTGGCCCGTATCCAAGTCTTTGACGTTAATGTTGACGTCACAGCGCATGGAACCTTCTTCCAGTTTGCAATCGGAAATGCCAAGATAGGTCAGAGTGGAGCGCAATTCTTCCAAGAATGCCCGTGCCTCTTCCCCCGTTTCCATATCCGGTGCAGATACGATTTCAATTAAGGGTACGCCGGCGCGGTTATAGTCCATCAGCGCTTCCGTTTCCGTGTGAATGGCCTTGCCCGTATCTTCTTCCAAGTGAATCCGGATGAGGCGCACGTCTTTGGTTCCGTCTTCTGTATCAATGGTGATGTGGCCGTTTTGACAAATCGGATATTGGTCTTGGGAGATTTGGTAACCCTTGGTTAAATCAGGATAAAAGTAACTCTTGCGATCCATTTGATTATAGGAACTGATGTCGCAATGAAAAGCCAAGCCTGCCATTAACGCATAGTCTATAGCCTTGCGATTTAATTTTGGCATGGCACCCGGCAACCCCAGGCACACAGGGCACACATGGGTATTGGCTTCACTGCCGAAAGCGTTTTTGCACCCGCAAAAGATTTTCGTTTCTGTTTTTAATTCGACGTGGATTTCCAAGCCGATGATGGTTTTATAGTTCATCCTTGATCACCTCTTCCACCGTATGGGCAAGCCATAACAAATCCAAGTCATGATGTTGCTGCATCATCAATTGCATACCCACCACATCCCCCATGGCCGGCATCGGCAAAGTGATGGCAGGTATTCCTGCTAAGTTCGCTAATACGGTAGTCCCATTTAACGCATACAGTTCTGACAACGTCTTCACTTCGTCTACAGCATGGGGCAAAGTCATCATCGTCGGCAACAGTACGGCATCGTATTCTGCAAATACATGATCCAGTTCCTCAGCTATGAGGCGACGCACCTTTTGTGCTTGGCCATAAGTTTCTTCCACAGCCGCCAAAGATAGGACATGAGCTCCCATGAGAATGCGTCGTTTTACTTCCATTCCCAAAGCTTCGGATCTGCTGGCGGCATACATCTCATCTATGCTGTCATAATGCGCCGTGCGGTGGCCATAGCGCAAGCCATCATAGCGAGCGGTACTGCCGGAACCTTCCCCTTGTGCCAGCGCAAAGTAGGCTGCCAGGCCATAGGGCTGGTAGGGCATATCCACCGTTTCCACCAAGACTCCACGGTTTGCCAACCATTCTTTTAGCTGCCACAGACCACGTTCCACCACCGGATCTTCACCTTGGTCTTGCACCCATTGGGGAATGGCTATGCGCAAACCTTTCAGTTCTTTCACAGCCCCCGTTTGCACCCATTCTGGCAACACCGGTTTGTCTTCTCGTACCGCGGTGGCATCCAACGTAGACGGTCCTGCCAAAACCCCGTAGGTCAAAGCACAGTCTATCGCATTGTTGGCAATGATTCCCACCGTGTCCAACGAATTGGCCGTGGCGACCACGCCATAGCGACTGATATGGCCATAAGAGGGCTTAAAGCCCGCTAACCCCATAGCGGCTGCCGGAACCCTGACACCGCCGCCGCTGTCCGTTCCCAAGGCCAAGGATACGGCATCCATGGCGACAGCAGCTGCAGAGCCGGAGGACGAGCCCCCGGGGATCCGTTCCGGTTCCATCACGTTGATCACGGGGTCAAAGGCACTCCAAGTGCCAGTGGAGCCCATTGAAAATTCATCCATATTGGCCTTGCCTACCACGAGCGCTCCAGCATCTCGCAAACGTTCATAGACCTCGCTGTCAAAGGGGCTGCGGTAATTAGCAAGCATCCGAGAACCACAGGTCATTTTCTCTCCACCGATAGCCATGTTGTCTTTTAGAACCACTGGTACACCTGCCAAAGGACCTTGGCGATCTTCCTCGTCCAGAACGTGTTCTCTGAAATCGAGTATAGCGCCTGTTTGATCATTGTTCAGTTTTAATGTGTCTAAAGCTACTCGAGCCGCTTCTTTTGATGGCAAACGCCCTTCACGAACATCTGCCGCTAACTCCAGCACAGTATGTTTTTTTTGCATCTCGTCCTCCTATTCCACATAGGAAATCACGGAAAAGTAATTGTATTTCTTTTCAGCCGTATTTTGTAAAACGGCATCCACCGACAAGCTTTCCGCTTCCACGTCTTCTCTTAAATGATTTTTAATGTCACAGGGAAAGCTCATGGGCAAAACACCCTCGGTATTGACTTCTTTTAAGCTGGCCAGTAAGTCCAACATTTCGTCCAATTCAGCTTTCACCGTCGGCAGATCTCCTTCTTCCACGTCAATGCGCATGGTATCCGCTAACGCTTTAATGGTTTCATAATCCATGGTATCCCTCACTTTATCAATTGTTTCAAAGTTTCTTCATCGCCCACAGGCACACCCAATTCCCTGGCTTTGTCCAATTTCGATCCCGCCTGAGCGCCGGCAATGACCAGAGTGGTCTTTTGACTGACCGATCCGGTCACCTTAGCCCCTAGTGCCTCCAGCTTTTCGGTGGCTTCTTTACGTCCCATCATCGACAAAGTACCGGTGAGCACGATGATTTGCCCGGTCAATGGCAGGTTCTCTTGCGGCGTCTGGGCCTGCTGTGGCATGACACCAGCTGCAAAGAGCCGTTCCAGTCCTTCTAGCACATGGGGATCTCTGAGCGTCTCGTGAATGCTTTTCGCCGTCACAGGTCCCACATCAGGGATGGCCTCTAGTGTAGCCATATCCGCTTTCTGCAAGGCTTCAAAGCTTCCCATCGCCCCTGCCAAGTCCATCGCCGTCTTTTCTCCTACATGGCCCATGCCTAAGGCGTAGATAAATCGGCCTAGAGGCGGATTCTTGCTCTGTTGCACCGCCTCTAGCATATTGGTGATGCGCTTCTCCTTAAACCCCGGTAACTTGGCCCAGTCTTCCGCTGTCATTTCATACACATCGCCGATCTCGCGCACACCTAGTTTTTCGACCAGATAAGTCGCCGTCTTATGAGACAGACCGCCGATGTCCATCGCATTTCGCGAGGCAAAGTGGACAATACTGTTGACCAGTTGCGGTGGACAGCTCAGCGTGTTAGGACAAAACAAATGCACCCCTTCCCGTTCGACCACGGTGCCACAGGCCGGGCAATGGGTAGGCATGGGGACTTCTTCCCCTCGATCATCTAAGGCGCCTAAAATTTCCGGGATCACATCGTTTGAACGCCTGATACGCACTTTTCCTCCCACTTTGACCCCTTTACGCCTGATGTCGTCAATATTATTTAAGGTGGCTCTGGTCACGGAGACGCCGTCAAAATCCACCGGATCCACTTCGGCAATGGGGGTGAGCTTGCCCGTGCGACCCACTTGCCAGATGACATGACGTAAAGTGGTTTCCAATTCCTGTGCCGCAAATTTATAAGCCATGGCCCAGCGAGGAAAACGGTTCGTAAATCCCAATCTTTCTCGCATAGCATAATCCTCGATTTTGATGACGACGCCATCTGTGAGCACGTCCAACGTGTGACGTAGGGTTTCGATGGATTCTATGTCGGAAATGACCTCTTCCATCGAGTTCTCTTTCTTTTCATAGGGAAATACGGGCAGGCCCTGGGCCTTCAAAAAGGCGATCATTTCACTGTGAGATGAGAAGGACAGGCCCTCTCCATACCCCACTTGGTAACAATATATGACCAAATGCCGCTTTCTGGCCTCTTTTAGATCCAAGTTGCGCAAGGCCCCAGCCGCAGCATTACGGGCATTTTTTAACGGTTCCTCTGCCGTTTCATTATAGGTTTGCAAAGCGGATAAGGGCATTAACCCCTCCCCTTGCACCTCTATTAACCCTTGATAGGGAATAGTTTCCGGCAGGTTCTTCATCGTCCTCGCCTGAGCTGTAATATCTTCGCCTTCCATACCATTACCCCGGGTGGTGGCCCGCACCAAGCGCCCCTGATCATACGTCACGTTGACGGTAAGGCCGTCAAACTTCAATTCCACAGCATAGCTGGGGGTCTTTTGGATGCCCGCTTCCTGTAGTAGTCTTTGATTCCGTTGGTGCCACTCTCGCAGGGCTTCAAAGGAACGCACCTTATCTAAACTGTAGAGTCGACCCAAATGGCGATGTCTGGTCAGGGTCAGTTCTGGTGGTGCTCCCACCGTCTGTGTCGGAGAGCCAGCCAAGACAGTATGGGTCTTTTCCTCCAATGCTCGCAGCTCATCTAAGAGATCATCATACTCTGCATCTGATATGGTGGGGTCAGCATCTTGGTAATATCTGATATTGTGCGCTTTGATCTCTTGGATCAGCGTTTCCATACGCTTTCGTTCATCCATGCCATCACCTACTGCTTCTTCAGCGGTGCCCCGCTGGCCATAAATCGTTTTAATCCTCCTCCACCCTCATCAAAGCTGATGGTGAGGATGATATCTCCTTTGCGTTCCTTAGCACCTACGATCATTCCCGCTCCTAATGTCTCGTGAATGACTCGATCACCTACACGAAATTCCACCGCTTCCTGCGCAGTAGCCTCCGGTTTTTGATAGGTATGACTCCTTTTGAACCGAGGCATGGCTGATTTTTCTTTTCGCGGTGTATGCTTGACATGTTCCGGTATTTCCTGCTCTTCCTGCATCGGTTGAATGGCATCTCCCAGCTCTTCGATGAAACGGCTAGGTAATGCATACTGAGTAGCCCCGTAAATCATGCGAGAACGGGCTCCAGAAAGGACGAGAAGTTTTTCGGCTCGGGTGATCCCCACGTAACAAAGGCGCCTTTCTTCTTCCACCCGACCCTCGTCTTCCGCCATTTTCGAAGGGAACAGTCCCTCTTCCATACCGACCAAAAAGACGACGGGGAATTCTAGCCCTTTGGCACTGTGTAAGGTCATCAACGTGACCTTGCGCTCTCCTTCTTCTGTCTTATCTTCGTCCGATAAGAGAGACAGAGACGCCATAAATTCTCCCAGCTCGGCATTTTCATGTTCTTCTTCGTATTGGGCCGCTACGTTAATAAATTCCAATAAGTTTTCAATGCGGGTCTGCGCTTCCACTGTGCGCTCTTCTCGTAACTCCCGGATCAGTCCGGAACGCTCTAGTACGCCCTCCACCACTTCGGCTAAGGTGAGCTCATCGTGTTCGGCTTGGCCAAAGGCGATAGCTCCCACAAACTCTTCCAAACCGTGGCGCACCTTAGCTGAAAAGGCCTGGGATGTCATTGCCTCCCGAAACGCCTTCAGGTAATCATTATTCTGTGCCCCCATAGCCATGAGTTTCTCCGTCGTAACGGCACCAATGCCCCGTTTCGGCGTATTTAAAATCCGCTCCAACGCCACCGTGTCCTGGGGGTTGGCCACAAAGGTCAAATAGGCTATCAAATCCCGGATTTCTTTGCGCTCGTAAAACCTCACCCCACCTACCATGCGATAAGGAATGGATTTTCGCATAAAAGCCTCCTCAAACTGACGGCTCTGGGCGTTGGTGCGATACAAAACCGCGATGTCATCGTAGTCATATGCTCCTAACCGCAACGCCTGGATGCGATCTCCCACGGCATAGGCTTCTTCCGTCGCTGAGTTAAATACCCAATACTCCACCGGATCTCCCTCAGGGTTTTCAGACCACAAAGTCTTTTTTTGTCGTTCCGTATTGTGGGAGATGACAGCGTTAGCTGCCGCTAAAATCCTACCAGTCGAGCGATAATTTTGCTCCAATAAAATGGTTTTCCCTTCAGGAAAGTCCCTTTCAAAATCTAAAATATTCTGGATGTCAGCACCTCGCCACCCGTAGATGCTCTGATCTCCGTCTCCTACCACGCAGAGATTGTGGTGATAGCCAGCTAATAACTTCACCATTTCGTATTGTACACGGTTCGTGTCCTGGTATTCATCGACGAAGACATAGCGAAACTGCTTTTGGTAGTTCATACGTACTTCTTCGTCTCGCTCCAAAAGTTCCAAGCACTTTTCTAAGAGATCATCAAAGTCCAAAGCCATATTGTCCCGAAGTTTCTCACAGTACAGCGCGTAAATCTGACCAAAAATCACATCGCTATAATAGGAAGGGTTTTCTTTTTGAAACTCCTCCGGCGTAATGCGCTGGGTCTTTAACTGACTGATGCGGGAGATTACGGCACCAGGGCGGATGGTGTCTTTATTGAGCCCCAGCTCCTTGATACACGCCTTGACCACTGTCATCTGATTGTCGCGATCATAGATGCTAAAGTTTCGATCATAACCGATGCGATCAATATGGCCACGCAAGATGCGCACCGCCATGGCGTGAAACGTTCCCATCCACATATACCCTACAGGGCGTCCCAGTAGCGTTCCCACCCGTTCTTTCATCTCATTCGCCGCTTTGTTCGTAAAGGTGATGGCCAGGATCTCACCGGGGTGCACTCCCTTCTCTTCAATGAGCCATGCAATTTTATGGGTGATGACGCGAGTCTTACCGCTACCAGCACCGGCCAAAATCAACATCGGCCCTTCTGTGTGTTGAAGTGCTTTTAATTGTCTTTCATTTAATCCTTGATATAAGTTCATTTCATCCCTCTCTCGGCACATATTATACCATATTCTGGAAATCAAAATACCCGGATGATCTTTTCCCCCCACGAAAAAATCATCCGGGTTTTCCCCTTGTGTTCAGGCGCCTAACGACCTTTGCAATCTTCTATTGTTCTCCGTCTTCACTTGGCAATAGCCCCATGCGTTTGAAAACAATTTCGTAGCCATCCGCTCCGTAATTCAGACTACGGTTAATGCGGCTAATGGTCGCCGTGCTGGCTCCTGTCATGTTTTCAATTTCGTTGTACGTCTGGTTATCAATGAGCAATCGTGCCACTTCCAGTCGCTGCGTAATCGACTGAATCTCCTTGATGGTACAAATGTCCTCAAAAAAACGATAGCATTCCTCTTCTGTTTCCAACGACAAAATCGCTTCAAACAAAAAGTCCGTCCGTTCATTTTTTAATTTTGATCGATGGTGCACGCCTATTCCTCCTTCTGCTTGCGGCAGCCTTAATTTAGCCAGGTCTTCCTTGACGATGTGCTATTTAAAAGTAGTTTTACTTTAAAAGGCTAACGTATGATAAGTTCAGTATAGCAGATGGCTAGGTCTTTGAAAAGCCCTTTTTACGCCTATGTTGCGTCTCCTAAACTTAATTTTTTTACCCAAGCGCACATAGACGCTATGGTTGATTTCGCTTATTGGCAGATTTCAGCCCTTCGTATTAACTGAAAACGGGCCTTTTGCCCCTGAACTGCAATCATATTCATGGGAAGCTTCAATCATATGCTTTTTACCTTATCACGAACCATCCATGGATGCAGCCCTTGTGTCATGCATGGAATGATATGTTCGACTCTCGGTACAACATCATCCCTCTTCGTCTGTGACACTTAGAGCGCTTGTTGCATTGTGGCAGAGAAAAAGAGCCCTTAGGGGGCTCCTGATTTGAGATTGATTCTCTTCACATGGAATCGACAGACGTTCATGATCTTATACTTGCTACTTAAATCAATCGGCGGCGAAGGAAAACACAAACGACTCGCCAATAGGCCTTTTCGCCTATCAATGGATCGGCGTATCCCTTGCCAAAGTTTGATTCATCATTATTGGCAGGTCTCTTTGTTTCCTTCACCGTTGTTTTGATTTCTCCATCTGCAGTGCCACATGTGACCATGGCGTTTTGATAGCCTGTATCCACATAGACAGTACCAGCCACTTTAACCAACGGCGGACAATCACGTTCCACCGCCTCACCTTTCACTTTTTCATTGATATAAGCCTTATGACCAGCAACAGACAAAATCATGATGGCTGCCATTAAAATGAATATCCTTTTTCATATGCCCCTCCTCAATTGATTTGATCGCTTAGAGAATAGCAGCCTATCATATGACAAAGTTTGAAAAAGGACGCGACGTCCAGGATTTGTCCTCGACTTCGCGTCCTTGGAATGGACTTAAAGGGGCTTTGATGTCCAAAAATCTTTTTTATAGGCTGTCACCAAAGTCTTCACGGAATTTTTTTGCCAAGGTCGTTTGCCAATCCCCAATGGGCTCCAGCTTACCGGTAAAGAAGCGCAAAGTCTTCGGTTCGTCCACAAAGCGTAAGCCCCCAATCAGCTGACGATTTTCAAAGAGCCAGGTCACTCGGTCAATGACGTATTTGACCTGAGATAGGGTAAAGACGCGACGAGGTAAGGCCAATCGGACCAGCTCCATCTCTGCCAAGGGCTCATGGCCATCTTCATCTCTTTGCTCACTCATGGTGCCTCGTTCCATGCCACGTACGCCGGAAGCGATGTAGATTGCTGCGGCTAAAGCCCCTGCTGGATACTCGGTTTGGGGAATATGATCCACGAAGCGGCTGGCGTCTAAATGCACCCCCAGACCGCCGGCAGGCGTCACAACAGGAATACCCCGTTTTTGAAACTCTTCCACCATAAATGCGATAAACTGCGGTGCTTGGGAAATCATGTCCTCGTCCATCGTCTCATCCAGCCCCACCGTGATGGCCTCCATTTCTTTCACCGACATGCCACCGTAAGTCGTAAAGCCTTCAAATAAGGGGATGAAGTCACGCATGGTCACAAAGAGATCATGGTCTCTGACCAGGATGCCACCACCGCGGCCAAAGCCCAACTTGCGTGCGGAGAAGTAAATCACGTCAAAGAGATGGGCCACCGCTTTGGAAATCTGACGAATGGTTTGATCTTGGAAAGCTTTTTCTCGTGTTTTGATAAAGTATAGGTTATCTTGCAACAGGGAGGCATCTAAGACGAGGAGAATGCCCGCCTCACGACAAACTTGTGCCACTGCCTCCATGTTGGCTACGGAAATGGGCTGTCCGCCAATGAGGTTGGTTCCTGCTTCTAGGCGGACAAAGGGAATCCGATCTGCTCCCACTTCGTCAATGAGAGCTTTGAGTGCTTCCACGTCCATGTCTCCTTTAAATGGCTCATCACTTGCCACTTCGTAGCCTTTTTCGCCTAAGAGTTCTACCACCTCGCCACCCACACGGGTGATGTGGGCTTTCGTCGTCGTGAAGTGGAAGTTCATGGGTACGATGTCTCCTGGTTTGACCAGCGCTGACGCCAAAATATTTTCACAAGCACGACCTTGGTGTGTCGGCAAGAAGAAGGGCAGCCCAAAGATTTCTTCCAGCTTTGCCTTCATACGAGTAAAGGTTTCCGATCCTGCGTAAGCATCATCGGCGATCAGCATCGCCGCCTGTTGACGATCACTCATCGCATTGACGCCACTGTCGGTGAGCATGTCTAAAAATACGTCGCGATTTTCCAAGAGGAAGGTGTTGCTACCAGCCTCTTTGATTTTCGCTAAGCGCTCCTCCACAGGTAATAAATGCAGTTTTTGGACAATGCGCACCTTGTGCAGCTCCAAAGGAATGTTTTCTCCGGTAAAAAATTTAATGTTTGCCATGGGTATACCACCTTTCCTATTTTTTTGAAGGTCGGGTCATGGCATAAAAAACCCGCCCTCCAGGATTAGAGGGCGGGATCATCCGCGGTACCACCTCAATTTACTCTTTTCTCACGAAAAAAGCCTTGTCAAGTGCAACGTAAACGTTAGACTCTATCGCTATAACGGGCGCCCCCGTCGCAGCCTCGGTCTCCCTCGGTGCGCTGCTCACAAACTGTATTCAGCTTACCCTCTCCTATTGTCTCACACCAACCGACAACTCTCTGTGATTCGAAAGAAAGCCTACTTGTTTTTGCTCGTCGCTTTTATGCTCGATAGTTTATTACATAGTCGCTGTATTGTCAAGAAGTTTTTAGGTGATTGGGCTTAAATTTGCGATTTGCGGTCGAGGCCAATATCGCGGCGATAATACATGCCGTCGAATTGCACTTGGTCCATGACCTGATAGATGCGATGCGCCGCTGTCGCCAGATCCTCACCCACAGTGGTCACCGATATGACACGACCGCCCGCAGTCACATACCCTGCATCCACTTTTTTAGTGCCGTTGTGAAAAACGACAATGTCCTGCGGCAGGTTCCCGATGGTGATTGCCTTGCCTTTTTCATAGGTGCCTGGATAACCGCCGCTGGTGGCTACCACCGTTAAGCACGTCCCCTGTTGCCAGGTCAGGTCGTCTGGTGTCAAGGTGTCGTCTAGCGTCTTTTCTAAGACATCCACCAGGTCTGATTGCAAACGTGGAAGCACCACTTCTGTCTCTGGATCGCCAAAGCGTACATTAAACTCTAACACATAGGGTTTGCCATCCACAATCATTAATCCAATAAAGAGTACACCGCGAAAATGGAGTTCATCTTCTAAGAGTCCCTGATGGATGGGCGCTAAAATTTCCTTTGCAATACGCTCTTTCATGGCATCGTCAAAGAGGGGGCTCGGGCTGTAGCAGCCGACACCGCCGGTATTAGGACCCACGTCCCCTTCGCCAATTTGCTTATAATCTTTCGCTGACTCCATGGGCACAATGCCCTTTTCATGGACTAGGCAAAGCAACGAAGCCTCTATCCCCTTTAGGAATGTTTCAATGACCACCTGGTTGCCTTCATCGCCAAAGATACGATCCACAAAGATATGCTCCAAGGCCTCCACGGCTTCCGTTTCCGTTTCACAAATAAAGACCCCTTTTCCCAAGCATAGGCCATCGGCTTTGATGACAACTGGGTAGTCGTAGAAAGCGAGAGCATCTTTTGCTTCCTCAAAGCTACGGCAGGTGTGATACGTGGCTGTCGGGATGTGATGACGTCGCATAAAATCTTTGGCCACATCTTTGGAACCTTCCAGCATAGCCGCTTGTCGGTTCACACCGAAAATCTTTAACCCCTCGGCTTGGAATCGGTCGACAATGCCACCCACCATCGGATCTTCCGGCCCGACTACCGTCAGGTCAATGGCTTCTTCTTTGGCAAAGATCAAGAGCCCTTCCAGATCAGACACCGGAATTGGCACGTTCATCGCCAACTCTCCTATGCCGCCATTACCAGGGGCTGCATAGATTTTGGTCACTTTCGGCGATTGTGCCAGTTTCCAAACTAAGGCATGTTCTCGGCCGCCTCCGCCGATGACTAAAACCTTCATCTTTCCTCCTTAATGTCTAAAGTGACGCATGCCAGTAAAAATCATGACCATACCGTTTTCGTCTGCACAGTCGATGACTTCCTGATCGCGGATGGATCCGCCCGGCTGAATGACGCCTTTGATGCCGGCAGCAGCCAAGGCTTCGATACTGTCTTTAAAGGGGAAGAACCCGTCGGAGGCCAAGTAAGCCCCTTGTGCTTCCTCACCTGCGCGTTCAACAGCTTCTTGCACAGCCCACACACGGTTGACTTCTCCTTGACCGATACCTAGGGTCTTACCATTTTTGGCCAAGACGACGCCGTTGGAAGCCACATGTTTGGCCACCTTCCAAGCAAAGGCCAATTGACGTAAATCTTTTTCTGTCGGTTGTGCCTTGGACACGACTTTTAAGTCTGCCAAACCTAGTTTGCCGTCATTTTGTTGCACTAAAAGACCGCCGTCCACCTTTTTAGTCTTTAGGTCCATGTGGGGTTGGCGTTTGGAAACGTCTAGTTGCAAAAGGCGAATGTTCGCTTTTTTGGACAAAATGGCCAAGGCATCTTCATGGTACGCAGGTGCCACAATCACTTCCAAAAAAATCTCGCTTAATTTTTCCGCCGTGGGGACATCTACAGGACGGTTAAAGGCCACAATGCCTCCAAAGATGGAGACGGGGTCACAAGCGTAGGCACCTTCATAAGCTTCCAAGATGGTTTCGCCTACGGCTACACCACAAGGGTTAGAGTGTTTCACTGCCACGCAAGCCGGCTCGTCCATTTCCTGTAATGCCACAATAGCGCCGTTGGTGTCGTTGATGTTGTTGTAGGAAAGTGCCTTGCCGTGCAGTTGTTTAGCATCGGCAATGGTCCCTTCCACGTGACCACCCACATAGAAAGCCGCCTCTTGATGGGGGTTTTCTCCGTAGCGCATAACTTCTTGCATGCGATAGCCGTCAGTGTAGTAATCCGGGAACAAAATCCCGTTTTGCTCATTAAAGTAGTGTGCGATTAAGCTGTCGTAATAGGCTGTTAAGGTGAAGACCTTACCGGCTAAGTATTGCTTATAGGCTAGGTCCACTTCATCTTGTTGCAGCTTTTCAATCACTTTGTCATAATCTTTTGGATCCACCACGACCAACACATCTTGGTAATTTTTCGCTGCGGCACGAATCATGGATGGGCCGCCGATGTCAATTTGTTCAATGATATCCTGATGGGTTATTCCCGGTTTTTTAAGCGTTTCTTCAAAAGGGTAGAGGTTATTGACCACCATGTCAATAGACTTTAAACCCATTTCCTTCATTTTTTCCACGTGGCTTTCTACGTTGCGACGGTGCAAAATACCAGCATGGATTTTGGGATGTAGCGTCTTGACTCTACCATCTAGAATTTCCGGAAATCCCGTCACGTCTTCAATGGAGATTACGGGAAGACCTCTTTCTTCTAATAAGCGGTGCGTTCCCCCGGTAGAGATGATTTCCCACCCCATATCCACCAGTGCTTGGGCCAATTCTACGACCCCCGTTTTGTCGTATACACTAATTAATGCTCGTTTCATGGTCGTCCTTTCTCCGTCTTACACGGTGTTCTTTCACTTCCAAGCGTCCTTTGACTGCATCTGCCACTGTGGCCACTAACAGTCCGTGTTCCACGGCCAACACCTTTTTCTGAATGATCTCAGGTGTATCATCATCTTCCAAAGCCACGGCGTGTTGACGAATGATCGGGCCCGTATCCGTGCCTTCATCTACAAAATGGGTGGTGGCTCCGGACACTTTTGCGCCTTTTTCGTATACCGCTTCATGTACCCTCATCCCGTAATAACCATCACCACAAAAAGCGGGAATCAGGGAGGGGTGAATATTGATGATGCGGTTTGGATATGTGCGCACAAATGCCGGCGATAACACTTTTAAATAGCCCGCCAACACAACCCAGTAAACCTGATGGGTCGCCAATGCCTCTAAGGTCTCTTCTTCCCCTTTGGCCACTACAGCGGGAATGCCATGAGTTCTCGCCCGCTCCAAGCCATAGGCATCGGAGCGATTGGAGATCACGACGGCGATTTCTCCGTCTATGGTGCCGGCCTCAACGGCATCTATGAGCGCCTGCAAATTGGTGCCTCCTCCGGAGATGAGCACCCCTATTTTTTTCATAGACGAACCCCTTCTTCAGCTACCACTTCGCCCAGGCGGACTGGTTTTTCGCCGGCTTCTTCTAAAAGTGCTATCACTTCCTCTACATGGTTTGGATCGATGGCCATCACCAGCCCAATCCCCATGTTAAACGTACCGTACATCTCTTCTTCCTCAATGCCACCCCACTCTTGTAATACATCGAAGATGGGCGGACGATTAATGGCCGTTTTATCCACTTTGGCTCCCAGACCCTTCGGCATCATGCGGGGAATATTTTCGTAAAATCCGCCGCCGGTAATGTGACACATGCCTTTGACCAGTTCTTTTTCGATTAAGGGCCACACACTCTTCACGTAAATACGCGTCGGCTCCAGCAGCGCTTCTCCTAAGGTCATGCCCAGCTCTGGCACTTCATCGTCCACGGTTTTTCCCATGCGTTCAAAGATGATTTTGCGCACCAGGGAGAACCCATTGGAATGCACACCAGAAGAGGGTAGTCCGATTAAAATATCGCCTTCGGCAATGGTAGACCCATCGATTATCTTATCCCGATCCACCAGACCGACGACAAAGCCGGCCACGTCGTATTCGTCTTTTTGATAGAATCCCGGCATTTCTGCCGTTTCGCCACCGATTAAAGCGGCCCCTGCCAATTTACAGCCTTCGGTAATGCCTTGCACGATAGCTGCCATTTTTTCCGGCACCAATTGATCCGTGGCAATGTAATCGAGGAAAAACAGTGGTTTGGCTCCTTGGCAAAGGATATCGTTCACACACATGGCCACACAGTCTTGACCAATGGTGTTGTGACGGTCCATTAAAAAGGCCAGCTTCAACTTGCTACCGACGCCATCGGTTCCCGATACCAAGACCGGGTTTTTCACTCCGGAGAAATCCGGAGCAAACAGGCCGGCAAATCCACCTAAATCCGATATCACTTGGTCGTTGTAGGTGCTTTTGACCATTTCTTTGATTAGCTTTACTTGCTCATATCCGGCTTCTTTGTTCACACCGGCATCGCGGTAAGTTAAACCCATTGCTACTCCTTTCAACGTTTCGGTACGGGATAGACACCGTTAAAGCAACCGGTGCAAAAACCGTGAGGATCTTTCATCGACTGGGCCATACCCTCTAAGCTAATGTAGCCTAAAGAGTCAGCTTCAATGCTCTTTTCGATTTCTTTTACAGATATTTGCGCTGCCACCAGGTTTTCCTCTGACGGCGTATCCATGCCCAAGTGGCAAGAGTAACGCACTGGTGGCGAGGCAATGCGAATGTGTACCTCAGTTGCTCCAGCATCCCTTAACATTTTTACCGTTTGCTTAATGGTCGTCCCGCGGACGACAGAGTCATCCACCAAGATGACCCGTTTGCCTTGAATATTTTCCTTTAACGGGTTGAGCTTAATGCGCACCCCAATTTCGCGTAATGCTTGCGTGGGTTGGATAAAGGTGCGACCCACGTAGCGATTCTTGATGATTCCCTCTGCATAGGGTATGCCCGATTCTTCGGCATAACCAATGGCGGCCACAATGCCCGAATCCGGAGCGCCGATGACGATATCCGCATCCACAGGACATTCTCGAGCCAATTGGCGACCACAGGCTGCCCGAGATAGGTAAATGCTCTCGCCGTCCACCATGGAATCAGGACGAGAAAAATACACCATTTCAAAAAAGCACAGGCGGCGTTCCTTCGGTTTCACTTGGATGGTGCGCACTCCCTGTTCATCTAAACACAAGAGCTCTCCTGGCTGTACGTCGCGTAAGAACTTGGCTCCAATGGTATCAAAGCCGCAGGTTTCACTCGCGATGACATAACCATCCCCTAGCTTTCCAATGGATAAGGGCTTCATGCCGAAAGGATCTCGCGCAGCATAGAGTTTGTCATTGGTCATGATGATAAAGCTATAGGACCCCTCAATGACTTCTAGCGTTTTCACAATCGCCTCTTCAATCTTGTCCTTGTGGAACCGAGCGATGAGCATGGCGATCACTTCACCGTCTAGCTGGCTTTGGAAGATGGCACCCTGCTGTTCCATCTCGTCTTTTAGCATTTTGTAGTTGACGATGGCCCCGTCATACACCAGAGCCATGCCACCTTCTTTGTATCCTACAACCAGGGGTTGTGCATTTTGCACCGTATTGCCGGCACCGATGCCGGAGTTGGTGTTCACTTGGCCTACCGCCATGTTGCCCACCAATCGTTCAATGCGATCACTCGTAAGCACCTCGTGAACCAGGCCCATCTCTTTTGTGTAGTCGATAAAGCCGTTATTATTCACCGCCATCCCTGCACAGACCTGACCACGGTGTTGCAAGCCATAAAGACCATAGTAGGCCAAACGGCTAACGTGTTGGTCCTTTTCACTGATCATGCCGATAATGCCGCTCAATCCCATTCCTCCCTATATTTTGCCACTTCTTCATTCATGGCATCGACGTCTTTGACTAAATCAGCCTTAAATTGTTCCAATTTCTTGGCCAGCACTTCGTCTGATAACGCCATCATCTGGACTGCTAAAATGGCAGCGTTTTCACCGCCGTTGATGGCCACCGTAGCGACGGGCACATTTTTGGGCATTTGTACCATGGACAAGAGGGCATCCAATCCGCCCATCATCGAACTCTTGACAGGAATGCCAATCACCGGCAACGTCGTCAGGGCCGCCAACACACCACCTAGGTGTGCTGCCATGCCCGCTATGGCGATGATGACGCCATAACCGTTTTGCTTCGCATGCGTCGCAAAATCCAATGCCTTTTGTGGGGTGCGGTGAGCTGAAATCACCTCTACATCATATTCCACATCGAATTTATTTAATGTGACGGCAACTTTCTTTGCGATTTCTTGATCCGAAGAGCTGCCCATAATAATACCGACTTTCATACCGTCCTCCTATGTTCTCATTCACCTTTAAAATAATGGACTGCCGAGGCGAAAATTTGGTGTAATCCAAGGTTTTCACGGTTTTGGTAAAGTCCTGTGCCGACTCGGTCAATGGCCGCAATGGTGCCGAAGACTTGTTTGTTGGGGCTTAAGAGACTTTCGATTTGAGCCATGGATCCGGTGGGATTAGCGATTAAACTGTTTTCGTATTCCCCAGTACGTCCGATAAAGCGCGTACCAACCAGACCTTTTTCTAATAGTGCTTCCACATCTTCCGCTTCAAAGCGTCCCATTTGCGTTGCTACGGGCACGGTGTACATATCTCCCGGTTTCATCAGGCATAGCCACGGGCTATCATTCGTTTGCACTTTGACGTGGTTAAGGGTATGGGTGAACCTTCCGCGAGCATGGTAACTGGTGCGCATGGTTGTGGGAGCACCCAACTCTTCTTCGAAGTAACCAGCGTGCAACAGTCCCGTAAAGCTGTCACCAATGCCTAAGATCAATCCTTTACGAGCTAAGAGGCTTTGACAGGCCACCATGATTTGGTGTTCGTGCAGGAGATTTTCCATAAACTTGCCAGCCACTTCCGGTTCTTGACCATAGACACAGCCGTCGGGGAATGCCAAAATGTTACACCCATTAATGGCGATAGCCAATTGTTCCACCATAGTCGGATAAGTTTCCGGATCACGATCGTCAAAGATGAAGGTTCGCACCTCTGCTCCCGCTTGTAGGAATTGTTTTTTCAAGCTATATTCGCCGTGGCTGCCGAAGAAGACGGGAATCAAGACTTGGGGACCGTAACCTGTAGCAAAGCTTTCCACTTGACCGGCGTGCAATCTCTCTGCCGGTACCTCTTTGGTTGCTGCTTGATAGCCTCCTTCAAACACCGGTTTTAACGGTGCGATGTAGATGTCTGTTAAGGTTTCTAGCGACAGTGTTTCACCTGCATAGGTCACCATACCATCGGCGGTGGTGATACCTAATTCGATGCCGTGGCTTAACAGGTGGGGCTGATCCATTTCTAATAGCAGGTCACCGTGAAGATCCATGCCCCACAGCTCTGCTTGCACATCGTTTAGTTTCACCCCAATGCCGTTACCTAATGCCATCTTGGCAACAGTGGCGTAAATGCCCCCCGCTTCCACAGCCATAGCCGCATAGACATGGCCTCCGCGAACGAGCTCGTAAACTGCTTTATAGGCTTTTTTAGCTTGTTCCAAATCTACCAGTTGATCTTCATTGCGATCGAGATGCAGCCAGACGAGACTGCGGCCCGGGGCTTTGAGTTCCGGACTAACCACATGGTCCACAGTCGTAGTACCCACAGCAAAGGAGACCAGTGTCGGCGGCACATGCAACTCTTCAAAGGTGCCGCTCATAGAGTCCTTGCCGCCAATAGCCGGAGTGTCAAAGGCCTTTTGAACCAAGAAAGCCCCCAGCAGTGCTTGGAATGGTTTGCCCCATTTTTCCGGGTCGTTACCCAAGCGTTCGAAGTATTCTTGGAAAGTCAAGCGCGCTTTAGAGGCATCGCCACCCATGGCTGTCATTCTGGCCAAGGATTCCAACACAGCGTAGTAACCGCCGTGGAAGGGGCTCCAAGAAGCCAGCTTGGGATTGTAGCCATAGCTCATAATTGAGCAAGTGTCCGTTTCGCCTTCTTCGACAGGCAGGATCGCTACCATGCCTTGTGTCGGCGTCAAGCGATTAATGCCGCCATATGGTAGCAATACCGTACCGCCGCCCACTGACGCATCAAAGGACATGGTCATGTCTCCTTGGTAAGCTTGTTCCAGCGTCCCCATCACCGATTTCATGTGTTCTAAGGATGGCGTTTTCGTTTCAAAGTAAGTGCCTTCAGGGCCGCGTATTTCCAGTGTGGTATGTTTTTGTACCCCATTGGTATCGATAAAGGAGCGGTCAATGCGGACAATTTCTTGGCCGCGCCACATCATCTTCACTACAGGATCTTCCGTGACTTCTGCAACGATGGTGGCATCACAGGCCTCTTCTGCAGCATATTGCATGAACTCGGCCACATCCTCGGCGGCGATGACGACAGCCATGCGCTCTTGGGATTCCGAAAGGGCAATTTCCGTACCGTTCATGCCGGGATATTTGACCGGTACCGCATCCAGTTGGATCAGCAAGCCATCAGCCAATTCCCCAATGGCCACGCTGACACCGCCGGCACCAAAGTCGTTACATACCTTAATGAGTTTGGATGCTTCCGGGCGACGGAATAGGCGGACAATGCGGCGTTCAATCAGTGGGTTACCCTTTTGCACGTCGGTGCCACCATGGTCCAAAGAGTCTTCCGTGTGCTTTTTCGATGAACCAACTGCAGCTCCGAGACCATCACGGCCAGTACGGCCTCCCAAGAGGATGACCACATCGCCGGGCATCGCTTTGCCGCGGGTGACTTGCGCTTTAGGCGCAGCCGCGACTAACGCTCCCAGCTCCATACGTTTGGCCACAAATCCGTCGTGGTACACTTCTTTTAACGCTCCCGTCGTCGCACCGATTTGATAGCCATAGGAGCTGTAGCCTTCCATGGCTTTTAACGTGATCTTTCTTTGGGGGAGTTTGCCTTCCAAGGTGTCTTCCCAGGAAGTCAGGGGGTTCCCGCAACCAGTGATGCGGATGGCTTGGTATACATAAGCACGACCGGAAAGAGGGTCGCGAATGGCTCCGCCCAAGCAGGTGGAAGCACCACCGAAGGGTTCAATTTCCGTAGGGTGGTTATGAGTTTCATTTTTAAACATTAAGAGCCAACGTTCTGGGCGACCATCGACCTCGATGTCGATTTCAATAGAAGCCGCGTTGACTTCATCGCTTTTTTCTTTATCGTCTAAAAGACCTTTTTTCGTGACTTCTCGGGCATTGATCGTTGCCAAGTCCATGAGGGTCAAAGGACGTTCCTGATCTCCAAATACATACCCACGGCTATCCACATAGCTTTGGAAGGCTTCGCCGATGGCTCGTACCGTTTCTTCGTCATTCCAGCGAATTTCGTCGATGACTGTGTTGAAGGTAGTGTGGCGACAGTGGTCCGACCAATAGGTTTCCAGGAGTTTGAGTTCCGTTTCAGTGGGGTCGCGGTCAATGGAGTCAAAATAGCGTTGAATGTGTAAAAGATCATCTAAATCCATGCCTAAACCGTAAGCAGCTGTCATGGACACCAATTCATCTTCACTGGCTTTTCGGAAGCCTGCCAAGGTAGGAATGGGCTCTGTCGCTTCGGCATAGGGACGATAAGAATCTCGGTCCAAAGGTACTTCAACGTATTCCACGGCGTTTAAATGGTACGCCTTCAAAGTGTTCATCTCTTCCTCAGTTAATCCTTTGACTAAGACAATGCGTGATGATAACACCAGGGTGTCTCGGCCCATCAAAAGAGACGCTAACTTCCCGGTGACGTCTCCTCTTTGGTCGTATTGACCATCTACGGCTTCATAACGATAGGCTTGATAGGTGTCATCCCATTGAGGGCGTTGCACATCAAGTACGGGATCCCAGAGGATTTCACGAAAGATTTTTTCTCCTTCCGACTCATCCACGTCATAGAGATCATAGACGGCGATCACTCGTACGTCTTGGGGATGAAAGCCTAAGAAATGTTCCATTTCATGGCGAAGTGCTATGGCCTCACGGTTATGAACCGGTTTTTTTTCGACCAGAAAACGTTGCATAGATACCCTCCTCAAAATAAAAGCATGCCCAGTCAGGTAGGTTAGTGAAACCTACCCGGCTGGGCTTTTCTCCCTTCGGTGTAATACGTGTTGTATCTGTACCGCTTGGACCAGACAAGCCGCGCTTCGGAACCCTAGGTACACTTTCACTCACAGCCTAGTCGGGAGTGTTTCCCGTATCACTGATGAGCTATTTTCAATTGCAGATTTAGTGTATCAATACCGGCCCTTTAAGTCAAGTAAAAACGCCGCAGAAACACCGTGAAAACAATACTTACCCCTTTTTCTCCCAGGCCTTTTATGATACGATAAAAACGAGGTGATTTCATGATTATTGTAAGCTATGTCCATCACGAAAAGCATTCCTTTGGCGCTCTCTTAGAAGGCCAGATTTATGATATTCCCGAAGCCCTAGACACCTCCGCCACCTTGGCGGATTGGATCCGCGAAGGACGGGCCTTTCCCGACGAGGCCACCTGCCGCCGCGTCCCTGGACTTCTCGTAGGCGAGGTGCGCCTAACGGCCCCGATGCCCGAAGCTGCACGGGTTTTTTGCCTGGGCAAAAACTACTTGGCCCACGCTAAAGAAAGCCAGGCCATCGCCACCAACGAAGACACGCCCCAAGCTCCCATTTATTTTTCCAAGCTCTGTGGCCTCATCACCACCTCCGGTGACCCCATTATGCTTTCCCAATTGCCAACTGAAACCTTGGATTACGAAGTGGAGCTTGCCTTTATCATGGGCAAAGGGGGCAGGGACATTCCCCGCGAAGATGCCTTGTCTCATATTGTTGGCTATGCCGTCGCCAATGACTTTTCCGCCCGCGATTTACAGCAGTCTCGCAGCCAATGGCTTAAGGGCAAAAGCTTAGACGGTTTTATGCCCATGTCTGCAGAGTTTTTATTGGCACGAGAGGAGATTCCCACCTTCTCCCTGTCACTGACTGTCAATGGTGAATTACGTCAACAAGCTACCACGGACCAGCTGATCTTCGACATTCCCACCATTGTGGAGGATCTTTCTCGTGGCCAAACCCTATTGCCCGGCGATATCATCCTCACCGGCACTCCTGCCGGTGTAGCCCTTGGCATGAAGCCGCCAGTCTACTTAAAACCCGGTGACGTAGTGGTCGCCCGCGTGGACGGCATCGGTGCCATTGAAACCCCCATTCGTTAACATGCGTCGATTTTTCTACTATTTCTTCGTTGTCGTTGCTAGCCTGCTCTTTCTTGCCGGTTGCCAAGATCAGCCTTCGTCGGAAGAGGCCCTATGCCAAGACATTGCAGCCGCCTTAGCCGAAACTCCCTCAGCGGACGAAGTGCTTTTCCCGCTTTACGATGCCTTGGGTCAGGCCCAAGCCGAGCTTCATCAAAGCCCCAACTATACTTGGGTAACCGGCCATTTAGATGATAGCCCCCTGCCTTACATGGCTTTGGCTTTGGAGCGCAACCACGATGACTTAAATGACCCCGGCACCCTTTACATCTACGGCATGCGTCACGACCGCTACGAGATTCTCGCACAACTGGCCCTCCAGTACGACAACGGTACCTATGCCCTGGCCATGGGCAAGGTCGCCCCCGACACCTATGGTCTGATCTGCCACGATTACGTTGGCAATCACAGCGGCTATACCTATGCTTACGGCTGGGACGGTCAAAGGCTGTTTCCCCTTATTGGAGACAGGCGATTTAACCTGTTTTCTGCGACTGCTGACAACACCATTGCCACCAATGAAGACGGCGTACTCTATTGGTCCCAAACGGCCTACCGCCAAGATAGTTTTCTCTCCGACACGAACCATCGCGACACCATGGAAATCTACTTTGCTTGGGACGGAGACGATAGCGCTCGCGTATTGGGTGTGGAGCGAGGCAACCTGCAACCCCGCCCCGACGAAGCCGTTTATGAGGAATGCGAACGACGATTGGCGGAATCGCCAGAGGCGTTCCTATCCTATTACGATGAACACATCCAGGTGCTAAACCAAGCCGATGCCACGTCCTTACTCACCCGCTATGTGGAACTACTCTCCAAAACCTTGGACACGCATACCCAAACACTCCACGAACTTTTGCGAGACGTGCCCGTTTCCCAACTTCAGGTGGCACGTTTAAACGAGCGCAGTTATTTGGTAGACCCTGCGTTGTGGCCGGGTCCCACTGCCCTGCAGCGTTTTCTTCTACAGCAATACGATTTAGGATACTATGTTAATACCAACAGCCAGCCATGGAGCTACGATATCAACTACCCCCTGCTCCAGGAAAAATACGGCCTACACGTCTTGTCTGAACTGGACGACTACATGACCATCCGTAGCTATGAACTCACCGATCCCTGCCTACGTCCCGATCAGACCTTTGCCATATCCCAAGATGCCCTGGCCCAGCGACTGATGATTACCGATAACTTTATTACCACCTACCCCTACTCCCCCTTACTCAATTACATTCGTCTGCGCAACGAATACTATGCGCGGCTTTACTTTTTTGGCTCGGTGACCGACCCCCACTACGACCCGAAGACCTTGCGCTACGATGACCCTATTATCACCGGCTTCGAAACGTTTCTGAAAGACCACCCGGACACCTATTTAGCCACCAATGTCGAGCAGTTCTTAAACACTCTTTCCCGTACACGGTATCGTGTCAACGACAAACTATACCAACTACTGGAAGACGAATACAGCACCACCTCTTAAAGGAGACACTATGAAATTTTCCAATAAGACCCACAAACTCGTCAATATCGCCCTCGTGCTCATCATCATCCTCTTGGTCGTCCGACTAGCCCCGTTACTCAAACCATTTCTCGGCATCTTTCAGTTCTTTGTCATCTCTCTGATTCTGGCCGTCTACGTATTCTACGCCCTCTACCCACTCAAAAGGCTATTAAGCCGCTACATTAAATCCAAAGCCTGGGTGGCCACTCTCATTTTCATCATCTTCCTGGTGGCCCTCGTGCTCTTTGTCTTTTTTGTCTCCCGCTTCCTCTTCGTCCAAGTCAAACACTTAACCAGCATCCTAAACTACGAATACTTTCAAGAAAACAACGAAGATTGGATCCAAAGTCTCCCGGATTGGGTCAATATCGATGAAATCGTCGTACGAATTCAAGAATCCTTAACCGACTTTATCAACCACCTCCCCACCACCGTCGCCGATGTCACCTCCTCGGTGGGCAGCGTAGCCTCCGGCATCGGCAGCGTAGGCACCCAGGTGATCATCTTCCTCTTGGCTACCTACTACCTATTGGCCGATTCAGGAAAACTAGGTGATCTCATCCAAGAATCCAGCGCCAACAAACCCTATGGGGTCACGGTGCAACAGACCATGCGCCAAATCCATTACATCCTCCGCGCCTACATCACCGGACAAATCTTTGTCTCCATCATCCTCGGCATTCTCATGTTCATTGGATTCACCATTGTGAAGCTCCCCTACGCCGGCCTCATCGCCTGCATGAACTTTATCACCAACCTAATTCCTTTCGTCGGGCCTTTTATCGGTGGCATCCCCGCCGTTCTTCTGGGTCTGACCCACAGTTGGGTCACGGCGATGAAAGTCTTGGCCGTGGTGTTAATCGCCCAACAAATTGAAGCCCACATCATCACCCCACAAGTCATCGGCTCACGACTATCCATTCACCCCTTTACCGTCATCATCATCGTGCTAGCCGGCTTGCAACTCTTTGGTGTCATCGGCTCCTTGATCGCCACTCCCCTTTACATGACCCTGCGCATCATCATCACCAACATCATCGATTACCAGAAACAACGAAAAGCGAAAAAAGGTCTACAAGCCTCCCCAGAAAATCCTTCTTAACTGCCAAAAAATACAAAAAAGCACCTAAGTATTGCACTTAGGTGCTTTTTTCGATCACTTCATGATTTTTTCTCTTCATCGGGAAACAACGTTCTTACCAACGCTTCCACTTCCGGATCTGCCAAACGATAATGAATTTCCACGCCATCTCGTTCGCCCTCAATGATTCCCAAAGTGCGCAACTTAGCCATGTGTTGGCTAATAGTGCTTTGCGGCGTATGCAAACAGTCCTGCATGATGCCAACTTGGCAAGAGCCGTTATCTAGCAACCCTTTGACAATACAAAGGCGAATCGGGTGAGCCAAGGCTTTTAGCTTTTCCGACTTCTCCTCAAATGTTTCGAACGGGATTTTTATCTCCATACTCTTCATCACCAGGTTCCTTTTTCTCCAAGGTATGTCTTTATTATAGTGTATTATCATATCATATTTATGTTGATAAAAAAACACCTCTGGAACATATTCTTCTTTGTGACAGTAAACGCGCAAAGCTACCACATTTTTTCGGGCGGGGTTGCGTTCAAGGATACACTAAAACCTCTTACACGAGCGCTTGACCCGCCCGCCCTATCATTGACAGGCCCCTTTTTCTTTTTTATACTGGTGTTACCAGATGCACTTTTAAGCTTCCATCGACCTCAAAGGAGAAAATCATGGACTTTTCAACAAAATTACGCCAACTCCGCCAAACTTTTGGTTACACCCAGGCTCAAGCTGCTGAGGGCTGCGGCGTCAGCCTGCGCACCTACAAAGGTTACGAACTGGCCGAACGTCTACCTCGATTTCACAAGACTTACTTAGATATCGCCTACTTTTATCATGTGGACTTGGAATACTTGCTCACCGAGACGACACAGCCGCCTACTGATACCCTCGCGTTGCCACAGGACAGCGACTCGATCGGCCTCATCCACGACCTGTGCCAACTCTTTTACGCTGAAACCCTCACCGACGAAGCTCTGGATGCCCTGTTTCTTTCCATTACTGCTGTCTATAGTGAGGCAAAGCGAGAACGGCAAGCCAAGGCACAAGATCTCGAGGCTTAACCCCGTCTCATTCCGTTCACCCAACCTGGTCCTTGATGACCTCACGTGCTCATACAACATGAACCTTTGCCTTCTCTTGACTTTGCAACCGCCCAGTTGCGTCATAGCTGCTGGAGGCAACCTGTCATTTTTAGTATACTGAATGGGAAAGGAGGGATTGAACATGTCAAAAGCACTCATCTCCGTAATCATCCTCTGCCTATTCTATCTCTTCATTTCCAAACGTCCAATATATCCCAAACCATTCAAAATACTATATTCTATTTTTTA
>CAYFMR010000002.1:155544-160515 GCA_964344295.1 uncultured Peptoniphilaceae bacterium | reverse complement strand
GGGAGAGTAGGACATTGCCGGTTAGAAAAAGACTCCAGTTTTCTGGAGTCTTTTTTAGTGCCCAAAATTTTTATTGTCCCAAAATGGAGTGTGCTTAGTTGTCCTCTGGCTGCAGAATGATCCAATCGTCTCAATCATAACGACATGACGATGGGATCATAGCCATGATGCAACTATGTCACCGTGCCTCCTCATCGCTAAAAGGAATAGAAAGACGGGAGGATGTTTTCTTGGCAAGAGATGGTGATTTACGGTGCTGGATATAAAAATCGCCCATGGCAGGTTGCCAGTGGGCGATTTGTAAGAAGAAAGGGATGAAATCAGCTAAGGTGTCGAGTGAGAGCCTCATCCTCCAACCAGATAAAGGGATGGGGGAAGTCGCGTAGCTCTGCCATGGAAATTGGCTTGGTCAGCTGACCGGGCCCCCAGTCGCGTTCTACCAGTGACTCCCATGGAGAGCCGACTGGCACATGAAGAAAGGCACGGCCTTGGGGTGAGACGGCCTTATAGCTGGCATGACCAAGTGGGCTAGTGATAGGCGCCATACCATGAGCGATACGAGCGGCATCGGTTAGCATCCCCACAGCCGTTTCGCGCATACCGGCACCGCGGCCTTGGATAAATAAGGGGCCCACATTGGAACCGTAAATTCCCGCCATGTTTTCCGTCCCCGTCAGCTGAGCCATGGGATGAGAGAGGGGCAAGGCAGTGGGGGCAACATAGATGGAGACGCCACCGCCGCTTTGCACAGCTCGGCCTAGAAGTTTGACTTGGTAACCTTCTTCAGCGAAAAAGGCCAAGTCGGCGGCGGATAAGTCTTGGATACCTTTAATCTGCATCATGTCTTCTGTCACAGGGCCTCGGAATGCTAAGGTGGCGAGGATGCGCAGCTTGCGTCCGGCATCGAACCCGCCGACATCGGCGGTGGGGTCTTGCTCAGCATAACCTAGGCGCTGGGCTTCAGCCAAGGCGTTATCGTATCCCATGGTGGCCATGTGGGTAAGCATAAAGTTGGTCGTCCCATTTAAAATACCTTCCACACAGTCGATAGAGTTAAAACGAATTTGGTCCAGCAGTGGTTTGATCACCGGTACGCCAGCCATCACTGCTGCTTCATAGTAAAAGGTCACGCCGTTTTCCTCAGCCAACGCAGAAAGCTCTTCCAGGTGCTGGGAGACGCAAGCTTTGTGAGCGGTGATGACGTGTTTTTTAGCTGTTAAGGCCTGTTTGATCCATCCATAGGCATCGTCGTGTCCAGTACATTCCAGAACGATGGAAATGTCCGGATCGGTGAGGAGGACTTGAGGGTCATCGGTGATTTGCACCCCTTCCAGTTGAACTGCTCGTGGTTTATGCAGGTTTCGGACCACAACGGTTTTAAGTGACAAAGCCTCGTCAGGATATTCCTGTAGTAGTTTGACGACACCTTGACCGACTGTGCCCAAACCTAAAATTCCTAGCATTTAAATCACCCCTAATCGTAGGCAGGCCTCGGCAATTTCCACGGCATTGGTGGCGGCTCCCTTGCGAATGTTATCAGCAACGGTCCACAGATTGAGGCCGTATTGCAACGAGTCGTCTTTGCGCAAGCGTCCCACATACACTTCATCTTTTCCTTCCACATCCAGAGGAAGGGGATAGACTTGCTTTTCCGGATCGTCACAAAGCACGATTTCAGGGAATTCTTGAAAGGCTTTGCGTAAGGCGTCTAAGTCCACATCCCTTTCTAACTCGACGTTAATCGAAACACTGTGACCGAAGCGGACGGGCACACGGGCTGTGGTGGCTGTGACGCGCATGTGATCATCGTGTAAAATCTTTCTCGTTTCATTGATCATTTTGCGTTCTTCTTTGGTATAGCCGTCGGATAAGAAGTCATCGATGTGGGGTAGGATGTTTCCCTTGATGGGATGGGGGTAGAAATCGGATTTTCCCTCGTCTAAGTCGGCTAAGCCTTTGAGGCCGGAGCCGGAGACACTTTGATAGGAGGAATAGACGACGCGCTTGATACCGGCTAAATCTTGGATGACCTTTAGTGGTGCCATACATTGGATCGTAGAGCAGTTGGGGTTGGCGATGATGCCTTGGTGGTTCTTAATGTCTTTTGCATTGACCTCGGGAACGATTAGGGGGACTGCTGGATCCATACGAAACTCGCTGCTGTTGTCGATAACCAAGGCACCGGCTTTGACGGCAGCAGGGGCAAATTCGCGGCTGCGAGCTCCCCCGGCGGCGAAAAAGGCAATGTCCACGCCTTCAAACGCATCAGCGGAGAGCTCCTTAACGGGTACGTCTTCTCCTCGGAACTGTACCGACTTTCCCGCAGAACGGGATGATGCCAGGGGAACTAAAATTTTAACAGGGAACTGACGCTCTTCTAAGACTCGTAAAATGGTGCTTCCCACTAATCCTGTGGCACCGGCGACTGCGACGACATATTGTTTTTGATTCATGATCCTTACTCCTTTTCATCAAATGCACTATAGATGGCGGCAATCGCCGTTTCCATATCTTCGTTTTCTACGCCTACAATAATATTTAACTCGCTGGCTCCTTGGATGATCATGCGTACGTTAACGCCGTGTTCGGCCATGGCGGCAAAGATTTTTGCACTGACCCCCTTGGTGGAGATCATGCCACGACCGACGACGGCAATTAAAGCCAGGTTACGATACACCTTCACATCTTCCGGGTGGCAATAGATGGCAATTTCTTCTTGAATCTTCTTTTCTTTACCCACTACGTCCGCTTCCTTGACGATGACGGATACGTGATCGATGCCGGAAGGAATGTGGGCGATGGAGACGTTATTGGTTTCGAAGACGCTAAGCAGCTTACGCAAAAACCCGAGTTCTTCGGAGAGGAATGTCTTTTCCACCGTAAAGACCACAAAGCCCTGCTTTCCGGCGATCCCCGTGACTTGGTGCCCACTCATGGGGCCCAACTCCGGTACGATGAAGGTGCCTTCGTCATCCGGGGCATTGGTGTTTTTAATATGAATGGGAATCCCCTTCTCCCTCACCGGAAAAATAGCTTCTTCATGAAGGACCATGGCACCCATGTACGAGAGTTCGCGCAATTCGCGGTAGGAAACTTTAGCCATGGGACGGGCGTGGGGGACAATGTGGGGATCGGCGACGAGAAATCCGGAGACATCAGTCCAGTTCTCATAACACTCGGCATCAAGGCAAGCGGCTAAGATGGCCCCGGTGATATCAGATCCACCGCGCGAAAAGGTGTGAATGCAGCCGGAATTATCTGCCCCGTAAAATCCAGGCACCACCACGGGCTCTTCTCCAGTGATGATGGAGGCGACTAAGGCGCACGTCTTACCGGGATCGTATGTACCATCCGGAGTGAAACGGATGAGGTCAGTGGCATCAATAAACCGGTATCCCAAATATTTAGCTAGGATCAGTCCGTTGATGTACTCTCCGCGGCTAGCGGTAAAATCGCGACTAGCCCCATTCTGAATGGCCTCCTTCACCTCCATAAAAATGGCATCCAATGAAATATCGATGTGCAATATCTCGACCAAGTCACGGTAGCGCTTCGACACCAAATCGAACACCTCATCGAAATTAAGTCCATGAGAGGCTAGCTGATGGCACATATAGAGCAATTCTGTGACTTTATGATCCTTGGAATGGGCCTTTCCCGGGGCCGAAGGAACAACCACTAAGGGCTTGGTCGTTTCAATAATGTGTTTGACTTGTTGAAAATGAGGGGCATCGGCGAGTGATGACCCACCAAACTTGGCAACAATGGACATAAGAGACCTCCTTTTGAGAGCTTAACGAATTATTTCTCTTTAAAACAAAAAACACTCGTCCTCCATAGGACGAGTGATACTCGCATTCCACCTGATGAATCAGATAAGCGTTAACGGCGCCACCGCAGCGTTCTACTCTTTTCAAACGTGAGCTTGAAGGTGGTTTTTCCGCCATGCATGTTCAAGGGACCTTGCAGCCGGTGAGCCCCTCTCTCTTTGAACCGTGTATCGCGTACTTTTCCTTCGCAATGCTTTTATTTATCGCCATTGTAATGGAATAAAGTGCTAGTGTCAAGGGGAAATATGAAAAATGTAGGAAAAAGAACAAGTTCATCTTGCCAAGTGGATAAAAAGAGAAATTGGCCTAAAGAAGTATGGCATAGGCGGGAAGACCTGGAAAGGTGAGAGGCTTTAGGATAAAATAGAGCCATCGATTACAAAAGAGAAAGGATATGACGATGAAGAGAATTAGCTATAATCGTGACGCACTGCAGACGCCGGAGGCCGTGCGCCAATATGTGACGGATCACCGATTTTATTTACTGTTTTACCGCGAGAACCCGACGGAGAATTTTAGCGCAGAGCACATCTATGCATCCACAACGGATCTAGATGTGGCCCTGGAGCTCTTTGATGCACTAGTGCCGGAAGAGGGGTTGGCAGTCGACGCCTTTATCGCCACCATCACTGGGGACTGCATTGCCGATGACGCCATCCACCATTGGCTAAAGGCTGATGCCCCTCTTGAGCATCTACTATTTGGCGGACGGGCTGCCGGACTCTATACGTCGAGTATGCTTGTCAATGACCGTCTACTCGGCGAACTGCATCAACGCGGCTACGAAAAAGTCAAAGGTCGTCCTTCTGTGGTGGCCACGCTGAAAAAAGACAACCGTCGTTATGAATTCCGTGAGACGAAGGACCTCCGGGAATTTCTAAGCCTTCTGCATCGTGTTGAAGCCCTGTTGGGGAAAGACGACGTAGAAGAAGAGGCGATCCGCGCACTGGAAGAGGCAATGAAAGCCTATCATGAAGTGGGAGAGCGCCCACTATAATCCTCAAGCACCCTGTAAGCAAACGTTTACAGGGTGCTTTGTTGGTCATGCCACAATTCGACGAAAAAGGATTGGGGCTAAGCTATGAGCAAAACGATGTGGATCGCGAGTATGATGAAGCGATGCATCAACGTCAGTATACGC
>CAYFMR010000002.1:0-155444 GCA_964344295.1 uncultured Peptoniphilaceae bacterium | reverse complement strand
GATGAAATCACCTGGTGAACTTGAAATGCGAAAAACACTCTGTGCAATAGGGCACAGAGTGTTTTTTGATGCAGAAGGTATAATAAAAAGAACGTGGATAGACGCAGGCAGTCATTGGAAAAGGGAAAATAGCGGGCACCATTGGAGTATCGATACGGGATCTGAATCAAAATGGGCATAAAAAAACTGTCACCCTCAGGTGACAGGAGTCAATATGGAGCCGACGGCCGGGATCGAACCGGCGACCTCATGCTTACCATGCATGCGCTCTACCTACTGAGCTACGACGGCAGGTCGGTTACTTTCCCTATACTAGCATGGAATGAAATTGATGTCAAGGAAGATTTTGCAACTTCTTTAAAGTTTGTTTATAAAAAGGGATAAGCACCTGGATTCCGGAAAAGACGGGGAATTTTTCATTGGCTTTACACAGCGCTCGCCGGAATATTACAAAGGGTTGTTAAAATACGAAATGGGGGATAGCCATGATTTATATGATTGATATTGGATCTAACACAATTCGGTTTAATGTTTACGAAGAAACCAAAGATAAACGAAGCAGATGGAAAGAAGTTTTTTTGAAAAAGAACGTAGCAGGCTTGGCATCCTATGTGGAAGATGGTGTACTGACCAAAGATGGGATCAAAAAGCTGATCAAGGTGCTGAAAAAACAAGAAAAGCTCTTTCGTTTTTTAAAAGGCGATGAGTTGCATGTCTTTGCCACAGCATCTCTGAGAAATATAAAAAATTCGCGCGAAGCCATCCAGGCTGTGGAGGAGGAAACGGGCTTAACAATCCGTTTGTTTAGTGCTGAAGAGGAGTCCAAGCTAGGGTATCGAGGCTGGAAACAGGCTTTGGATATCAAGTCCGGCGCAAGTATCGATATTGGTGGAGGGAGTACGGAACTGGTGACCTTTAACAGTGGGGGCATTTGTGCGATCTATCCCATTGAGGAAGGGTGCTTGAGTCTCTACCGTCGTTTTGTGTCAGAGGTTTTTCCCACTGCTGAGGAGGTAAAAGCCTTGGAAGCTTGGGTCAGTCGCCTATGTCCCTATGCAGAGATGGAGATTGAAGGTGACACGCTTGTGGGCATCGGAGGCACCGTGCGAGCATTGGGAAACATGTTGCAAGAATTAAATGCCAAAGAGGATAACACTTCGTATACTTTAGCGGAGTTAGAAGATTTGCAGGCGCGCCTACTTGCCAGAGATCAAAAGGCCTTGCGCACCTTATTACAAGTGGTGCCTGAGCGCGTTCATTCCATTACACCAGGGCTCTTACTTCTTAGATGTCAAATGCAACATCTGGGAATGGAATACGTGCAGGTCTCGAAATACGGCGTGCGAGAAGGTTATGCAGAATATTTACAAACGGAGGGATCCAATGGCACCCCTATTTAATCAATACATGCAAAACAGGGAACTTTCGTGGCTACAGTTTAACTTGCGAGTCTTGGAAGAAGCGGAGGATCCGGAAACACCACCGATGGAGCGACTGCGTTTTCTGAGTATTTTTACCAATAACTTAGATGAGTTTTTTATGGTCCGCGTGGGATCTCTTTGGGACCTGGCATCCCTGAAGACGCCGGTGGTAGATAATAAATCAGGCTTGACTGCTAAGGAACAGCTGGAGTTGATTTATCAAGACATGCCTGCCATTTACCAACGAAAAAACGAAGTCTACGCACAAGTGATGGAAACGCTGTCCGCTTATGGCGTGCGGAGCTGTCACTACGAAGATTTAAATCACGCACAGTCAAAATACGTGAAAAGTTATTATCGCGAGCAACTGGAGCCGACCATTATTTCCCAAATTATCGACCCAGGGCATCCTCTGCCCTTTTTTGATAACAAAAAACTCTACGCCTTTGTGGCACTGCGCAAATCGGACGCAAAAGAGGTGAAGTATGGTATTGTGCCCATCAGCAGTCATTATGCCAAATACGTCTCTTTGCCTGGGGATAACTTTGACTATATTCGAACGGAAAAAATTATCATGCATCATTTGGACGATTTATTTTCCGGATACGACATCATGGAAAAAGGGCTCGTTTGCGTGACACGAAATTTTGAAATCGACACGACCTTGGAGCTGAGCGAAGAAGTGGATGACTATCGCGACTATATGGAAAAGGTCATTCGCAAACGCCAACGCCAGGAAGCGGTGCGTCTGGAATATTCGGGCGACCTGACTAAGACCTCATTAAACTATTTAAAAGAGGCCTTGGGGCTGTTTGACGAGGCCATGATGGAGAGTGTGGCTCCGATGAACATGACTTACGTCAGTGAGCTGGATGACATCCTACCCACGGCGTTGATTGTGAAATTAAGCTATCCAGAATTTCGACCGTTCAGGCTTCCGGATACCTCTATGTTTGATCAAATTGAACAAAGAGACCGCCTGCTTTCCTATCCCTATGACTCCATGGACGATTTTTGCGCCTGTTGAATGAGGCAGCACAGAGACCGGGCGTGTAAGCGATCCGCATCACCATCTATCGCTTGGCCGGCGCGTCGAAAGTCGTGGAAGCATTGTGTAAGGCGGCGGAAAATGGTGTCGAGGTCATGGTGATGATGGAGCTGAAGGCACGATTTGATGAACAGCGCAATATTAACTACGCCGATGTGCTACTCAATAGCGGATGTCGCGTAATCTATGGATTCGAAGAGTTGAAATGTCACGCTAAGTTGTGTTTGATTACCTATGAAGGCAAAGACAAACGGCTGCGAGACATCGTCCAAGTGGGCACCGGCAACTACAACGAAAAGACAGCACGTCAATACACCGACTTTTCTCTGTTAACATCAGACCCTGAGATTGCCATGGATGCCAGAGACTTCTTTAAACACATGGCCATGGGCAAGGTGGACAACAAATACCTGCACCTTTTACAGGCTCCCACAACCCTAAACCCCACTTTATCAAGCTGATCGACCGAGAAATTGAAAAAGGCACCGAGGGATACATCATGATGAAAATGAACTCTCTCACCGATAAAGACATCATCACCAAACTACGGGAAGCTTCGCAACACGGCGTCACCGTACATCTGATTATTCGGGGTATCTGCTGTATCATGCCGGAAGTCAAAGGCTTTACGGAGCGAGTGGAAGTGCGCTCCATCGTCGGGCGGTACTTAGAGCACCCGAGGGTCTATGTCTTTGGCAAAGAAGATCCAGCCATTTACTTGTCTTCAGCGGATATGATGACTCGCAACACCGAAAAGCGAGTGGAACTAGCTGTGCCGATTTACGATAAGCGCATCCAGACGGGGATTTTACATTACCTGGATATGCAATGGCAAGATGACACCAAAGCCAGAAAGCTGCATGCCGACGGCCTGTATCATAAACTGCCTCGAACGGCGGGGCTTAACTCCCAACAATATTTTATGCAACACCGCTTCCTCGAAGAGGCTGTGAGGCAAGAGTTACCATGGTGGAAACGCCTTTGGTCTCACTAAACGACCGTTCATGTTTCGTTTTCCTTTGCGAGAGCCTCATGTCTCAAGACATGAGGCTTTTCTGATGCTGGAGCTCCGCTGGGCGAAGATTTTAATGTGTTGCAAGTTAGCTAAGGCTACTTCTGCCATCAGGGGCAAATCTATTGACACAATTTAAACAACATCGGGTATAATAGATATATCATAGACGAGAACGCATAAAAAATGATGAAGAAGGGAAGATGAGGATGAAAAGAAAGTTAATCATAGGATGGCTTCTGTGTGCGATGCTTTCGGCGGTCTTAGTGGGCTGTGGCACCCCGGCACCGACGGAGCCGCAAGAAGAAGCAGACGGTCAAAAAGAAGAAGTAAAGATTGAAGGCATTGTACCTGTGGAAGAATGGCAAGAGACCTATCCGGAAGAAGTGGCCTTATTCTTGCGCAATGAGGAAATGGTGGCCACCACTTATGGTGGATCGGAAAACTACTCTTACCTGGAAGCGTACCCCTTCTTGCGCACCCTTTATGATGGCTACGGATTTGCTAAGCAATACGATAGAGCCAGAGGTCACGTATATGCCTTAGAAGACGTGCTCCACACCCAACGCCCCAAAGCCGGTGCATCCTGCTTGGCTTGTAAGACCAGCGAATTTACCGAGGCTTTACTGGAAGATGGTAACGCCAGTTCCATCAACTTTGACGACTTTGTCAAAGAGCACGACGTCCATGTGGGTATGACCTGCTACGACTGTCACGGGGAAACTCCCGGCGTATTGGATATCAAACGCGTGCATTTTCTGGAAGCCATGAAGTTAGACGCTGTGGCGGATAAAGTGGGAAAAAGGGAATACGCCTGTGCGCAATGTCACGTGGAATACTACCTGGACAGCGAAACGAAAGACGTCATTCTACCGTGGACCGAAGGTTTGGGTTGCGATGAAGCGTACGCTTATTACCAAGATCTAAACTTTGCCGACTGGGAACACCCGGGAACCGGAGCTAAGTTATTAAAGGCACAGCACCCGGAAGTGGAAACCTTTGACGGTAGTGTTCATGCCAAAAAGAGCATGGACTGTATCGATTGCCATATGCCCATGGTCGAAGAAAATGGTAAAATGGTGCGAAGCCACCACTGGACCAGCCCTTTGAAAAACATGCAAGATTCTTGCATGGCTTGCCACTCCGACACCAGTGAAGAAATGCTTTTGGCGCAAGTCCATGCGCTACAAAAAGCCATCACGGAAAAAACCCAAGCCGTGGGCGAGGAACTGGGTACTTACGTGGTGAAACTGACCCAAGCAGTAAATGAAGATAAACTAGATGCAGATAGCTTAGAAGAGCTTCAAGACATTCACCGTGAAGCCCAATTCTACTGGGATTATGTGTTTGTAGAAAATAGTGAAGGATTCCACAACTACGACAAACAAGACGGGTACTTGGATCACGCCGATGCCTTGATCAAACAAGGCCTTGACAAGCTGGATACCATTGACCTATGAAAAAAATCACCCGCTTTTTGTCCTCCATGCCCTTAGCTGTAGGCTTACTGGTCGCCTTGGTACTGGGTTCTTTGGTGGGCACGCTGATTCCGCAAAACCAAGACATAGAAGTCTACGTTGAGAAGTATGGGATGCGTCAGGCCGGGTGGATGACCAAACTATCGCTGGACCATGTCTACTCCTCGACGTGGTACGCTATTCTGGGTGGGCTTTTGTGCCTGAGCATTCTACTCTGCGTCATTGTGCGTATCAAGCCGCTGGTGCGAGCATGGAAAGAGGGCAAACGCGATGTGGCCTACCGCCTGACGGGCTCCTGGATCCTCCACGTGGGGATTTTGGTGACCATTTTATTCTTCGGTTTGGGCCAGCGCTATGCTTACGACAACACGTTTTACAACGTCAAGGGTACCGTCGCACCTTTGGAGGGAACGGACCTGACTGTGGCCATTGACGATTTTACGGTGAACTTGCGTCCGGACCTCACCGTTGACTCCTACATCACGGAAGCGCGGATCCTGCGCGATGACGAAGAACTAGGTGGGGGAGAAATCGCCGTCAACCACCCATTGACTGTGGAAGGCTATCAGTTTTCCCAAGCCTCTTTGGGCTACGCCGTGGAGGCCCATGTCAAGCGATTTGAAGACGACATCGGCACAGCGATACTGTTTTCCAAAGAAGTGGTATCGGCGGACTCCGGAAAGCTCATCATCGAAATGCTGGACTTTTTTCCAGACATGGAAGAAAAAGACGGCGTCATCCGCTCCAAAACACCCCACATGCGCAATCCTTACGCCTACATTAAGATTGAATACATGGGTCAAGTGGTGGGACAAGACTTGGTGTCCATGCTGCGCCCCTTAAAAATTGGCGAATACACCGTACGACTGACCAGCCCACAATACTACACCTTATTGGCCGTGCGCAAAGATCCCTATATGCCCGGGGCAGCGACAGGCGCTCTGCTGTTGTTGGTGGGTTTAGGCCTTGTCTTTTGGGGACCGAAAACGAAAGAGAGACCTTGATGGATAACTTTTATTTACAAACGGAAAACATTTGCTTTACCGCCACCGTCATCCTCTATGTGGTGACCATGGTGCTACTACTCCTCGATAAAATCGGCAAAAAAGAACATGCCGGCACCTGGGGTATGCGGGCCTTTAAACTGGGCTTTGTGCTGCACACCCTGGCCATGGTTTGCCGTGGCATTGGCGCCGGACGAGTGCCCTTATCGAACCAATACGAATTTGCAACCGCTTTTGCCTGGGGGATAGCCCTGTTTTTTATCATCTATGAACGCAAACCGAGTGGCAGAGACTTGGGTGTCTTTATCACGCCCTTAGCCATACTGCTCATCGGCTATGCGGCCATGCTCAACAAAGAAGTGCGTCCTCTGATGCCTGCTTTGCAAAGTGGCTGGTTGGCTATCCACGTGAGCCTGGCTATTTTATCTTACGGCTCTTTTGCCTTAGCCTGTGCTTTGGCGGGCATGTACCTTAGTCAATACGACAAAAAAGGCCCTGAGGGTCTTAAAACCGTTGACGAAAACATGTACCGTGCCATCGTCATCGGCTACATTCTCCTCACCCTGTGCATTCTCACCGGCTCTTTGTGGGCTCAAAAAGCATGGGGACGCTACTGGGCTTGGGACCCCAAAGAAACGTGGTCCCTGATCACCTGGCTCATCTACACGGCCTATTTGCACATGCGCAAAGTCAAAGGCATGAAAGACAAACGAGCCGCCCAATTTGCCGTCATCGGCTTTTTGTGCGTCATCTTCACCTACATTGGTGTCAACAACTTACTACCGTCACTACACTCCTACAAATAATGTGACAGTCACGTAAAACCTCGGACCACCTCCGAGGTTTTTTGATGTTTTGAAAAGAGAAAGAGTCGGGTTCGATGGTATAATGACCCTAAGACGCAGGGAGCAAACGAAAGAGGTGAAGATAGGTGAGTCCACTGGAACAAATTTATGAAATCTTATGCGCCCACTACGGGGACCTAAAGTGGTGGCCGGCAGAGTCGCCATTTGAAGTGATGGTGGGAGCCATTCTTACCCAAAACACCGCATGGACCAATGTGGAAAAGGCCATCCATCAACTGGATGGACAACTGGAACCGGTAAAGATTTTGGCGCTGTCCGATGAGGAGCTGCAAGACCTGATTCGGCCAGCCGGATTCTTTCGCCAAAAGGCCCAATACCTTAAAGCAATCAGCCAATGGTTTCAGGAGTATGACGGCGATGTGGAACGCGTGCGATGCCGTTCGCTTGCAACACTGCGACAGGAACTGCTCGAAGTCAAAGGTGTGGGCAACGAAACAGCGGACTCCATCCTTCTCTACGCCTTCCACCTGCCATCTTTTGTGGTGGATACCTACACCATGCGCCTGTTTCACCGCCTGCCCCTCGATGCGGGGAAGACCTACATGGACGTGAAACATTACTGCGAAAGCGCTCTGCCTCGAGACGTGGCGACCTATAACCAACTCCACGCCCTCATCGTCCAAAACGCCAAAGAGCACTGCAAGAAAAAGCCTCTTTGCCAAACCTGTCCCTTGACCTCAAGGTGCGCAAAACGTATCGGCCCAAGGGTATGACCCATGAGAGGCTTCCGTCAACGAGGCGGTGAGCAGCACGTCACCACCACTGCGCCTCCAATCGCTACACTCGAGAATATTGAAGGTTGAAAAGCAATATGTGCTAAGAATGTGTACCAGGATGTCGGAGAAAGAGGTTGAAGCTCTTTTGAAGGAGTTTCCTGTGCACGTGACGCAGAAAACAGAAACGTCATTGCCATCAGAGATCGCTTGATGTGCATCGTGATACCCAGGAGTTGGAAAATAAGGATGTGGATTGGGTGATGCGCACGTTGGCGGGGTGATCGTAAAGAGGCAGGGTCATTGGCTTACATTAAAAAGGTTGATAAGCATACAACACATGCAGCAGGCGCGGGCTTGCTGCATTTTGTCGATTTAGAGCAGATGATGAAGGCTGGTGATGTGGTGAAGGTGAAGTAAAGGAATAGGAACAAAGCTCGATGGATAGTGCTCCTTGATTAGGTAGGGGGCGAGTGGAGGTAGCGGGGCGTAAAGCCGAGGTAAGCTTTGGTGTAAAAGACGAGGACTACGGAAGCGATAGGAGACTTTTCCTCGTTGAAGGACTTTTCCTTTGGGTGGGAGCGGTTTTGGGGTATACTGGAGATAACGAGGTGTAGCATGAGGTGCGAGGAGGTGTAATGATGCAAAATCCAATGGAGCAGTCTTCTGTACGTAAAGCGGTGATTTATATGTCGTTGCCGCCGATGGCATCGATGTTTCTGCAATTTTTGTATTTTGTAGTGGACAGTATTTTCGTGGCACGGCTGGGCGAGGTGCCTCTGGTCGGCGTGACGACGATTTTTCCGTTGCAGACGCTGATGACGGCGATGGCTATTTTCGTAGGGGTAGGAGCCAACGTGCTCATCGCTAACGCCTTGGGTCATGGCGATAAGGAGTCGGCGAGGAAGGTGGCCGGGGTGTCGCTTTCGTGGTCAGTGTTGTTTAGCGTGTTGTGGGCGGTGCTAGCGAAGCCCATTACCCGGGCGTACCTTTCTTTTATCGGGGCACCGGCGGATGTGGCGGCTTATGGCATGGAATATTTCGTGATTCTGGGATATTTCGCTTTTGGCACGATGGTCCACATCAATATCCAAAAGATTTTCCAGGGTAAGGGAAATATGCTGTTGCCCATGGTGATGCAAATGGTGGGGGCAGTGGCGAATATTATTTTGGACCCGATTTTGATTTTCGGCTGGGGCAAGATCCCGGCGATGGGGGTCAAGGGAGCGGCTTTGGCTACGCTCATTGGCCAGCAGTTGTCGACGTGGATGGCGATTGCATTTTTGCTTTTCATGGATACGCAGTTGCGACCGAAAGCCAGGGAGTTCGGCTTTGATTGGAAGGTGGCTAAGCCCATGTTTGTGACAGGGCTGCCCAGTTTTGCCTTAAATATTTTCCCCGTGATGATGTTGTCGTTTATTAATGGGTTGTTGCTTCCCGTGTCAGTGACGGCGGTGGCGGTGTATGGGATTTATTATCGCATCCAGGGTCTGGGGTTGATGACGGTGAATGGGATCATCCAAGGGACGCTGCCCTTGATGAGTTACGATTACGGAGGTCAACGACTGGAGCGTTTAAAGAAGACCCGAGATTTTGCAATCCGCTTCGGGCTGGTCATTATGGCGGTACTTTTTGTGGCGCTATGGATTTGGCCCGATGAGATTTTGTATCTCTTTAAAGGCGATGCTACCATGGTACAGATGGGGCGCGAAGCGTTTCGCTGGATTTCGTTGAGTTATGGATTTATGGTGTATCATTTGATGATGGGTACGTTTTTCCAAGCGGTGAAAAAGAGCAGTTGGAGTTTGTGGATCCACGCGTTTCGTCAGGTGATTTTATTTATGCCGGTGGCTTATGGAGCCTTTAAGCTCTGGGGTGTGACAGGGGTGTGGATCAGCTTTGTCATAACTGAGAGCTTGATGATGCCGGTGACGTTTGTGCTTAACCGAAAAGCAACGGCCCAGTTGCGACCGGAGGTTTAGCCGGCAGTGCTAAGGGAGTCTTTTTTTTCAGTGACGTTTGTGTTACACTGTGGGTGGAAATAAAGGAGGAGAGTTGATGACATACGCCTATGAAAAGAAAAGCGTTTGGAGCCAAATCGACGAAGTGAGAAAAATGGAGATTATGGCCTATAGTGAGCGCTATAAAGAGTTTTTAGATGCCTCTAAGACGGAGCGCCTAGCCGTGAAATGGCTGGAGGAACATGCGGCACGAGAAGGGTTTAAGCCTTTGGATGCGTTTGAGAGCCTAAAGCCGGGGGATCGCGTGTATTTTAACCAAAAGGGCAAGGCTTTTGCCATGGTGGTAGTGGGTGAAGAATCGTTAGACGAGGGGATGCACATTGTCGGTGCACATATTGACAGCCCCCGTTTGGATTTAAAACAGCGTCCCTTTTATGAAGACGGAGCCATGTTATTGGCAAAGACTCACTATTATGGTGGCGTAAAAAAATACCAGTGGACGACGATTCCACTGGCATTGCATGGTGTCATTTACACCCAGTCCGGTGAAAAGATTGAGCTTTCCATCGGCGAGGAGGCTGATGAACCCGTATTTTTTATCAATGATTTATTGATTCACTTAAGTGCGGACCAGATGCAGAAAAAGCTAGCTGAAGGTATTACCGGCGAACAGTTGAATATCGTTTTGGGCCATAGTGATTTTGGGGCTCAAAAGGGCGATAAGGATCCCATAAAGAAGGCGATTTTGTCCTATTTACATGATCGTTATGGATTAGTGGAAGAAGATTTTGCCGTGGCGGAAATCGAAGTCGTCCCGGCGGGCAAAGCTCGTTCCGTGGGCTTTGACGAAGCGATGCTGATGGGTTATGGCCACGATGACCGCGTGTGTGCTTATGCCACTTACGAGGCAATTTTAGGTGTCAAGGACGTGCCACGACGTACGGCAGTAGCATTATTTTTAGACAAGGAAGAGATTGGTTCAGTGGGTAATGCCGGGGCGACCAGCCGATTCTTTGAGAACTTGGTAGCCGAGATGGTGGCCTTGGAAGGTGGAGCGGTAGAGCTGGGTATGCGCCGGGCTTTACGTCGTTCTCAGATTTTAAGTGCCGACGTGTCCGTGAGCTATGAGCCTAATTTCCCTGAAGTCACGGAAAAATTAAACGCCTGCATAGCTGGTTGCGGCGTGGCCATTAATAAGTACACCGGAGCCCGTGGAAAGAGCGGTTGTAACGATGCTAATGCGGAGTTTTTACAAGAGGTGCGAACTATTTTTGCCGAGGGAGATGTCATTTGGCAAACCGGTGAGATGGGAGCTGTGGACCAAGGCGGTGGTGGCACCATTGCAGGCATGATCGCTGAGTATGGTGCCGAGGTCGTGGACTGTGGCGTGCCCACTTTGTCCATGCACGCTCCTTATGAGTTGGTGAGCAAGGCTGATGCCTATATGGCGAAGGAAGCTTATCGTGTGTTCTTCACCACAAGACGAGAAGGCATTCGCTAAGCCCTGCAGGAACAAAAAATTAAAAACCCCGAGTTTGTGTCCTCGGGGTTTTCATATGTTATAATAAACTTGGTGGGCGGTATTGGAGTCGAACCAACGACCTCCACGATGTCAACGTGGCACTCTAACCAACTGAGCTAACCGCCCAAGCAGGTTGTATCATATCACAGTTTGTCGGAAAGAACAAGCATAATTCATTAGGCTTTTGAAATAAGGAGACAGGATGGCGCAGAAAGTTGTAGAAACCATAGGATTTATCATCTACCTGGCGGCGATGATTGGCATGTCCTATTATATTTTAAATCATCATAATGGCTGGGCACATTATCGTATTATGGGGCTGACCGGCATTTTTTTAGCCTTAGGTCCGGGAGCAGAGATGTTGACGCGGATCTTTGCGTTGATGACCAACGGCATCGTGGAACACTTGACGGTGATTGGCCGTGGCCGCCAATTGATGTGGATGAGTCTGCATATCATCGGTATTTTACTATATGAGATGATTCGAGAGGCGACGAGACGGCGCAGAAATAAGTCGTTGGATCGTCTGATGTACGGTATGGCCTTGTTGGGCATATTGATTAGTCTATTTCGTGCCAATCAATGGGACGCGCTATTTCCCGTCAAAGGAATGGGTTTTTTGCGTTTACTGCCCTTGATGGTACTGTATGTATTTTTGGCTATGATTTTTTATGGCGAGGGCACGCGGTCGAACCAGACGATTTATATGCACATGAGCTTGGCGATCATCATCATTTTGGTGACGAGCTTGATTAATACGTTTTGGGGCGGATCCATCGTGAATTTTAATTTTTGGCAAATTGTGCGCACATTGGCCTTTGTGGCGCTATTGGTAATCCCCTTTCTTCAGGTGCGCCATGACAATTTGCTCAGTCGCTTTTAAGGAGGATTATGCCAGTATTGGGAGTTTTGGTGGGAATGATCACCTTGGTCATTCTCGTGTTATTATTAGGAGTATCATTGCGCCTTTTGGGAAAGCTTTTGATGAATGCCGCTTTAGGTGCCATGTTGTTATGGCTGGTGAATATGCTGGGGTCTGCGATTGGGGTACAAATACCGATTACGTGGCTGACGGCATGGGTGGCAGGTTTTTTGGGGATTCCCGGAGTTGTAGTGATGTTGGTAATCCAGGCGTTGGCCTGAGCCGCCGTCATTGGTGCGCAAACTGTATCACAGAGACTAAAGGGGAGGTTTAAGCCTTATGGAAATTATGAAAGAGGGGAAGCAACCCTGGCATGGGCACGAAGTGACATATCTCATCATTGAAGGAGAGGTGGCGCCGGAAGCGCTGTTGCCAGAGGAATTGGCCTTGGTGGGTGAACGCCATCACCCGCGTCGCCGTCGTCGCTATTGTCAGGGACGTTGGGGTGTACAAGAGGCATTGCGAAAAGCGGGGTTTGACGAAGTGGTGGGAACACCGATTAACATGGATATGCAAGGTCGACCGTTTTGGGGCGGCGGAAAGAATCCGGATGTCTCTTTTTCCATCACACACCACGCAGCGATGACCATGGTGGCGGTGGCTCCCGGCGCCGTGAGCATTGGTGTGGATTTGGAAACCATTGACCCGCGATTTGAACGGCCCTTGGAGCCGATATTAACGCCTTTGGAACGCCATTTTCTCGACAGCTTAGGCGAGCCGGAGTCCATGGAACGCGTCTGGGGTGCCACGGCGATTTGGGTGGCGAAAGAAGCGTTGGCTAAGGGCACAGGCAAGGGTTGGATGGCCCACCAGCAGGATTTTCCCCTATATGACTTGAAAATCGAAGATGGCTGTTTTCTCTGCCATTTTAAAGAGCAAAATGAATGGCAAGTGGTGGTAGAGGAATGGCAGGATCGTTTGATGGCTTTTGCAGGAAAAATTTAATGCAACTAGGAATCTGCAAAGTCGCAAAGCAAATAAAAGCCCTCGGCTGATGACCGAGGGTTTTCGTATGGATGTAGAGTAGAACACAGGAGTTAACCCAGGATGCCTAAGTGGGTTAAGAGGGTATGGGTTCCCATGCAGATGAGAATGGCACCGCCGAGAAATTGGGCATAGCGAGAGAGATGGTTTCCTGAAACGTGACCGATGGCAACGCCTAGGACGGAAAGTAAGGCGGTAAGGATGCCAATGGTAAGAATGGTAGGCCAAATGGATATGGCCATAAAGGTGAAGCTGATCCCGGCAGCTAAGGCATCAATGCTGGTGGCGATGGCCAAGAGGAGCATGGTTTTAAAGTCGGTGCTGTCGTCCATGGTATCTTCGCCTTCAAAGCCTTCTTTGATCATGTTGGCACCAATCAGACCCAAGAGGATAAAGACGATCCAGTGGTCATAGGCGCTGATGATATGGTAAAAGCTTTGCCCTGTAAAGTAGCCGATGATGGGCATGAGGGCTTGGAAAAAGCCAAAGTACAAGCCGATGATGAGGGCTTTTTTTGTGTTGAGCCGTTTCATGGCTAAGCCTTTTCCCATGGCCACCGCAAAGGCATCCATTGCCAAAGAAAAAGCGATAGTTAAGGTGGATAAGTAGGACATGGTATACTCCTTTTCGTAAGAGGTGATAGATTGAATCGATTATTAGAAATAGCGAGAGATCGAAGATTTCTCGCGGTGGTTTGGACATTGGCGGTGCCCATTGCGTTACAAAACCTACTGTCTTCGGCGCTTAATGCCCTAGACACGTTGATGATTGCCCGCTTAGGCGAGGTCGAGGTGGCAGCAGTAGGGTTGGGCAACCAAGTCTTTTTTATTTATGCGTTGATTTGTTTTGGAATCAACACCGGCTCAGTGGCCATGATGGCACAAAACTGGGGGCGGCGTGATGAGGTCGGTGTGAGAAAAACGATGGCGCTGGCTTTGAGCTTTTCCACTGTGGTCGGGCTGGTGATTACCGTGTTGGCCTTGACGATGCCGGAAGCTTTGATGCGCCTGTTGATTAAAGATGCAGAGGTCATCAAAGCGGGAGCCATCTATCTGCGGATGATCGCTCTGAGCTATATCCCTACGGCACTCAGTTTCACTTTAGGGGCATCGATGCGAGCCGTTGGCAATGCGAAGACACCTTTGACTGCCACGTTGATTTCCGTTGTGGTGAATACGATTTTAAACTATGCCTTTATTTTTGGCAAGCTGGGTATGCCCGCTTTGGGAGTCAAAGGGGCGGCGTTGGCCACGGTGATTGCCCGCCTGGTGGAGTTGGGATTTTTGATCGTGGTCATCTACCAGTACCCATCGGTGTTACGGCTGCAGCTGTCGGAGCTGTTTCCTTTGGAACGCGATGTCATTCGTTATTATTTCACGATTGTCGCACCCGTGGTGATTAACGAATTTATGTGGTCTACCGGACAAGTGATGTACAATAAGGCCTATGCTCTTTTAGGAGTGGAGTCTACGGCGGCGGTGCAGGTGTATAGCTCAGTGGTGAACATTGCCTTTGTCTTTGCCAGGGGCTTAGCTAATGCCTGTACGGTCATTGTGGGGCAGGCACTAGGTGAAGGTGAACCGGAGCGGGCCTATGATGATGCGGTGAAGTTTTTGATTCTGTCCACGTTGGCAGGAGTGGTGACCGGTGGGTTGATGATCCTATTGGCCTCGCCGATTGTGTCTTTATTCCACTTAAAGCTTGACGTGGCACACTTGGCCATCCGCATGCTCATGGTGATGGGATTTGCCTTTTTTATCCGCACGTGCAATTCGACACTCATTGTGGGGGTTTTGCGGGGCGGTGGCGATACGCGCTACTCGATGTTTTTGGAGATTGCAGCGATTTGGCTAGTAGGGGTGCCTATGGCCTTTCTCGGTGCAGGGATATTGCAGCTACGCATTGACTGGGTGGTCTTGATGGTGAGCCTGGAAGAGCTGACCAAGTGCTTGATCGGTTTGCGGCGAGTGCGCAGTCGTCAATGGATTAAACTTCACAACTAGACTAAAAAAACACAATCGGTTTTGCCGATTGTGTTTTTTATGATGGGTTGATAGACAGGTTAGAGGCTGCAAGTATCAGCAGGGGCTTCAACAGGAGCTTCTTCCTGTGCAGGGGCTTCAGCGGCTCTTTCCGATTGTTCAGCTTCCCAAGCGGCAAGGCCTTCATGGTAGGCACCTAAAATCTTATCAGATAAGATGGCTCGGGCTTCGGAATTAATCGGGTGAGCAATATCTCTAAACTCACCATCGTTGGTACGACGGCTGGGCATGGCTATAAATAACCCGTTTTGTCCATCAATGACTTTGATGTCATGAACGACAAACATATCATCGAAGGTCACAGAAGCTACGGCCTTCATTTTGTTTTGGTTTGCAATATAGCGAATACGTACATCAGTGACATTCATGCAATCACCACTTTCCTCTCATTTGAACTTTTGTCACAAGTAAATCGTTCATTTCATATGTACCCTAATTTAGAAAAAGAACAACAATTCACCATAAATTTTTAAGAGAAGGTCTGCTGAGGAATTTCCTGTTAAGAGTTCTAGAACATCACGAGAAGTGTGGTATAATGATAGAATTAAGAGGATGTGAACAAATTGTATCATTTTATATTGGATAAAGATAAACACCGCCACATGCACTTTATCGGCATCGGTGGCATTAGTATGAGTGGACTGGCAGAGATTGCTCACAATGCCGGGTACTGTGTTTCCGGCTCTGATCGCAAAAAAAGTGAGAATACACAACGTTTAGAAGACTTAGGCATCAAAGTGTACTATGGACATGAGGCCTCCCATGTAGAAGGAGCCAATCTGGTGATCTATACCGATGCCATTGGCATGGATAACCCGGAATTGCGGGCGGCGATGAATCGAAAAATCGACGTGGTGGACCGGGCGACGTTCTTAGGGGCGCTGATGGAAAATTACAAGGAAGCCATCGCTGTCTCCGGCACTCATGGCAAGACGACCACCACGAGTATGTTGGCGGAAATTTTTTACCGGGAAAACCCGGTGCCGACCATTTTACTAGGGGGTATGCTGGATCACATTCAAGGCAACGTCTTGTTGGGAGATCGAGAACTTCTCTTGACAGAAGCCTGTGAATACAAGGCGAATATTTTAAAATACCGTCCTACCATTGCCGTACTACTCAATGTGGACGAAGATCACTTGGATTATTTTGATAATATCGATCATATCGTTAGGACGTTTAGGGCTTATGTGGAAGGCCTAAAGCCAACCGCCAAGCTCATTGTCAATGCCGACGACTCCCATCTTATGGCGATGATGGAGGAGTTGGGACGAAAGGCAATCACCGTTTCCGTGGAAGGCGAGGGGGATTTTGTCGCAAAGAACTTGGATTTAGCCGGCTCTGGCATTGCCTTTGACCTGTATGTGCAAGGTGAATTTAACGATCGCATGAAATTGCATGTGCTCGGTCGCCATAATGTGACCAACGCCTTAGCGGCGATGGCCACAGCATGGGCTTACGGTATGGATCTAGGCGTGATTAAAGAGCGCCTTAGCCAGTACACCGGTGTGCATCGTCGATTAGAGTTTAAGGCACTCAAGGATGGTGTCACTATTATGGATGACTATGCCCATCATCCCACGGAAGTGGAAGCGGTGCTGCATGCGTTAAAGCCCACGGTCAAGGGTAAGCTGATTTGCGTATTCCAACCCCATACCTTTACGAGGACCAAAAAGCTTTTAAATAGCTTTGCAAAGAGTTTTACTGAGGCAGATGTCGTGATGATTACAGATATTTATGCTGCACGGGAAAAGGACTATGGTGACATCCATTCACGGATGTTGGTAGAGGCCATTGAAACCTACCATCCCCATGTCAGCTACCAAGCTTCCTTTGATGATGTAATCGAGGCGCTGCACGAAGTGGTAAAACCGGGGGACACAGTGCTCACAATGGGAGCAGGAGACGTGTACCTAATCGGCGACAGATTAATCCAGGAAAAATAAGAAAGGGTGCCCATGGAACGAAAAGTATCAAGACCCGCATGGATGGAAATCGATTTAGATGCCATTGTGTACAACATGCAATCCATTATGAATTTAGTGGGGAAAGATGTAGCCGTGATGCCGGTGGTGAAAGCTGACGCTTATGGTCATGGGGCGGTAGAAATCGTCAAGGAATACCATGATATGGGCATTGAAAAAGTGGCGGTGGCCACGCTGTCTGAGGCGATTATGCTCAAAAAAGGCCTTGGCAAAAAGGCGATGAGTATGCTGATTCTAGGCTATACGCCGCCGTACCTGGTGGAAGAGACGATTAAGCTGGACATTGGTATGACGGTCTATACCTATGGCCAGGCTAAGCGCATTAGCGATGCAGCAGTGGCCATGGGAAAGACGGCGACGGTGCATATTAAAATCGAAACGGGACTCAATCGCTTAGGGTTTGATCCGGTGGAAGAAAACATTGACGAAATCGTGAAGATTGCTCAGCTGCCTAATCTCTATTTGGAAGGAATCTTCACCCATTTTGCCGCTGCCGATGAAAACGAAGCCTATACGAGAAGACAGGCAGCCCTGTTTGAAAAGATGGTGGGGGGCTTAGCAGCGCGGGGGGTTACCTTCCGCTATCGTCATGCGGCTAACTCGGCGGGTACCATTGGGTATCCTGAATTTCACTATGACATGGTGCGACCAGGGTTGATTAGCTACGGGATTTATCCCAACAACACGGAAGAAGAGCGGGCCATCATCTCTTTGAAGCCGGCTTTGAGTTTAAAGGCGGAAGTGGTGCACTTAAAGACCTTGGCACCAGGGGATAAGGTCTCTTACGGGCTGACATTTACAGCGCCCCATGAGATGGAGTTGGCGACGATACCCATCGGCTACGCCGATGGGTATAACCGTGCGCTGGGCAACAAGTCCAAGGTGCTGGTTCATGGTCACCCCTGCGCCGTGGCGGGTAAAATCTGCATGGACCACTTGATGGCAGATGTATCAGAAGCGCAAGTGGCTGTGGGAGATATTGTGACGTTAGTGGGAAAAGATGGAGACGAGGAGATCAATATGTATGATGTGGCAGCTTTGGTACCTGGTCAAATTCCTCATTCCCTGATCAGTATGTTTACCAAGCGTTTGCCGCGTGTCTACACGAAACAAGGAAAAGAAATCTTGTGTCGTGATTATATTTTGGACTTGGCGAAGCAATTGGCTGTGGAAAATGGAGAAAATTATGATTAAAGCAGTGATTTTGGCAGCGGGTGCCGGAACCCGTATGAAAAGTCGTATGCCTAAGGTGATGCATGAATTGGTCACCGAGCCGATGCTACAATATGTGATTGATGCGGTGGACGGCATGGCAGAGGAACTGCTGCTAGTGGTGGGCCATGGACAGGGAGATGTGGAAGTGACCGTTCCTGCTTCCATGACGATGGAAGTGGTACGTCAGCCCATCGGTGAGGGACAGCCCTATGGTACCGGGTTTGCCGTGATGCAGACATTGCCCTATATTGGTGATGAGGATGAGGTCTTGATCCTCTGTGGTGATACGCCATTGGTGCGTCATGAGACCTTGAAAGCATTTCAACATTTTGCCCAGGAAGGGGATTATGACGGTGTCGTGATGACCACGATTTTGAAAGATCCCACCGGGTATGGTCGTATCATTCGCGATGATAACTTTGCTTTTTACGCCATTCGTGAACATAAAGATTGTCGAGAACACGAATTGGAAGTGCATGAGATCAACGGCGGTATGTACTACATCAAAGGGCGGGCCTTAAAAGAGGGGCTTAAAGATATTTCCGATGACAATGCCCAAGGGGAATATTATTTAACGGACATCATGGAAGTGCTGCGAAAAAAAGAGTTTCGCGTGGAAGCCTATACCATAGACAACCCTCAGGAACTGGAAGGCATTAATAGTCGAAGTCAGCTAGCCCAATCAGAGAAGATTTTAAGAACGCGGATTAACAACCACTGGATGAAAGAAGGCGTCACGTTCATTGATCCGGATCGAACCGTGGTGGGACCTAAGGTGCAGTTGGCGCCAGATGTTATTTTGTGGCCGGATATCGTGTTAGAAGGAACCACGGTCATTGGTGCGGGAACGGAAATTCGTGGCAGTTCTCGTATTGTGGATAGTAAAATAGGCGAAGATTGCCATTTGGAATCGGTGGTCATTGAGGAAGCCACGGTAGGAAATGACGTGAAGATGGGGCCTTTTGCTCATTTAAGACCTCATACCGTCTTAAAGGATCATGTAAAAATCGGTAATTTTGTGGAGGTGAAAAACTCCACGATGGAAAAAGGCTCCAAGGCATCTCATTTGGCCTATGTGGGGGATGCCGATGTGGGTCAACGCGTAAACATTGGCTGCGGAGTCATCTTTGTCAACTACGACGGGGAGCGCAAGTATCGTAGTGTCGTAGAAGACGATGCTTTTATAGGTAGTAATGTCAACGTGGTCAGTCCGGTCCACGTCGGCAAAAAAGCGTTTGTGGCAGCGGGATCAACATTGACCGTGGATGTCGAAGAGGACGTATTAGTCGTGGCACGAGCTCGCGAACACATGGTAGCAGGATGGAGCGAGAAAAGGGCGGACAAAAAGGCGAAGGAGGACTAGGATGAACTTTTGTACAGGAGATATGATCGTATTCTCGGGCAACAGCAACCCGAAGTTGGCCAAAGCAGTATGTGAGGATTTGGGCGTGCCGCTAGGCCAAATGGAATCGACACAGTTTAGTGACGGGGAAATCAGCATCAATATTGGGGAAACGGTGCGTGGTAAAGACGTATACGTCATTCAACCCACCAGTTCACCAGTCAACGATCATCTCATGGAATTATTGATCATTATCGATGCATTGCGAAGGGCTTCAGCCGGTCGCATCAACGCAGTTGTGCCCTACTATGGCTATGCGAGACAAGACCGCAAGACCAAAGCCAGAGAACCGATTACATCCAAGTTGGTGGCTGATTTAATCACTCAAGCGGGAGCGGACCGCGTGATTACCATGGATTTGCATGCAGGACAAATTCAGGGATACTTTAACATCCCAGTGGACCACCTCAGCGCGATCAGTCACTTAGCGGACTATTTTCATGAATTCCTCGGCGAAGATGCTTGTGTGGTCAGCCCTGACTTAGGAGGAGTCACCAGAGCTCGTAACTTTGCCACACGCTTGGATTTACCGATTGCCATTATTGAAAAACGTCGTCCGAAAGCCAACGAGTCTGAAGTAATGAACTTGATCGGAGACATCGAAGGCAAAGATTGCATCATCATTGACGACATCGTGGATACGGCAGGAACCATTTGCAAAGCGGCAGCTGTGCTAAAAGAACGTGGTGCCAAACGCGTGTTTGGCTGCGCGACTCACGGTGTTTTATCTGGGCCGGCATTGGAGCGTATTGAAGATTCTGTGATGGATCGCTTTGTCATCACAAACACCATTTACAAAGATCCAGCTTTGTTACCCGAAAAAATTACGGTGGTCTCCGTGGCCAGTTTGTTAGCCGAATGCATCCGACGCGTGAACACCAACTTGAGCATTTCTCAGGTGTTTGATCGCTAATGAAATTGATTGTAGGGCTAGGTAATCCTGGCAAAACGTATCACGACACGCGGCATAATGTGGGATTTGCCGCCATTGACACTTTGGCGGAAAAACTGGATATTTCGGTGACCAAAGCTCGGTTCCAGGGACTCTTCGGGCAGGGCCGTTATGCCGGAGAAGCGGTGATTTTGCTAAAACCTGTGACGTATATGAATTTAAGTGGCCAGTCTGTAGCAGAATTGATGAAGTTTTACAAAATTGAGCCGACAGATGTATTGGTTCTTCACGATGACGTGGATATTCCTGCTGGTACGATCCGCCTGCGGGCCAAAGGTGGTCCCGGCACCCATAATGGAATGAAATCGGTGGTCAAGTCCCTGGGTACCGAGGCGTTTCATCGCATAAAAATCGGTGTCGGACAGGCACCGCCACAGTGGGATTTGGCTGATTTTGTGTTGTCCAAGCTGACAGATGATGACCGTAAAGATGTGGACGATGCAGTGAAACAAGCTGTCGACGCTTCTTTATGCTGGCTCAAAGACGGCATTGATGTGGCGATGAATCGTTATAATGTGAGAACGCAAAAGGAAAGATAGAGCTCGGTATACCGAGCTCTGTTCATTTAGGAGGAAGTATGAATACGGGTTGGACAGAGATCATAAACAATTTGACTTTGACCAAGGAACTCATGCGCCATAGGGAACAAGGTGATTATCCCATCTTGGTGGCTGGTATGATTGAAGAGGCCATGGCACCGGTGATCGCCGTATCGACAAAAGGACCTGCGGTGGTTTTGGTAGCAGACGAGGCGGCCTCGCGCCAGCTCACGGAGGCCTTACAGGCCTTGGGAAAAGATGCCCGTCGGTATCCAGGTGAAGGATTTCGCCTTTACCATGTAGATGAAATGCAACGGGAAGAGAGTCATCGCCGGCTGTTGGCCTTGCAGGCATTACGGTCAGGGGAACAGGCCATTGTGGTAGCCAGCCTGCGATCCTTATCGACGTTGCTGATGGCACCAGAGGATCCCCGGTGGGAACCACTGGAAGTGGATTTTGACCAGGCTTTACCATTGGAGGCGCTAGTAAGTCATCTGGTAGAAGTGGGATACGAGCCTACGACGATGGTGGAGGGCCCTGGGAGTTTTAGTCATCGAGGCGATATTGTGGACGTCTTTATACCCGGAGAGCCACTGCCCCATCGGTTAGAATATTTTGGGGATGAGTTGGATGGCATCCGCATCTTCGATCCAGGTACGCAGCGCACGGAAACGCAGGTCGACCGGGTGTCTATTTTACCAGCTACTGACTTTCTGTGGCCGGATTTGTCCTGGAAAAAGAAAGTAGAAAAGGATCTGCATCGAGAGGAAATCATGCGAGAAAGTCCTTTGTGGACGGTGCTGGAGTGGGCCGAAGGAGGGCAGGTGACACCTAATCGGGAGTGGTATTTGCCCTATATAGAACAACCGGTATTTTTATGGGACTTTATCCCCGACGAAGTACCGATTTACTGGGTGGAGCCCATGCAGTATCACACAGAGGAAAAGCAGATGAGAGAGCAGGTGGGGGCACTGGTCGCAGAAATGATCGAACACCGTACTTTGCCCCAAGCGTATCGGATGTTGCCGGAGATCTTGGGAAAAGTGGGGCAACCGCAATCTGAGCGTTCACTAGTCTACCTGGTAGGGATGATGCCGACAACGATCAGCCCTGCTCCACAAAGTGTGATCCAGACGGTCATTCAGCCTGGTCTGCAGTATCGAGGGCAATGGGGCCTATTGTCCCAAGAACTGAAAGATTCCCTCAAGGCAGGTTACAAGGTATTATTTTTAGCCGGGTCCGCAGAGCGAAAAGAGCGCTTTTTGGATAAGATGAGAGAGGAGGGGCTCTATCCCACTGATGGTGAGACTGCCGGTCTCGCGCCCCATGCCGGAGAACTGGTTGTTGGGATCGGAAAATGGGCAGAGGGCATGAGTTTTCCTAAGGACAAGGTCATGCTTGTCACCGAAGGACAATTTTTAGGCCAAGGCGTCAGCAAGAAGCCGACGAAAAAGAAGCAGAAAGGCGGGTTGCGTCAGCTCTCCCAGTTACAAAAGGGCGATTACGTGGTACACGAAACCTATGGCATCGCCCAATACCAAGGCACTACGTCTCTGACAGCAGGTGGGGCAACGAAGGATTATTTGGAATTACATTATGCCGGAACGGATAAGCTGTACTTACCGGTGGAGCAGCTAGGTTTGTTGCACTTGTATGTGGGAGCTCCGGGGGCGAAGGTGGCGTTAAATCGTCTTCATTCTCAGGAGTGGTCCAAGACGAAGACAAAGGCCAAAAAGGCTGTGGAAGTGATGGCCAGAGAGCTCATTGAACTTTATGGCATCAGACATCGCATTAAAGGATATGCTTTTAGTTCAGATACGCCATGGCAAAAAGAATTTGAAGACGCGTTTGCCTATGAGCCTACGGAAGGTCAGCTGGAGGCGGTAGCGGAGATCAAAAGGGATATGGAAAGCGACAAGCCCATGGACCGGCTACTCTGTGCCGATGTGGGCTATGGTAAGACGGAAGTCGCTTTGCGAGCAGCGTTTAAGGCTGTGATGGATGGGAAACAAGTGGCCTTTTTGGTGCCGACGACCATCTTGGCCAATCAGCATTATGCCACAGCCGTGGAACGACTTGGTAACCTTCCTATGAAGGTGGGGCTATTAAATCGTTTTCGTACACCGAAAGAGCAGCAAGAAACCATTAAAGGTTTGGAGCAGGGTTATGTAGACATGGTCATAGGCACCCATCGTCTGTTGTCCAAAGACGTGAAATTTCGCGACTTAGGCCTTCTGATCATCGATGAGGAGCAACGCTTCGGTGTCAAAGATAAGGAGCGGCTAAAAGAGCTGAGTCATGGTATTGACACATTGACGCTTTCGGCCACTCCGATTCCCAGGACCTTACAAATGGCCATGAGCGGGATCCGTGATATGACGACCATTGACGAACCACCGGCTGAACGTTATCCTGTACAGACGATGGTGGCTCCATTTTCACCGGCTTTGATGCGTGAGGCCATCTTGCGAGAACTAGGTCGCAGCGGTCAGGTATACGTGGTGCATAACCGTGTTTCTACGATGATGGACTTGGTGGCCAGTTTGGAAAAATTGGCACCGGAAGCCTCATTTGCCATGGCTCACGGTCAAATGGATGAGCGGGCGCTAGAAAAAGTAATGGTGGAATTTTACCAAGGTAAATACCAGGTTTTGGTGGCCAGCACGATCATTGAAATCGGCATGGATATTCCCAATGTGAACACGATGATTGTGATGGACGCTCATCGTCTCGGGCTTTCACAACTCTACCAATTGCGGGGTCGTGTGGGCCGAGGCACGAGACCTGCTTACGCTTATTTTACGTACCCGGGAGATTGGCTCTTATCAGAAACGGCAACGAAGCGCTTGATGGCTATGAAGCAATTTACGGCTTTTGGCTCCGGATTTCATATTGCCATGAAGGACTTAGAGATTCGAGGAGCTGGAAATGTCTTTGGTATGGCACAACACGGCCATATGAATGCCATTGGCTATGATTTATATATGAAATTTTTGGGCCAGGCGGTGGCCGAACTAAAAGGCGAAGAGCCGGAAAACGATATTAACACTCAACTGGAGCTAAAAACCAACGCCTATATCCCGCACGGGTACATAGGAGACGAGGGACTGCGCTTGGAGATCTATGAACGCATTGCCGAGCTACAGTCCAAAGAAGATGAAATGGACTTTGTGGATGAGCTAACCGACCGCTTTGGTGAGGTGCCGGAGCCGGTTCTGACCTTGATTCAAGTGTCGCGCTTACGCTATGATGCCTCGACGTTGGGTATCGAAAGTATCAAAGAACAGGGACCCACGTTAAAAGTACTCTGGGCACCGGGGCAATGGATTTCGGACGAGGGGCTTCAATACCTTGTCAGCCATTACCAAGCGGATTTAGTGTTACACCGCACTGAGGACCCGGGACTGACCATTCGACTTAGAAAGCCGGCTCTAGAGGAGGCTACGGTGATGGTCAGGCAGTTGGTACACTTGAAAAAAAACTAAAAACATATATAATAGTTGAGGTTAAAGGAGGATACTTATGAAAAAGAAATGGATCGTAGCACTTACAGTGGTCATGGCTTTAGTGGGTCTGGCCGGTTGCCAAAAAGGCCCGGAAGGTGTAGTTGCAGAGGTCAATGGTGAACCGATTACTCGCGAACAATTTGATGCAGAATATGGTTACGTGAGAAACTACATCGCCAAGCAAAACGGGGAAGAGTACTTGGAACAAGCTGACCATAATGGTATTTTAAACAAATACAACGTGGCGCAAAATGTGTTAAATAACTTAGAAGAACGCTTGGCCATTACGCAAGATGCTGAAAGTTTAGGCGTAGAGATCACAGACCAAGCGGTGGAAGAGCACCTTGCCGAATTCCAAGCCCAACTGGTGGAAGAAAATGGCGACAGTGCTTACCAAGAATACTTGGAAAACAATATGATGGATGAAGCTTTCCTCAAGGAAAGTATCCGCCTGCAAATGTTGATGGATGCGTATGAGACCGAAAAGATGAAGACGATTACCATCGAAGATGAAGAATTGGAAAAATACTTTAAAGAGCACAAAGAAGAGTACACCCAAGTCGAGCTCAGTGCGATTTTAGTCAACGCAGCGGAAGAAGCCGCAGATGTGAAAGCGCGTTTAGATGCCGGCGAAGACTTTGCGACACTGGCCAAAGAAGTTTCCATCGATAAGGTGACGGCTGAAAACGGTGGCAGCTTTGGTTATATCTATCGCGGTATGCTTCCTCAAGAGTTGGAAGATAAAATCTTTGGATTGGAAGTGGGCGAATACAGTGAGCCGGATGAATCGGAAAATGGCTATTACATTTTCCATGTGACGGATAAAAAAGAAGATTTGGAAGATGTGAAAGAGACCGTCTTACAAATGTTGCAAAACCAGCGTTTTCAAGATGAAGTACAAAAAGTCGTCAAGGCAGCGAAAGTGAAAGAATACTTAGATTATAAGACGGTTGAATAATGGGAAAGATTTATGTCATTGGCTTAGGGCCGGGAGATCCGCAGCTGTTGACCTTGGGAGCATACCAGCGAATGATGACTCCCTGCCCGCAATTTTTACGTACTGTAGCCCACGGCGCAGTGGAAAAGTTTCATGAGGAGGGCATTTCCTATACCGCTTTTGATGAGCTCTATGAGACGAAAGAGACGTTTGAGGAAGTGTATCACACCATTGTGGAGACGCTGATTGATGCGGCGAAAGAGAGAGATGTCAATTATTATGTCCCTGGTGATCCGCATATTGCTGAGCGCACGGTGGCCCTTTTGGAAGAACGAGAGGTGCCGCTACACATCATTCACGGAGTTAGTTTTGTAGAACCGGTGTTGGCGGCGGCAGGTCTAGATAGTGTTGAGGGCCTGCTCTTTCTCAATGGAGAAAGTTTGACCTATCAAGATGTGGATATTCATCGTCACCTGCTGTTGACACAAGTTTATGATCAGCATCTGCTAAGCCAAGTGAAACTGACACTAAGCGAAATTTACGGAGATGAATACCCGGTATGCGTCGTGGAACACGGTGGCACGACAAGGGAAAACGTGACCCGTTTGCCGTTGATGGAGCTGGATCGCCAGATTGTAGCCCACCACGAACTGGCCGTTGTGGTACCGGCCATGCCAGAAGATAGGCAGATTTTCGATGTACGAGACTTGTGGGACATCATGGAAGAGTTACGGGGACCGGAAGGTTGTCCTTGGGATCGAGAACAAACCCATCGAAGTCTTCGTCCACATCTGATTGAGGAAGCCTATGAACTACTAGAGGCCATCGATGAGGATCATGTTGATGGTATCGTGGAGGAATTGGGTGACGTACTCTTACAAGTCGTCTTTCATACCCTCATCGGTTATGAGGAAGGAATTTTTTATCCCTATGATGTGACGACGGCCTTAGTAGAAAAATTAATCTACCGTCATCCACATGTTTTTTTCAAAAAAAAGCTAGTAAATTCAAGGGATGTAGGGTATAATTGGGATGAGTTAAAATACGGCCGCAAAAAAATTGTCGGTTTTGCCAACCGTTTGCATGCCATTGGAGCTTTACCATCTACGTTAGTGGCACAAAAACTGATCGAGCAGAGCGCTCACTTTGGTTTTATCTGGGATACGCCGGATGGACCCCTGGAAAAAATCTATGAAGAACTGGACGAATTACAGCAGGCACGGGAGCGAAACGATCTGAAGGCTATGGAAGGTGAGCTAGGCGACGTCTTGTTTTCCGTTTGTAGCATGGCTCATATGCTGGGCATTGTTCCTGAAACGGCATTAGCAGCAACCAACCGTAAGTTCGTGCAACGGGTCACGTATATGGATGAATTGGCCGCTGCCAAAGGGTGGAATCTGGAAGATTGCGATAGCAACCAACTGGAGATGCTGTGGGATTTGGCGAAAGAGAAACTCAAGTCATCATCAGAATGATTTATTTTAAGGAGGAAAATTATGAACAAGCAAGAATTAGTAGCGAGCATTGCAGAAAAAAGCAATCTGACCAAAAAAGATGCTGAAATGGCGTTAAATAGCTTTATCAGCTCTGTAGAAGAAGCCCTTCAAGCAGGCGACAAAGTACAACTAGTCGGTTTCGGCACCTTTGAAGTGAGAGAGAGAAAGGCTCGTGAAGGCCGTAATCCTCGTAACCCCAAAGAAGTCATCAAAATCCCCGCTTCCAAAGCACCTGTATTCCGTGCAGGCAAAGCGCTAAAGGAAATTGTGAATAAATAAGTATACTAGCAGTGCGCAGCAGGTCGGAAGACCTGCTGTTTTTTATGGATGAAAAGGAGAGGACGATGAGGTTAGATAAGTTTTTAAAAAATTCCAGACTCATTAAAAGGCGCACTGTCGCACGAGAAGCTTGTGACTTAGGTCACATAGAGCTCAATGGCAAAGTCGCAAAGGCTGGAGCGGAGGTGAAAGTGGGAGACCAAATCACCATTCACTTTGGCCGAACAAAGGTGACAGTGGAGGTAACCGACACAGAGGATAATCCCGGAAAACAACAGGCACAAGATCAATATAAAATCTTAGAAGAAGTGCGAGTGGAAGAAGCGCCTTAAAGTGATTAGAAAAATTTCTCTCAAGTGGGGCAGTGAAAGCGAGTATCAAACGTGGTGAAAACATTGACAAAATGGTTACAATTCGTGCATTTCACTAACTTTGACTTGCATTACATGCTTTTCCGTGTGATAATAACCCTAGAATAATGATGATAAAAAGGCTGGGATCAAATGAGAAAACAAGTGAAAACAAATACGAAGAACAGACGTATGGTTGTCCGTTTAATCATTGTATTAGCCATTCTTGTATATGCTGTTGTTCACTATGTCAATCAACAGTCGATTTTGCGAGAACTGCAGGTAAAGCGAACGGAAAATGAGGCGAGAATCGCCGCCTTAAACGAGGACATTGCTTTTTTGGAGCGTGAAATCCACGAAAGTGAGTCCTTAGAATTTGTTGAGCGCGTTGCACGAGACGATTTGGGCATGGTTCGCCCTCGCGAGATTATCTACTCCGATGAAGCCAAGGATCAGGAGGAAGAGCAACAAGAGACTGAAGAAACACCGGCAAACGAAAGATAAGAAGGGAGAAAATTTTTCTAAATGGCGTTGACAGTGGGAAGTGTGGTAGAGGGCAAGGTTACATCGATTGCGAAGTTTGGAGCCTTTGTGGAGCTGCCGGAAGGCGAAAGCGGTCTGGTTCACATCTCTGAAATTGCTCACCAATATGTGGAGCAGGTATCAGATCATCTTCAAAAGGATCAAACTGTCAAGGTCAAGGTGTTGGAAATTGGAGACAATGGAAAAATTAGTCTTTCCATCAAACAGGCATCCGAAGCTCCGCGGACAGAATCGAAAAAAGCAGCAGCTAAGACCCCAGGCGTCTATGAAAGGCGGCCTAGAGAAGAAATGGGATTTGACGACATGCTAAATCGCTTTCTAAAAGATAGCCAAGAACGCCACGCTGAAGTAAACGCCCATCGCAGGCGAGATGGAAAAAGAAATTCCAAGCGTAAAAAAACGCAAAATAACTGATCAAAGAGTAGGAAGCCGTCCGGATTTTCAAAGTCTGAGACGGCTTTTTGGGAGGTAAAATATGGATCTGTGGCAACAGACGAAGGATTGGCTGGAACATGTGAGGTCAGAAAGGGAGGGAGATCCTGTTATCGCCATGGTGTCTGGCGGTCCGGACTCCATGTGGATGTTAACACTGCTGGAAGAGGTCTGGCCCAAAAATGAGATTCACGTGCTACATATCAACCACCTCTATCGTCCGTCATCCCACCGTGAGTTGGCATTTGTTCGCCATTATGCGATGAGGAAAGGGTTTTCATTTCACTACCATACAGATAGCATGCGGGCACGAGCTTTACACGATGAGGTAAGCTTGGAAATGGCCGGTCGATTGATACGAGAAGAGGCTTTGGCCAATGTAAAAAAAGAATTGCCCACTGCTTTAGTGGCCAAGGGCCATCACCGAGAAGATCAGGTTGAGACGGTTCTCATGCGAATCTTGCGTGGGACCGGACCGGAGGGATTAGTGGGTATGAGCCCTTGGGATCACGAGGTGATCCGGCCACTTTTTCTCTATGATAAGGAAAAGATTTTAGAGAGTCTAAAGCAGCGGGGGATTCCCTATGTGGAAGACGAGAGCAATGCAGTAGCGGACGTCATGCGCAATCGCCTACGCTTGGAAACGCTACCTCATTTGCGAGAGGCTTATGGAACAGGCGTGGATGAAGCCTTGTTACGGTTAAGTCGCTTGGCCTTGGCGGATAAGTTGTTTTGGCACCAATATGTGGAGGAGCGAAAAAACGGACTGCTGCGGGAGACACCGGAGGGAATTTATATACACCGCATGCTCTACGGTATGCCGCCGGCGGTGTCCACGCGGATGATTCGCTATGCCCTGGCCTCACTAGGAGATTTTGCCTTAGAGAATGTGGGGTTGGAACATGTGACTCGAATTTTAGATCAATTAGCTGTGCCGGGCTCGTGGGAGCTGCAGCTTCCGGGAAACGTGCGAGTTTTTGGGGTGGGGAGCGAAGTGCTCTTGCGCAAAGGCGAGTGGCAATTAGCCGTGCCACAAGAAATGGATCTGCAGTTGGGAGTGAATTTAACTTCTTGGGGTATCTTTTATGTGGAACAACAACTGGCATCTCCCTCTTCGCATGTGATAGTATTGGATGAAGATCGATTGCCTGGCGGCCTTCGTTTACGGACGCGACGAGAGGGCGATATTTTTTATCCTCAAGGCATGACTGGATCGAAAAAAATTAAGCATTATATGATAGATGAAAAAATTCCAGCACCACATCGGGACCAAAAGGCTTTGCTGGTGGCCGGTGAGGATGTCCTCTGGGTGGTGGGACATCGCAAGGATCGTCGTTACTTGGCAGATGAAACGACGACACACCCGTTGACAGTGACATTTAAGGAGGTAAATCATGAACGGACCATGTGAAATGGAACGAGACATAAAGAAAATTCTCTATACGGAAGAACAGTTGACCGAAGCAGCAAAACGTTTGGGCGAGCAGATCTCCAAAGATTACGAAGGTCGTCAGCTCTATGTCATCGGCATATTAAAAGGAGCGTCGGTGTTCATGGCGGACTTGATTCGCCATATTCGCATTCCGCTGCTTATGGACTATATGGCGGTCTCCAGCTATGGTACGGAGACGTCTTCCACCGGAGAGGTGAAGATTATCAAAGACACGGATTTTTCGGTAGTGGGAAAAGATGTGCTCATTGTGGAGGACATCATTGATACAGGAACGACATTGGAGTACCTCACACAATTGATGCGCAGCCGCGGTGTCAACGACGTGAGGATCTGTACGCTGCTGGATAAACCTTCTCGACGCACGGCTCATATTCCCGTCGATTATGTGGGATTTGAAGTTCCCAATGAATTCATTGTGGGGTATGGAATTGACTATGCGGAATTTTATCGAAACTTGCCTTATGTAGCGTGCTTGAAAGAAGAAAAATACGAATAAATTTCCCAAAAACCTTACAACCCATTATGGATGTGCTATAATATTGGGTAGCATATTTTGATTGAAGGAGGATAAGGTGAACCGAAGATTTCAAAGTGTATCAATCTATTTACTGATCATTCTCTTGGTTTTTCTCGGAGTCCGTTGGCTCGGTTCTGACACTGTAAAGACGGAGTCTTTGACGATAGACCAGTTTGTTCAATATCTAAATTCAGACGAAGTTAAGACGATTATCGTGAAAGAGCACTCCAACCAAATACGGGGTGAGCTGCAAGACGGTACCGCTTTCCAAACGACCATATCTGACAGTATGCAGTTTAGTTTTTACCAAAACTACCTGCAAGACAAGGTGGATAATAAGGAAATCGAATACATTGTAGAAGCGGAAAATCCCAATGTGTGGTTGAGTATTTTGCCGACACTGAGTATTTTTGTGCTACTGGGACTGTTTTGGTTCTTTATGTTGCGCCAAAGTCAAGGTGGAGGTCGTGGAGCCATGCAGTTTGGCAAATCACGAGCAAAATTGCATCACGAAGGAGACCAAAAAACGGTTACCTTTAAGGATGTGGCGGGGCTTCAGGAGGAAAAGGAAGAGCTCTATGAGATTGTGGAGTTCTTGCGTAACCCGCGTAAATTCGTCGAAATTGGTGCTCGCATTCCCACAGGGGTGCTGCTGGTAGGGCCTCCAGGAACCGGGAAAACATACTTGTCCCGTGCCGTAGCAGGCGAAGCCAAAGTGCCGTTTTTTACCATTTCAGGCTCAGACTTTGTGGAGATGTTTGTGGGTGTCGGCGCAAGCCGTGTGCGTGACTTGTTTGAACAGGCGAAACGCTCTGCTCCCTGTATCATCTTTATTGATGAGATCGATGCTGTAGGGCGTCGTCGTGGAGCTGGTTTGGGTGGCGGACATGATGAGCGAGAACAGACGTTAAACCAACTTTTAGTGGAAATGGACGGGTTCGGCGTCAATGAAGGTGTCATTGTCATGGCAGCGACCAACCGTGCTGATATTTTGGACCCTGCACTGCTAAGGCCGGGTCGTTTTGACCGTACGGTGTATGTGGGTCTGCCTGATGTGAGAGGACGCGAAGAAATTTTGAAAGTCCATACGCGCAACAAACCTTTAGAGTCTGAAGTGAATCTGATGGTCATTGCCAAGCGTACCCCAGGCTTCTCGCCGGCAGACTTAGAAAACTTAGTCAATGAAGCGGCGATTTTAGCGGCCAGAGAAGGACGCAAAAAAATCAATATGGACGACATTGAAGAAGCGTCGATTAAGGTGCAAGCAGGACCAGCCAAGCGTTCCAAAGTGGTCAGCGAAAAAGAGCGTAAACTCACAGCTGTACACGAAGCGGGGCATGCCTTGGTAACGCGCTTAACACCGGATACTGACCCGGTTCATTTGATTACCATTATTCCGCGCGGACAAGCGGGGGGCTTTACGGCCTTTATTCCCGAAGATGATGTCAACTTTATGACAAAGAAACAGCTAGAGGGAGAATTGGTTAGCCTATTAGGTGGGCGCGTCGCAGAGGAGTTGGTCTTGAAAGATGTATCCACCGGAGCTGGTAACGATATTGAACGGGCAACGAACTTGGCCCGAGCCATGGTATCTCATTTTGGGATGAGCGAGCTCTTAGGACCTATCAATTATGGCACCGATGATGAGGCTGTCTTCTTGGGCAGAGACTATGGCAAGACCAGAAACTTTTCTGAAGAAGTAGCCGCGGAAATAGACCGTGAAATGAAACGCATTATTCACGAGGCTCATGATAAGGCCAAACAGCTGATTACGGACCATATGGACATTTTGTTACGCGTTGCGGATGCGTTATTGGAGCGAGAAACATTAACCGGAGAAGAATTTGAAATTCTCTTTAATGGTGGTGAATTGCCTCCCGTGGAAGAGCCAGTGAAAAATGCGCCTAAAAGCGGCGAAGGCCAGGATGCCAGTGAAACGAAAACAGACGACGAGCCGGTATCCATGGCTATGGTAGAAGAACGCATCATTCAAGCTTTACGTAAATTCCAACATCATGACGAAGACGGTGATACTCCAGAGGATTCTTCCTCGGATGATCACAAGTCGCAAGATGAGTAAAGCATCATAGAAATACGTAGGGAGACCTTTCAAGGTCTCCCTTTTGGAGGAAAAATGATACTACAAACCTACTTATTTTTTGGAATCTGCCTGATCATTGCTTTGGGCGTGGGTGCGGCGGTACTGCGCAGGAAAAAATATAGTGGCATGGAAGCGGCGGCTAAAATACAGCGTCTGGTGCTGGTGGCGGCTATTGTCATTGCCATTGCGTATACAATGGTGACCAGACCTCAACCCACAAAGCTCTGGGATGAGACTCCGAAACAAGTGGTGGTAGTTACAGATGACAGGCAGTTTACCTTGTCATCGGAGGCCCTTTTGCACCTGGAGGAGGTGGCCATGTACTGTGGACCTTCGCGCTTGCAAGGGATCAATCGGACCATGGCTGGCCCCGTAAGGCTGATGACACCGGAAGGTGAAGACCTAGTCGTTTTGAGAGATGGTCTAATGCGTAGAGGTGTCTGGATTTATAAGGGAGACTATCAACCGCTGTTAGATGCTATTCGTGAGGTGCAGGACTGATGATTTTTGTTGCCAAAAATATATTCATTCTATTCGCGCTGGCTTTTATCGGTTATCTGGCCGGTGTCAAAAAAATTATTTCTCCAGAAGGCGTTAAGGAATTGTCTAATTTGCTCATTAAGGTGACGGTACCTTTGACCATTATTTTTTCAATGATTCGTCCGTATCAACCCGAAGTGGCCCATACGGCGAAGCTGGTGGTCATCGGTTGTCTTATCTATATACCGGTGTTGGCGACAATTGCTTTTGGGCTGGCTAAGTTATTTCGCGTGGGGTACAAACGAGAAGGACTCTGGACGTTTATGCTCACCTTCACCAATAACGGATTTTTGGGCATGCCTTTTATGTATGCGCTCTTTGGCGTAGATGGCTTATTATTTATGACGTTGGCCAATACGGTGCAGCAGTTGATCTTATACACCGGGGGCGTCTATATGGTCAAACGGGGCTACTATTCGCGGGAAAAAGTGGATTGGAAGAGCCTTTTACTGACGAATGTAAACATTGCCATTGTCATCGGCGTGATCATTTTTGTCAAACAGATCCCCGTACCGGATGAAATCGTGTCCGTATTAGAGTACATGGCGGGGATGAACACACCCTTGTCCATGATGGTGGTGGGACTGAGTCTATCTCACTATCCACTATCGACGATGTTTACAGAAAAGCACGCCTATATTCTGGCCTTTTTCCGCCTGGTGGCATTTCCGTTACTCACGTACGCGGTCATGCGTACTGTGGGATTGGAGAAAGGAGCCATGGTGACGACGACGTTACTTTATTCCACGGCTTTGCCTTCCCCGGCTTTAGGGTCGATTTTGGCCGTGAAGTACGACACAGATCCACAATTTGCAGCGCAATGTGTCTTTGTGACGACAACTCTATCTATGTTGACCCTGCCCTTGATAGGAGGTTACTTCGTTTAGCCCAAGAAATAGTTACAATCTGGTAAGAATCACAACAAGAGAAAGAATTGTGATAAAATACAGAAGGGAGGGATCGAACATGAATAAGAAAAAACTAGAGAAAGCGGCCCTGTTCTTCTTTGCCTTGCATCTGATGGTGTCGCCGGTATGGGCGGCAAAGGTCGATGTACGCATCGTGGATGAGGCGGGGCATATCATAGGAAGGGAGACACTAGCGGGCAAAGACCAGGAGATCGTGATGGTGCGGGAGAAGTTGGCCAAACTAGGTGTCACTGGTGTTTTGGCTGTTAGTCAAGAATCGGCCGTTGCCCGTGATCGCGATCAGGAAGAAGTGATCGTTACTGTTGGCGGTGGCACATGGAATCCCCGGTGGTACCCTTTGGACTACGAGTCCCAATCACGTTGGCAAGCCGCTTGGCAGGATGGCTTTTTTCCGTCTTATCGCGAAGCGAGTTATTTTTTTCAATATGATCGCCAACGCTATGCAGACTACGTTAGACACTACGAAGCGTTAAGACAATATGGCAACGTGACTGAAGAGCGTACTCAGTGGGTGAAAGACGGTCAAGTGGAAAAGACGACTGTGTACCCCCGCTATATCGTCGGTGTCAAAAACACGAATTTTGAAGGAGAGCGCTCATTGACTCGGGCAGAAGCCGCAACCATGTTTGCTCGCCTGGTGGCTGGGGATGAGCCGATTGAAGTGAAGGCATCTTCTTATGCTGATGTAAAACCTGAAAACTGGTATTATCATACGGTGAATTTTGCCGCCCAGAGAGGGTTGGTTATCGCCAAGGCAGGGGAACCATTCCGACCGAATGATCCCATTACTACTGCCGATTTCATGGAGCTATTACGTACCTCTTCCAGTATCTTAGGTACTTCCGGTGTCAGCACTCTTCTTCCGGGAGAGCAGGTTTCTCGTAAAGAGGCTGTGGTGGCCATTAATCGCACTACGGGAAGAACTCCGGACCATGAATACATCAGGGCCAAGGTGAAGAGTCCTTTTGCCGATGTATTGGCAGATGATCCTTTTTACGACGAATTGATGACAGCAGCTTCGACGCATATGGAAAGCGTTTGGACAGACGGTATTTATGGATGGTCCTTTCATACGCCATAACAATCATTAAGAGGTGAAACATGTATCAAATTATTACTGACTCAGCCATGGATATGCCGACTCATGTATTTCGAGAGACGGGTATCTACATGATTCCCATGAGTTATGAAATCGATAAAGAAACATTTCTTTACAGTGCGGATTCAGATCCGGCTTTGAAACAGCAACTCTATCAGGCCATGCGTGAGAAAAAAGTGGCCAGCACGACGCAAATAACCCCGTTTCAATATGAACAGGTGTTTCGGACTTATTTAGACGAAGGAAAAGATGTGCTCTACCTTTGCTTTTCCTCTGGTATCACATCCACCTATGACAGTGCGTTGATTGCACAAAAAACGTTGCAAGAAGAATATCCGGATCGCAAAATTATTTGTGTGGACACGAAGTGCTGTGCTGCGGGCTTAGGGCTTTTGGTCTACGATGTGGTTCAACTGCAAAAGGCAGGTAAATCCATCGAGGAAGCGGAAGCTTATGTCCATGAACACTACTGCGACTATGCTCACTTTTTCATGGTCAATGACTTGATGTACTTAGTAAGAGGCGGACGCATTTCAAAGGCCGCAGGGATTGCTGGGTCGGCACTGGGAATGAAGCCCTTAATGCTAATGAATGAAGAAGGAAAACTGGAAGTATTCCAAAAAGCACGAGGAGTGAAAGGTGCCATCAAACGCATGGTAGAGCTGATGAAGATTTATGCGGCCTCTGAGGACACCCCTTGCTGGATCATTCACTCCGGGGATGGCACGTTGGCCCAACAAGTAAAAGATAAGATGGTGGCCGAAGGTTTTACTGGGACGATTGAACTGATTGAGATTACGCCGATTGTGGGCGCCCATGTGGGGCCGGACTTCTTCGCCATATTTTATCGCGCCAAAGATGTGGGATGTCGCCATACCGATACGCTGAAAGCGCTACACGCTTAACAGCAGTTTCGACCAGAACCTTGCGAACCGTGCAAGGTTCTTTTTGTCTTTAAAAGGATCATATAAGAAAGGACGTGTCGTGGCCTTTCTCCCTTAAGGACGGACATTGCGCACCTAAAGCAAAACGGCTATAATAGATGTAGACTATCGAGAAAAGGAGCATTCTATGACACAGGACGCTGTATCTGTATCAGACATGATTCAATCGGCTGTGATGAACCCTGCGTGGGTGACATACATGGCCCGGCGGTTTGAAGTGTCTGAAGATGAAATACAAATGATGGCCAAAGCATTTGAGGAACAAGCGCTAACGCTTTCTGATCCTTTGGCCGATGATATCTTATGGGAAGATTTGGCATGGACCCAGGGCGTTTTCCCTAAAGAGCGGGAAGAGGAGATGCTAAAGGCATTTAGCAATCTGCTTTATACACCCCGGAAGAAAAATAAGCCTTACAGAGGGTGGAATCGCCTCACGGGGCGCGTAGATGGCAGGCGCATTAAGACGCTGAATCCCTTTATGAAGATTTTCCCGTTCATTATGGCCAAACGAAATGACGCTTTAAACATCAGTAGCGTTGGGTTCGACATGAAAGAAATAGACGCTTATCTGCTTGAAAAGAAGCAAACAGAAGGCGTACACATGACCTATTTGCACTTTTTTATCGCTATGATGGTACGGGTCATTGGTCAGCGCCCCGGCTTGAACCGCTTTATCATGGGAAACCGCCATTACGCACGAAACTCGATCCTGGTGACCATGAGCGTGATGAAAACATTGCGAGACGGCGGGGAAGAAACGACGGTTAAATTCGATTTTAACGGCCATGAAAGCATTTATGACGTTTACCACCAAGTGGAAACGAATATCGCCGAAACGTTAGCAGAACCGGAATCGGCTATGGTGGAAAAAATTCTGGGCATGACCATGCGTTGGCCTAGTCCTATACTATGGTTAGTGGCCGGCACAACCAAGATGATGGATTGGTTTAACTTGATACCGAAGAATCTGATCAAGGGAAGCCCGTTCCATACGTCTGTCTTTATGACTTATTTGAAATCGGTGAAACTGCCCAAGATTAACCACCATATCTATAACTTCGGTTCCACATCCCTGTTTCTCGCCGTGGGCAAAGAAGAAAAAAAACCTGTGGTTATTGGAGATCAGGTGGAGATTAGAACGATTTGTGAGTTGGGAGCCACGATGGATGAGCGTATTTGCGAAGGGCTTTATGTGGCGTACAGTATGCGCTTGATCAGAAAAATTGTGCGCAACCCCTACTTGCTGGATGAACGAGTCAAGCATGTGGTAGAGGATTTAGATTAGGATGAAAATGATGAAACGAATGATTTTGGGAGGACTGGTGCTCCTTCTCTTATGCAGTATGATTGCATGTGGCGGGGTATCGAGGGCACCATCCAATGAGTACAAGCAGTATCAAGAGACGTATTACAATATTTTTGACACCATTATCAGTGTCACAGTGCATACAAAATCGGAAGCAGAAGGCGAGAAGTACTTGAGCATGATCCGCACGCGATTGGAAGAACTGGACGAACTGTACACGACATTTCGGGCGCCCAAAGAGGGGACAAATCTGTGGACGGTCAATGAGATGGCGGGTAAGGAGCCGGTCAAAGTCGATGAGGATATCATGAATTTACTGCTCTTCTGCCAGGAAAACTATGAAAAGTACTCCCATAAAGCCGACATCACCATGGGCCCGGTCACTGCATTATGGCACAGTTACCGGGAGGGCTTCATCGAGGGCCCGCTGGTAGAACAACAAAAGGTGCCAGCTGGAAAAGAAGCCGCTTTGCCACCGGAAGATGAACTGAAGGCGAAAAAAGCGTTTGTGGGTATGGAGCACCTTATCTTAGATGCAGAGAATCAAACGGCATACTTGGATATGGAAGGAGCCAGCTTAGATGTGGGTGCTGTGGCCAAGGGCTATGCCGTGGAAGTAGTCGTAAGAGAAGCCCAAGATGCGGGAATGACCTCGGGTTTTGTCAGCGCCGGTGGCAATGTGCGCACTGTCGGCGTACCAAAAGCAGTGGATCGAGGGCATTGGTCTATTGGCATTGAAAATCCGGACGACAAAGAACGCATGCAAGGTAAAGGTATTGTCGACATCGTTTATATGGGCGAAGGCGCTTTGGTGACTAGTGGAGATTACCAGCGGTATTATGTGGTGGATGGCCAAACCTATCATCATTTAATTGACCCAGACAGCCTGTATCCGCCCCACTATTGTCGCAGTGTGACCATATACCATCCGGATTCCGGCTTGGCGGATTTTTTATCCACCGCTTGTTTTTTAATGGAACCGGAGAAGGGGTATCAGTTAATTGAAAGCATTCCAGAGGCAGAAGCTTACTGGGTATTTGAAGATAAGACTACTTTGTTTACCCCGGGAATGGAGTCCATGTTGGAAAGCCAAGGAGCCACTCCCTAGAGAAAGGAGAGAAAAATGAGACTAAATAACTGGCTAGGTCTTTTGTACCACACCATCATCGTTGTCATCTGTGGCGCTATCATCTGGGCCATGAACCATTTTGCAGCAGAATGGGGATTTATGTACAATCGCATGGGCATGAAAATTGCCCTCACAGCAATACCGTGGATTCTCTACTTTATTTTTGGGGGATTTTTAGCCAAGAAGAAACAGCGCTCTTTGGATTTCGTTTCAGGATTAGCCGTTTTGCTTATCGGCCTGGTCGTGGTCATCATTGCTTTTGCTGGCCATCGTATGGAGTTGTTTTCCATGGCGCCAGGGCAAAGTATGTGGACCTTACCGATGGATGTTTTTTTGTTACCGGCCATTTTAGGGCTTACGGTATGGGGTAAAGGGTATGAAATTCTCTATATCGCCATTGCCTTAGTAGCCCCAACGGTATTGTTTGGTCTGCGTCGTCTCTTAAGTGCGGGGAAGTATCGAGACGAAGATGATGAAGATGACGAAGATGAATATGATGAAGCAGAAGATCTTGAAGCAGCAGACCTTGAAGAAGCAGACGAAGAGATTGCTGAGAATGAAGCCTCGGAAAGGGTTGAATTGGAGGAAGAACCGGAAACAAAGGCTGTGCCCATTGTGATGCAAGAGCCGGTTTCCACCCAAAAAACCATGCAGTGGAATGCAGAAGAGTTGCAAAAAGCCGAGTCTGAACTGCAAAAACCGGCGAAGGAAAAAGTGACGGTTAAAGGACAACAACTTTCCGAAGAAGAAGTGAATATGATTTTGGCAGCAAGAGAAGAAACTTTGCGAGAAGAAACGACGGAAGAGGTGACGGAAGAAACGCTGAAAGTCGCCGAGGAATCAAAACAGAAAATCGCAGAAAAAGACGAGGTGAGAAGAGCCGATGAGCTTGAATCGGTGAAGGCAAAAGAGAAGTCCGAGGAAGGGACGACTGACGAAGAAAAGATGAAACCCATCGTAATGGCCGCCTCAGAACCTAAAAAAGAAATGAAGGTAGCAGATGAGGTAGAAGAAGCCCAAGAAGCCCAAGAAGCTCAAGAAACCAAGATGCCATTTATCATGGAGGGACCGGTAAGGGATATGACCAAAGAAGAACCACCGGCATTTAAAACGAGACCCATCCCGGACTTCATTGCCAAATCCACTGAAGGGGAGGCTGTAGAAGCAGAACCCTCTAAAGCTGAAACTGAAGAAGGCGGTTTATTCGGAGGACGTAAACGACGCCCATCGGGACGACGCATGGTGGTCCAACAACCGGAAATTGTGGAAAAGCAACAACAGCGGGTAGAAATTGAATGGCGATCCCATCGAGAAGGCTCAAGCCTACATCGCCCGGATGTAGCTAAAAGAGCCGATGAAAGCTTCCAATCCGGAGGATCCGAGGTTCACGATATTTTATTTAACGACGACAAAGACGTACATGATTAATAGGTGAAACCATGTATCCGTATGATTTAGAGAAATTAAAAGCACAAGTCATTGATGCTTTGCATGAAAAAGGCGTGGAAATTAAGGATATTGCGCAGATTGTCTATGATATGCAGCGTCCTTACCACGAGGACATGACGATGGAAATCGCTGAAAAAAATGTATTGGCGGTGCTTTCGAAAAGAGAGGTCATCCACGCCATGCTGACCGGTATGGCACTGGATGATATGGCGCAACAGGGATTGATGCCGGAGCCGATTCAAATGATTATTCGAGAAGACGAGGGACTCTACGGGATTGACGAAGTGTTGGCTTTGGCTATTGTGAATATTTATGGCACCATCGGATTGACCAACTTTGGCTTTTTGGACAAAGAAAAAGTGGGGATTATCCGTGAATTAGACACACAAAGGGAAGGTATGGTCACCACGTTTTTAGATGACTTAGTGGCGGCTGTGGCGGCATCGGCCATCAGTCGCATCGTACACGCAGATTAAGAAACAAAAAAGGCACCTCTTACTAAGAGAAGTGCCTTTCTTTGACTAAAGGGTGATATGATGGCATACTATGCAGTGAAGGTGGGGAAAAAACCAGGAGTGTATCAAACCTGGGATGCTTGTAAAGAGCAGGTGCACGGCTACAAGGGAGCCGTCTACAAGAAGTTTGACGAAAAGGAGCAGGCGCAGTCCTTTGTCCAAGGGGAACCTGTGCCGGAGGCAGAGCAACTCACGGACTACCAAGGCTGGGTGGCCTTTGTAGACGGTAGCTATGATGTCAAGAGCCATGCGTTTAGCTACGGGGTGGTCATCTTTCACGGAAACCGTCCCGAGGAAAAGGTTGAACTCTCGCAGGCTTTTTATGATGAAGAGTGGGCTGCGATGCGCAATGTGGCCGGAGAGCTAAAAGGAGCCATGGCTGCCTTGGATTGGGCCAAGAAGCAGGGGATTACTGAGCTGACTATCGTGCATGATTATTCGGGCATTGCCCATTGGGCTCGAGGGGAATGGAAAGCGCAAAAAAAATGCACCATGGCATACCGAGACTACATAAAAAATCTCGACGGGATCCAGGTGCAATTTGTTAAAGTCAAAGCGCACAGCGGTCACCCCTTAAATGAGCGGGCAGACCAACTGGCAAAAGAGGCGTTGGGGATTTAGTCATCTCCTTGCCAATGGACGATTTGGACTTGGTTTTTATGTAATAGTTCTAAAGCATAATCGTCGATGCGATAGCCCTTTTGGTAATAGATGGCTTTGATGCCGGCTTGAATGAGAGCTTTTGTGCAGTTTAAACAGGGAAAATGGGTAATATAAGCAGTAGAGTCCTTGACGGAAATTCCTTCTCTGGCACAATAGAGTAGGGCGTTCATCTCGGCGTGGATGGTGGCAATACAGTGGCCGTCTCGCATGGTGTGGCCCACTTCACTGCAGTGCGGGTTGCCGGCGACGGAGCCGTTGTAGCCGGTGCTGATAATACGATGGTCTTTGTTGACTAAAACACAGCCCACAAAGGCGCGATCACAGGTAGAACGGGTGGCGACCATTTCAGTAATTTCCATAAAATATTGATGCCAGCTTTTACGTTTCATTTAGATACCCAATTCTTTCATATAGTTATAGACGGTATAGCGTGAAATCCCCATAATGCGGGCGATTTCTGGGATGGACTTTTGCATTTTCAAAAGCCCTAGCTGGTTTAGCTGGTTAATCACTTCAAGGCGATCAGCTTTGCCCATCATGGACATGGGCTTGCCAATTCTCGTGACAATCTCCTCAATGCTTTGTTTGATAATATTTTCTGAAGAATAGTCGGGGATGTTGGCAGAATTATCCGTCATGGATAGAAACTGTGTTAAAAAATGATGCATATTGCTCATGTCTTCACAGTTATAGTTAATGCAGATGGAGAAGTGACGGTCGTTAAAGGCGGTGGAAATCGTTGAAGATTTGATGTTTTTTTTCAGGGTTTCCCGCATGTCGTAATTGATTAAATATCCATCAGCGCTATTGGCAATGCGCTTTCGGACGATGTCTAGCATGGGAGAACCCACCTCGCGTCCGGAAACATGGCCATTAAAAATGGCCAGCACAGCATGTTCTTCATTATCCGCATCTGAAACGACGACCTCACAGTTTTCACCAAACATTTCAGCGATGAGGGAAGCGAAATCTGTTAGAAAATCAATAAATTCTTGTTCGGTCATGGTTTAGATCACCTTCTTTCACATTTAGTATACCACAACTTGTTGAAACTGTGAGGAGATTTAAAAGAGAAGCAGGAAGAAATCGCGATTTTTGAAAATTTTAAAGAAAGGAAGTGTCCAATGAAAATTTTAGTTATTAACCCGGGATCGACATCGACCAAACTTGCCGTCTTTGAAGACAGGGATATGTTATTTAGTCAGACAGTGGAGCATAGTAAGGAGGAGTTGATGCCTTTTGCTACCATCTCTGACCAACTATCGTTTCGAGAAAACTTAGTCAGAGAAGCTATTCGAGAGCATGGCTTGACGCCGAAAGATTTTGCGGCCATTGCCGGACGAGGGGGACCGGTGGCTCCCTTACAATCCGGAGCCTATAAAGTCAACGAGGCGTTGGTGGATCGGCTCTTGCACCATCCTATGAATGAGCATGCTTCCAACTTAGCTGGAGTGATTGCCTATCGCATAGCTCAGGAGGCAGGCATTTCCGCTTATATTTACGATGCTGTCTCCACGGATGAGATGGTGGATTTTGCCAGGATCACAGGGCTTAAGGAAATCAACCGCAAGGCAGCGGTGCATACCCTTAATATGCGAGCTAATGTGTTAAACCTTTGCGAAGAAAAGGGCTGGGACTTTCATGAGAAAAATATATTAGCCATCCACATGGGTGGTGGCACCAGCTTGTCCATGTTTGAAAAGGGACGCATGGTGGACATTATTGGAGATGACGAAGGGCCATTTAGCCCAGAACGTAGTGGCGGAGCGCCTTTACGCCAGTTTGTACCAGCTTTTATGGGGGAAGCGGAAGCCGTACTGATGAAACGTCTTCGCTCCCAAGGAGGACTGATGAGCCACTTTGGCACCACCGATGTACGGGAAGTGGAACGGCTGGCTCAGGAAGGAGATGAACACGCTGCCATGGTCTTGGAGGCCATGATGTATCGCATTGCCTTTGCAGCTGGAGGTTTGGCGACTATGGTAAACGGCCAGGTCGATGCCATTATCATGATGGGGGGCATTGCTCATAGCCAGACATTGATGAAAAAATTGGAAGACCGTATCAGCTTTATCGCTCCATGCTATATCCGCCCAGGGGAAATCGAGTTGCAGGCTTTGGCCTACGGCGTACTTCGCGTATTACTGGGCGAAGAACAGGCGAGAAGTTTTGAAGGATAAAGAAAGGGGCATCTTATGTTTTATGAAGGAAGAGTGTACCGGCCGCCTTCTGAGGCACGTTCATTAATTATTCAAGCTACGATTGGCTGCCCCCACAATGAATGTACGTTTTGCTCCATGTATAAGGGAGAAGCTTTTCGTATCAAATCGCTACGCCAGATTTTGGATGATATGGCTGTGGCACGCCAAGTCTATCCCCATGTGGAGCGGATTTTCCTAGCTGACGGTGACAGCATGATCATGCCTACAGATGACCTGCGTAAGGTTCTAGATGGGGCTAAGATTATCTATCCTGAAGTGGAACAGATCAATATTTACGCCACGACCCAAAGTTTGCTGCGCAAGTCTGTAGACGAGCTTAAACTCTTAAAAGAGCACGGCCTGACTTTTGTGTACCTGGGCGTAGAATCTGGTAGTGCTACGATTCTGGAGCATATTAAAAAGGGCGTGACACCAGAGGAAATCATAACTGCGGGCAGAAAAGTCAGAGAGGCTGGTCTTCTCTTATCCGCTACGTTTATCTCCGGGATTGGCGGCCGGGAAAAATCTAGAGAACACGCTTTAGAGACGGCAAAGCTGATTAATGCTATGCAACCGGATTACATTGGATTGCTAACACTTCTTTTAGAGCCGCAGGCACCGATGTACCGAGAAATTCAAGAAGGCAGCTTTGCCTATTTGGAGCCCCATGAGATTTTGGAAGAAACGAAGCTTCTAGTGGAACACATTGACGTGCCCCATGGGGTATTCCGCAGCAACCACGCCAGTAACTATGTGCCGCTGCGTGGGGTTTTCCCCCAAGATAAGGCAAAAATCTTATCGGATATTGAAAGAGGCTTGGCCATTGATGATAGGCAGTATAAATCCAAATATCGCGCATTGTAAGCAGCAAATCAAAAACGGTGACTAGTAGTCACCAGTCACCGTTTTTTTGACGTTTCTTATTTTCGATTATTTTCGGCCAGGATAAGCTTTTAAGGCTTCTGCCAATGTTTCCATGGCTTTTTCCAGCTCGGGAGCTTCCAAGATGTAGGCGATACGAGCTTCGTCTTTACCCAGTCCCTCTGTGGCATAGAAGCCTTCTAGGGGGGCCATCATAACAGTTTGGCCTTTGTATTCGAATTCTTCCAACATCCAGATGATGAATTTTTCAGCATCGTCAATGGGGAATTTTACAGCGACATAGAAAGCGCCTTTAGGCTCTTTGCAGATGACGCCATCCATCTTTTGCAACGCTTGAAAGACGACATCGCGGCGGTGTTTGTACTCATCGTTGACTTCTTTGAAGTAGGATACCGGAGTGCGATAAAGGGCTGCTGCTCCGATTTGTTCGACTGTGGGGACGCAAAGACGGCTTTGGCAAAGCTTTAGGATGTTATCCATGAGTTCACGGTTTTTGCTAGCGATGGAGCCAATGCGGGCACCGCATGCGCTATAGCGTTTGGAAACGGAGTCAATGATGATGACGCGGTCTTCCACTTCTTTGAAGGAGCCCATGGATTGATAAGCTAGGCCATCGTAAATAAATTCACGGTAGACTTCGTCAGCGATGATGAAAATGTCTTTTTCCAGGGCGATCTCGGCTAACATTTTCAATTCTTCTGGAGAGTAAACTACGCCAGTGGGGTTGCCGGGGTTAGAGAAGACAAAGGCTTTGGTCTTGTCACAGATGCGGGATAAAAATGTTTCTTTGTCGGGGAAATGGAAGCCATCTTCCGCTTTTGTCGTCAGACCTTTGACGTCAACATTCACCGAGGAAGCGAAGCCATTGTAATTCGTGTAATATGGTTCCGGTGTCAAGATGATGTCTCCTGGATCGCAGACGGCCATGATGGAAAATAGCAGTGCTTCACTACCACCGTTGGTAATGACGATGTCTTCCGGTTCAAAGTGCATGTCATAGTTTTGGTAGTAGTCGATTAAAGCGTTGATCAGGTCAGCGTTCCCACGAGAATTTTCATAGGCGAGGACTTCGAGATTAAAGTCTTTGATGGCCTCGAAAAAAGACGGAGGGGTAGCAATGTCCGGCTGACCAATATTAAGGGGATACACTTTCTTGCCCGCTGCACGAGCTTTGTCGGCGTAGGGGACCAATCGACGGATTGGTGAGGATTGCATGGAACTGACTCGTTTTGATAATTTCATGAGAAACTCCTTTCCCTGTTCGATAATTTGTCCTTTCATTATAACATAGTTATATGTATGTAGCATGTTATTTAGAGATTATTTATAAACGTTGTCACAAAGGCCAACGCAGAGTATAATAGACAAAAGGGAGGAATTACATTATGGATGATTATCCGGGGGGGCAACTCGGACTGCAACTATTGATTATTGTCATCTTAACGGCTGTGAATGCTTTTTTTGCAGCAGCAGAGATGGCGGTGATTTCAGCGAACAAAACGTCAATTCGCAATATGGCGGAAAAGGGAGATCCCAAGGCCAAGAAACTGGCGATGATTTTTGATGAGCCCACTAGATTTTTATCGACGATTCAAGTCAGTATTACCCTGGCGGGCTATTTGTCATCTGCTACAGCGGCGACGACGATCTCCAAGCGACTGGCCTATTGGATGGCTTTAAAGGGTATACCCTATGGATCGGTGATATCGGTGATTGCCATCACCATTATCTTGTCTTTTTTTACATTGATTTTTGGGGAACTTGTACCGAAGCGCATCGCCATACAAAATGCAGATAAAATTGCCCTTTGGGCAGCGCCGACCATCGCTTTTGTCTCCGTGATTTTTAAGCCGTTTGTCAGTGTGTTATCAACAGCGACATCCGGTGTTTTAAAGTTAACAGGGCAACATGATGATGACCTGGAAGAGCGCATTTCTGAAGAAGAAATCAAATCGTATATCAAAGTCGGCCAAGAACAGGGTCTCTTTGACTCCGCCGGCGAGGAGATGCTCATCTCTATCTTTGACTTTGACGACAAGTTAGCTTATGAGATCATGACGCCGCGCACTGATGTATTCATGATTGATATTGACGATTTCGGCATCGAAACCATCGATGAAATGTTGGCATCTGGCCATTCACGGATTCCCGTATATGAGGAATCTTATGATAACATTGTGGGAACTGTCTACATCAAAGATCTCTTCGTGCACTTCTCAAAAAATAACTACGCCTATGCGGAAATCAGAGAAGTGATGAAAGAGCCGTATTTTGTCCCAGAGTCGAAAAAGATCGATACATTGTTGCGAGAATTGCAGTTAACGCGTAATTACATGGCCATTTTAATCGACGAATATGGTGGATTCTCAGGAATCGTTACGATGGAAGACATTGTGGAAGAAGTGGTAGGTGAAATCAAAGACGAGTATGATGAGGAACCCTTGAGCATTCAGCGATTAGACGCAAGGCATTACCTCATCGATGGGGCCTCTGATATCGATGATGTCAATGATGAGTTAGGACTTGAGTTGACATCAGAAAACCATGAAACCATGAGTGGCTTGATGATTGAAAAGCTGGGCTTTATTCCGGAAGAAGAGGATGCGACCCGTTACTCCGTGGAATGTGACCAGGGTATCGTGCTGAACGTGGTAAAAGTCAAAGACAAACGAGTCGAACAGTTAGAGCTGGTTTTGCCAGAAGAAGAGGCTGACGAAAAAACGCACACAAGCGCATAAAAGATATGAAGTTAAGAGCGAAGGGAGACCTCGCTCTTTTTTTATCGTGGAATTGTGTTTAATCCCCTGGGCTAAGGGTATCTATCAGACAGATATAAAGAGGTGTAGAGATGAATACCACAGTATTGATAAACAAGTTGGATTTAAAAGACGAGGCCGACCATAAACGTAAGATGTTTTTTATGATTGGAAATCTACCTGCCGTCGAAGGTCGCGTCATGGATTTGATGAAACGCTGTCCGTTTGTCGACGAAACGAGTGTCGTCTATAAATACAATGGTGTGGACGTGTCGTTAGGCACAGATGAAATCCCTACTTTGGTCCGAACTTTTACAGAGGCGGGTATTGACCTTTATAATATCTACGAAGAATACGAACCACGTTAAAAGAAAATGGAGGAGATACAATGGCAAGTAAAAATTTATTACAAGCAATGGTCGTACAAATGAACTTTGAAATAGAATCAGCCTACGTCTATTTAGGTATGGGCGCCTACTGTGAAGCGCAAGATATGGATGGATTTGCTCATTGGTTTAACAAACAGGCCATGGAAGAATTCGAACACGCCATGAAATTTAAAGACTTTATCTTTGACATGGACGGCGAAATCGAATACACCGCCATCCCTCAAGTTAAAACGGATTATCCTTCTTTCTTAGAAGTCTTCCAAGAAAGCTTGGCTCATGAAAAACTGGTAACAAAGAAAATTCGTGAGCTGATGGATATAGCCAGAGAAGAAAATTGCCATGAAGCCATGGAATTTTTGCAATGGTTCATCATGGAACAACGCGAAGAAGAAAACTCCTTAAAACCCATTGTGACGGCTCTGGAGAGAATGGAAGGCAAATGGCAAGGGCTGTATATGCTAAACTCAAAACTAGGAGCAAGGGAAGAATAAACGAATAATAAGTCATACTAAAGACATTGCCTATGGGTAGTGTCTTTTTTTATGCCAGTAGACGGAAAGCAGTCTTCGGCTGGGTTAGGGAGCCGCGGGAGAATCAGCCAAGTGGCCAGACACAGAGAAGCATTTTCATACCCGCAGGGCGGGTAAAAAAGTAGCCTTTTGCGTGTAAAAAAGTGGCAGCAGGAAAACTCTTGCACGTAGATAGAACCATGGTGGCTGGGCCGATGATGTTAGTTGAGTGGTAGCTGTGTCCAAAGGAGAGGGACTTCTCTACACGAAATGGTGGTTCAGTCAGGTAGTCCGGTCTTTTTAATGGAAAAAAGGGTCTTGATGCGTTATAATGATAAAGATTAGATAAAAAGGGGTAACCGACATGACAATCATCAAAAAAGCCAATGATGAAGCCATTTGTGAGGCGGCGATATATTTACGAGAGGGTCGTGTGGTGGCTTTTCCCACGGAGACAGTCTACGGTTTAGGGGCAGATGCCTTCAATCCCGAAGCCATTGAGGCCATCTTTGTGGCGAAAGGTCGGCCGAGGGATAATCCGCTCATCGTGCATGTCCAGGATTTAGACGAAATCGACGAACTAGTGACTTCTTGGCCGCAAGGAGCTAAACAAGTAGCAGAAGCTTTTTGGCCGGGTCCCTTGACTTTGATTTTTCCTGCATCGCCTAAGGTGCCGCGGGAGATTACGGCTGGGCTTTCCACTGTGGCTATCCGCATGCCTAGTCATCCCGTTGCTCGCAAGCTTTTGAAAGAGGCTGGGATTCCCGTGGCAGCACCGTCGGCGAATCGTTCCGGTCGACCGAGTCCGACTAAAGCTTCCCACGTCTGGGAGGATATGGAGGGACGCATCCCCTATATCTTAGACGGCGGAGAGACGGATGTAGGCTTGGAGTCGACGGTTTTAGACATGACGGTATGGCCTCCGCTGATTCTGCGCCCTGGTGCGGTTACGGCGGAGATGCTCGAGAAGAGGGGCGTTCCCGTAGCCATGGACCCTGGATTGCGACCGGGTGAAGTGCCTAAGTCACCGGGCCAAAAATACCGCCACTATGCACCGAAAGCGCCGGTGGCTGTGGCGATGAGCTTGGAGGAGGCTCAGACATTGTTGGCAACCCATCCCGATGGTGCGCTGCTAGCCAGCCGGAAATGGATCCAAGAGCTAAGCCCTGCCAAGTGCTACCCTTTAAGTGAACATTCAGACGTGAAAACGAGTGCCGCCCACCTCTTTGATGGACTGCGCACCTTAGACCGAGAAGATGTGAGCCTCATTGTGGTCCAAGGCTTTGCGAAGGAAGAGATGGGGGTCGCATATATGAATCGGCTTTTAAAAGCAGCCGGCAGGGAGGAGAAGAAACAGTGAAAATTGCTGTAGGATGTGATCACGGTGGCGTGGATTTAAAAATGGCCGTGGTGAAAGTATTGCAAAAGTGGGGCCACGAAGTGCTGGATTTCGGCACCAATGACCATGAATCGGTAGATTATCCCGTTTATGGTCGCCGCGTGGCAGAAGCTGTGGTGGCTGGAGAAGCGGACCGGGGCATCGTCATCTGTGGCACGGGCATCGGCATTTCCATCGCCGCCAACAAGGTCAAAGGCGCTCGCTGTGCCTTATGCCATGACGAATTTACCGCCAGACTTACGCGTCAGCACAATGATGCGAACATCATGGCTATGGGAGGTCGCGTCATTGGAGAAGGCCTGGCACTGAGTATGGTCAAAGTATTTTTAGAAACGGAATTTGAAGGCGGAAGACATCAACGCCGCATCGATCAATTGGAGGGTTAAGAAAACTATGAGTCAAGTCATCGTATTGGATCACCCGTTAATTCAACATAAACTGCATTTAATGCGAAAAAAAGATACAGGGAGTAAGGATTTTCGCGATTTAGTCACAGAAGTATCCACGCTGATGGGCTACGAAGTGACCCGGGATATGGAATTGGAAGAAGTGGAAATCGAAACGCCCATGGGCAAGACCAAGGCAAAAGTCTTGGCCGGTAAAAAAGTAGGACTGGTTCCCATTTTACGGGCTGGACTGGGCATGGTTGACGGGATGCTTAACCTGATTCCGGCGGCCAAAGTGGGCCACATCGGCCTTTACCGCGATCCGGAGACCTTCCAACCGGTAGAATACTACTGCAAACTCCCCAAAGACGTGGGAGAACGCACCCTTTACGTCCTCGATCCCATGTTGGCGACAGGCGGATCCGCTGTGGCGGCCATAGACTTTTTAAAAGAGCGAGGAGCCACATCCATTAAGCTGGTGTGTATCATTGGCGCGCCGGAAGGGGTAAAAGTGGTGCAAGAGCGCCACCCGGATGTGGACATTTACTTGGCGGCATTAGATGAAAAATTAGATGAGCATCGCTATATTTTCCCCGGACTAGGAGATGCCGGAGACCGCTTATTCGGCACCAAATAGGAAAGGAAGGCAACATCCATGAGCAATAATGGTCTGGCATTTTTACTGGCCATGGGGATCGCACTGTTGGCGACGCCTTTGGTGAAGCGTCTGGCCATCGCCATCGGTGCCGTGGACATCCCTAAAGACGAAAGACGGGTGCATACCAAAGCCATGCCTCTCATGGGAGGGTTGGCGATCTATTTGGCAGTCATCATCGGCATGCTTTGCTTTCTGCCCATTAATCGCAGGACTTTAGCGATTATGGGAGGAGGTACCGTCATTTTAATCTCAGGTATCATCGACGACAGCAGAGAATTGTCGCCGAAGATGAAAGTGGTCTTTCAAGTGGCAGCAGCCATTTTACTTTTAATTGGCGGACTTTCCATTGATTTTGTCACCAACCCCTTTAGCCAATCGGGCAACGTCTACGCCTTAGGTCTTTTGGCGATACCTTTGACGATTTTTTGGGTGGTGGGCATCACGAACACCATCAACCTCATCGACGGATTAGACGGCTTGGCCGCAGGAGTGACCATGATTGCCAGCTTTTTCCTCATGCTGGTAGCTTCTAAATTTGAGCAACCCCAGGTGGCCTTGATGGCGGCCCTTCTCATGGGTGGCTGTGCCGGGTTTTTACCCTATAACTTTAATCCTGCAAAACTCTTTATGGGAGACACGGGAGCTTTGTTTCTTGGATTTATGCTGGCGGTGATCACCATTGACGGCGTGATGAAGTCCATCGCGACAGTGGCTATTGTCGTGCCAATCATTATTCTGGGAGTCCCCATCTTCGATACCTTCTTTGCCATTGTACGTCGAACGATGCAGGGCAGAAGCTTTGCAGAAGCTGACAAGGGACACTTACACCATCGCCTGTTGGCTAAAGGCTACGGACAGAAAAAAACGGTACTGATTCTCTATGCGATTACGGCCGTCTTCGGCATCATGTCCTATGTGATTGCGGAGAACAACTCCACAAGAGGAGTCTACCTTTCTTTACTCATCATCATTGTCTCCAGTATCGCTTTTATCATACTGGGACTCGGTCACGAGGATTAGGAGGAATTATGAAAGTATTAACTGCATTTGGCACCAGGCCGGAAGCCATCAAGATGGCGCCCATTGTCAAAGAATTGGAACGACGGAAAGGCATCACCTCGGTGGTCTGTGTCACGGGGCAACACCGGGAAATCTTAGACCAGGTCATGGAAATCTTTTCCGTGATACCCGATTATGATTTGAACATCTTTCAACCGGGGCAGAGTCTCTCCGCCATTACCACCAAAGCCCTCCTGGGCATGGAACAAGTCCTGGAAAAGGAAAAACCGGATTTGGTTCTGGTTCAGGGAGACACCACCACTGTTTTTACTTCTGCTTTGGCGGCCTTTTACCAAAAAATCCCCGTGGGCCACGTGGAAGCGGGGCTGCGATCAGGAAACATCTATAGCCCTTATCCAGAAGAGGCCAACCGTAAATTGACGGGGATCCTCACCAACATCCACTTTGCACCGACGGCAAAAGCCAGAGAAAACCTGCTGGCCGAAGGCTACGATCCGGCGACGATCTTCATCACGGGAAATACGGTGATTGATGCCTTAAAATTTACCGTAAAAGATAATTATAAATTTGACAAAGTGCCCTTAGATAGTGTACAATATAACAAGAAAGTCATTTTATTAACAACCCATCGCCGTGAAAACTGGGGAGACCCGATGAAATCGATCTTTCAGGCGGTCAGACGGGTCGTGGATGAGAACGAGGATGTGGAAGTCATTTTCCCGGTTCATCCTAACCCGAAAGTGCGCGATGTAGCCCAGGAAAAATTAGGTGACCATGAGCGGATTCACCTGATCGAACCGCTAAGCTATGAGCCCTTTTGTAATCTGATTAACCGTTGCCATCTGGTCATCACAGACTCCGGAGGAATTCAGGAGGAAGCGCCAACCTTAGGGAAACCGGTGTTAGTCGCTAGAAAAGAGACGGAGCGCCCGGAGGGCATTGAAGCGGGTACGGCGAAATTGGTGGGCACTGACGAAGAAGTCATCTACCGCGAGACCAGTCGTCTGTTACGTGACGAAGCAGCTTACGAGAAGATGGCCACTGCAGTGAATCCCTATGGAGACGGTCATGCAGCAAAGCGCATTGTCGATCTCATCGAACAACATTTTGGAATCAACCATGTCAATGGATGATACGCAAGAAAAACGCTAAATATCTATGGAGGTGCGTAATGAAAGAAGTTGTCATCGTATCAGCAGTGAGAACGGCCGTAGGCTCTTATGGAAAAAGCTTAAAAGATGTATCTGCCGTGAAACTAGGAGCAGTCGTTGTTGAAGAAGCCTTAAAACGTGCAAAAGTAGATCCGGAAAAAGTAGACGAAGTCATCTTTGGTAACGTATTACAAGCCGGACTTGGCCAAAACGTGGCTCGCCAAGTATCTATGGCAGCTGGCATTCCCAAAGAAGTACCCTCTTTTACTGTCAATAAAGTATGTGGATCCGGCTTGAAAACCGTCGCCTTGGCAGCCCAAGCTATCGTAGCTGGCGAAGCTGACATTATTGTAGCCGGTGGTACGGAAAATATGTCCGCAGCTCCCTACTTACTTCCCAATATGCGTTGGGGCCAAAGAATGGGCGAAGGAAAAGTCGTAGACTATATGGTCCATGACGGCTTAACCGACATCTTCAACCACTATCACATGGGTATTACGGCTGAAAATATCGCAGAAAAATATGGCTTCACACGTGAAATGCAAGACGAACTAGCTGTCACCAGCCAAAATCGTGCAGAAAAAGCTGTCGATAGCGGCCGCTTCAAAGAAGAAATTGTGCCGGTAGAAATTCCGCAACGTAAAGGTGACCCCATCATCTTTGATACAGACGAACACTTGACCAGAGGCTCCACGCTAGAAAAAGTTGGCAAACTTCGTCCCGCGTTCAAAAAAGACGGTACAGTCACGGCAGCGAATGCTTCCGGTATCAATGATGGTGCAGCAGCCATCGTAGTCATGAGCAAAGAAAAAGCCGATGAACTTGGCTTAAAACCCATGGCCACCATCAAAGCTTATGCCTCTGCAGGGGTTGACCCCTCTATCATGGGAACTGGACCCATCCCCGCAACGAGAAAAGCTTTGGAAAAAGCCGGCATGAAGATCGAAGATATCGACTTAATCGAAGCGAACGAAGCCTTTGCAGCGCAAGCGCTAAGTGTTATCAAAGACTTGAACCTCAATACAGACATTGTGAACGTCAACGGTGGCGCCATTGCTATGGGACACCCCATTGGAGCATCCGGTGCACGTATCCTTGTTACCCTTCTCCATGAAATGGAAAAACGCGATGCCAAACGCGGTTTAGCAACCCTTTGCATCGGTGGTGGACAAGGTATCTGCCTAGTTGTGGAAAGATAAAAAATCCTAACGGAATATGCTTAAAAAGAGAGTGGTTTTCCACTCTCTTTTTTTATGCTCCGATAGTGGAAACGGAGGGAAAGACGAAGTATAAACAGGTGCTAACTTGACAAAGCGAGTGCTTTGCCCTATACTGCCCATATACCTTTATGGGGGCGATTTGGCTTCGACGGGGATTTGGAATCCGAAGTAGCGAGCCGTTGTGACCAAGCAACGCTAAAAGTGGCAACCAAAATGAATTGACAACAATCAATTTGCTTTCGCAGCTTAAGCTATAAGCTGTTACGGCCTTAGAAAAACCTACGCTTCTAAGTAACCGTTCATTTTAGTAGGGAACCGCGTTGTGGTAAGCTTTGCCCACAAAACGGAACTCATGAAGCTACCCGCCTGTACGGTACGTCAACGGTCTGTACTGGTCGGGGAAACTCAAACCGCTGACTGCGCTCGGAGAAACTTCTGAGGAAGGATTTTCGGACGCGGGTTCGACACCCGCCGCCTCCACCACCACGAAAGTAGGCAGCCTGTTTTGATGAAAGCAGGCTGCCTTTTCTATGGCTAAATGCTTTGCTGACCAAATAGCGGTATAGGATGGGAAAAGAGAAGCGTTTGAGCATCATTTCAGGGGGGCGGGTCCGACCATTCGCTTGCAGGCCAATCAAGCCGCTTTTGGAGGCAGTAGGGCGTTTCGGATGCAAGCATTGCTGTGGAGCAGCTTTCTCGGTGTATGCAGCCGCCGTAAGAGGCGCCGTTCCATGGATGACATCCTCGACTACACGGCTACAGCAGGATGTATAGGCAGATGGGTGTCAGGCAGTGGCCGACAAAGACTGACGACGCTTTCGATGAAAATTGCGTAGGAGCATGAACCGTGTTAGTCATCGAAAGAGAGGTCGATCAGCTTGACGTCTGCGAGCATCAATGAGTGCCAGCTGAACCCATGACGATCCAGATGGATTTTCTTTTTCGCATCATACCGGACGCCGGGATGAAATGGGTATCCCGTTTTCACAAAAAAAGATAAAAAAGACAGAATTGGCTTGAGGACAGGGATACGAGAGAGTCGAAGCCTGATTTTACCGGAATTTGATTTGCTAAAATGTTTGATTTGCGATAGGGTAATAGTAGAGAATGTCAAAAATAGAAATGAAATACGCCTAATTCTTCTAGGAGAAGTGGGGGACCCAACTTAGGGGTGAATCAGTCATGAAGAGCATCCTTCGCTCTAACCCGTCAGCTAACCTCACCGGCGCGAAGGGAGTTTGTATGTAAAGCTATGGGCTCCATGGCTTTTTTTGTGCTTATTTTCCGGAGAATAGGATGGAAAGGAGTGGCAGATATGGCAAAAAGACATGGCAGCATGTGGGCACTGGTCATAGTACTGTTATGGCAAGTGGTGTTTCCGTCATTTGCCCAAGCCAGGTCAAAAAAACTGGTCTTTGGTGATGCGGGCTGGGAGAGCAACAAGTTTCACAATGCCGTAGCGGGAACGGTGGCCAAGGAAGTCTTTGACTACGACTGGGAAGAGACGCCTGGCTCCTCAGCCGTGGTGCATGAGGGTCTGCTCATGGGAGAAATCGATGTACAGATGGAGGAGTGGACCGATAACTTACCGAAATACCAAGCCGATTTAAAGGAAGGCAAGCTACAGGAGCTCGGCGTCAACTTTGACGATAACTACCAGGGTATTTACGTGCCTCGCTATGTCATCGAAGGCGATGAGGAGCGAGGGATTGAGCCCGTGGCACCGGATTTGCGTTATGTATGGGATTTGAAAAACTATCCAGAGGTTTTTCCGGATCCGGAGACATCGGGAAAGGGGCGTGTCTACGGTGCCATTACCGGCTGGGAAGTGGATAAGATCTTGCAGAAAAAATTTGACTACTACCAGATGAACGACACGATGGTCTACTTTAGCCCAGGTTCGGAAACGGCGCTGCAGACGGTGATCATCGATGCCTATGACAAAGGCGAGCCAGTGGCGGCTTATTACTGGGAGCCGACGGCGTTGATGGGACGCTATGACATGGTGCTTTTGGAGGATGAGCCGTACCGGGATGAGGAAGCTTTTCTGGCCGGGGAGACGGAGTTGCCTTCAATGCGTGTCACCGTGGCGGTGAGTAACGCGCTTTACGAGAACGCAGAAAATGCAGAGCTCATCACTTTTTTGTCTCATTACCACACATCCAGTGAGTTGACGTCAAAGGCCTTGGCTTATATGGATGAAACGGGAGCCAGTTACCAAGAAGCGGCTACTTGGTTTCTTTTGGAACACAAAGACTTGGTGGAAGAATGGTTAACACCGGATCAGGCTGAAGCATTGTGGGCAGCGCTGTCCGGAAAACAGACGGAGACGCGCCGCTCCATCTATGACTTTCCCGTGAACTTGCCGGTGAATTTTCAATCCATTGACGATTCCGTGCGAGCGTTCAGCGTGAGACACGACCACTTTTTCAGCGGGATTACTCGTGGATTGACGAACTTTGTCAACGCCATTTGGAATCTTTTAAACTTCATCCCCTGGTTTGTGCTCATCGGGATTGTGTTCGTCTTGACCTGGAGGCTCTTTGGCAAAGTGGGTCGAGCACTACTCTACAGCGTTCTGTTGTTTCTCATCGGCGCCGTGGGTTATTGGGAAATGATGAATGAAACACTGGCGGTCATCTTGGCTTCCGTTTTGTTATCACTGGTGTTAGGCTTCCCACTGGGAATTTTGATTTCAGCGAGCGATCGAGCGGATCGGATCATGCGGCCTATCTTGGATACCATGCAGACGATGCCGGTCTTTGTGTATCTGATTCCCGCCTTGCTCTTTTTCGGGCTCGGCAAGGCGCCTGGGGTCATTGCCACGACGATTTATGCCATCGTGCCGATGATTCGGCTGACCAGCTTGGGCATTCGCGGCATTGATCAAGAGGTTGTGGAAGCTTCGATGGCCTTTGGATCCACATGGATCCAAGCGCTCTGGAAAGTAAAAATCCCCCAAGCTATGCCCACCATTATGACGGGAATCAACCAAACCATTATGATGGCCATCTCCATGGTGGTGACCACGTCCATGATCGGTGTGCGGGGGCTGGGCATGGAAGTCCTGGATGGGGTGAATAAAATAGAGATCGGTCGAGGGTTGATTTCTGGTTTGGCCATTGTCATTTTGGCCGTGATCTTGGACCGTATTACGCAGGGGTACTTGAAACGAAGTGAGGTGAAGTCTCGTGGACAATAGTATTTTATGTGTTAAGGATGTTTCCATGGTCTTTGGACCGGAAAAGGCGAAAGCACTGGAACTCAAAGCCCAGGGGTTGGGCAAAAAAGAGATTTACCAAGAAACAAAATCCACGGTGGCGGTGGCCAAGGCCTCGTTTTGCATTGAACCTGAGGAAATCTTTGTGATTATTGGCCTTTCAGGTTCAGGAAAATCGACTTTGGTGCGTTGCCTTAACGGGCTCAATAAGCCCAGTATGGGTACCGTGGAATTTAGAGGACAAGATATTGGAAAGTACAACCAAAAAGAGTTACGCACCTATCGCAGGGAAAAAATTGCCATGGTGTTTCAACAGTTTGGCCTGATGAGCCATCGCGATGTCCTAGGAAACGTAGAATATGGCTTGGAAATCAAAGGCGTTCCCAAAGAGGAGCGCAGGGACAAGGCCATGGAAATGATTGCCATGGTCGGGCTGGAAGGACACGAGGGCGAATCGATTGCTAACTTATCCGGAGGCATGAAACAACGGGTCGGCATTGCCCGGGCCTTAGCCAATGACCCGGAGGTGCTCTTGATGGATGAACCTTTTTCCGCTTTGGACCCCTTAGTGCGGCAAGACATGCAGTTTGAACTCTTAACGCTGCAAAAGAAACTGCATAAAACCATTGTCTTTATCACTCACGACATCAACGAAGCCTTCAAGCTGGGAGATCGCGTGGCCATTATGAAAGATGGTGATATCATCCAAATCGATACGCCAGAACAGATGAGCACCAACCCGGCTAACGATTATGTCAAACAGTTTATCGACAGCGCCGACATGACCCAAGTGATCACTGCCGGTCACGTCATGACTTTTCCGGACAGCATGGTACGTGTGACAGACAGTCCGGCGATGGCCATTGCCGCCATGCGACGGAACAACACCTCTAGTGCCTACGTCGTGGGAGAGGCCTTGCGACTCATAGGTGTGGTCACTATCTATGATGCCATGAAAGCGGCGCGGCAAACATTACCGTTGGCAGAGGTCATGACGCGAGAGGTCAAGACCACGGGCCCCGAAACTTTGCTTAGCGATATGATAGAAATGGCGACAGAGACACCCTACCCCATTGCCGTCATCGATAAGCAGCAGCGGCTACTGGGGATTGTCTCCAAAGTGCACGTGTTGTCCTCCATGTTGTAAGCAAAAGCATAGCCGTGCATGACGAGGGCTGAGCCAACATAAAAAGAATCGACGGGATTTTTCCCGTCGATTCTTTTTTGAGGGCCATGGAAAGGGTCTTAGCTAATGCCCTCGTTCCCATGTGAGGGCTAATACCAGGTACAGCAGGGCAACGGCAAGGAGGCTATAGTGCTGGATATAAAAATAAGAAACGCCGCCGAGGATAAACACGGCAATGGACACGAGATAAAACCCGCTAATGGCAAATGAGACCCGTCCTTATGGCGCAAAAATCGGCCGATGATGACAGCACTGTCAGTGAGATAGCCAGTGATATGGGTGCTGCGGACCAAGGCTCCCTCGTAATGCAGGGGAAGAGAATTTTGAAAGCCAAAGATAAACACGAGCAAATAGACAGGACAGTCTTTAAGTATATAGGTGATCAGGCAGAGGATGAACATGGCTAACAGCCCTGGCTGGATCCTGCCGCCATAGGTTAAAAAGGAACTGCAAAGAGAACCGAAAAAAAAGAGCGCTAATATCGCTAAGTAAGTCACATATTGTTGGCGATTGCCGATGGCCAGAGCCATCTCGGTGGCGTTACCTGTGTGGTGGGCGACGGGGACTTTGAAATTCGATACACAATAGGCATTAATCAATCCGCTGGCTAAGACGAGCAGGAAGATTTTTACGGTCAAAAGCTTGTCTTGTGGTTTATTCTGCATGATACAACTCCATCTCATCTGATCGTAGGGGACATAAGCTGGTTCGCCACGTTTTGGCGAGCGTCCCCTCTATCTTATCAAAAAATAGGAGATTGTAAAATAGCACACCAGGCGGAGAAAAGCAAGGGACACATGGGTCCATTGCCATACATTGAGAACAGGTATCAAAAGTGAAAGAAGATGGTGTTTTTGTGCATGGTTTTGTTCGGCGAAAGTGCCTACAATAAAGAACATAAAGGGAGTGGTCACTTGATTAGTCGAAAACTATTGCACTTAAATGCAAAAAACATGAAGTATATCTACAACCTCACTTACGCCGCTCATGTGCAGTGGGCGGTCAATAACGGCATTGTTATGGGCTATGAGGATGGAACCTTCGGACCGGATCGACCCATTAATCGTGAGGAGATGGCTGCAATCTTGCGCGTTATGTGAAGAAGATGAATCGCAGCAAAGCAGAGCAGGTGGCGAGCGTGCAGTTCGTCGACAGTGCTCAGATGTCTTCGTGGGCCGTGCTAGAAATTAACCAGATGGCACGCATGGGACTGGTGAAGGGCATGCCCGATGGCAGCTTTGCGCCGAAGGCTCCCTTCACACGCGCCCAGGTGGCACAGGTGTTGTACAATTTGGATCATTAATTTCGACGAGCTCGGGGTGTGTACCCCACACCCCTTCTATAATCGTATCGAGAGCAAAGGTGTGGCATACACACCTGCCGCAGAGAAAAAAGGAGAACACGATGAAGAAGTTTTGGACGATATTGAGTTTGGCACTGTTGGTATTGGTGCCCGGCGTGGCGTTAGCACAGTCGTATGAGGTGCCGGTGTAGATGATGCACCAAAGCGAGGAGCCGGGGAAATTTTCCATGGGCAATAACGCCATCAATCACACAGCGCTGGTGAAAGAAGAAAACGGTAAGTACGTCTATCGCATTGAGACAAAGTCCTTGGAGTTGATGGGACTTAAGGGCGAGGTGACGAATGTCTTTGTCTATCGCGATCACAAGGCGAAAGTGCGAGAAGAGGCAGCCAAAGAGGCTGTGACCAACGGCGAGTATAACCAAGCGTTCACCGTCACTTGTCCGAATCAGGAGAGCCAAGTGTGGGTGGCCGTATGGGTCAGTGCCATGGATGAGTTGGCCGGTGGCGGCCCAGGATCTGGCGAACAGGATGCCTATTTGGCTTTTGCTTGGGATCAGTCTAAGGCCTTAGAAGGGGAACAAACGCCGAAGCAAGTGGAAGCACCTGCCACGAATGCCATCAAAGTGATGGTCAATGGTAAGGAAGTGACTTCTGATGTGGCACCGTTTATTGAAAACGATCGCACGTTGGTGCCGGTGCGCATGATCTCCGAGGCTTTGGGCGTAGAAGTGAAGTGGGATAACGATCGTCGTCAAGTGCAGATCCAATCTGGTGATGTACAGGCTACGCTCACCATCGGTGAAGCTAAGATCGTGAAAAATGGCGAGGATATCGTCATTGACCAGCCGGCGCAGATTAAGGACTCCCGCACGTTTGTGCCCATTCGCGCCATCGCGGAGTTATTAGATGCCAAGGTGGATTGGAACGGAGAGGCCCGTGCCGTGGAAATCACCAAATAAAACCGTCATCACATGGTGACAAAGAAATCCCCGGATACCGTAAAGGTTCCGGGGATCTTTGCGTCTGTTGTTAACGGCGAGCCTTGATGGCACCTGCCCAACCTTTGGGGTCAGAAAGAGTGAAGACGGTTTCCTTGTTCGCTGTATGGGTGACAAGAAGACTAGGGCCGTTGAGGGTGGTTTTGGCTGCGACATCCTTTAAGGATGATAAGGCCAATGCCCAGGAGGGCGTTTTATCGGCCCAATCCACGACGGCACCGTCTTGGGTGACAGGGGCAGTTGCTTCGTCAAAGAAGACTAAGCGATCGCCGGTGAGATAGAGGGTGCCTGCCGTGGCGCTGGCGGGAGGCCCCGTTTTCGCCGGGGCTGAGCGATAGACAGTTTCCATGAAACATGCTCCTTTCTCTGGTTTAGCTATTTCATACCCGGAAACGACGTGTCTTTCACAAAAAACATCCAGGATGGTTGACGTTCATTCCTAATTCAGTTAAAATCTAAATGGAAGCGATTTAATCATATTCGAAATAGAAACGAGAAGACGAAGATGAAAAGGCTGATGTATCTATGGTCCTTCCTACTGGGTGTGAGCTCCTTTGCTGTATCGCAGCTGTGGCTTAGGATGCATTTTCTAAGGGCAGTGTTCGGACCGGGAGGTCCTCTGGCTCAGTGGATGAAGACTTCTTGGCTGGCGGTGGTGATTTTGGCTTTGACGGCCGGGCTCTTTGAGGAGTCGATTCGCCTTTTATGGCGTTGGCTGGCTTATGAAAAACCGGGAATGCCACGGTGGTGGAGGCCAAAGGGGCGTTTTGGCCATGCGATAGCCTTTGGGTTAGGACACGGTCTTTGTGAGGCGACGTGGCTCTTGAGGCCCTTGCTGGCACTTTATCCGCTTTCTTACTTGCAGTTGGCCCTTTTTGAACGCGCCTTGGCCATCGGCCTACACGTGGGTTTGACGGTGATGATTTTTTATGGCGTGAAGCGGGAAAGGGCAGGCCAGTTTTTTCTCGGAGCTGTGGCCATCCACACACTAGTGGATGCTTTGGCTTTGACGCTACATGATCCCGTGTGGACGTACGGCGCGCTGATCGTCGTGATTGTTGGCTTAGGAATCAAGGTTTGGCAATGGAAGGAGCAGTGGGTGTAGTGAAAAAACGAATGTGGATTTGGATAATGGTAGCGGTGATGATTTTAGGGATCAGCGGTTGCGGATCCTCAGCACAGGTCATGTCGACTGAGGAGGCTGAGCCTTATGTGACCAAGGCTCAAGATGCCATTAAACAAGTCAATGATAGAGACTGGGAGGCCATCTTGGAAAGCGCTAATGACACGATGCGTGAGGCGCTGACCGAAGAAGTCATTGCCAAAAGTGAAGAGGTGCTAGACGGCTACGGCGAGTTTGTGGACTTTAAAGAAGGTAAGGCCTCCAGGCTGGAGGATCAGGTGGTAGTCGTATTGCCTTGTGCATACAGCGAAAAGCAGGTCATTTATACGGTGACCTTTGACCAAGACGGGCTTTTGGCAGGACTTTATATGAAGTAAAAGGGCAGAGCTTACCTTATGGGTGAGCTCTTTTGTTGTGTGAGGGTTGGCAAGGCACAACGGCTTGTGGTATAATACGTATGTGCAAAGCACAAATTTTTTTCATCAAAAGAACAAAGAAAGTCAAAGTCTAAACATAGAAAGAGGAGGAGTAGCTATGGCGAAGTCCAGGCTCAGTAATGTAATAGCAGAATTTTTACAAGAGATGATGGAGGAAACCCAGGATGGGATGATCGAGATTCAACGCAATGTGTTGGCTCAACATTTTGATTGTTCCCCATCACAAATCAACTATGTCTTACAAACGCGATTTACGCCGTATCGCGGTTATTACATCGAGAGTAGAAGAGGCGGTGGCGGGTTTATTCGCATTGTCAAGGTGGCCATGGATCAAAATGACGCCGATTACGCCAAGCTCTTAATGGACACCATTGGTGACTCCATCACTAAGGACAAGGCTCGTCATATCATTGACGGCCTGAGGGAAGAAGGGCTCATTACAGATCGTGAGGCTCGTATTATGTTGGCAGCTGTCAGCGATCGGGCAATCAACTGCGTTGGTGAGCTACAGAAAAATAATTTGCGCGCACGTATTTTACAGAACGTACTAATCATTGCAATGGAACAGGAGGAATCCCAATGAAATGTCATATTTGTCATGAGCATGAAGCGACAGTACGTGTGGTTTTAGCGGCCCAAGGTAAGAAATATGTACTGGATATATGCGGTCACTGCATGCAAGAATATAAGGAACAAATGATGGAAGTGGGCATGGAAAAAGTAGTCGAATCGCTGTTGGCAAACGCCGTCCCGGCTCTCGAAGAAGAGGATGAGGAAATGCCAGAAGAGGGATTCGGCACAATGTTAGAAGGACTGATTCGGTCCGTATTAGTCCAAGCCGATGCCCTGAAGAAAGCAGAAGAGAGCGAGACGATGATCCATGAAAGGACACCGCGTAAGGCCGTGGAGGTCAGTCAGCGCGTGGCTCTTTATGCCCGATTAAAAGCTGCTATAGAAGTGGAAGACTATGAGGGAGCGAAGGCCTTGCAAGAGGCTTTACTCGCCATGGACCACGCATAGGAGGACGATAACGATGAATCGAGGATACGAAAAATTTACAAAGCAGGCGCAAACGGCGATTCAGCAGGCACATATTGAAGCACAGCGCCTCAATCATCGATACGTGGGCTCGGAGCATCTGCTTTTGGGCCTCTTAGCCGTGGAGGAGTGCACGGCGGCGAAGCTCTTGCATAATATGGGCTTGGTGTTGGATGAGGTGCGCCAAATGGTGGTCAACCTTTTAGGTGTGGGCTCGGAACCGGTAGATAAGGTGACGATGACGCCACGCACCCAGCGGATTTTGCAAATTGCCGTCGATCTGGCGGAACGAGACGGTCGATCCCAAGTGGGTACGGACTTTATCTTGATGGGTATTTTACAGGATGGAGAAGGCTTAGCCCTCATGGTGCTCTCCCAAATGGGGGTGGATTTAAATGCCTTAGGTACCTATGTCAGCCGTCAATTGAAAGCGGAAGTCAAGGCAGGCGGAGGTTCTTCTGAAAACACCGAAGGCTCTTGGATGGAAGAGTTTACCATTAACCTGAATGAATTGGCTCGTCAGGGGAAAGTGGACCCTGTGATCGGGCGTCAGCAAGAGATTGCCCGCGTCATTCAAGTGTTGTCTCGCCGCACAAAAAACAACCCCGTACTCATTGGTGAACCGGGGGTTGGCAAGACGGCTGTGGTGGAAGGCTTGGCACAGCGCATTGTGGATGGGGAAGTCCCCGAAACGATGAAGGATAAAACGCTTCTTACTTTGGATTTATCCGGTATGATTGCCGGCACCAAGTACCGAGGCGACTTCGAAGAACGCTTAAAAGGCGTGATGGAAGAGGTGAAGGCACGAGAAAACATCATCCTCTTTATTGATGAGATCCATACTATTATTGGAGCCGGTGCTGCTGAGGGAGCCATGGACGCCTCCAACATCTTAAAGCCCATGTTGACCCGTGGCGAATTGCAAATCATTGGGGCGACCACCATTGATGAGTACCGTCAACATGTGGAAAAAGACGCAGCGTTTGAAAGACGACTATTGCCCATTATGGTGGACGAACCCACCAAAGAGGAGAGCTTGGAAATTCTCAAGGGCCTGCGTAGCCGTTACGAAGATTATCACGGGGTAAAGATTCCCGATGAAGCATTGGAAGCGGCCATTGACTTGTCTTCTCGCTACATTAACGATCGGTTTTTACCGGATAAGGCAGTGGATTTGATTGATGAGGCAGCCTCTCGTTTGCGTGTGAAGTCCTTCCAAAAACCGGAAAAGTTGTTGCATTTGGAAGAAGAAATCAAAAAGGCCAAAGCGGATAAAGAACAGGCTGTCAACGATCAAGATTTCGAAGGCGCAGCCAAGTATCGAGACCAGGAGCAAAAACTACGTCAGCAATGGCAAGATGCCACGGCGAAGTGGAAGGCGCAACAGGCCAAAAAAGATTTGGTCGTGGACGCAGAGCGCATTGCAGAAGTGGTGTCTATGTGGACAGATGTTCCGGTGACGACGTTAACCGAGGATGAGGCCAAACGCCTTTTGCGCTTGGAAGCCAGCTTAAAAGAAGGAGTCATCGGCCAAGATGCTGCGGTGGAAGCGGTGACCAAGGCCGTGAAACGAGCCAGAGTGGGTCTGCGCAACCAAGAAAAGCCCATGGGCAGCTTTATGTTTGTCGGCCCCACAGGGGTGGGGAAAACCCACTTGGCCAAATCCCTGGCGAAGGCGCTATTTGGTGATCAGGATGCCTTGGTGCGTTTTGATATGAGTGAATTTATGGAAAGCCACACCGTCAGCAAACTCATCGGATCCCCACCGGGTTATGTGGGTTACGGTGAAGGCGGCCAGTTGACAGATGCCATTCGCTCCAAACCCTATTCCGTCATATTATTTGATGAGGTGGAAAAAGCGCATCCGGATATCTTTAATGCTCTGTTGCAGATTTTGGATGATGGGCGATTGACAGACGGCCAAGGTAAGACCGTGAACTTTAAAAACACCATTGTCATCATGACATCAAATGTGGGAACGGCGGAGCTTAAAAAGCAAAATGTACTGGGATTCTCCTCTTCGGCGGAAGCAGAGCAGGTACAAGCCCAGGAAGCCATGGAAGAGATCGTCATGGATGCCATGAAAAAATCGTTCCGTCCCGAGTTTTTAAACCGTTTAACAGAGATTATCGTCTTTCACCATCTCGACCAGGATGACGTACAAAAGATTGTCAAGCTCATGGTCAAAGATTTGCAAGAACGCATGGAAGAACTGGGATATCCCATTAAATTAACTCCTAGCGCCATCGCGGCTTTGGCGAGGGAAGGCTATGACGAAACATATGGAGCCAGACCGCTGGAGCGCACCATTAGGCGTCGTATTGAGGACCCGTTGGCCGAAGAGATCCTCTTAGGCAATGTGAAAAAAGAGCAATTACTGACCGTGGGATATAGCAAAGATCAATACACGTTTGCATGTAAATAGGAGGCACTATGGCAAAGACCAAAACCAAATTCGTCTGCCGAGAATGTGGGTACGAAACGGTGGGATATATGGGCAAATGCCCCTCCTGCCAACAGTGGAATACCATTGAGGAAGTGACAGTAATCCAAGCGCCGACACAGACGTCTACGGCCCGGGCAACAGCACCGGGCCAGGCATCTTTGTTGAAAGACATCAAGACGGATAATAGCAAGCGCATTCAAACAGGTATTCGAGAATTTGACCGGGTGATGGGAGGAGGCATCGTGCGCGATTCTGTCACCATCTTGACTGCAAAACCAGGTGCCGGAAAATCCACCTTGCTGTTACAGGTGGCAGCACAGCTGGAAAAAGGCGGGCATAAGGTACTTTATGCTTCAGGCGAGGAGAGCGAATCCCAAATCAAATCCCGGGCAGACCGGATTTTAGATAAGGTGGGAGAGCATATTTACGTCTTGGGCTCCAACCACTTAGAGGAAGTGTTGGCCACGGCATCGAATTTGGACGTGGATTTTCTGATTGTCGACTCCATTCAGACGATGGCATCAGATGAGATGGCCTCTCGTCCCGGCTCGCCGACCCAGACCATGGCCTGCGCTAACGGTTTGGTTCAGCTGGCGAAAAATCCGGCTCGCCCACGGGTGGTGTTTATGGTCGGACAAATGACCAAAGAGGATGAGTTGGCCGGCGTGCGTAGCCTTGAGCATTTAGTGGATACGGTGTTGATGATGTCCACCGATGAGGAACAGGAGTTGCGTATGCTCATGGCGACCAAAAACCGTTACGGCAGCACGGGAGAAGTGGGCTTTTTCGAGATGACGGAAGCAGGTATGAAATCTATCGATAACCCCAGCTCCCACTTCATGACGGCGCGAACCAAGGGCCAGGAGGTCATCGGCTGTGCACGTACGGTTATCAAAGAGGGAACCAGGCCCATTATCCTGGAGGTGGAATCGCTGGTCAGTCAAAGTTTTACCCCCTATCCGTCAAGGGTCAGCGAGTCCCTGCGACGAGAGCAGCTGAACACGTTGGTGAGTTTGGCGGAACAAAGGGGCCATGTAAACCTTTTTGATAAAAACGTAGTGGTGAAGACTGCGGGAGGCATTCGCCTGCGAGAGCCCTCGGCAAATTTAGCTGTAATCATGAGCATTATTTCCGGATTGCGAGAAAAATCGTTACCCATGGACACGGTTTTTTTAGCCGATGTGAGCTTGACAGGAGAGTTGCGATCGATCCCCATGTTGACCACACGCCTGAAAGAGGCAGATCGCATGGGTTTTGCCAGAGCCTTTGTGGCCAAAGGGATGGAAGAGGCGGGAAAGGGGTTACGCTTGACAGTTGTGCCGTGTCTGACGCTTTTAGACGTCGCCTATGCACTGTGGCCGGCACGAACTTAGCCATTTCTTAAACATTTAGACAAAATATTTGACATTGGACTCTAAGCTGTGATAGTATATACACTTTACAAAAAAAGCCAAGTAGAGTATACTGGTATAGTAGAGGAGGTACGATGTGATGTTTAAAATAGGCGATAAAATTGTGTATCCCATTCATGGGGCTGGTACCATCGTAGCCATCGAAGAAAAAGAAATCTTAGGAGAATACCACGACTACTATATTATGGAAATCCCCATCGGGGAAATGCGTGTGATGGTCCCGGTGGATTCCGTGGAAGAGTCAGGCGTGCGTAATATCCTGACGGTGGAAGAGATGGATGATGTCTTTGAAACCTTAAAGGAAAATCGTTCCAAGATGCCCAAAAACTGGAATCACCGCTATCGAGCCAATATGGAAAAGATCAAATCTGGCGATATCATCGAAATTGCTGAAGTGGTGAGAAATTTAGAACTGTTGGACGAGGAAAAGAGCTTATCCACAGGAGAACGCAAGATGCTCAACAATGCGAAACAAATCATTGTTTCGGAAACTCTTTTAGTCTATGGCATTTCACAAAGCGAAGCAGAAGCATTAATTGATGAAGCCATTCGCTACAACGAGGATTAATCAACATTCCTATCTAAAAGAGAGGGGGTGAGCAGATGAAAGGAAAAATTGTCGATAAACTGATGCGCGTGCTTTGGAGCTTAATCGGTGGACTGGCTGGTTACGGTGTGTACACTCTCATTGACAAGCTGGCACCGTCCATCTTCCCCAAAAAAGGCTTTTTAGCCGTTATGCCCTGGGCGGGGCTTGTGTTATTATTTGCCATTATCTTTTTTTTATTGTATCCGCCCTTAAAACGCAAATTATTGAAGCTGGTAAAAACCTTGGAAAGAGAGTTAAAAGGTACTCCCGTGTCGGACTTGCTGACAGGCTCTTTGGGACTGATCGTAGGCCTGTTTATCGCCTTCTTGGCGAGTCGTCCCTTTGTGGACTTGGGGATTCCGTTTTTGGGCACCTTTGTTTCCGTGGTGCTTTACGGCGTCTTAGGTTATTTGGGGGTGAGGCTTTCCGTCGGTCGAAGTCAGGATATGGTGAAGACGTATAAGGACCTGCGTGGCGGCCCTCGATTAACTTCCAGCGGACCGAGTAAAGAAAAGGTGATCATGCAAACCGTGCCGAAGATTTTGGACACCTCCGTCATCATTGACGGACGCATTGCCGATATTTGCAAAGCGGGATTTTTAGATGGACCGTTGATTGTTCCTACCTTTGTGTTGGAGGAGTTGCAACACATCGCGGATTCAGCAGATAGCACCAAGAGAAATCGCGGTCGACGCGGGCTGGATATTTTAAGCTCCATGCAACAAAACCCGGCGTATGAGGTTGTCATTTCGGAGGAAGATTTCCCTGACGTGCCGGAAGTGGACAGTAAACTATTAAAGCTGACACAAAAGCTAAACGGCTATATTGTGACGATTGATTACAATTTGAACAAGGTGGCCAAAGTACAGGGCATCAAGGTGCTCAACATCAACGAGCTGGCAAACGCCGTGAAACCAGTGGCCATTCCCGGTGAAAGCATGGTCATTACCGTCATCAAGGAGGGCAAGGAACAGGATCAAGGCTTAGCTTACCTTGACGATGGCACCATGATTGTCGTGGAAAATGGTCGCGAATTCATCGGACAAGAAATCGAAACAGTGGTAACCAGTGTCATCCAAACTGCTGCGGGAAAAATGATCTTTGCGAAGCCGGAAGAAGCGAAGTAACAAAGTGAAATAAGAAACGATCAAAGCTCTCTTGGGCCACCGTGCCTAAGGGAGCTTTTTGCTTGCCAAAGGACTTTTCCAAGTCTTCTCTAAGAAGTTTAAGGAAGTGCTAAGCTTAAGCGCCGGCCGTTGACGACCACGTCGCACAGGTGTACTATGCAAGTAGTACAGAGAGGAGGAAGCGTCATGCAATATGACAACCAATTGCCGCTTTATGTGCAAATCAAGGCAGATCTTAAGAAAAAAATGCTACGCGGCACCTTGCAACCGGGCGATCGTTTAAAGCCGGTACGGGATATGGCGTTAGAGTATCGAGTCAATCCTAATACGATTCAAAAAACATATGAAGAGTTGGAGCGTGAGCATATGATTGAGACACAGCGAGGTGTAGGTAGTTTTGTCATCGACAACCAAGAGACACTTAAGGCATTGAAACAATCTTTGGCCCAAGAGACTGTGGAGGCCTTTTTCCAAGACATGGCAAGTTTGGGCTTTACAAAACAAGAGGTTGTGACACTAGTGGAACAAAGGGGGAAGCGCCATGCATGAGATTGTCAAGGTAGAAAATTTACGTAAAGGCTATTCGGGCCAGCTGGCTCTAAATGGAGTGAGTTTCTCCATGGAAGAAGGACGAGTCCTGGGAGTTCTAGGCCCGAATGGTTCCGGGAAGACGACGCTGATCAAACTCTTGGTCGGCCTTTTGCATCCCGATAGTGGAGAAATTTTGATCGAGGGTATGGAGCCGGGACCAAAAATGAAGGCTTTGGTGGCCTATTTACCTGATCGCAGCTATTTGGCGAAGAATTTAAAAATCTCCGAGACCATCGCGCTTTTTAGCCGCTTTTATGATAACTTCTCCACGGAGAAAGCCTATGAACTCTTGGAGTTTATGAAGTTGGATAAAGATGCTCGGGTCGGTAGCCTGTCCAAAGGCATGAGTGAGAAACTGCATCTCCTACTGGTGCTTTCGCGAAAGGCGTCTCTGTATGTGCTAGATGAGCCCATTGCCGGTGTGGATCCGGTGGCACGAGATCAAATTTTAGATGCCATCATACGCACTGTAGACGAGGGGTCCACCATGCTCATCACCACTCACCTGGTACGGGATATGGAGCGGATCTTTGATGACGTATTGATGCTCTCCGAAGGTACGACAATCCTAGAAGGGGAAGCGGATCAATTGCGGGCAGAAAAGCAGATGAGCATCGACTCCCTTTACAAAGAGATCTTTTCGTAGGAGGTCATCATGAGTTTACTTTATCGTTATGAGTTTAAAAATACATTACGTTTTATGCTGGTCCTATTAGTATGTGCACTGCTAGCGTGTACGGTCATCCAATACACGGTCAGCCGCGAAGACTTTTTTAGTGGAAGTTCAGTAGGCACCGTCGATGATATCCGATTTTTCCTCATCATCTTGTCCATGCTCGTCTTTGGCGGAGCGGCGGTGACGTTTTTCTTCTATGTTTCAGGCCTTTTAAGCAAGGATGTGTTTACAGATCGAGGGTATCTGACCATGACACTGCCTTTTACCGGCTACCAAACCATTGGTGCCAAGACGCTGTTGGCACTGACCTGGTATGTGATTCTCTTTGCCGTGGGCATTAGTTATAACCTGATGTTAATGAACTTGTTATTTCCTGCAGATTTTGTGGCGGATTTTTACCACGGTATCCAAACTGTCATGTCGGTAGGAATTGGGCTCAAGCTGATCGCGCTGAGTTTAGTGAGTTTTGTGGTGCAGGTGCAACTGATCTACTTCGCCATTATTTTGGCTAAGATGACAGTGTCCCGCTATCGTTTATCAGGGATGTGGTTTATTCTATACCTCATCCTGATGGCGATTTATGAGCGAGTGCAATCTCTGGTATTCAACCTGATGGGAGAGACCACGTTTACGAATCTGGTACCTTTTATGAAAGGATCGACGGCGGTTAGTGCTTTTATGGACAATGGCAATCCATTTTGGGTCAAATCCATAGTCTTGCAGTTAGTGGCGAGCATCGTCCTGTGGGTAGTGAACAGCCTTTTATGGGAAAAGAAAGTGGAGATCTAATGTTTGTGTACACAAGGTGGGGCAATTTTGCCCCACCTTTTCCATTTCATCGGCTCTTGTACAGTTTAGCTCCTTATGGTATAGTATCCCCATGAAATGGCGTCAAATGTTACAAGAACACCGTCCACTGCGGATTTACGGAATTGTCATCAGTGCATTAGTCTTATCATTTATGGTGGCAGAGCTCATTTTTGTCATTAGTCTGAGCCAAAGTGGAGTGAGGGTATATCGCACTGCTGTGGAGTATCATCTCGGTACGGTAGTGGTTTTGGGGCTGCGCCTATGGGTAACGGCGCTTCTACCCCTGATTTTTTTGTACGCAAAAAATATGGAAATAAGGGAAACGTATTTATTGAACCGCTACGTGGAGCCGGTGGCTTATGGCCTTTTTATGGTGTGCTACGTAGCGGTTTTGTATGCCTTGACATGGCCTTTGGAGCTTTACCAATATCTACGAGCCAGGCAGTGGAATTTGACCCACATGGAATTTGGCCGCTTTGTGGGGCAGTGCTTAGGTGATTTTTTTATCCAGTACTTTTGTCCGGCGCTCCTGGTCTTTGGGATCATTTACCTCATGCGCCGTTATCGCGAAGCGTGGTGGAAAGCGGCTACGGTGGTAATGGTGGCTATTTTAGTGATGGGACAGGTGGCTTTGCCATGGTTCGGCGCGGCTAAGCCCTTAGATCGTCCGGCGTACCAACGCCAGGCAGAGCGCCTCTTTGAAAAGGCTGATGTCAAGCCGATTAAGATTTATGTGTCGTCGCAAAGCCACGACTCGCATCAAATCAATGCCTATTCGCAGGGCATCCTCGGATCGCACCGCATTGTCCTATGGGACACGATTTTCTCTGAGCTAAATTCCCGGGAAGTGATGGTGGTCTTAGCTCATGAGATCGGTCATTACAAGGCGAAACATGCGATGCTCAACACTCTGTGGTGGATGTTGAAATGGTTTGCGGCGATTATGTTGACCTATGTGTGGACCATGCGAGCAGGAGGAAGGCGTTCCATGAAAGAGATGACCAGGCGTTATTTAAGTCCACGTAGGCTACCGGTGCTGTTGTTGGCATTGCAACTTTTCTTTTGCCTGTGGTTGCCGCTGGATCGATGGATCAGCCGCGTTCATGAAAGGCAGGCAGACGCCATGGTGATGGAACTGGTGGAAAGCCGTGAAGACGCGATCAGTACCTTGCGAAAAATCGGTAACGAAGAGTTGGAGCTGCCCTATTATTCCAGGCTCTATACCTGCTGGTTTCAAGATTATCCCAGCATGGCAGAGCGCATGGCTTTTTATGAATCCTATAAACCTTCTCAAAACCCTTAAACGTCGCTTAGCGACGTTTTTTTATGGAGTGAACCGGTGACCTCTATGCTATAATTGGACAAGAGGTGTGCTATGCGATTATTACATACGGGAGACTGGCACCTTGGCCGGCGATATTCTGTAAGCGACCATGCAATGAAAGACGTGTTGGAAAAGTCTTTATGGCAATTTGCGAAAGACTTGCTTCAGTGTGCCCAAAATTGGCAGGTGGATGTCCTGCTGCTGGCGGGAGATACCTTAGATGATACACAGGCAGGAGTGGCGCCTTATGCGCAATTGGCGGAGCTACTTCGCAGCGTCTCTTGTCCAGTGGTGATCCTTCCGGGAAACCATGATCCTTACGTAGCCGGTGGACTTTGGGACCAGGTAACGTGGCCGAGCCATGTGAAAATCTTGCAGGACGATACACCGGTGCGCCTGTCGCAAGAGGTGTTTCTTCATGGCCTGCCCTGGCATCGCCGAGTGATGGAAAGGCCTGTTATGGTTCAAGCGCCTGCGGTGACCGGTGGGATCCACCTCCTCTTACATCACGGCGATGTCCACCGAGGAGCTTATCGCCCCTTGGGTGAGGCCGCGGCTTATGATTATGTGGCATTAGGACACATTCACCAGCCGCAACGGGTGACAGAGCACATGGCTTATAGTGGGAGCCCTTGGGCGCTACACGGTGGTGACACCGGGCCGAAAGGTGTCTGGTTATTAGAGATAGAGGACGTAGTGCGACCCAGATTTCAACCCTTGTCCTACCGCCTGGCTCATTCGTTAACTCCCGTAGACGAGTTGCCGAAGTTGGTGAAACGATCTTGGGATTTTTACCGAGGGATGGTGACACCGGGCGAGGAGCTAGAACGGTTTTTGACCATGGCGCCTTTGGCACAGATGGAAATGATAACAGCCTGGGACGATCTAAACGCCGCCGTGATGGACGAGATGCGTCGCAATGGAGCCGAAGAAGGGGTCGTGGAGGCCGTGATGCGTGCGTTAAAGGCGGTGACACCATGTTCATAAAAGAGGTAGATATTCGCGGATTCGGGAATTTAGTACGCCGGAAGTTTCGCTTTCATCCTGGATTAAACGTCGTGTATGGTCCTAATGGATCGGGCAAGTCTACGCTATTGGCCTTTGTGCAAGGGATATGGTTCGGCTTTGTTAAGACGGGGCAGCGGCGCCTGCGCCAAGACCCGCGCTGGAAGTCCTTTGCTCCGCATCACAGTCCAGAATTTGGTGGTCGGATGACGGTGGGGCTGGATCAGGGAGCTGTGACGATTGTCGCTGATTTAAAAGAGCGTCAGGTGATGGCCTTTGACGAGCTGACAGGCCGAGAGATCACTGCTGACTTTGTGGGTGAGGATGGTTATCTACGTCTGGGTGAACAGTTAACGCAAATGGAGCAAAGCCAGTTTGAAATGTTGTGCTTTTTGGGTCAAAATGACCCTTTTGAAGAATCGGCGTTGGCGGAGGCGTTTCAGGGCCTATCGCCACTGACGATGGTGACGTCGATGACGTTGCGACTGGAGGAAGCAATCCGCTGGTTAGATAGCGAAAATGCGGCTTTGGGGACACCCCGTGCCTATAAAAAGCCGCGAGGAGCATTGGAAGGGGAGAGGGCGAGACTGGAGGACGAACTGCACGCCTGGAAAGACCGTGCGAGAAAGCTAGAGGAATCAAAACCACCTGAGGCTTTGGAAGAAAAACCGGCAGAAACGACCTCGCAGAGGGGGTGGCTTTTGATCATCGGCGGGATCCTGACCCTGCTGGCATGGGGTGCGTATCGACTGGGATTTTCTTGGCCGGTGCCGGCTCTTTTGGCGGTGGTCACTATGGCGTTGTTGGCTGTATTACGCAGAAGACCCCGGCAGCTGACCGATGACACGAAGGAGGCGTATCGGGAGCAAGGGCGTCAAGAGCTGAAAGCCCAGGTGGACGAAGAGGTCAAAGCGCACATCGAGACCCTGCATATGGCCTTGCAACACAACCGAGAGGCGTGCCGTCGCATGGATGAGAAGATAGAACACAACAAAAAGGCAGTGGAACTGTTGACTGCCATGCGAGACCGGGAGGTCGAAGGAATCAAGCCCCGCTGGTTAAGGGCCATTGGTGCAGCATACGGAGAACTCTATCGCCGGCCGGTGCAAAGTATTTACACGACGAAAAACGGCTTTCAGATCCTCTTTCAGGATGGCAGTATGTGTGATAGCGGGGAGATGAGCCAGGGAGAGCGAAAGCTTTTCGCCTTGGCCTATCGCTTTGCCCTGTGTCAGGTGTTGGAGGGCGATGAATCTTTGCCCTGGCTATTGGACGAGCCCTTTGCCCATTTGGATGATCATCACAGCCAGAACCTGAGTCGTTATTTAGAAAAAGAGAGTCAAACACGACAAATTGTCGTTTTCAGTTGTCAAGCGCGGGATGTGGAGCTTTTGGACTCCGGTACTTGTGTGGCCATGGTGGAGGTGAATGCATGATTTGGACGATAAGTGACTTGCATTTTGACGGTGGTCAAAATAAGCCGATGGACGTGTTTGGTGAGGAGTGGAAAGATCATCAGGCACGAATCGTCAACCATTGGCAGGAGCAGGTCAAAGAAGAAGACGCCGTCTTGATCCCCGGAGACATCTCCTGGGCCATGAGTTTGGAAGAGGCTGTACCCGATCTGCAGCTCTTACAGGAGCTGCCGGGGGAGAAATACCTTTTGCGTGGTAACCATGATTACTGGTGGTATTCATTGCAAAAGCTCAACGACTTAGGGTTTGATCGTTTGCACTTTGTGCAAAACAACTCCTTTCTTCATGGAGAAACCTGGATCGGAGGAACCAGAGGCTGGTTGACGCCTGGCAATCACGATTTTACGGCTCAAGATGAAAAAATTTTCAAAAGAGAGCACCAAAGACTCATAAACTCCTTGACAACCATGGGCGAAAAAAATAATATTTCTAAGGTAATCATTATGATGCATTATCCCCCATTTTCCAATAAAGATGAGCCGACGATCTATGTGGATGAAATGGTGAAATACGGAGTGGATCTTTGTATTTACGGCCATTTACACGGAGACGGTCACCAGCTGATCACCGAGGGAAAGATTAACGGTGTGGAGTTTATTTGTGCATCGGCGGATTACTTGAAGTTCCAACTAAAATGTATAGGAGAGTGAAACATGAAACTAATCGTAACGAAAGATTATGCTGCTATGAGCCAGGCGGGAGCGAAGCTGTTTATCGACTTAATCAAGAATAAGCCTGACGCCGTATTGGGCTTGGCCACGGGAAGCACGCCCATTGGCCTATACAAGGAACTGATCAAAGCCCATCAGGAAGGACTGGACTTTTCACGATTGACTACATTTAATCTGGATGAATATCTAGGATTGGCATCGGATCACGAACAGTCGTATAACTACTTTATGCATACAGAACTCTTTAATCATGTGAACATCCCTGAAGAGCACATTCACATGCCCGACGGACTATTAAACGATATCAAAGCGTTTTCCGCCTACTACGAAGATGCCATCCAACAAGCGGGAGGCATCGACTTGCAACTGTTAGGTGTGGGAGAAAATGGTCACATCGCCTTTAACGAACCGGGAGAAACCTTGTCGGCGGTGACCTTTGTCTCTGAGCTGACCGAAGACACCATTGAAGTCAATTCCCGTTTTTTTGACGATGTAAAAGATGTACCCACGCAGGCGGTAAGTATGGGAATGGGGTCCATTTTGAGCGCCAAGAAAATTGTGATGATGGCCAACGGCGAGAAAAAACGCCCGGTAATGGAACGCCTTTTACGGGATCAAACGGTATCTACGGATTTTCCCATTTCCTTCTTAAAGTGCCATCCCGACGTGACCTTGATTGTCGATGAAGAAGCCATGCCGATAGGATGGGAGCAGTGATGGAAAGAGAGCAGGAAGTCAAGATTTTGGGCATTGATCCGGTAGAGATGGAAGAGAGGCTCGTGGCTCGAGGGGCTCAGTTTATCGGTGAAGAGTGGCAGCAAAATGAGCAACTGGGCAGCGTTTACCTCACAGCTAACGGTGATCCCAAATCATACTTTCGCATTCGCACGGCTAAAACGGAAACGGGTGAGAGCCGTACGGAGTTGACGTACAAACGCCACCAAGGGGAGGACCAAGTACGCCACAATGAAGAATACAATGTGAGGGTCTCCGATGGAGAGACGTTAAAGGTGATTTTAGACGCATTAGGCGTAACAGTGGTGCAAAAAGGCTTTAAACACCGCCGTAGCTTTCTCTATGACGGGGCGCGATTTGACATTGATATTTGGGATGAAGCTTCGTATCCGGAGCCATATATGGAGATTGAGGTAGCCAGTCCGACCGCGCTCACGCCACTTTTGGAAGACCTGGAAATTGATCCTACCCAGGTGTCCACCATGAGCATTGCCGAATTGAAACAAACCCATGAAAAACTTCAACAAAAAGTATGATAGGAGACTTTTATTTTCACGATTTTCTGTTATAATGGACTAAAGGAGTGTGATACTAGTGGCACAGTTTAAGTACATTAAGTGGTTTAACGAGGTGGATAAAAATGATATCCCGCTAGTTGGAGGAAAAGGCGCTAACCTTGGCGAAATGACGCAAATGGGGTTGGACGTTCCCCCGGGATTCTGTGTAACGGCCAAAGCATATGATGATTTTATCGCATATGCCAATCTAGACGAAATTGTGAAGCTACTCATTCGCGGTGTCGATGTGGAAAATGCGGAAGCACTGCAAGAAACGAGTCGTGATATCCAACAGAAGATTTATGAAGCTTCGGTACTCCCTGAATTGGAGTCAGAAATCAAGAGTGCCTATCGCCTCTTTAGCCATCGCGTGAACGTGATGAACCCGGAAGTTGCCGTAAGAAGTTCTGCTACTGCAGAAGACTTACCGGAAGCCTCTTTTGCTGGGCAACAAGATACATACCTGCATATCCAAGGTGAAGATGAATTGGTGCGCTACGTAAAACGTTGCTGGGCATCTCTGTGGACGGCCAGAGCGATTTACTATCGTGAACACCAAAACTTCGATCACTTCCAAGTTTCCTTATCGGTAGTGGTCCAAAAAATGGTTAACTCGGAAAAAAGTGGCGTCATGTTTACAGCGAACCCGATAAGCGGCGATGAAGATCAAATGATGATCAACGCCAGCTGGGGCTTGGGCGAAGCGGTGGTGTCCGGTAGTGTGACTCCCGACGAATACATTATTGAAAAGAAAACTCGTAAAATCGTAGAAAAGAATGTGGCTGAGAAAAACGTCATGGTCATTAAAAACCTAGACGGTATCGGTACCAAAGAAGTTCGCGTACGAGATTACGCCGGTCCAGAAGCCGTGGAAAGTGAATGCTTAACGGAACAAGAGTTAAAGACGTTAATCGAAGGCGGCTTAAAAATTGAAGAACTCTATGGTTGCGTTCAAGACATTGAATGGGCTTTTGACCGCGACACCAGAGAACTTTACATCTTACAATCTCGCCCCATTACGACTTTAGGTAAAGAAGATAAAGAAGAAGTCTTGACCGTGTTGGTTAAAGGCCTTCCCGCCTCTCCCGGCATTGGTCGTGGCGTGGTGAAATACATCAAAGATGTTTCCGAAATCAACCTGATTGAAGAAGGCGACATTTTAGTCACGGAAATGACGAACCCAGATATGGTGCCTGCCATGAAGAAAGCTGCAGCTGTTGTAACTGACGAAGGCGGCAGAACTTGTCACGCAGCGATCGTATCTCGTGAATTGCAAATCCCCTGTGTAGTCGGTGCCAAAGGCGCCACAGAAGCCTTAAAGACGGGCATGGAAATCACCGTCGATGCCACCAGAGGCATTGTCTACGAAGGTTCCGTCCTTCATGACAAACAAAAACCAGAATATGCAGAAGGTCAAGCGGGTGGCGTGATGACCATTACCGATGAATTGCGCTCCTTGATGGCACCGGTAACGGGAACCAAAATTTATATGAACCTGGGTGAACCGTCCTTGATTCAACGCTACAGCAAACTGCCCTTTGACGGTATTGGCTTAATGCGTACCGAATTCATCTTTACGAACATGATTGGGGCACACCCCATGTACTTGGTGAAAACAGGGCAAGGACAAATGATGATCGACAAATTGGCAGAAGGGATTACGACGGTAGCTCAAGAAATCTTCCCACGTCCCCTTGTCGTTCGCATGAGTGACTTTAGAACCAACGAATTCCGCGGCTTAAAAGGCGGAGACGAAGTCGAACCCATCGAACAAAACCCGATGATTGGATGGAGAGGGGTTTCTCGTTACATTTCCCCGGAATACGAAGAAGGCTTCCGTCTGGAATGCCGTGCGATGCGCAAAGTACGTGAAGAATATGGTTTGACCAACGTCATCGCCATGCTACCCTTCGTCCGTACACCAGAAGAACTCATCGTCGTCAAAGACATTATGGCCAGTGAAGGTCTGGTGCAATCCAAGGAATTCAAGATCTGGATTATGGCGGAAGTGCCCTCTGTGGTATTCCAAGCAGAAGAGTTTGCCCAACTATGTGATGGCTTCTCCATTGGCTCTAACGACTTAACGCAGTTGACCATGGGAGCTGACCGCGACAGTGGTATCTTAAACAACATGGGCTACTTTGATGAAAGAAATGAACCTGTAAAACGTGCGATTAAAATCTTAATTGATGCAGCACATAAACACGGCATCACTTGCTCCATTTGTGGTCAAGGACCTTCTCAATACCCTGAATTTGCCCAATTCTTGGTAGAAAATGGCATTGACTCCATGAGTGTCAACCCAGATACGGTGGAATACACGCGACGTGCTATTGCCCAAGTAGAGCAACGTATTTTACTAAACGAACTGCGACGTAACAGATAGTGAGAGATAAAAAAGAGTTGTTACCTCAATGGTAGCAACTCTTTTTATGGTTTGATGAAGAAAGCAAGGAGTGATCACGATGAAAAAATGGTGGCTAATCTTAGTTGTGACCCTCCTCTTGACGGGATGCACCTCGGGCGGAAGTGAAAAGCCGGAAGCAGTGGACGGTGGGTCCGAGACTCCGGTGGCGGGTGTAGACAAGGGGTCTGCAAGAGAGGGGCTTAATGGCGATGATTACATCGAGATGAGCTTTGCTAGGATTTATGAGGAAATGGAGCAGCATGAGGCGCTGCTGGGTGTATCCTTCGTGGCAGTCATTGAGGACGAGTCCAGGGTGCGGGAAGCGGTGGAAGATTTTGCTGCGATCCCGGGTATGGAGTTCATTTTAGGGATTCCAGAAGACCATTATATCTATCAACTCAACGAGGAAGGCCATGGCTATGTGGTCTGTGCCATCGTCCCTGCTCCTCAGGCGGAGACTTTGGCCATTAATGCTTTTAATGTTTTTACAGGTGAATCGGAGGAGGTGCTCTACCGTATGGAGACATCTGATCCGGTATTGCTTTTGACACCGGAAGATAGTGGCGTGCCCTATGCCCAGGCCTTTTCCGTAGGAGAAGAGGGAGCGGGGGAGGCTTATTTTGAGCCGCATTTATCCTTGCGCAGTGGGCAACTGGCAGATAGTGAATTCTTTGAAGGCGTGTGGGATTTTACTCCGGAGGCAGCTTACAATCGTGATCTGCCATTTTATACTCAAGGCGCGTTTGATGCCCTTTCCCATCAGCCACTGGTGCAACAAGCGCTGGCAGAAGGACTGGAACTGGACGAGGTGGATGAGGGATTTATCGCCAGCTATCCAGGCATCATTTTTGCATTGGAAAATCCAAATACCGGCGAGGCACAGTCGTATGTTGCCTATGAGGTGAAAACGGGCATCATGTTTTACTCAGAACCGGGTGAATATAATCAATGGGCACCTCTCGATTGAAATTGAGGCACGTGTAGACGAAACAGAGGGTCTATCCGATGGGATATACCCTCTTTCTTTTGGGCGATTAAGTGGGTGTGTGAGCTTTGAGTTTCATCCAGATGCGCAGGCACAGGTGGGCGGTGATAATGCCAAGGGCCATCCCGGCAGCTAACATAAAAGTGAGGCTGCCGTGGTAGATAAAGCTCATGTAGTCTTTGTTGATCAAGGCGTACATGGTGTAGTAGATACCGGCGCCGGGGACCATGGGGGTAATGGCACTGTAGACGATGACGGTGGCCGGCACTTTCTTGAGACGGGCCAGAATTTCGCCGAGGAGGCTCACGACCAAGGCGGCAATCAGCGCATAGATTAAAGGACTTTCCACCACTTCGCGTAAACAGATGTAGATGACCCAACCAATGCCACCGACGATACCGGAGATGGGGATCATGTGTTTCGGTGCGCGAAAGTAGTGGGCAAAACCAATGGTGGCCATGGCGGCGAAGACGAATTGTAAAAGGTAGTGTAAGAAGGGGGTCATTACAGCCCTCCTTTCAGATGCAAGGTGAGGATGGTACCGACGCCCAGGGCAATGCCTAAAGCGGCGAAGATGATCTCGGCGAACTTGGACAGGCCGGAAACGTAGTCACCATTTAAGGTGTCCCGGACGGCGTTCGTCAGGGGCACACCGGGAACCAGAGGCATGATGGCGCCGATGATGACCATGTCCATGGACTGGCATAGGCCATAGCGAAAGGCTACGTAGGAGAGGCCGCTCGCCAAGAGGCCGCCTAAAAAGTTGTCAAAGAAAAAGTGGATATGGAGTTTTCGAAGGGCAAAGAGCACGGAGAGCATGATCAATGTGATTACGGCACAGGCGAAAAAGTCGCTCCGAGAACCGCCGAAAAGGTAGCAGAAAAAAGGGCCGATTAAGGTGGAGTAGAATAACCGCATGAGCGGGGGCTCTGTTTGGTATTGATCAATGGTCCGTAACAAAGCCATTCCATCCTCAATGGAGAGTTTTTTGGCTACGAAATGGCGGGAAAAATCGTTTAGCAAGTGAATTTTCGTTAAATTATTTTCGCCGGGGGTGGTGCGGGCCATATCGGTTAACTTTTCACCCTGGTACCCGATGGAGACGATAATCATGGTTTGTGTCACAAAGACATCGGCGGATTCGATTTCGGGAAATCGTAAACAGACGCGAGTAATCGTGTCTTCCACTCGATAGACTTCGGCACCGTTATGTAGTAAGAGTCGCCCCATGTACATGGCCATAGATAAAAGGTCGTGCACCTCTTTTTTTTCGTGAATATTTTCGATCATTCAGGGCCTCTTTTCTTGCGTATCATCAGAAGATATAATAGAATAAATAAATCAAATAGTCGTATTAAGGATTATAACACAATATATTTAGGAGGAACCATGAACTTTACACATTTACAACAGGAAGATCCACGGCTTTTCGCTATGATTGAAGAAGAGATTAAGCGTCAGCAATCTCACGTGGAGCTCATTGCCTCAGAAAACTTTGTATCCGAAGCCGTCTTGGAGGCGATGGGATCACCTTTAACGAATAAATATGCTGAAGGCTATCCTGGTCGTCGTTATTATGGCGGCTGCGAAGTGGTGGATGATGTGGAACAATTGGCCATTGACCGCTTAAAAGAGTTGTTTGGGGCCGACCATGCCAATGTGCAACCACACGCCGGTGCGAATGCGAATGTGGCTGTTTATTTTGCCCTGTTGCAAGCAGGGGATACGGTCTTGGGCATGAATTTGTCTCAAGGTGGTCACTTAACCCATGGTTCTCCGGTCAATATTTCTGGGAAATTCTTCCATTTTGTCGACTATGGTGTGGACCGCGAAACGGAAACCATTGATTATGAAGCTGTACGCGCAGTGGCTAAAAAAGAAAGACCAAAGCTAATTATTGCCGGCGCCAGCGCCTATCCGCGTAGCATCGATTTTGCCCAATTTAAAGAAATTGCCGATGAAGTAGGAGCCATGTTAATGGTGGATATGGCACACATTGCCGGCTTAGTGGCCACAGGACTTCATCCAAGCCCTGTGCCTTATGCCGATTTTGTGACAACGACCACGCACAAAACTTTGCGCGGACCCAGAGGCGGTGCCATCTTAAGCAAACAAGAACATGCCAAGCTCATCGACAAATCCATTTTCCCAGGCTTCCAAGGGGGCCCCTTGATGCACGTCATCGCAGCAAAAGCAGTGGCTTTTGGGGAAGCACTGAAACCGGAGTTTAGAACGTACCAAGAGCAGACTGTTAAAAATGCCAAGGCCTTGGCTGGTAGCTTGGAAGGTCATGGCTTCCGACTGGTATCCGGTGGCACAGATAATCACTTGATCTTAGTGGATGTGAAGGAAAAAGGACTGACAGGTAAGGAGGCGGAAAAACGCCTGAATCAAGCCGGCATAGCCATTAACAAGAACACGATTCCCTTTGACACGGAAAGCCCAATGGTCACTAGCGGTATTCGCTTAGGAACCCCGGCGATGACAACTCGCGGTATGGTGGAAAAAGACATGGAATACATCGGTGATTTAATCGCACGTACCTTACTGCATGATGAGGATACGGCAGTGATTCGCCAAGAAGTCAAAACGTTATGTGAGGCATACCCTCTTTATCAATCGTGAAAAATACTGACCGAGAAACCAAGCGCGACAAGTGCTTGGTTTCTGCGTTGAATGCCTGACGTGAGTTTGATATAATGAAGTACTGAGAAGAGGTGAGAGGGATGAAACAACGGGTAGTATGTATCGTAGGTCGGCCCAATGTGGGAAAGTCTACCTTATTCAATAAATTAGTTGGGGCCAGAACGGCCATTACGGGAGATACACCGGGAGTGACGCGGGATCGAATTTATGGCAGGGCCCATTGGCAAGATCAGCAATTTACCGTCATTGATACCGGTGGCCTGGATCCTAAGGATGAAGACATTTTTATGAGTCGTATTATGGAGCAAGCGCAGGTGGGGATCGAAACTTCAGATGTGATCCTGTTTCTCGTAGATGGGGTGGAAGGACTGACGCCTACCGATCGCGAGATTGCCACCCTTCTCCGTCGATCTGAAAAACCGGTAATCCTCGTGGTGAACAAACTAGACTCCAAAGTCACCAGAGAAAATGCCTACGAATTTTATGAATTGGGCTATGGAGAACCATTTTTGGTTTCCGCTGAGCAGAGCTTGGGCATTGGCGACTTATTTGAAGAAATTGTGTCGCATTTTCCCGATGACGAAAAGGGAGAAGATGATGAAGAGGTTATCTCCGTAGCTTTAATTGGCAAGCCCAATGTGGGCAAGAGTTCCTTGTTAAACTATTTAACGGGAGAAGAACGATCTATTGTCACGAATATTCCGGGAACGACCAGGGACGCGGTGGATCATGATTTGATGTATCATGAACATCACTTGCGTTTTATCGACACCGCAGGGCTACGACGAAAGCGCAGCATTACCGAAAATATTGAACGCTACAGTGTGGTACGTACCTTAAGTGCTGTGGATCGCAGTGACGTTTGTGTGCTGTTAATTGATGCGACAGAAGGGGTCACGGAGCAAGATGCCAAGATCATCGGGTATGCCCATGATCAGGGCAAGGCTATGATCATTGCGGTGAACAAATGGGATATCGTGGAAAAAGATAATGCGACAGTACCTCAATACGAGAAAGAAATAAGAACCAAACTGGCTTTTATTCCCTATGTACCTGTGATTTTTATTTCAGCGATGACAGGGCAACGGGTGACGAAGCTTTTGGATTTGATCATCGAAGTGTACCAATCCGCCCATGAACGCATTGCCACTTCGACGCTCAATAAGTTGATCAGTGATGCGGTGCTCATGAACCAACCACCCTCAGATAAGGGGAAACGCTGTAAAATTTATTACATGTCCCAAGTCGGTGTGGCGCCGCCGCGCTTTACGATCTTTGTCAATGCCAAAGAGCTGATGCACTACAGTTATGTGCGCTATTTAGAAAATAAGATTAGAGAAAATATGCCCTTTGTTGGCGTGCCGATCCACATCCATGTGAAAGAAAAAGGCGAGGGTTGATAAGGGATGGTTTGGGTCATAATCACCATAGCTGCCTATTTGGTGGGTGGAATTTCATTCTCGATTGTGCTGGGACGATGGATTCATAACATCGATGTCCGCCAATATGGCAGCGGCAATGCTGGGGCGACCAATGTAACGCGCATCATGGGAATCACTCTAGGCGCCACTGTATTTTTACTAGACGCCTTTAAGGGTTTTTTTATGGCATGGCTTGGTTATAAATGGGGCGGTAATTTGGGCTTATCTCTGGCCGGCATGGCAGTAGTCCTGGGACATAATTTTCCTGTGTATTACCATTTTCAGGGAGGCAAAGGTGTCTCCACGACAATCGGTGTCATGTTATTTACCAATTTTTGTTGGAGTTTGTTGCCCTTAGCCGTTGCCTTTGGCATCGGTTTTAGTGTGGGCTTTATCAGTGTGGGGTCAATTCTTTATTTTATTTTGATGCCGCTAGTTTTTTGTCTTCGAGGAGCTCATGGCTCCGTGGAAATTATGGTGATGGCGGTGGTGTTGGGGATATTAGGCCTTGTGCGCCATCGAAGTAATATTGCCAGGCTTTTGGCTGGCGAAGAAAACTCCTTTAGGAGGAAAAAATGAAGGAACAAGTTGCCGTCTTAGGCGGTGGAAGCTGGGGCACAGCTTTGGCTCGCCTGTTGGCTTTACAAGGATACGACACCCTGTTGTACATGAGAAATGAGACTTTATGGCACACCCTGGAAACGACGGGAGAAAACATACAATACTTACCAGGTGTGATTATGCCAGACAATTTGCACTACACCACAGATTTGCACGAGGCGGTTAGCGGTCGTCGGTTTGTGGTCTTTGCTGTGCCTACGGGAGCTTTTCGCACCGTGTTGGAAACAGTGCAGTCAGACTTGAGAAAAGATGCCATCTTAATTAACGTGGCCAAAGGCATTGAAACGGAAACTTTGGAAAGACCGTCAGAAATTGCTGAAAGCATTGTGCCGGATTACGCTTTTGTCTGCTTGTCAGGGCCTTCGCATGCGGAAGAAGTCGCGCGGGATATGCCCACGACGGTAACTGTGGCATCTCATGATGAAGAGGCGGCTTTGGCCGTGCAACAGCTATTTAATACGATTTCTTTTCGCGTCTACACCAATCCGGACCTCATCGGCGTGGAATTGGGTGGAGCTTTAAAAAATATTATCGCTTTAGGAGCTGGCATCTGTGATGGTTTTGGTTACGGGGACAACACGAAAGCGGCTTTGATGACAAGAGGCATTGTGGAGATGGCTCGCTTTGGCGTGGCCTTAGGAGCTAAACCGCAAACGTTTTACGGCTTGGCAGGCATTGGAGATCTCATAGTGACTTGTACATCTCCCCATTCGAGAAATCGGCGAGCAGGGATTCTTTTGGGACAAGGTAAGACCTTGGAAGAAGCGGTAAAAGAAGTCGGTATGGTCGTAGAAGGGGCCAAAACGACGTGGTCCGTGCACCAAATGAACCAAAAATTGCATGTGGATATGCCTATTACCACTATTTTGCACCAAATTCTCTATGAAGGATTGGGCAATGAACACATACTGGATCGCTTGATGACAAGAGATCCCAAAGATGAAACAGAGGGATTATGGTTTGGACAATAAAGAAGTTGTGGTTCCAAAAAAATTAAAAAGATTTTCCACGAAACGGATCATCACCGCGGTGATCCTTCTTTTGGTGATTTTTTTCGTGATCCGCTCGGTAACCCTTCGAATCGTGCGCCATCGCGTGCCCACGGCAGTGCCGAAACTGCTGGTCTATGAGGATCGCAGGCCAGTGAAGGCAGGCATCATCATGTATGAAACAGTAGGGGTGGTGGAAGGCTCAGGATTATTGACGAAAAACGCACCAGAAGGAGCGCGTATTCCCGCCGGAACGGAAATTGCCAATATCAATTTAATGACGGACAAAACAGATGCCAAAGAACAGCTGCTTAAAGTGCAGTCCGCCATTGACTATAAAATGCAAGCTGCCGAGGAGCAAGTCGCCGAGACCGGCGAGCACGAGGCAACAAATACGGAACGTCAGCTCATTGAGAGAATACAGTTGGCTTTATCTGAGGGGCGATTTTACGATGTATCATTGAGTATGACCAATTTAGATTTGATGACCAGGCGTAGCTTGGATATTAGTGAATTGGGCAACTTGATGGATCAGTCTTTGGAGGAACTGGAGCGACTCAAGGCCGAGTTGGAAATGGATGTGGGCGCTTCTAACAAGCGTTACTTTGCACCGCAAGGTGGCATTGTCACGTATGAGTTGGATGGCTATGAAGACGTCTTGCCGGCTAGGGATTTTGAAAACTATGACTACCAGTATTTGATAAACGTCATACCGACTGAGATTAAACCGGTGGGACAGGAAGTCGCCGAGGGCGAGAAAATCTTTAAGCTCATCGATAATTTCAAGTGGTACTTGGCTTTAGCCATTGATGATGTGGAACTTTGGAAAACCTTTGAACCGCAGCAACGTCTGACCTTTTCAGTGGATGGTAAAGTCGTCCATGGTAAATTAGAGATGTTTAAGGAAGACGGAACGCGAGGGTTTGCTTTAGTCGGATTAGACGAAGGAATTGAAGCCTTGTATCGCCATCGCTTTCCGGATACGGCATTGATTTACCAACGCATGCGCGCTTACGAGATGCCGGCATCCGTGTTGGTGCAAACTGAGGACGGCACCGGTGTATATGTCAAAGAAATTAACGGGATTGTGAAATATCGTCCCGTGGAAATCTTACGTGAAACGGAAGATAAGGTGTATGTCTATGTGGGCGATGCGAATGGATACATCGTCCGAGGAGAAGGAGAAGAGCCGCAAAAGACCGTGACCATATTCGATGAGGTCTTTACCAACCCAGCGGCGATCAAAGATGGACAGATATTAGATTGAGGTGTAGTTATGGAAGTAAAAAAGGCCTTACAGGAAATCAATCAAAGAATAGAGGCGGCCAAAGAACGGGCCGGTCGTCACGATCCAGTACAACTAGTCGCTGTGACTAAAACCGTATCGGATGACAGGGTAGCAGAGGCCATTGCGGCTGGTGTGATCGTGATTGCTGAAAATCGCCCCCAAGAGCTGGTAAAACGCATGGAGCGATTTCAAGATGAAGTCTCCTACCATATGATCGGGCGCTTACAGACCAATAAAGTACGCCATATTATAGAAAAGACGGCTCTCATCCATTCGTTGGATCGCATGAGCCTGGCCCAAGAAATTAACCGTCGTGCCGAAGCCATCGGGAAGGTACAAGATTGTTTGATTCAGGTGAATGTCAGCGGCGAAGAAACAAAAGCTGGACTTTCTGAAAAAGAAGTACTGGTTTTTGTTGAAGAAATGGCAAAAATGCCTTATATTAATATCAAAGGTCTAATGACGATGGCACCTTTGGTGGATGATGAACGGATTATTCGCCAAGTCTTTCGAGATACAGTAAGAGTGAAAGAACAAATTGCGAATCGACACTACGACCATGTGAGCATGGAAGAGTTATCTATGGGCATGACCGGTGACTTTGAGATCGCCATTGAAGAGGGCGCCACCATGGTTCGTGTGGGATCAGGCATCTTTGGTAGCAGATAAGGGGGATAAGATGGGTATTTTTGATAGCTTTAAAAACTTTATGGGCCTTGATGAAAACTATGATGATATAGACGAACAAGGTTACGAAGACGAATATTACGAGGAAGAACCGGAACGTGAAACGGGGCTATTTCACAGTCGAAAGGAAAAACGAGACAACGTCGTGAATTTGCCTGCAGCACGTAACACCATGAAAATCTGTATTCATGAGCCTTTAAACTATGAGGAGTCTCCGAAGATGGTGGACGACTTAAAGGCCAATAAAGCCGTCGTGCTCAATTTTGAACAGCTGGAGATGGGCGTGAAACGTCAAATCTTTGATTTTGTCAGCGGAGGCCTTTATGCTGTAGGAGGTAAAATGCAAAAGGTCAACAAAGATATCTTTATCTTGGCACCTCCCAATGTGGAAATCGACGGCATTAAAGAAGAGTTGAAAAATCAAGGTATTTTTCCCTGGTAATGATTCATAAGAACGCAATGAAACACACCTGTGTGAACAGGTGTGTTTGTTGTGCCTGAAACTTTAGGAGCAGACTATGCAAGCGTGGTTGAAAAAGATGGCCAAAAACTGGGAACAAGTGAGTCACCAGTTGCGGACTAAGCAAATCGCGACGACAGCGTTTTTGGACGAAAAAGAGAGAGGTTATGTGTTGGCAAAGGCGAAACAAGAAGGCTATGAAGTCTATGAGTGGCCGGAAGAGGATGCGGAGAGAAAACGATTGTGCCTTGCCACATGGGATCATAGCGAACCCTTAGGAGTGGCTTTACGTCTTTACGGGTTTACTAAGCCGCTACACCATCCTCATATCCTTGGCTCCCTTATGGCTCTGAACCTCCGACGTGAAGAACTGGGAGACATCTGGATCTATGGGACCGAGGCACTGATCTTTACCACAGAACAGGCAGCGAAAGTCGTATTGCGTCAGTTGCAGCAGGTGGGCTCCACACCTGTCCAAGTGGAAATGTGTGAGCGACTGTGGCCCGCAAAACCGGCTGAGGAAGGTCGGGAGCAAGATGTGAGTGTGGCCTCTCTACGCCTGGATAACCTAGTTTCCGAAATTTACGGTTTGCGCCGTGAAGAGGCAAAACAGGCCATTGAGCGAGGACAGGTGAAGATCAATCACGTGGTGGAGCAAAAGCCCTCGTCTTTTGTGGAAGAAGGTGACTTGCTCTCCGTGAAGAAAAAAGGACGGGCAAAGATTTTACAACTCCTGGGAGAGAGTAAGAAAAAAAGACAGTTTGTACGTGTATTTGTGTATGCACATAAGGAGGGCTAAATGCTATACGTGATCCTGATATTGGCTGTCTTGGGTTTAGACCAATGGTCGAAGGCTTTCATGGTCGACTATTTGACCATAGAAGATCCGCGCGTCATCGTGGATGGGTTTTTCAAGTTGACCATGGTGCATAATCGTGGGGCTGCCTTCGGTGTTTTGCAACACCAAAAATGGTTGTTTTTGCTGATCACAGCCGTGGCCGTGTGTGGCATCATATATTTGCTGATCAAGGAAAAAGATCGCTGGAAAGCCGTGGAAAAAGCGGCCTTGGCCCTCATTGCCGGAGGTGCTTTAGGTAATGCCGCCGATCGGATACGGCTAGACTATGTGGTGGATTTTTTATCTTTTCGCTTATTTGGAAAATATGATTTTCCCGTATTTAATGTGGCGGACATTGCTATTTGTGTAGGAGTGGCTCTGATGTTAATCAGTGTTTTAAGAAATCAGGAGAAACATTGTGAATAAGCTGGAAATCACTTTACCGTGGCAAGGCAAGCGGCTGGATCAGGCTTTGGCGGCATTACATCCGGAATTCACCAGAGCGGCATGGAAGCGGCACTTGGATCAGGGGCTGGTGCGTTTAAATGATAACGTGGCCAAGGGAAGCGAAAAAGTGGCAGCAGGTGATCTGGTCGAGTGGGAAGAGAAGGAAGATGTGTGTCGCTTACCGTATCCAGTGGCCCTGGAGATTCCCGTGATCTATGAGGATGAAGACCTGGCTGTGATTGTCAAACCTGCTGGCCTAACCGTGCATCCAGGACATCGGCCGGAGGAGATCACGCTAGCCCATGGTCTGTTGCAGCGATTTTCTCACCTTTCCACTTTAGGGGGTGAAGAGAGACCGGGGATTGTGCACCGCTTGGACAAAGAGACGTCAGGGCTGATGGTTATTGCCAAGACAGACCTAGCTTACACCAATTTGCAACGTGACTTTGCTAATCGGAGCGTCGAGAAGGGCTACGAAGCAATCGTTCATCATCGTTTGGCCGAGCCATTGCATATCACGGATCCTTTAGGTCGCCATCCGGTGCATCGTATGAAACGGGCTGTGGTGGCTCGAGGTCGAGAAGCCATCACCGATGTCAAACCGTTGGAATGGGCAGAGAATTTTACTCATGTTCAGGTGGCTATTGTGACGGGCAGGACGCATCAGATTCGTGTGCACCTGGCCTACCACGGTTACCCTATAGTGGGGGATCCCTTATATGGGCCGCGAAAGCCTGCGGCTAAAGAACTACTTTTGGCAGCGACGTCATTGCGCTTGGCCCACCCTAGAACTCATGAAACCTTGGTCTTTAAAGCACCGATTCCGCCACATATGGAACGGTTTTGGAAGGGGCGGTGTCAGCAGTAAGACCTTGACTAGTACTTGTTGGCATCGAGTTTGATCAAAGGGAATCGCCTTTTATGGGAAAGCGACTTATGATATAATGACAGGCGAGGTGAAAGTATGGAGAAAGATCACTTTGTTTCAGCTATCGTGGCGGCTGCCGGCATGAGCAACCGCATGGGATCAAAGATCAACAAACAATTTTTAATGATAGATCAAAAGCCGATTTTGGCACATACCTTAGAAAAATTTGACGCGGCACCTTCTGTCGACGAAATCATCGTGGTGGCCAAAGAAAGTGAAGTGGCTTACGTCAAGAGAGAGATTATCGCGCGCTACGGTATCAAAAAAGTCTCCAAAGTAGTGACTGGTGGTAAAGAACGACAGGACTCCATTTTGCATGGACTTAGGCGTGTAAGCCCCCAAGCATCGGTCATTCTGACCCACGATGGAGCTAGGCCGTTTATCAAAGTGGAGACCATTGAAAGGGCCATCAAAGAACTGTTTAGCAAAGGAGATTTGATTGTGGCGGTGCCGGAAAAAGACACCATCAAGGTGGTGAATCCTGACCACACGGTGCACCATACACCGAAGCGGGCGGCTCTTTGGAAGGCGCAGACGCCTCAGGTGTTTCATGCCGCCCATTTGCGCCATGCCTATCGCAAAGCCAAGGAAGAAAATTATTATGGCACGGATGATGCCTTTTTAGTGGAGATGGCAGGTTATCCCGTATCGGTGATTATGGGCCAATACGATAACATTAAAATCACGACGCCAGAGGATTTAGTCGTTGCCGAGATGCTGTGTCAGAACCCGTTGCAAATGTGTGAAGGTGTGGGTTTGGGATGATGCGCATCGGCATAGGCTATGATGTTCACCGCTTGGTGGAAGGGCGAAAATGCGTGATTGGAGGCGTGACCCTAGATTACGAAAAAGGCTTATTAGGCCATAGTGACGCCGATGTGCTGGTTCATGCGATGATGGACGCCCTGTTGGGAGCAGCTTGCCTGGGAGACATTGGCCAATTGTTTCCGGACACGGACATGGCGTATCGGGATATTGATAGCTGTGAATTATTAAAGCGAGTCATGACTGTGGTAGAAAAGGCGGGTTATCACGTAGGCAATGTAGACGCTGTAGTGATGGCTGAAGAGCCTAAAATGGCCCCTTACCGGGAAGCGATGAAAGAAAAACTGGCGCCAATATTGAAGATTCATAAAGAACAGCTCAGTATTAAAGCCACTACGACAGAGGGGCTAGGCTTTGTAGGAAGAAAAGAGGGGATCGCAGCTCAAGCTGTTGCCCTTCTAGTGAAAGATTGAGATACTAAGGAGGTCATTATGCTCGTATCTGGGAAAGCGTTACTGGATCATGCTCAAAAACACCATTATGCTGTCGGTGCATTTAACGTGAACAACATGGAAATTGTGCAGGCAATTATTCAGGCGGCCGAGGAATTGCAAGCGCCGGTGATTTTACAGGCCAGCCAAGGTGGTATGAAATATGCCGGGGTGTCTTACATCGCCGCACTAGGCCTTCTGGCAGCGAAAGAAGCGTCTGTACCGGTGGCACTTCATCTAGACCACGGGACAGATTTTCCAGAAGTGATCAAGTGCATTCGCCATGGTTTTTCATCTGTCATGATTGACGGCTCACGATTTGCGTTGGAAGAAAACATCGCCTTTAGTCAACGCGTGGTAGAGATTGCCCATGCTGTAGATGTGTCCGTGGAAGCGGAACTGGGAAAAATCGGCGGCACTGAAGACCACATTACGGTCTCAGATAGGGAAGCGACGTTTACTGACCCGGATGAAGCGCAATACTTTGTGGAGCAGACTGGAGTGGATTCGTTGGCCATCGCAGTGGGTACTGCACATGGTGTGTATAAGGGCGAACCTAAAATTGACTTTGATCGTATCAGAGCGATTCGTGAAAAAGTGAGTGTGCCATTAGTCCTTCACGGTTCCAGCGGTGTACCCTACGAAGCTTTGGAAGAAGCTGTGAAATGTGGCATTTGCAAAATTAACATAGATACGGACATCCGAGCCAGCTTTGCTAAAGCGGTGAAAGAAGTCGTGGCGACAAAACCAGACGAAATTGACCCGCGCAAGATCTTGGGACCGGCTAGAGAAGCCATGAAGGAAGTTGTGAAGGAAAAAATCCAAGTTTTCGGATCTGCCCACAAGGCCTTTTTATAGGAACTTGCCATGAAATTATTTATTGACACGGCCAATGTAGACGAGATCAGAGCCATTCATGCTTGGGGTGTACTGGACGGGGTCACGACGAACCCCAGTTTAGTAGCAAAAGAGGGGCGTGATTTTGCTGAAGTGATTCGAGAAATCGCTTCCATTGTCGATGGTCCCATCAGTGCTGAAGTAGTGTCGACGAAAGGCCCGGACATGGTGGCGGAGGCCACGGCCTTAGCCCAAATCCATGAAAATGTGATCATTAAGGTACCCATGACCGCCGATGGTCTTTATGCGACAAACGAATTAAAATCCCTGGGAATTAAGACGAATGTCACGCTAGTCTTCACGCCATCACAGGCTCTCTTGGCCGCAAGAGCGGGAGCTTCCTACGTCAGTCCCTTTGTGGGTCGTCTGGATGACATCAGCTCTCATGGAATCAACTTAATCAAAGAAATCGTCGCAATCTTTGTAACACACCACATACAAACGGAAATCATTGCAGCGTCTCTTCGCCACCCTATGCACGTGGTGGAAGTGGCGAAAGCCGGAGCTCATGTGGGAACCATTCCCTATCAGGTGTTTTTACAGATGTTAAAGCATCCGTTAACTGATGCGGGAATCGAACGTTTTTTACGTGATTGGGAATCTGTAAAACGAGGGGAAAGGTAGGCAAATGGAAATCATGGATCGAAATTTACCGGTCAACTTAGGCCGTGTGACAGAAGCTGCGGCATTGGCCAGTGGCAAATACTTAGGACGCGGAGATAAAAATGGAGCAGACGGTGCTGCTGTTGATGCTATGCGCCGTATGTTTGACACCGTGGATATTGACGGCATCGTCGTCATTGGGGAAGGGGAGATGGATGAAGCTCCCATGCTCTATATCGGTGAAAAAATTGGCAATCGGGAAGAGGAGGGTGTTCCGTTGGTAGATATTGCCGTTGACCCCTTAGACGGGACGACATCCATTGCCAAAGGGCTACCCAATGCTATTTCCGTCGTAGCGGTGGCTCCGCGTGGTTGCATGCTTCATGCACCGGATATGTATATGGATAAAATTGCCTGCGGTCCTCGAGCAGCAGGAGCCATTAACATCAATGACTCGCCGGAGAAAAATATTCGCCGCGTGGCAAAAGCGTTAGGCAAGGATGTTTCCGATATTACGGTATCCGTTTTGGAAAGGGAACGTCATGACCAATTAGTGAAGGAAATTCGAGAGGCTGGTGCTCGCATTAAAATGATTAGCGATGGTGACGTGATGAGTGCCATTGCCACATGCTTTGATCACACAGGAGTGGATTTAATGATGGGTCGCGGTGGTGCTCCGGAAGGCGTCTTAGCCGCTGCAGCCTTGAAGTGCATGCGTGGTGATTTCCAAGGAAAACTAGCACCGCAAACAGAAGAAGAGATTAAACGATGCCATGAAATGGGTGCTAAATTGGATGAAATCTATACGCTGGATGATTTGGTCAAGGGAGATGACGTGGTCTTTTCAGCTACAGGCGTTTCCAATGGAGAACTTTTAAAAGGCGTTCATTACTTAGGTAATAATGTAGCAGAGACAGAGACTTTGATCTTGCGTTCTGTGACGGGAACAGTTCGTTTTATGCATGCAACTCATTACTTAGACAAAAAACCGGAATATGCAAAATAAAAAGAGCCTAAAAGAGGCTCTTTTCTTTGGAGGGGCTATGTATCTGGATTTGTTGCTTACTTTTGCAAAACTTGGAGCCATGACGTTCGGAGGCGGTTATGCCATGCTTCCTATTTTGCAGCGGGAAGTGGTGGAGAACAAAAAATGGGTAACCGAGGAAGAAGTTTTGGACTATTACGCCATCGGACAGTGTACACCGGGGGTCATCGCCGTCAATACGGCGAGCTTTGTGGGATATAAGCTCAAAGGTGTGCCAGGAGCTATCTTGGCTACAGCAGGCGTGATCCTACCTTCGGTCCTCATTATCACAATTTTGGCAGGTGTTATCACCCAGGTCAGCCATTTGTCATGGGTGCAGCACGCCTTTGCGGGGATTCGCGTCAGCGTTTGTGCTTTGGTAACGGCGACGATTTTACGCATCAGCGTCCAGTCAGTCAAAGATTGGCTGACGGCCGGGGCGGCGATCGGAGCCTTTATCCTCATCGCCTTTGCCAAACTCTCGCCCATTATTGTGGTGGCTATGGCGGTGATCCTAGGACTACTTTTTGGAAAGTCAGGTGAGAAACGATGACGCTATTTACATTGGCATGGGAGTTTTTCCTGACAGGATTATTTTCTGTGGGGGGAGGACTGGCCACATTGCCTTTTTTAAAAGAGATGGCGGAGCAATATCCCTGGTTTACCTCAGAGGAGCTATTTGATATGATTGCCGTGTCGGAATCCACTCCTGGACCAATCGGCGTCAATATGGCAACCTTTGCGGGATATAAGGCTTTTGGCCTTTCGGGCGGCGTGGTTGCCACTGTGGCTCTGGTGACGCCTTCAGTAATTGTCATCATCCTTATCGCTCGGTTTATGGAGAGCTATGCTGAGAATCCTTTGGTGCAAAAGGCTTTTTATACGCTGCGCCCCACGACGATGGGGTTGATAGCCGGTGCCGTATTAGATGTGTTTTTAATGGCGTTTTTCTTAACGGCTGACCCGGCGGATATGGCTAGTCTGACGTGGACCATTAAGGTCTTGCCGTTGATCATGTTTTTTGCGATTCTCTACTTGATTCACAAGAAGCCGCAGATCCATCCGATCATTTATATTTTAGCTGGAGCCGTTGCGGGTGTAGTATTTCAGTTTTAGCGGGTTTTTCATTGACAAGTGGCTTGTAAAGCGGTAGAATAATAAGGTCAGAAGTTCAATATGCATTGGATTCTAACACAACATATGATAAAATAGATTATCGAGTCTAGGTAAAAGGGGTGAAAGAAATGAAAAAAGACATACATCCGGAATATAAAGAAGCTACTGTAATTTGTGCATGTGGGAACACCTTTAAGACCGGTTCCATTAAGGAAGAACTGAAAGTGGAGGTTTGCTCCGAATGTCATCCGTTCTTCACCGGGAAACAAAAGTTCGCCGAACGTGGCGGTCGCGTTGAGAAATTTAAGAAAAAATACAACAGAGATTAATTTCCTCAACCACAAGGTTAGTCGCTACTCAGCTGCTAACCTTAATTTTTTGAAAGGAGCTTTTATGGCAAAAAAAACCACCATTGGCGGGCAAGCCATATTAGAGGGGATTATGATGAAAGGCCCGAGCAAGCTGGCCATAGCCGTGCGAAAGCCAGATGGCGAGATTGTCTTGGATGCGGAGCTTCTCGAATCGAAATTTCCTCAAAAAAAATGGATGAAGCTCCCGGTGATTCGCGGTGCTGTTGGCTTAGTGGAAGCCATGTCCATCGGTATGGATGCCATCATGTATTCTGCTTCATTTATCGAAGAGGAAGATGAAAAACCATCGCGGATGGAACAAAAATGGGGGGAAAAGGGGAAAAAATGGGGAGAAACCCTGATGATTCTCGTTTCAGTGCTAATCGCTCTAGGTCTGTTTATGCTTTTGCCCAACTTGTTGACGTCTTTTTTGTTGCCTAAAGAGACGACGACGGCTTTTCAAAAAAACTTATTTGAGGGCGTGGTGCGTTTACTGATCTTTTTCATTTATATTTGGGCAGTGAGCCGCATGGAAGAAATGAAACGCCTCTTTTCTTACCATGGTGCTGAGCATAAAACCATAGCATGCTATGAAGCGGAAGAAGAGTTGACAGTGGAAAACGTGCGCAAACATTCTCCTTACCACCCACGCTGTGGCACCAGCTTTTTATTTATGGTTATGATTGTCTCTGTGATCGTCCTGTCCTTTTTTGGCTGGCCGAACCCTGTGATGCGGATGGTGATCCGCCTATTGATGTTGCCGGTGATTGCCGGTGTAACGTATGAAATTAACCGCTGGATTGGCGGAAGTGACAGTCCTTTGGTATGTCGCTTGGCAGCTCCAGGACTTTGGGTACAGAAATTTGCTACCGTGCGAGAGCCGGATGACGGCATGATAGAAGTCGCGATTGCTGCAATGAAAGAGGTAATTCCGGAAGAGGGGGAAGATGATTCATGGTAATAGGAGAAGTGTATCGTATCATCATGGATGAAGTAAGGGCGGTAGACCAAGATGCGCAGGGTGCGGCTTTGCAGATCTTGGGGCATCTTTATGGCATCACACCCTTTGACGTGGTGGTACATAAAAATCGTGAGGTGCCGGATGATCGCTGGAAAAAGGCGGTTTCCCGCCGTAAAAAAGAAGAACCACTGGCTTTGATCCTGGGAGAGACTTATTTTTATGGAAGACTCTTTTATGCAGAAAAAGGCGTATTAATCCCCCGTCAAGACTCTGAGTTTTTGTTGCAAACTGTCATTTCTAGAGATTTGAAAAAAGCTAGAGTATTGGAGCTGGGTGTCGGCAGTGGAGCCTTGGCGGTGAGTGTCATGTTGGAAAAACCAACTTGGGAAGTAGAGGCGGTGGATACGAATCCTTTGGCCTTGGCATTGACAGAAAAGAATGCTTCTCGCTACGACGTGACCATGACCTTACATCTAGGAGATGGGTTTGATGGAGTGGAAGGAAGCTTTGACATCATCTATGCTAACCCACCGTACATTAGTGAAGAAGAGATGAACACTCTTCCCAAATCCGTCGTTGACTTTGAACCGAGAGAAGCTCTTTTTGGTGGAGTAGACGGCTTAGACTACTATCGCAAATGGACGCCTAAGGCCTATGAAAGGCTGAGGGAAGGTGGTTTTTTAGCTTATGAAATCGGATATGATCAAGGGGAAGCGGTGATGGACATTTTGAAGGAATGTGGATTTGATGAAGTCGATTGCCAGCTAGACTTTGCTGGTCATCAACGAGTCGTCACCGGTGTGAAGAGGTGAATGTATGTATGATAAATTAAAAGGCATTGATGAGCATTACCGGGAATTGGAAAAGCAAATGGCTGATCCAGAAATCATCAATGACTTTTCGCAATACCAAGTGATCGCAAAGGAGCATGGTGAGCTAGAAGACTTGGTCAATACTTATCGAGAATATGTGGCGATTACAGACGAGCTGGAAGAAGCTAAGGAAATGCTCTACGAGAACTTAGACGATGAAATGCGCGATTTAGTCAAAGAAGAAGTCAAGGAAAACGAAGAGAAGCTGGTGACTATTGAAGAGAAACTGCGCATTTTGCTACTGCCCAAAGATCCTAACGATGACAAAAACGTAATCATTGAAATCCGTGCAGGAGCAGGTGGTGACGAAGCGGCGCTCTTTGCGGGTGTCCTGTTCCGCCAATACCTTCGCTATGCGGAGAGACAAGGTTGGAAAGTCGATGTCATGAACACCAACGAGATTGGTATCGGTGGCTATAAAGAAGTGATTTTTATGATCACCGGAAAAGGAGCTTATTCCAGATTAAAATATGAATCCGGTGTCCACCGTGTGCAACGCGTGCCAGAAACGGAAAGTTCTGGACGAATTCATACTTCTACAGCCACTGTAGCTGTGCTGCCGGAGGTAGATGACGTAGAAGTGGAGATCAATCCACAAGACGTGCGTGTTGACGTGTTCCGCTCATCAGGTAATGGGGGACAAAGTGTCAACACTACAGACTCAGCAGTGCGACTGACCCACATTCCTACCGGCATTGTCGTATCTTGCCAAGATGAGAAAAGTCAGCTCAAAAATAAAGAGAAAGCCATGAAGATCCTCAAGTCACGTATCTATGAACAGCAACAAGAAGAGCGTAATAAGGAACTGGCCAGCGAGCGTAGTTCCCAAGTGGGCACAGGGGATCGCTCTGAACGCATTCGTACCTATAATTATCCTCAAGGCCGCGTGAGCGATCATCGAATTAACTTGACACTTTATAAGCTGGGTGACTTTGTCGATGGAGATATCGACGAAATGGTCGATGCGTTGATCACAGAAGATCAGGCACAAAAAATGGCACAGTAGTCTCTTGACTTAATCATAGAAGACGCATATAATAAAACCCGTATCAAAATTTATAGGAGGTCAATATGAAAAAAGCATTAGTTCTAGTGATGGTTGCTGTATTAGCTTTAGGCATGTTAACAGCATGCGGCGATCAACAGCCAGCTGCAGACGCTGTCTACAAAGCTGGTACCATTGAAAAAACGGTACAAGGCTACGGTGGCGACATGGTAGTTAAAACCACTTTCACTGACAATGAGATCAAAGAAGTTTTAGTCACTTCTCATGGAGAAACTGAAGGTGTAGGCTCCGTGGCAATCGAAGAAATTCCCTTTGCCATTGTAGAAGCTCAATCGACTGAGGTAGAGACTGTTGCAGGTGCAACGGTAAGCTCTAATGCCATCATCGAAGCAGTTCAACAAGCCATTGATGAAGCAACTCTATAAGTAAAAAAGCCGGCTGAATACAGTCGGCTTTTTTGTACTGAGAATAGGGTGAGAAGGAAAAATGTGGGGAGGGAAAAGATGAGAAATCGCTATCCAGAATTGGATGCACGCTACGATAAACTGGGCCCTGTGGTGGTAAAAGCGCTAGAGAAACGCCATTTTTGGGCCACCTATGTGAAGACGAAAGAAGAAGCTTGTAAGCAAGCTTTATCCTTGATTCCTCAGGATCATACGATTAGTTGGGGCGGCACCATGACTATGCAAGAGATTGGCCTGATGGATGCAGTAAAAGAAAAAGGATTTAAGATCATTGACAGGGACGAAGCAAAAAACGCAGAAGAACGCATCGAACTCATGCGACAAGGTTTGCTAGCGGATACCTTCCTAGCCAGTGCCAATGCCATTTCAGAAGACGGTCAACTCGTCAACTTAGACGGTAATGGAAACCGCGTTGCAGCGATGATTTACGGTCCAAAGCAAGTGATTATCGTCGCAGGGGTGAATAAAGTGGCGAAGGATTTAGACGCGGCGATCCATCGCGTGAGACATGTGGCAGCGCCTGCGCGCTCCCAGTCTTTCCCCGATAATGCTGTGCCCTGTATGATCACGGGCACCTGTAGTGATTGTATATCGCCAGATAGCATCTGCGCCTATCTCTCTGTGATTAGACTATGTCGTCCGGCAGAGAAGATCAAAGTGATCATAGTCGGTGAGGACTTGGGTCTTTAAAAGGTGAGATAAGGTTTTCCTCCGTGACTTGGGATGACTTGTGATATAATGAACTAAGCAAAAGAAAGGGGGTGTTTTATGTCTAGTGTGCTATTTAAGCTGGGGTATGTGAAAGACCTAGAGCAGATTTTCCGCACCTTAAGCAAATTGGCTTCAGGAACTTGTGACCGCCAAAAGGTGGAACAATACATCAGCCAACAAATCAATCAAAACCACATTACGTACTATGCTTATGATGATCGAACAGGCAATGCCAAGGTATGTCGTGAGCAGGATGAAGAAGCTTTTTTAAAGACGGTACGCACAGGATGCAAGGACCGGTCAGGGCAAAATCTAATGGTTCGGTATCGTAAAAATCGCAGTGGTGTGTGGGTATGTGAAGGGATTTCCCACCAAAATCATTTAGACATGGTGTTAAACACATACCAGATAGGCTATCTGTCATTTCCTAATTTCCATCAAGCTAATCAATTTATTGAAGAGCTCCATGGAAAACTCCTGGCGGGAGAAAAGTGGTCTTTTGCCAAAGAAGAGGGTAATCCGGAAAGCTATCGCCGCAAGACCAACTATCAAATTTTGGAATCCTATTTGCAACAAGTATTTGCCAAGCTCGTCTTAGAATATCGTGATAAGGCCAGCGAAAATTATGGGAAAATCGTATTTTCCGCAGATGGCCGTTATTGCTATTTCAACACGGGTCTACTGACGAAATTCGCTCGCAGTGTGTTCATCGTAGGTGAAGTGAAGAACCGACGCAACTCCGGGGAGTTTCAATGTCATGAACCCGCGTTTAATGTCGGGTTGAGAGACTTAGTCAATGAGTATGGATTTGCAGAAGACGATGTTAACCCGGGACCGGATATGGCTACGTTTTTTAGTGATATTAGTGAAATTATCTATGATACGAATGTGGACATTGACTTTACCGATGACAAGCTCTCACACGTGATCATTGACGGATTAAAGCGCAATCGCTTTCCCAAACGTTACCAGCTCATCTATGAGGAACAAGAAGATGCAGCGGTGTTTGGCTTGGCAGAGAAGTTGCGTAGTTCCATTGAAACCAGCGAACTTATCGCTAAGCGGAATTTTAAATACGTGGTGCCCCAATACCGTCCGGCTTATGTGACGACGATGGATGGGAAAAATGTGCGCCGCGAAGGAGAAATCCAGTTTTTGATGCCCATTTACTTGGACTTCAATCTTTATGAAATGCCTGATTTCGCCCTGGTGTTAAGTTACGAAGGTGGATTTTATGTCCCGGAAACGATTTTGCCGTTATCTTGGGCCTATAATAATGCACGAATTTTATGTAAGCCTGATGAGCCTTGGCTGGTGGCTAGTCGTATCGAACAGGATGAGAATGACAGCCATGAGGAGGCACTCTTAAAGGTTTTGGAACAGATTGAGGAATCTGATGCCATAGATCACGATGGCAAATTGGATTTGCCTGTGTTACGCAGTGCGTTGGAACAGGTCAATCAAGAGTCGAATCAAGATAAAATGCAGAAAATGGCGTCGGCAGCATCGAAAGCAGAGAAGGGAAAAGAGAAGCCGACTCAAAAGACTAAGAAGAGTGATCGACGAAACAAGAAATCGGATAACCTCATTGGGCAAGTGTTTATCTTAGAGAATATCCGCAGTGCTAACAATGGTGGCATTAAGGGTACTTTTGGAGATAAGCCCTATATTGCCACGGTTTCACGGCGAAGACTGGGGAAGAAAAGGATTCCTGACTTAAAAGATCGCGAAGTAAAGGTGAGAATCATGGAGAAAAATCATCACGGTGATTCTTACCAAGCGGAGATGGTAAAGGACTGATACGATGTCAATACTGATAACAAATGCCAGAGTGCTCACCATGACGGATTCGGAGACAAAATGTCCGGCAAAGGATATTTTAGTGGAAGACGGACGCATCCAAAAGATTGCTGAGCACATTCAGGTATCTGGGGCAGAGGTGATTGACGGGCAAGGTCAAGTGGCCATGCCGGGACTCATCAATGCCCACACCCATTTGGGAATGAGTTTTTTACGCAACTATGCAGATGATATGGCATTGATGGCTTGGCTGGAAAACAAGATTTGGCCCATCGAAGCTCATTTGACAGCGGAAGACATTTATTGGGGCAGTTTACTCTCGATGATGGAACTGGTGAAAACGGGAACCACTTCTTTTATTGATATGTACTTTTTTATGGATGAGGTAGCAAGGGCAGCGGAAAAAATAGGAATGCGCGGTGTCTTGACCCGTGGCCTTATTGGCTCCGGGGATGAAAATCGCCAAGCCTTGAAAGAAGCTGTGGCCTTACAACGGTCCTACGGTGGACCGGAACACGGTTTGCTATCGGTCATGCTGGCGCCCCATGCACCTTATACCTGCCCTGATGATTACGTCCAAGAGGTTTTGGATTATGCCAGTCAAGAAGGCATCGGCATTCATACCCATTTAGCGGAGACAAGCGGCGAAGTAGAGATGATACAGGAAAGCACGGGTAAAACCCCGGTAGCTCATTGGGCAGATTTGGGCTTGTTAGACCACCATGTGGTGGCGGCTCATTGTGTTCATCTGACGGAAGAAGATGAAGCTTTGGTAGCGGACAAACCATTTTATCCTGTATATAATCCCACGAGCAACTTAAAGCTAGCCTCCGGATTTGCGCCGGTGACCAGGTGGTTGAAAAAAGGTATGAAACCAGCTTTGGGCACCGATGGTCCTTCTAGCAATAACCATACGAATATGTGGGAGGAGATTCATTTTGCGGCCACAGTCAATAAGGCCGTAGAAGAAGATCCCACGGCAGTCACCGCGTATGAGGCCTTGAAGATGGCTACAGTCCATGGAGCTTATGCCATGGGCATGCAAGAAGAACTAGGGACCTTAGAGGTAGGCAAAAAAGCTGATATCATCCTGGTGGATTTAACGGGGATTCACATGACGCCTTTACACAACGTGGTGTCTGCCTTGGCCTATAGCGTTCAAGGTACCGATGTGAAGACGGTAATCATTGATGGAGATGTCGTATATCGCGATGGAAAGTTTTTAAGCTTGGATGAAAAAGAAGTCATCCAACGGGTTCAAGAGTGCACGGAAGCACTTTTTCGCCGTGCAGGAGAGAGATAGGAGTCAAAATGAGTAAAAAAGTCATCTATAGTGGCATACAGCCTTCAGGAAGCCTGACCCTGGGAAACTATCTCGGGGCGTTAAGCAACTTTTCTCAATATCAAGAGGAATTTCAATGCCTTTACTGCATTGTAGATATGCACGCTATCACCCAACCGCAAGTGCCGGCAGAGTTGCGTCACAATACGCTGGATTTATTAGCCTTGTATTTGGCGGCAGGTTTGGATCCCAAAGAATCCATTATCTATATTCAAAGCCATGTGCCTGAGCATGTGCAATTGCAATGGGTATTAAACACCATAACTTACATGGGACAACTTTCTCGCATGACACAGTACAAAGACAAGGCACAAAAACATGGGGATAATATCCCGGCAGGCTTATTTACCTATCCCATTTTAATGGCAGCGGATATCTTGTTATTCCAAACGGACTATGTACCTGTGGGAGAAGACCAGCGTCAACACTTGGAATTTGCACGCGATTTAGCTGAACGGTTTAATAATCGCTATAGCGAGACCTTTGTTGTGCCGGAGATTTATACACCGAAAGCTGGGGCTCGCATAATGAGTTTACAAGATCCCACGGTAAAAATGAGTAAATCCGACCCGGATCCTCATGCATCAATCTTACTTTTGGATAAACCAGATGAGATGGTGCGTAAAATCAAGCGTGCCGTAACGGATTCTGAAGGCGTGGTGGCCTATCGCGATGAGCAACTAGGACTAAAAAACTTAATTAACATCTATAGCGCCATGACAAAAGAAACGCCGGAAACCATTGTGGCTCGCTACGAGAGCAAGGGCTATGGCGATTTTAAAGAGGACTTGGCCACCATTGTGGTGGACAACCTAAGACCTTTACAAGAACGTTACCGAGTCTACATGGCAAATAAAGATGAACTGGAAGCTGTATATCGCGAAGGCGCTGAACGTGCCTCGGCCATCGCTCGTAAGACCTTGCGCAAAGTCTATAAGAAAGTGGGATTTGTACCTCGTTAAAGATTGACAATGAAGCGGGGCTATAATAGAATAAACGCAATCGAAGATAAAGAGGAGTATCGCAAATATGTTTTCAGAGACGAGCCGGTGGTGAGAGAGCTCGACCCCTGTTTGCGAGAAGGTTGCTTTTGAGATTTAGGTGGTGCGTTATAGCCGTAAGAGCGCATAAACATGCGAAAATAAGGTGGTACCACGAGTTCTTCGTCCTTTGGGTGAAGAACTCGTTTTTTATGATTTTGAAGCGATACTTTAAAGGAGGTTTGCCCATGAAAGAGTTAGCCAAAACTTATGATCCGAAAAGCTTTGAGGATCGTCTATATGCATACTGGTTGGATCACGGTTATTTTAAAGCCGATGTGAACCCAGACAAAGAACCGTTTACCATTGTGATGCCACCACCGAATGTCACGGGGAACTTACACATGGGCCACGCATTAAATCATACCCTTCAAGACTTGCTGATTCGCTGGAAACGTATGATGGGCTATGAGGCACTGTGGTTGCCGGGGACAGACCACGCCAGCATTTCCACAGAAGTGAAAGTGGTAGAAAAGCTACGACATGAAGGAAAGTCTAAAGAAGAGTTAGGCCGAGAAGGTTTCTTAAAAGAGGCCTGGGCCTGGACGGAAAAATACGGCGGCAATATTAGAAACCAACTGAAAAAACTAGGTGTCTCTTGTGACTGGTCTCGAGAAGCGTTTACCCTGGATGAGAACCTATCAAGAGCAGTGGAAGAAACTTTTGTTCGCCTGTACGAAAAAGGCTTGATTTACCAAGGTGACCGTATTATCAACTGGTGCCCTCATTGTGGGACAGCCCTTTCCGATGCTGAGGTCGAGCACCAAGATGACCACGGTCACCTGTGGCATGTGCTTTATCCTCTTGTAGACGGTAAAGACGGCGAGGGTATCATCATTGCTACTACACGGCCAGAAACGATCATGGGTGACTTGGCGGTGGCGGTACATCCGGAAGATGAAAGGTACGGCCAACTCGTCGGCAGACAAGTGCACGTTCCCTTAACGGATCGCACAGTGCCCATCATTGCAGACTCCTATGTGGATCGAGAATTTGGTACAGGAGCAGTAAAAATCACCCCCAGCCACGACCCGAATGACTTTGAAGTAGGGGAAAGAGCTGGATTGGGCCAAATGGTCATTATGAACCTAGATGCGACCATGGCGGATAATACGGGGAAATATGCCGGCATGGATCGGTACGAGGCGCGCAAGGCAACAGTCAAAGACTTAAAAGACCAAGGTTATCTGGTCAAGGAAGAAGAGCATGATCACGCAGTAGGAACGTGTGAACGCTGTGGCACTGACATCGAAAAAATGATTTCCAAGCAATGGTTTGTAGCTATGGAAACCTTGGCCAAACCGGCTTTGGATGCCTATCAAGCAGGTGATTTAGACTTCATTCCCGAACGGTTTGGAAAAATCTATGTACATTGGCTGGAAAATATTAGAGACTGGTGTATTTCTAGACAGCTATGGTGGGGTCATCGCCTACCGGTGTATTATTGCGAAGACTGTGGCCATGTGCAAGTGGCTAGAGAAGAGCCGGGAGCTTGTGAGTCTTGCCAAGGTCACCACTGGCGCCGTGACGAGGATACGTTGGATACATGGTTTAGCTCGGCGTTATGGCCCTTTTCTACTCTGGGCTGGCCTGCAAAGACAGAGGATATGAAGTATTTTTATCCTACAGACGTATTGGTCACAGGGTATGACATCATCTTTTTCTGGGTCATCCGCATGGTTTTTTCGGCACTGGAGCTTACGGGCGAACTGCCATTTCATGATGTATTCCTGACAGGCTTGATTCGCGATGAACAAGGCCGAAAGATGAGCAAGTCTTTGGGAAACGGCATTGACCCCTTGGATGTTATCGATGCGTATGGAGCAGATGCACTACGCTTTACCTTGGTGACCGGTAACAGCCCCGGCAATGATATGCGCTTCTCTTACGATCGTGTTGAAGCCAACCGTAACTTCGCCAATAAGATCTGGAATGCTACCCGTTTTATCATGATGAACCTGTCTGATGATATGGAGCTGCCTAACTTAGATCAGGTCACGTTCCAAACGGAAGATCGTTGGATTTTAAGCCGATTACAAGAGACTGTGGAAGAAGTAACCAAGAATTTGAACCAATATGAAATCGGTATGGCGGCTTCCACGATTTACTCTTTTGTCTGGGAAGAATTTTGTGACTGGTATATTGAGCTGGTAAAAGATCGTCTCTATGGCGAGGATGAGGACAGCAAAAAAACGGCGCTGTCCGTGTTAGTGCACACGCTAAAAGATATTCTCAAGCTCCTACACCCCTTTATGCCGTTTATCACCGAGGAGATTTGGCAGCACTTGCCTGGCACCGAGTCGGCACTGATCGTGGCTTCTTGGCCTACTTCCCAAGAAGACTGGAAAGATGAAGAAACCGTCTTTACTATGGAAGTGGTGATGGATGCTATTAAAGGCATTCGTAATGCCAGGGCAGAAATGAACGTGCCTATGAGTAAAAAGGCTCGTCTCTTGGTCCTGACTGAAAGTCAAAAACATCAAAAGATTTTCCAAGAATGCAGTCGTTATTTTTTGGCATTGGGAGGGGTTACCGAAGTCGTCTTGACCCAGCGAGAAGAGCTGCCGGAAGATACTTCTGCTGTGGTCTTAAATCAGGTGGAACTCTTCTTACCCTTAGATGAACTGGTGGACTTTGAAAAGGAAAGAGAGCGCTTGACGAAGGAAAAAGAACGTTTAGAAGGGGAAGTCTTACGTGTGTCGAAGAAGTTAGCGAATGAAGGGTTTGTCAACAAGGCACCGGAAGCCGTCGTCCAGGCAGAGAGAGAGAAAGAAGCCAAGTATCAAGATATGCTAAAGACGGTACAAGCGCAATTAAAGAGGCTACAAGGTAAATAGGATGGATATCAACGAAGCAATTGCATATATTAACGATCCGAAACGAAACGGGTCACGTTTTGGGCTGGAGTCCATTGCTCGACTTCTGGATAAAATGGGTAATCCCCATAAGCAACTGCAGTTTATCCACGTAGCGGGGACAAACGGAAAAGGGTCTACCTCTGCGATGATGGCCTCGATATTGCGTCAATGCCATTATCGTGTGGGGCTTTTTACCTCACCGTATATTCGACGATTTAATGACCGAATCCAGTGGAACGGCGAAGACATCCCGGATGAAGCAGTAGTAGCCATTACCCAAAGCATGCAGGAGGCCTCTGAAACAATCGAAAGAGAAGGTAAGTTGCCGCCCACTACGTTTGAATTGGTCACTGCCATGGCATTAGCTTATTTTGCTGAAAAAGGGACCGACATCGTGGTGTTGGAGGTAGGTCTCGGCGGTACGTTGGATTGTACCAATGTCATCGATTCACCGCTGGCCGCAGTGATTACGCCCATTAGCTATGACCACATGGATGTCTTGGGACATGATCTGACCTCCATTGCCGCCAATAAGGCGGGGATTATCAAGCCGGGCACCGTGTGTATCACAGGGAATCAAGCAGAGGAAGCTATGGTCGTACTTAAAGACCGCTGTAAAACATTGCACGTACCTTTGGTATCCACGGACTTTTCCCGGCAGCGGGAAATCAGTGCCACAGCAGAAAAAACGGTGTTTACCTGGCAACGAGACGAGCAAATATATCGGTATGAATTGCCTTTAGTAGGCCATTATCAACTGGAGAATGCAGCCTTGGCGCTGATAGCATTGGAAGAGTTGGATCATAGAGAAATCTTGACCTTACAGGATGAAGGGATTTCCCGGGGACTGGAGCAAGTGGCATGGCCCGGTCGATTGGAAGTTTTGAGTGAGCATCCCTATGTGGTTCTAGATGGCTCTCACAATCCACAAGGTGTCGATAATTTGGTTCACAATCTGGATATTTTTCCCCATAGGCAATGCTATTTAGTCATGGGAGTGATGGCGGACAAGGAAGTGACTCCCATGCTCCAAACGCTGGCACCTTTTGTGACGGAAGTGTTGGCCACAGCGGCCCCCCTGCCTCGATCCATGACGGCAAAGGAGTTGGGAGAGCGCTGGCAACAGATAGGAGTACCTGTTACTGTATGGGAAAACCCTTACGATGCCGTGAAAGCTGCCTGTCAAAAAGCCACAGAAGAAGATTTGATTTTGGTGGCGGGGAGCCTGTATCTAGTAGCGGAAGTGCGTAAATCATTGGTGACATCGCAAAACGCAGAAGGTCTGGATGATTAAAAACTGACTACAAAGGGGTGGATACGGTAGTAGGTGATAGAGAATGTGGAAAGAAAGGAAATACGTATGAGTTTGATGAAGCAAACATTACGAGGTGCCTATCAAAGAGCTGCGTTTTTAGCAGCTCTATTCGTGTTGTGCCAAGTGGTTATGGAGGTTTTGATTCCCACGAAAGTGGCGGATTTAGTTGACAAGGGGCTGGTACAAGAAGACTTGAGTTACATGTTGCGCATGGGAGCGGTATTATTGTTGCTGGCGTTATTAGCCATGAGTTTCGGGATCATTTCCGGGACGATGGCGGCGAAAGCCTCCACCGGATTTGGGGCCAACTTGCGCACTGTACTGTATCAACAGATTCAACAATTCTCTTTTGGAAACGTAGATCACTTTAGCACTTCATCCCTCATTACCCGTTTGACGACTGATGTGAACCGTATTCAGTTCACGTTTCAAATGGCGATACGGATGCTGGTTAGAGCACCGTTTATGTTTGTAGTGGCCATTTCTTTTGCCTTTCGGGCCAACAGTATGATTGCTATGCGCATTATGGGAATGTTGCCTTTGATGATCCTCATTATGGCGATCATCGTCTACTTTGCCCAACCATGGGTAAAAAAGACCTTGGCTGGCTATGACCAGGTCAACTTGGTGGTGCAGGAGAACATCCAAGGCATGGAAGTCGTGAAAGTCTTCACGCGCGAAGACAAAGAACAGGAAAAATTTAACCAAGCCAGCGATTCTCTTTATAAGGCTTATGTGAAGCTGCAAAAACTCAACGCATTGGCTATGCCTGGGATGCGCATTCCAATTTTTTTAAGCATTGGCGTTACACTCTATTTGTCGAGCTATGCCATTGTGGATGGTACTATGACTACTGGACAGCTGATGAGTTTTATGACCTATATTTTCCAAATTCTCATGAGCGTGATGATGTTGACGATGGTTTTAATCATGATGATTATGAGTAAGGCATCCTATGACCGTTTGGTGGAAGTGATGAAAGAACAACCCATGGTCCAAGAAATACCCGAACCAGTGCAAATGATGAAGGATGGATCGGTGGACTTTGAGCATGTGAATTTTGCCTTTGGTGAGGATCCTGACCATAAGGCCTTAACAGATATTGATTTTCACATTGATGCAGGCTCTACCGTGGCCATTGTGGGAGGAACCGGCTCTGGAAAGACGACCTTGGTCCAATTGATTCCACGACTTTACGATGTCAGCGACGGGCGGATTTTTGTCGGTGGCATAGATGTAAGAAACTATGATTTGAAGACCTTACGCCACGGTGTAAGCATGGTGTTACAAAATAATCAGCTGTTTCAGGGTACAGTAGCGTCTAATCTGCGCTGGGGCGATGAAGAGGCGACAGAAGAGGATATGTGGTGGGCGTTGCGATTGGCCCAGGCCGATGACTTTATCGAGGCCAAATCCGGTGGCTTGGATATGCCGGTGGAGCAAGGTGGTGCCAACTTCTCCGGAGGACAAAAACAGCGTTTGACCATCGCCAGAGCGCTATTACGTAAGCCGAAAATTTTGATCTTAGATGATGCCACTTCGGCGTTGGACCGAGAGACGGAGCGTCGTTTGCAAGAAGCTATAGATGAAAACTTAGGGCTAATGACTAAAATCATCATCGCCCAACGGACAAGCTCCATTGCCCATGCGGATGCGATTATCGTCTTAGATGGAGGCAAAGTGGTGAGCATCGGAACTCACGAGAAGCTTTTGGCTGAGTGTCCGATTTATGGTGAAATTCATGCCAGTCAACAAGGAGGTTTGGTGCAATGAGAAGTCCAAGAAAACCATTGACCTCTGAAGAGAAAAAGCACATATACAAGCGCACGACCAAATTGGTGACCGGGCAAGGAGTCCGTTTTCCGTTGGCGCTGATTGCTGGCCTTATCGGTTCTTTATCTATGGTAGCCACGTCTTTTTTCATCCGCCTAGTGATTGACGAGGTCATCACCCCGATGGTACAGGGGCAGTTGGTGGATTTCGGTCCACTAAACCGCATTATGCTTACCATGGCAGTGGTGTTGGGAGTAAGTGTACTGGCAACCTATTATGGGGAACGCACGATGAGCATCATTGCCCAAGACGTGACCCATGATCTACGCAAAAAACTATTTGCCCATGTGCAAAAGTTGCCTATGGATTACTTTCACCGCGAAGCTAGAGGAGACATTATGAGCCGTTTCTCCAATGACGTAGATACGTTGGTGGAAACGCTATCTCACTCCGTACCCAGTGTATTTAACTCCATGGTAACGGTGCTTGGTGTCCTGGTAGCCATGTTGGTTCTAAACTGGCAACTGTCATTGATTATCATCGTTCTTATTGCTGGTATGGCTTTGTTGATGCGCAAGTTGGCTTCTCGCAGTGGAGCCTATTTCAGCAAGCAACAGGCGAGTATCGGTAAAGTCAATGCCCATGTGGAAGAATATATCGAGGGCCAACGAGTTGTGCAAGTCTTTCAATACCAAGACCGGGCATTAGACGAATTTGAAGTTTTAAACCAACAATTGCGCCACGACGCATTTCAGGCGAACCGCTATGCTAACATGATGATGCCCATTGCCATGAATATGGGAAATATGCTCTATGTGGCGGTGGCGGTCATAGGCGGTATATTAGCAATGCGTTTTCACAGCCTGACGTTAGGTGATTTAGCGGCATTTATGCAGTTGACCAAGAGCATCTCTATGCCTTTAAATCTGTTGAGCCAGAATTTTAACAGCATTTTATTGTCTATGGCGGGCATTGGACGAATTTACCAAGTCCTAGACGAAGAGGAGGAGCCTGCAGGCGGAGAAGTGCGCTTTCTCAAAGGGACTTGGGAAAGAGGCACCTTTATGCCAGATGAGAAGGGACGAGAGGCCGCCTGGGGTCTGGAAGAAGAGGGGACTTTGATTTATAAACCTGTCCAGGGAGCGATTCGCTTTGAACACGTCGACTTTGGTTATGAACCGGATCAGCTCATTTTAAAGGACGTCAGTTTTGAGGCAGAGGCTGGGCACCGTGTGGCCTTTGTTGGCTCTACCGGAGCAGGAAAGACGACCATTATCAGCTTGATTACAAGATTTTACGAGATTAACAGCGGCACAATTACCGTGGATGGCATGGATATCCGACGGTTTGGTCTGTGGGACTTGCGTAATTCCATTGCTTCTGTGTTGCAAGAGTCAGTGTTGTTTACAGGTACGATCCGAGACAACATTCGCTATGGTAGATCGGATGCGACGGACGAGGAAGTCGAGGAAGCGGCTAAGTTGGCCAACGCTCACAGCTTTATTGAGATGTTGCCCCATGGGTATGAGACGAGAATTTCCGGGGATGGACAAGAACTGTCTAAAGGACAAAAACAGCTGCTTTCCATTGCCCGTGCGGCAGTGGCGGATCCGCAGGTGCTGATTTTGGATGAGGCGACATCTTCGATTGACACGCGGACAGAGCAACTCGTCCAAAATGGTATGGCGCGGCTCATGGAAGGGCGGACCGTGCTTGTCATTGCTCACCGTTTGTCAACGATTCGCAACGCCGACACCATATTGGTCATTGAAGGTGGACAAATTATAGAACGAGGCACTCATGATGAGTTGATGGACCGCCAAGGCATTTATTATAGCCTACAGGTAGGCACGAGAAAATTAGCATAAAAAAAAGCGCCTATAGGCGCTTTTATTACATCAGGGTTGATCAATCCAATCCTCAACTTGGCGATGAACGGCTAAATAAAGAGGGTGTGGATCGGCGATCCAGCAGGCTAAGGTCTTGTCAGCTGTCTCTTGATCCGGAAAATCTAAGGTCAACGAAAAACGTAAAATGTCTTCTTGATGCAGGGTCAACGTGACCACATAGCGATAGTCCACCAACTCGACATGGCCTCCGGCTATTGGAATGGTGGTGGGGAAAGTGAGGGGAGCTGTCATCTGCGGCTTATTCGGGAATAAGTCGATGACGCGATCCAGCATTTCGCCACCCAAAGAGGTGAGTTCATACTCTTTACCGTGGCGCATAATGAGATGATCTCTTTCCAACTCATAGAGATATTGATAGAGTATGAAATAGTTGAGTTTGGTCAGTGCGAGAAATTCATGGACCAGCATGGTCTCGCTGACCGGCCCTTGTTTCTGACGAAGCCATTGCAGCAGCTGTGTTTTTTCTTGAATTTGTAATTGTGTGAAATCAGACACCCTCTTAACCTCCTCTATAACGATTATATCATGTAACAGAAAGGATGCACAATGAAAGTAAAAACCATAATCCTGGCTACGGGCAGTGAACACAAAGTCCATGAGATCAGACATGTGTTGGCTGACTTGCCTTTTGAGGTCAAAACGGTGAAAGAAGTATTAGGGGCGGTACCCGAGGTCGTAGAAAATGCTCCTAATTTGGAAGGTAATGCCCAAAAGAAAGCCATGGCGACTTGGAGACACACAGGTGGCTTTGTGTTAGCTGATGATAGCGGACTCTTTGTGGATGCGCTTGGAGGAGCGCCCGGTGTTCATTCTGCCAGGTTTGCCGGTGAAGGCCATGATGATGCGGCGAACAATGCAAAGCTATTAAAGCTGATGGAGCATGAAACCAATCGTCAAGCACACTTTGCCACCGTGTTGGCCTTGGTGGACCCGCAAGGAGAAACGACGTATCTTAGCGGCCGTGTAGACGGTGCTATCGCTCACGAGCTGGTGGGAAGTCAGGGCTTCGGATATGATCCGCTTTTCTATCCAGAAGGTGATACGAGAACGTTTGGGCAGTACCATGAAGATGAGAAAAATGCCATCTCTCATCGCGGGAGAGCGTTGGAAAAACTTAGGGAGTGGCTAGCTCAATGAGAGAACGACTGCTTGTGGTGGCTGACACCCACGGGATTACGACGCAGGTGAAAAAGTTTGTGCACACTCACGGCCCGTTTACGGGACTGATTCATTTGGGTGATTATGTAGAGGACGGACAACTTTTGGCACAAAAGTTAGCGCTCCCTCTTTATGCTGTGGCAGGCAATGGAGATGGTAAGCACTTGGTGCAAGAGCGCACGGTACTGGTTGGGGGACATAAGGTGCTCTTGGCGCATGGTCATCGGTTGAACTTAACGGATGAAGAAAATTTGTGGCGACTGGCTCAAGCGAAAGGAGTCGACGCCTTACTCTTTGGCCACACGCACCGCCCGTATCATCGATACCAACGGGGAATCCACGTGGCTAACCCTGGATCACCGACCTTGCCACGAGGAGGATATGCGCCGTCAGTGATGATCTTGGAAGTCAAGGATGGTGAGCTGTTTTTCACTCATATGGCCGTGACGGCTTGACAGGGTTTTATCTTTCTGGTAGTATGTATTCGCAATCATAAATGTTTCATCTTCAGGGCAGGGTGCAATTCCCGACCGGCGGTATAGTCCGCGAGCGCAAGCTGACTCGGTGAGATTCCGAGACCGACAGTATAGTCTGGATGGAAGAGGATGTTTTTTTCATGTGTATTTTGCCCTGTCTATTTTTGACAGGGCATTTTTTGAAAAGAGGTGTGCCATGGACAAACATGAAAAATGGATGTCTCGGGCGTTGAAATTAGCCGAAAAGGGAAAGGGCTATACCGGGGCTAACCCGATGGTGGGAGCTGTGGTGGTCAGAGGAGATGAGGTAGTAGCTGAAGGCTATCATCATGCCTTTGGAGAGCCACATGCAGAAGTAGAGGCCATCAGCTGCGCTAAGGCTCCGTTAGATGGAACGACAATGTATGTGACCTTGGAGCCATGTTGCCATTACGGGAAACAACCTCCTTGTACAGAGGCCATCATCCGAGCGGGCATCGGTCGCGTGGTGGTGGCTATGAAAGATCCTAATCCGCAAGTGGCGGGAAAAGGTTTACAACGCTTGCGAGAGGCAGGCGTTGCCGTAGAAGTGGGTGTATTGGAAAAAGAAGCTCGAGCATTGAATAAAGGGTTTATCCACTACGTTACCCAACGCCGTCCTTATGTGCTTTTGAAATCGGCAGTGACTTTAGACGGCAAGGTAGCCACTCGCACCGGTCATAGCCGATGGGTCTCTGGAGAAGCTTCTCGGGCTCTGGTGCATCAATGGCGCCATGAGTACCAGGGGATTATGGTGGGGATTGGCACCGTGTTAAAAGACAATCCGCGCTTGACTTGCCGCATGGAGAACGGGACGAATCCGTTGCGTATTGTCATTGATAGCAAGTTACGCTTTCCTGCCGATGCCGCAATGCTAAAGGAAGAAGGTCAGACGCTGATTTACACCACAGAAGTCATTGATGAACAAAGGCGCGAAGAGCTGATGAGCCATGGTGAAGTGGCGGTGATCAGCTTTCCGGCCAAAGAAGGACAAGTGGATTTGACCAAGGTCATGGAAGATTTGGGGAAAAGACAAATCGCCACTGTGATGGCCGAAGGAGGTCCCAGGTTGGCGAAGAGCCTTTGGGAAGCCAATTTGGTGGAAGAACTGGCCCTTTTCATCGCTCCCAAGGTCTTGGGGGATCAAGAGGCGCCGGGATTTATCCAAGGTCGCATGCCATTGAAGATGGAGGAAGCCTTACCAGCGGCATGGACGGCTATCGAACGCGTGGGAGACGATCTGTTGCTGACGGCCAGTCTAGGAGGTGACCATGTTTACAGGAATCATTGAAGAAATCGGCGTGTTGAAACGCTTAGCCCCTCGTGGACGTGCCTATGAGGCTACAATTGGGGCATCGACGGTGCTAGAAGGCACTAAAGTGGGAGACAGCATTGCCACCAATGGCGTGTGTTTGACGGTGACTTCCATGGGAGAGGATTATTTTACTGCAGATGTGATGCCTCAGACAGTTAAACTCTCCAGTTTTCATGCGCTGACGGGGGGAAGCCCGGTGAACTTGGAGCGGGCTTTGCCGGCAACGGGACGCTTGGATGGGCATATCGTCCAAGGCCACGTCGATGGAGTAGGGACGTTAGTCTCCATTCAGCCCACCGATCAGGCCCACATCGTCACGATACGAACAGAATCCAAACTCTTTGATTTTATGGTAAATCAAGGAAGTATCGCCCTAGACGGTATCAGCTTGACCTTGGTGGAAGTCAAAGATCCCGAGTTGACGGTGTCCATTATTCCCACCACGGGAAAAGACAGTACGCTATTACGTAAAAGGCCGGGTGACCTCATTAACATTGAATGTGATATTGTAGGAAAATATATTTATCACATGGTGCATCGTGAAAAGGCACAAACGGGCGTCACGGAGTCGTTTTTAAGAGAACACGGTTTTCTATAGGAGGAAGAAATGAGTGAATTTGGAACGGTAGAGCAGGCTTTAGAAGACTTAAGACAAGGTAAGGTTATCATCGTCACCGATGATCCCGATCGAGAAAACGAAGGGGATTTCATCTGTGCGGGAGAATTTGCGACCACGGAAAACATTAACTTTATGGCCACTCATGGAAAAGGTCTGATCTGTATGCCTATGAGCGAAGAGATCGGTCGTCGTCTGGGCCTGGAACAAATGGTGCAAAATAATACTGACGATAACGGCACCGCATTTACGGTATCCATTGACCACGTGGACACCGGAACGGGGATTTCCGCAGTCGAAAGATCCTATACGGCAATGAAGTGTGCCGATGAAAATGCTAAGCCGGAAGATTTCAAACGCCCCGGCCACATGTTTCCCCTAATCGCTCGCCCCGGTGGCGTATTGATGCGTGAGGGTCATACGGAAGCGACAGTGGACTTAATGCGATTTGCCGGTTTAAAAGAAGTAGGCATTTGCTGTGAAATTATGGCGGATGATGGGAACATGATGCGTACCACGGAATTGAAACAGCTGGCCAAAGAGTATCACTTGACCTTTATCACGATTCGCGATTTGCAGCAGTATCGCAAGAAGAGAGAGAAGCTGGTGGAATGTGTAGCCAAAGCCGATATGCCCACCAAGTACGGTCACTTTACTGCTTATGGCTACCGCAATAAGTTAAACGGTGAACATCACGTTGCCCTGGTCAAAGGAGACTTAGGCGATGGTAAAGATGTACTGGTACGGGTACACAGCGAATGTTTAACAGGAGATGCCTTTGGCTCTGCTCGTTGTGATTGTGGCCAACAGTTTGCAGCGGCGATGCGCAAGGTGGAAGAAGAGGGTCGAGGTGTGGTCCTGTATATGCGTCAAGAAGGAAGAGGCATTGGTCTTTTGAACAAACTGCGTGCTTATGAACTGCAAGACCAGGGCTATGATACAGTAGAGGCCAACTTGAAACTGGGCTACCCCAGCGATTTGCGGGAATACTCCATAGGAGCACAGATCTTAGAGGACTTGGGAATCAGAACCATGCGCTTAATGACTAACAACCCGGATAAAGTTTATGGCTTAGGTGCTTTTAACCTGGAAATCATTGAACGGGTACCCCTACAAATTCCTCCCCATGAGCACGATGCATTTTATCTGCGTACAAAAAAAGAAAAAATGAACCATATGTTAGACTTGGATGAAAAATAAGGAGGACACCATGCATTACGAAGGAAAACTGATTTCAAAAGGCAAACGCTACGGCATTGTGATCGGACGATTTAATGAATTTATTGGCTCCAAACTATTAGACGGAGCGAAAGACGCTTTATTTCGCCATGGCGTCCAAGAAGAAGAAATCGATGTTATTTGGGTACCGGGAGCCTTTGAAATTCCCTTGGCAGCTAAAATGGCGGCGAAGACCGATAAATATGATGCGGTGATTTGCTTGGGTGCGGTAATCCGCGGAGCCACACCCCACTTTGATTTCGTCTCCAATGAAGTGGCCAAAGGCGTGGCTCACGTAGGATTGGAAGCGGAAATCCCCGTTCTATTTGGTGTCTTAACCACCGATACCATCGAACAAGCCATTGAACGCTCCGGTACCAAAGCGGGTAATAAAGGCTTTGATGTGGCCATGACGGCGATTGAAATGGTGAACTTGATGGAGCAACTACATGACTGAAGCCTTTGGCCATATCAAGACCATCTACCTGGATTTTGACGGCACACTTCACGACACCATTGTGATCTACGGTGAGAGCCTGCGCGCCGGTTACCGGGAGATGAAACGCGAAGGCCTGGCAGATTTACCGCTACCGACGGATGAAGAAGCGCAAGGCTATTTGGGGCACAATGCTCCTTATGTGTGGCAACAGATTTTGCCTGATGCTTCTGAAGAAGACCGCAATCGTATGTCCCGTTTTGTGGGCGAACACATGAATCAAATGATGGAACAGGGGCAAGGCAGGCTCTTTCCCCACGTGAAAGAAACCTTGGATGAACTGCAAAGAAGAGGCTATACTTTGGTCTTTATGAGTAACTGCAAAGTGGTCTACAAAGATGCAGTGATGAAAGCTTATGGACTAGAGCCCTATTTTACCGATTTTCTTTGCTCTGAGGCCTTTGGTTTTATCCCCAAACACGAAATTGTCAAACAGATGCGACACAAGTACCCGGAAGGGCAAATGGTAGTGGGGGATCGCTTCCACGATATGGAGGCCGCTTACAAAAACCATATGCCTGCTGTCTTTTGTCGCTATGGTTTCGGAGAGACCATAGAAGGTAAAGAGGCCACAGCAACTATTGATGCCTTTGAAGAGCTACTTAACCTTGTATAAACCCAAACAAACGCACTTGATGAGAGTCAGGTGCGTTTGTTTTGTGCATGATGAATGAAAGGCTAACTTTTAGCATAAACCGCAAGTGCAGAGGAAAGCGCAGGATCACAGCAAAATGATGTAGGGGCCATGGTCAAAATGCCGTTAGCATGATATTATATAAAAAAGGAATGTTTGTACGCAAAGGTAATCTATTCTGAAAAGGAGGAAGACATGAAAAAGTTAGTGGCGGTATTATTAATCATGACCCTTTTAGCGCTGACCGGATGCGGCGGAGGGGGTACGGACATGACAGAAATGGATGTTCCCATGGAGGAAAGTGATGTCTTGCATAGTAAGCTAACTGGATATCGAAATGAGCCGGACAAGACCTTTGCACTACGCGTTGAGCTGGAAAATCAATGGGATAAGCCGCAGCTCGTCACATTTGAGGATTGCACGATCAACGATTAGCATATCGACCCGGATTGGGAAATCGTCTTGGAACCTAAGGAAAACAAGACGGTGGTCATCGAATGGCCGGAAGACAAATTTGCCTATAGTGGCGTGGAACTAGGTGGCGTAAGAGAAATATACCTGATGACCAGGAGCTATGAAGCGGATGACGTGGACAAAACGGTCTATGCCTACGAATGGGGTCAGACCGTCACCATCGATGATTCCAAGCCTTGGACGTATACGGATATTGACGGACTCCCTATGGTGCTAGACCGCAATGAATTGCAAATTGTGGTATTGGGATTTGAAGAGAGAGAAGAAGGCTTGGCTGCAAAGCTGCACGTGGAAAATCTGGGAGAAACCGCGATGGAATTGGAAATGTTGGAGTCGAAAGTCAATGGCGTGCCCTGTGACGGTGAGTTTTCTTGCCATCTGGTGCAGCTGGGCAGTACGGCGATTACGGACCTCTTCTTCTCGAACGAAGCCCTTGAAAAAGCTGGCATCGAAGAAGCGGAAACGGTGGAATGGACCATCAAGGCAAACTATCGTTTTACTTCCGGGGACTTGTTTACAGAGACCATGTCGTGTGATGTCTTTCCTCTAGAATCGGCTGAATAATCAGTTAGAGATGGGATCGATACAAAGCTCAAACACACCCTGGGCACATAGGCCCACGAAAGAAAGACTGTGTCGGCTAAACTCGGAAGAGCTAAGGAACCATCTGCATCATGAGCGAAACAGGGCTGGTTGTATGAGGGCATCGCTGCCACTTGGCACGTGCATGAAGTATCGCGCTCTGGGCTATTGGAGACTCATGGCATTTTAGGCAAAAGATTAGGCAATAGATGCGAAAGCACTATTGCCTTTTTGTTTACCAATCGGAATGAAAGAAAACAGGAATAAGGAAAAGAGTTTCAAATTCATCTATTAAAACAGATAAAAAGGGGTAGATATAATCTGAGAGAGTTAACTAACATTGAAGGAGGAACATTTAGATGAAATATTTCCATTGTGAAAAATGCGGTAACGTTGTAGCTCTATTAGTCGAAGGTGGTGGCGAATTAGTTTGCTGTGGTGAACCCATGGTGGAATTAAAAGCTGATACAGTAGACGCAGCCAAAGAAAAACACGTACCTGCTGTGACTCGTGAAGGAAACAAAATTGACGTCGTAGTAGGCTCTGTGGAACACCCCATGCAAGAAAAACATTACATCACTTTCATCAGTGCACAACAAGGTGATGTATTGCAAATCAAACAATTAAAACCAGGCGAAGCTCCGAAAGCTTGTTTTGAAATCGCCGATGGCCCTGTAGAAGTCAATGAGTTCTGTAACTTACACGGCCTGTGGAAAGCCGAAGCTTAAGTCAATGTTGAGACGAAAAATCCGCCCTTAGGGCGGATTTTTTATTGTAGCTTATTCAGTGGTGATTAAGTCGATGATTTGATCTAAGGTGTAGTTGGCGGGGATTTCATAGTGGCCGGGTATGAGGGCATCTGTACGCTCTCGTTCAGTTAACCGCGCTCCAAAGGCGTTGGCGTCTTCAATCATACCGGAAGCCTGTAGGGCCTGGCCGATGGCTGAAACATCTTTGGCCTCATCAATCGTCAAAGAGACCAGTGTAGGTTCCTGTGCTTCGGGAGTCGAAGCGGTGTCTGATGTTTCGTCAGTGCCTTCTTCTGGCGGGGTAACTTCTTGGCTGGGATCAATGGCTGTGGTGCCCTCTTCATCCTCTGAGGGGCCTTCCTTGACCACGCCGGAGATGACGGGGATCTCTTCTGTGCTTAGCTTTTGGGTAAACATACTGTCTAATCGCCAAGCGATGGTAGCGATGACGGCTAAGGCGATGAGTAAGATCAGGATCCAATCCTTTAGTGCATAAAGAAAATCTAATATCTTAGAAAAAAATGCTTTCATTGTATGCCCTCTTTTCAAATTTGTCCAATTACTTTTACTTAACCCACGGGTTAGGTATAATAGTCGTAGAAGAATTATACCATATTTCACAGAAAAGGGAAAAGAGGGATGTGATCTTTGAGAGAACTCACAGTAACAGAACAGGAGCATGATCAGCGATTGGATCGCTTTGTAAAAAAATATTTGAATTTGGCCCCTCATGCCTTTGTGCAACGCATGATACGGAAAAAAAATATCACCCTCAACGGAAAGCGGGCGAAGCCAGACGATATGATCGCCAAGGGAGATGTGGTCCGGCTTTTTTTAGCAGAAGAAACCATCGAAAAGATGAGGGAAGTGCCATCGGTTAAAGCGGCCAAAGGGCAGTTGTCCATTGCCTATGAAGATGAGTACGTGCTGGTGATGAATAAGCCGGCCGGCTTGTTGACCCATGGACGTATGGGCAAAGGACAAGCTTATGAAGACAATATGGTAGACCGCATGGTGGCCTATTTGACGGGTACCGGTGCCTATGATCCGCGACAACGATTGACATTCACACCGGCTATGGCGAATCGATTAGACCGCAACACATCAGGCCTCCTCATCGGATGCAAAACTTACGAGGCGCTAAAAGCCATGAATGAAGGCATGCGAGAGGGAGGAATTCGGCGCCGTTATCTGGCGGTGGTAGAAGGTGTGGCCCGGGATCGGGCAGAGACGGCCTATATCGTACGCGATAACAAGAAAAACCGTACAAAAGTGGTGACACAGCCAACGGTGGATGGCAAAAAAATTATGACGGGTATGAAGCGATTAGCAGACAATGGGGAGTTTTCGTTAGTGGAAGTAGAGCTTTATACCGGTAGAACGCATCAGATTCGAGCACAGATGAAGGCCTGGGGTCACCCCATTTTAGGTGATCCCAAGTATGGAACGAAAAGAGGTAATGCTGTGGCAAGAGACTATGGCCTAACACGTCAATGGCTCCATGCTTACCAAGTGAGTTTTCAGGGGTTACCATCTCCCTTGGCACACTTAAACGAGCAAACGTTTCAAGGGGAGATTCCCCAAGATTTACAAGCATTGAATGAAAAAATAAGAAACGGAGAACGACTATGATGACAGTCAATGTATCACCATACGGAAAAATCAGGTGGCAAGAAGGAGAAAGCCTTCTCGAGGTCATTGAGAAGCGAGAACGGAAAAATCCGCGTAAATACTTGGCGGCCATCGCCGACCAAAAAGATATTGTGCCCCTTAGCTATGTGCCCAAGGAAGGAGAATCGGTCGAACTGTTGGACAACACATCGGTTTGGGGATACCGCATTTACACTAAGACGGTGACCGCAATTTTCCTTATGGCTTGTGAAGAATTGTTTCCCGGTCGTAAAGTTAAAATTATGCACTTTTTAGGATCCGGTCTCTATGCCGAGTTTGAAAAAGATGTGATCATCTCTCATTCCATGGTGGAAACGATTCAAAAACAGATGAAAAGCATAGTTGCCAGAGATTTGCCAATTGAAAAGAAGTTTTTAGAACGAGCAGAACTCATCGAGATGGCCCGTGAACACCATTTAGATGAAGCAGTGCAGCTATATGAGACGATCGACTGTCGTGGGGATGATGTGCATAGGATTGGAGATTTCTCCGCCATCTTCCATGGAGATTTGGCTCTGTCTACGGGATATGTGCCGGATTTTGCAATGAAATACTATTATCCCGGTGTGCTCATCGTCTTTCCTTCATTTAAGAATAACTACAACATCGAAAATTACCGTGAACAAGTCAAATTGTCAAAAGTATTCAGCGAAGCTAGTGAATGGGCCGAGATTATCGGTTTGGCTTATCTAGGAGACCTTAATAAAAAAATCCAAGCTGGCGAGGTAGGCGAGGTCATTCGCGTTTCCGAAGCTTTACAAGAGAAAAAAATCATGCAAATCGCCGACTTGATCCATGAAGATCGTGACATTCGCATTGTCCTTATCGCAGGTCCCACCAGTTCCGGAAAGACTTCCTTCTCTCACCGCTTGAGTATTGCCCTGCGTGTAAATGGCTTGCGGCCGGTTACCATTTCAATGGACGATTACTTTGTCAACCGGGAAGACACGCCACGGGGACCTGATGGAAAATACGACTTCGAATCCCTGCAAGCGATTGACCTAGCAGCCATGAACAAGGATTTGATTAAACTCTTTGAGGGCAATGAAGTGGAGCTTCCTAAATTTGATTTTAAAGAAGGCAAGCGTGTACCTTCAGGCCATATTCTCAAGGTAGATAAACAACAACCCATTATTGTGGAAGGTATCCACGGATTGAATCCGCGGTTGAGCTTGGCGATTCCGGAAAAAAATATTTATAAAATTTACATTTCGGCCTTGACTCAGCTAAACATTGACGCACATAATCGCATTCCCACCACGGATACCCGACTTTTAAGACGGTTAGTGCGTGATAATCAGTTCCGCAAAATCGATCCAGAAACTACCTTTGGCATGTGGGTAAACGTGCGCAAAGCAGAAGAGCAGCATATCTTTCCTTTCCAAGAAAGGGCAGATGTCATGTTCGACTCGGCTTTGGTATATGAGTTAGCGGTGTTGAAAAAACATGCGCTTCCACTTTTGCAAACCATCGGCGAAGATAGTCAGTGGTATATGGAAGCACAAAAGCTGATTTACTTTCTAAGTCACTTTGTGGATATCTACGACGAGCATTTTATCCCCAATCATTCGTTGTTACGTGAATTTATCGGAGGTTCGACCTTTGATGTGCACTAAAGAGAACAAGATAGATGGAAAAAAAACTCTGGAGCTAGGGAAAAAGGCAGCAGCAACCGGTCGTGTCGCAGACTATATTCCAGAACTAGCTGGAAAAAATCCGAATCATGTGGCCTTGGCCTGGACCGGACCGAACGGGGCTGCGTATTATGAAGGAGATTGGACGGTCACCTTTAGCCTACAGAGCATCACCAAAGTCTTCGCGCTGATCCTGGCTTTGTCGCGCCATGGTGAAGAAGCGGTGTTACATCATGTGGGACTACAGGGATCGGCCCAACCGTTTAATACGCTGGAAGGGTTAGATGTACCACCGTATCAGGCACCGAATCCCATGGTCAATGCCGGAGCGATTACTATCACGAGCCTACTGGGAGAACAGGGGAGTGAAAAAATGGTGGCATGGATGCGCGAGATAACCGGCTATGAGAAGTTTTGGATTGATGATGCGGTGGCTCAATCCGAAGAAAACACGGGATTTCGCAATTTCGCCATAGGGTATTTGCTCAAGTCTCATGGAAAAATCACCGGAGAAGTGCCCATGGTATTGCATTCCTATTTTCGCCAATGTGCCATCTCCACAGACGCGAAAGGACTCTTACTTTTAGCCGCTTGGTTGGCTCAAGGTATGCCGGGTTGGTCACCTGAGGCAATCGACCACGCACGTTTGCGAGCCCTAGTGAAGTCGGCGATGATTGCAGGAGGACTTTATGATGCCAGTACCATGTTCTATGCAGACACAGGATGGGCGGCAAAGTCGGGTGTGGGCGGAGGAATTATGGCCTTTGATGATGCCGGCTGTGCTTACGTCGCCTTTGGCCCTGCTTTGGATGAACAAGGCAATTCAGCAGCGGGTATGGCGATGTTGCGGGAATTGGCTGCCGAAAAAGCAATGAACTAAGGGTGATGCCATGAACCGAAAGATCATAGCCGTTGATCTGGGAGGCACTTCCATTCAAGGAGCACTGGTCCATACGTCAGGGGAGGTTTTACAACGTAAGTCGATGGAGACGCCACCACTTCGTATGGCTGTGTTAGATGGCATCGCTTCCTTAATCTGTGCTTTGTCCGATAACGTAGACGAAGTGATCGGAGTGGGTGTGGGGACACCGGGTACGGTGGATCCCGAGAGAGGCATCATCACGTCCATTGGCGGTAATGTGACAGATTGGACCCATACGCCGTTAAGAGCAGAACTGCAAAAACGTGGCATTAAATGGCCCATTTGGGTGGACAATGATGCCAATATGGCAGCATGGAGTGAGTACGAACAAGGTGCGGGCAAAGGGGCTTTTTCTATGCTTATGCTTACGCTGGGCACTGGCTTAGGCGGCGCCTATGTGGAAGCGGGAGAGCTGTTGTGCGGAGCACATGGTATGGCAGGAGAGCTGGGCCATATGATTTTATATCCGGGTGGTCGCCTCTGTGCCTGTGGTCAAAGGGGTTGTGTGGAGCGGTATGTGTCAGGAACGGGACTGGCCCTGACATATCAGGCTCTGGCCGGTGAAGTACGCTCTAGTCATTGGGTGATGAGTCATAGAGATAGCAATCCTTATGCAAGACGAGCTGTAGAACAACTGGTGGAAGACTTTTCCTGGTATTTGGTCAGTCTGAAGAATGCGTTTGACCCAGAGGTCGTGGTCATTGGCGGGGGCTTGGCCGATACCTATGATGTGTGGGGCGAACAGGTGCAGGCTATGGCGTGTGATAAACTGAATGTGCCAAGCGGACTGAAGTTGCGAAAAAGTGTGTTTGGTAATGACGCGGGGCTTGTGGGAGCAGCGTTAAGGGTGGTGAAGTCTATTGAAGATCAATCGCATACTTCTAAATTATGATGAAGATGCTTCTCCTATTTTCCATGCTCTTTTAGAAACCCATGGCAGGCTATGGGTTTTAGGCGAACAGCATGGCCATTTACAACGAAGACGATTTGATTATTTAAAAGCCTATAAGTCTTATATCGGTCTGGAATGGCTGCCTTGGGAGAGCTGGCTGGTGGCGGAACGACAAGAAGTTCTCTATCCCTCTATGTCTCTTTATTATATGAAAAAAGCTTTGGAAGAAACCAAAGAAGCATATCCGTTTGCTTTAGAAAGTGAAGGTAATATAGAGAGTTTGGCGAGGGATCTGTTGGCATACCAAGATGAGGTCTATCGTTCAGAAATTCGAACTCCGCAGACTGAAAACATCTTACTTAACGCGATGTATGGTACGGTGACACGATATGAGGAAATGGTAGAGACAAGGGAAGCTTTAGCCTATTACCCAGCCTTATTGCGCGGTAGAGATGCGCTATTGAATAGCTCTTCCTGGGAAGTGGGAGCAGTTGTTTTGGACATGGTGACCAAGCTGTGGCCTTGGCAAGTGCGCATGATCGAGGAAATGGAAAGACGGGAAATTCCCGTATACATACTAACCACAGAAGCAACGGTTCCTGAACGGTTTCAAAATGAGCAGGTGAAGGATCAAAGACGAAGTGGACGAGAAAATTTTCATACCTTGGTGGCGGCAGAAACCGGCTACACATTAGCTAAAGCTGCTTTGCGCTGGGCTTTTGAGCGCCGGGACAGAGAGCCTGCCATCATCTGGATGCAAGAGGAGAACTTTTTGGTGTTGGAACGAACGGCGGAAGAGTGGCAGATCCCCTTGTGTTACACGAAAAAAACGCCGCTGTGGAAGACGCAAGAAGGCGTGGCAGTGAGACAATGGCTAGAGTCGATAGTGTCGGGAGATAGGTGCTTGCCGCAAGATCACCCTTTTGCCCCGGAGACTTTAGGGGCTACAGCTGAGGGAGAGACACCATTAGATCGTAACCAGCGATTGAGTACCAATATTGTAGCAGTCAGCGCATTTTGGTATCAAGATGATCGCGACGCCGGTCAAGTGTGGTACCGCCTTCATCAACTAGCTGCCGATCTGGAGCGATTCGCCATCAAAGAGCGACTTTCGATATTGGAAGAATATCGTATGTGGGAGGAAGAGTTAAAAGGGGTTACGGTAGAAATAAAGGGAGCCACGAAGGGGATTCGCGTGATGAGTCTAGAGGAAAGTATGGCTGAGCGTACGGGTCCACGTTTTTATATGGGCTTGGATCAGGCTTTAAATGACCGTGAAAGTCTCCTGTTTTATCGCACGCCACTGGTGGAGCAGGATTTAAAAGAAAAGGGGCTTAGCTTTTCCGAAGAGCGGACGGATGCGGTTAAAAGAAATCTGGCCCGTAGCATGACACTGGCTCGCGGCGTCGTCGCCGGCGGATTTGTCATTGATGCCGATGCTGAAGATCCGTTAACCAGTGGTGCGAACTGGCTGGGTGAGTATGTGGGCCCCGAGACAGAAAGAGTGTTAAGACGACGACAAGATGCCCAAGACGCACCAGTGATCAAAGAGCGAGGTGAGGACAGAGCCATCGTACTGCGAAGAGAAGCTTGTCGCAGAAGAGAACAGGGAGATGAGGCTTATCGAGGACAGTGGCATAAGGATGATGTGCCAATGGAGGGGCGGGTTAGTGTGACCGCCATTGAACGCTTTGCCCGATGCCCATTTCGTGATGGATGGGAGTCGCTGTTTCCTCAAGAAGATCCACTGTCCACCTGGCATAAAGATCTGGGAACAGTCCTACACCAAACATTGGAAGCAGTGTATCGAGAGACGCTAAAGGATTTAGAAGAACCGCTGGAGATATGGCCTGAAGCAGCTTGGATCAGGGAGACTTTTAGTATTTTTTGGGAGGGCATGTTTGGGGAAAGCGAAGATGTTTTTTTGCCATTACAAAAGGAGTTTTGGACGAAAAAGCTACTGACATGGATTGAAAAGGATCACGCTCGTCTGCTGAAGATGAAAGATGCGTATCATCCGGCGGCTGTGGAAACTTCGTTTGAAATCCCCATGTCTTCTGGATTGGGCGGATGGTTGACGGGGAAAATCGACCGCATAGATGAAAATGAAAAGGGACAAAAGATCCTCGTGGACTATAAAACCAACTATACTCCTACGAATCGTGATCGCGAAGAGGGAATTTCACTGCAAATGGGGCTCTATGCCTATGCCGCAGGCTTTAACACGGTCGATGCTGTGATGTATGGCAGCATCAAACGGGGATCCACTTCTTATCTTTGGCAGAGAGATGGCGTGGAGGCGGGGAAATTCCACGGTCGTGTGCCCAAGTATTCTCAAGAACAGCTCAATGGGTTATTGGATGATGTGGAGCAATTAATCGATCGAAAAAGGCAAGGTGCATTTTTAGTCGAGCCGAGAAAATGTGACGAATCTCGCTGTGCTTTTTATGGCATATGTCGTTACCAAGGAGGTGAAGAGGATGAATCCGCAGCAGAAAGCGATTGAGACCATTGACCGCAATGTGAGCCTGGAAGCCTCTGCGGGCACAGGCAAGACGTACGTGCTGACGAGACGCTTTGTGGAAATTTTAAAAAGGGGTCATCTTCCTTCAGGAAGAGAGGTAGCGTCTATTCTTGCCATCACGTTCACGAACAAGGCGGCGCGGGAAATGAGAGAGCGCATTGCCATGCTCATCGAAGAAGAGCAGACGATCGATGCTGCTTTTCCTTACACAACCAAATTATTGCACCAGGCATCCATTCAGACCATACACAGCTTTTGCCATGACCAACTCAAACGTTATGGAAATTGGATTGGTGTTCCCTCAGATTTTACGGTAGCTGAGCAGTGGGAGAGCGACCATTGGCTCTGGATGGCAACCGCTACAGTCGTCAGGGAGTCAGAAGACTTTATCAAGAGCCTAAGCGATACAGTGGAACTTTACTCAGAAGAGTCATGGACAGAGTTGCTTACCGGGCTTTATCGCTCCGTCTATTTAAGTGACCGCGTGGACTTGGAACAAGTCTTAGAACTGACACGGGCACAATGGGAGCAGGCGGCACGAGCCCTGCCAGCAAAGGAGGCGCTGATCCGAAATCTCCAAAATTTGCAAAACAAGGTAAATGGTCGCAGTAAGTGGAAAAACTTGCTGACTAAGGAGTTCTTAGAAGCATTAGAGGCTACTGACCTTCGCTCAGAAGAGGGGGCAACATTGTTATATGCCATTACTTCATGTGATGGCACTGCTAAGGGCTGTGAAGAGATGATCGCACAGGTTCAAGAGCAGGCCGGCACCTACTGGTTGGCTAAAGAAGCGACTTACGAAAGCGAATACCAAGGCTTAGTGGAAATGCTAAAACGCATACACCAAACCTATACGGCTACGAAACTGAGATACAAAAAACTGGATTTTAGCGATTTGGAAGAATATATGATCGAACTTTTGGACCGGCCGGAAATTTGTCAAGCCTTGCAAGATCAGTTTCGCTATGTGATGGTGGACGAATGTCAGGATACCAATGAAAGGCAGCGACTGATCTTTGAAAAACTCTCCACAGTAGAAAAACCTTACGATCGGCAGAACCTCTTTGTGGTGGGGGATCCCAAACAGAGTATTTATCGATTTCGAGGTGCTTCCGTGGATGAATATCGAAAGCTTTGTGCCGGCATAGAAGCATCGGGTGGCCTCATGCTCTGCATGACGGTATCCTATCGTTTTGATGCTCCTGTGGCTGATTATCTAAACCAGGTGTTTTCTGCACAATGGCCAGAAACGTATGATCTCATTCAACGTCCGGCTGAGGCAATCGAAGAGAGCTTATTTGCCCCCAAACTGGATGCACCACCCATTATGGTGTTGACGGTGGACAGGGAAGAAGAAGCCGAACGATATGCCAAAGTTGTGAATCATATGATGAACTTACATGCTCAAGGAGTGGATTGGTCCAAGATGGCATTGATGGGACGGACGAAACAGTCCCTAGCTCCTTATCTGGAGCAACTGAGAGCCAAGAATATTCCTTATCACAGCGAAATTAAAAGCAGTTTATTTGCACGACAGGAAATTTGGGACTTGGTCTTTTTGGTGCGCTTAATGGATGGTGAGGATCCATTAGCTTGGGCGCAATTTTTACGCAGTCCTCTTGGCGGCCTCAAAGATGCCTCCGTCGTGAAACTGGTGAAAGAAAAGCCCTTAGCAGAGCAAGTGGAGCAGTTGCTTTACGAAAAGGCCTTGGAAACAGTGACGCTGATGCGTCAAGCAGTCGGTCAAAAAGGGATTGCCTTTGCACTTAAAAAGGCTTTGGCCGTGACCGGCGCCTCTGAAATCGGTGCTTACGATCAACGGGCTTTGGACAATCAAGAAGCGTTTATTGCCATGGTGGAGCAGTGGGAAACAGAACACTGGGGCGACACCACAAAATTGTGTCAAACCATCTCCCTTTGGCAAGCCGCAGCCATCGAAGAACCGGGTGGTCAGTCGGGAGGCGTTGACGCAGTAGAAGTGTTGACCATTCATAAATCTAAGGGACTAGAGTTCGACTATGTGTTTTTGACAGAATTAAGTGAAAAGGAACACACAGACTATCCGAAAATCGTGTATCACCGACATGCAGGGTTGGCGATTCGCAGGGAGCAAGACCGCTTTTACCAAGCTAATCGTCAATGGGAACAAAACCAGGCTCAAGAAGATGCGAAGACGTTGCTCTATGTGGCCTTATCCCGGGCAAAAAAAGGCTTAATCTTGGGCACACTGTTTACAGATGGCAAAACTAAGATGCATGAGGTCGTAAAAAAATCTTTACCTGAGGTACAGATGCCAGCTTATGCTCACTTGACAGAAGTGCTGGAACCTGATCAAATGCATATGACGTCGAGCCTAAGGCAACACAGTGCCACCTCCTTTATGACTTACCAACGCTGCCCGTTAGAATATTACTATCGTTATGTGAGAAAGCAAGAACAGGAAAACGTTGGTTTGGGAAGTGGCTATGGCGTGGCTTTAGGAAACGTCATGCACCACTTCGCCTTGGCTTATGAACCGGGATGTGACATGGAGGCTCTTTTAGACCACTTGTTAGCAGAAGAAGGGTTACTGCGTCAGCAACAGGCAGGCCAAAAGGCTTTAGACATGGCCCGAACATGGATGGCATGGGCACAAGGGGTCCATATTTGCGCTCGAGAACTTCCCTTTGCAATGATGGAAGGAATGGATCTCATTACCGGTGTTATGGATGCTGTGATTGAAGAAGATGGACAGACGGTGATTGTGGATTATAAGACGAATGCCTTTACGACACCGGAAGAAAAAGAAGAACTGGTGAAGCGTTATAAGGATCAACTCTATTTATACTACGACGCCTATGGCAAACCGGAGACGAGGTTGCGCATCCTTTTCTTACAAGACGGATCCCAAGTGGATTTGGAGCCGACCAAAGAAGAGCTGAGTCGGTATCGTGGTCTGTGGCAAGCGTACTTAAGAGAGACGACACATAGGGAAAAAGAATACTATAAGCAGGGTCAATGTCACGCGTACTGTCCCTATGTACAATGTGAATTTCGAACAGAAGGTGTTACATGATTAAAAAATTTGCGGCTTACTACAAGCCTCATAAGAAATTATTCTATGTGGATATGTTATTTTCCTTTTTAGTATCCGTATTTAACTTGGTGTTTCCGATTTTTACACGGAATATGCTCTATACCTACATTCCCCACTCCCAGTGGGGACTGTTGATCCGCTGGACCATCATTATGCTACTGCTCTTTGTCGTGCAGTATATTTCCATTTACATTGTAAATTACTATGGCCACGGACTCGGGGTCAAAATTGAGGAAGATATGAGAAGAGACCTCTTTGAGCATTTACAAACGCTGCCTCTTAGTTTTTACGACCAGCATCGCACCGGACACATTATGAGTCGCCTGGTCAATGACTTACGCGACATCACGGAGCTGGCTCACCATGGACCGGAAAACCTGTTTATTTCTGGCGTGATGATTATTGGCTCCTGCATTATTTTAGCCCAAGTGGATTGGCGATTGGCATTGGTGCTCTTCGCCTTTGTGCCGGTGATGATTGCTTTTATCATCAACCGTAAGACCAAGATGGAGCGAGCTTTTTCTCAAGTGCGGGAAAAAATTGCCGACATCAATAGCCAAGTAGAAAATGCTATATCCGGCGTACGGGTGAGCAAATCATTTTCCAATGAGGACTATGAGTTGGAAAAATTTCAGGAAAGCAATCAGCACTACAGTCAACAGCGTAATGTGGCATATAAAGTGATGGCAGAATACGCTGCCGGGATGGGTGTGATTCAATCATTTTTAAACCTGTTGGTTTTGCTTGTGGGTGGCTACTTTGTCTATCGTCAAGTGATGCCGATGGAAAACTTGATTATGTTTTTACTTTACATTAACTTTTTTATGCAACCCATTCGCCGATTAACGGATTTCGCACAACAATATCACGATGGGATGACGGGGTTTGCGCGCTTTCAAGAGATCATGGACATAAAACCAAGCATCATTGACGCGCCGACGGCAGTAGAGTTGCGAAACGTGAAGGGGCACATTGTGTATAATGGTGTGAGCTTTGCTTACGACAATGGGGAGCAGGTCTTGTCTGACATCAACTTAGACATTGCTCCGGGGACCACCATGGCTATTGTGGGACCTTCAGGTGCCGGTAAGACAACGTTATGTCACTTGCTACCGCGTTTTTATGAGGTCACGGCTGGAACGATTACCATTGACGATCAGGATATTCGGGATGTGACCCTAAAGTCGTTGCGGCGCCATATCGGTTTGGTGCAGCAGGATGTTTTCTTATTTACGGGAACTATCCGTGAAAACATTCTCTACGGTAAGCCAGAGGCTACTGATGCAGAGGTCATCATGGCGGCAAAAAGGGCCAACATTCATGATTTTATTACCACGTTACCTCAAGGGTATGATACCTATATTGGAGAAAAAGGTGTCATGCTTTCCGGTGGGCAAAAGCAACGTGTTAGCATTGCGCGTATCTTTTTAAAGGCTCCGCCGATTTTGATCTTAGACGAGGCGACTTCGGCATTAGACAATGAAACCGAAAAGATCATTCAAGTGTCATTAAGTGAACTGGCAGAAGGTCGAACCAGTCTTATCATTGCACACCGGCTTTCCACCATACAACACGCTGACGAAATTGTGGTGCTAACTGAAGAGGGTGTTGTGGAAAGAGGGTCTCATGACGAACTGATGCAATTAAACGGTGAGTATGCTAACCTCTATCGCTACCAATTCAGCACGGGTAAAATGTAACCATGTTGTTACACAAAAGGCAGGTGGTTAAGCTATGCTCAATAGAGATGAGGAGGCGAAGGTGTGCGAAAAAAGAGAAAGCGACGATTGAATAAGGAATACCTTTATCGTAGATGGGGGCTGGTTCTTTTTGTGGCGTTGCTCATCATCATACCAATTCGTTTGCATGCAAAAAAAGCTGCCAACTTGCGGGCACAGCAGACGACACCTCCTTTGCACAAGCTTCAAAAGCAGCTTGATACAATTCGAAAAATGGAGCAAGCGCGAAGACCAGCAGAAGAGGAACAGCAAACAAAACCACAGGGGAACCGAGTCGCGTATCTAACGTTTGATGATGGACCCAATGATTCTGTGACCATGCAGATTTTAGATATTTTAGACAGGGAACAGATTAAGGGAACATTTTTTGTGGTGGGCAAAAAGGTGGATCAGTATCCTGAGGTGTTACAGTACATACATCGTCGTGGTCATGCCATCGGGAACCACTCTTACTCCCATGAGTATCAAAAAATTTATGCAAGTACCGAGGCTTTTATGGCAGACTTTAGTGAGTGTGAACAAGCTATGAAACGTGCCTTAGGAGAAGGGTTTCACACATCAATCATGCGCTTTCCCGGAGGAAGTTTTGAGGATTACAAACAACCTATCGCAGTGCATTTGAACGAGATGGGATACCACTTTTACGATTGGAATGCGCTTAACGGAGACGGGGAAAGTAATGCCTATACAACAGAGGAAATGGTCAATAAGCTAAAAGCCACAGCGGAAGGTAAGGATACGCTGATTGTGCTGATGCACGACAGTCAACTCAAAGAGAAGACGGTGGAGAGTTTGCCGGAAATTATTTCCTGGCTTAGGGATGAAGGCTATACATTTAAAACACTTTTGGAAGTGGGACAATAGAAGGGTAGGATGAGATGAAGCCGAAAATCTTATTGGTGGAGGACGAACACGCCATACGCAAGTTTGTGCGCATTAACTTGGAGCGGGCGGGCATGGAGGTTGTTGAGGCAGAACACGGTGCCGAAGGGGTGGAATTAGCCAGACAGCATCATCCAGATGTGGTGGTGCTGGATGTGATGATGCCCGTCATGGACGGCATTCAAGCATGTGCGATTTTACGGGAAGAGTTTCCTGATATCGGCATTATTTTTTTGACGGCGAAAACACAAGAAATCGATAAAATTACTGGGTTAGAGGTGGGGTCGGACGACTACTTAACGAAGCCGTTTAATCCAACGGAACTGATTTTACGTGTAAAGTCACTGTTGCGCAGGATGCAACGTCATGAGAAACAAGAGATGATCATTGAAGACCCGCCGTTTAAGATTGATATTTACTCCAGACGTTTTTTTAAAAACGAGGAGGAAATCGAACTGACGCCCACCGAGTTTGCTATCATTAAAATTTTTATGCAGTCTCCCGGTAAGGCTTTGACCCGCGATGAGATATTGAATTTGGCTTGGGGGTGCGATTTTATTGGCGACTCTAAAATCGTGGATGTCAACATTCGCCGATTGCGTTATAAAGTAGAGGATGATCCCGGGACACCACGCTATATCCAAACGGTCTGGGGTCTGGGGTATCGATGGGGTAATGCAACATAAGAGGTGGATCCTTGAAAGAGAGTATAAGTAAGCGTCTCATGGTCTATTTTATCCTCCTCATCGTGATTACCGTCTTGATCTTGGAAACGGCTTTGATGGTGGGCGTAAGGCGCCATTTGTATCTCAATGTGGAAGAGAATTTAAAACGAAAAATTGAATTGACCACAGAGTTCTACCATCGGTATTTTGCCACGTACATGTTAGATGATCTTCTGGTAGATGACGTCGATGTGTTGTGGCGTCAGGTAGACACGCAGGTGCAGGTGTTGGATCCTAAGGGGATGCTCATGATGGATAGCATCGGTTATACCAGTGATACTCCCATTCAAACCGGTGATGTGATTGCGGCACTGCGGGGAGAAACCGGCAGTTGGATTGGCAGAGAGGAGTACTCTAGCAGCCGATTGATGGCCGTGTCTGCACCTTTAATGAACGAGGGACATATGATTGGCGTTTTGCGCTTGGTCGCTTCCCTTGACGAGGTGGATGCTTCGATTCGCCAGATGGCCGCGGCGTTTGTGTGGGCGGGAATTTTTGTCGTCGGCTTGGCTATCTTACTCAGTCGTGCCTTGGCACACTCCATTGTCAGTCCTGTGCTGAGTTTGACAAAGGTTGCACAGAAAATGGCAGACGGGCAATTTCAAGTGCGCTCCGATATTGAACAGCCGGATGAGATTGGCCAATTAGCGTCCACACTCAATTTGATGGTAGATGAGATCGTCAAAAGAGAACAAATTAAAAATGACTTTATTTCTTCGGTCTCTCATGAATTGCGCACGCCACTGACATCCATTAAAGGGTGGGCCATTACTTTGGAAGATGGCACAGAAGACGATCCGGAGCTGTTGGCGGAGGGACTCTCGATCATCAAAGATGAAGCGGATCGACTGGAGGAAATGGTAGAGGAATTATTGGACTTTTCCCGATTTATTGGCGGGAGAATTCACTTGGAAAAACGCGTATTCAGTTTAGATGAATTATTAAAGACGACCTATCGCCAAATGTTACCGCGTGCCAAAAACGAGGGACTGGATATGCAGCTGGTGACGGGCAGGCCGTTAGGCAACTATGTGGGCGATGAGAACCGGATCAGGCAAGTATTGATCAACCTCATCGATAACAGCATCAAATTTACCCCGGCTGGAAAACCCATCTTTTTGAAGTCCTATACGAGTGAGGATGAGCTCGTGCTAGAGGTAGAAGACCACGGCTTGGGCATCAGTGCAGATGATTTGCCACGCGTAAAAGAAAAGTTCTATAAGGGTAAACACGCTGGGTCTAAAAATGGCATTGGGCTTTCCCTAGCAGATGAGATTGTGAAATTGCATGGCGGAAGGCTGGAAGTGGAAAGCGAAGAGGGTGTGTATACAAAAATGCGTGTATTCTTGCCTAAACAGGAGATCACGTCATGAAAAAAAAGATGATGTTAGGGTTGTGCATTCTCAGCGTCCTCATACTGTTAGGTTGTCATCGCCTGGAAACGCAGGAAATGGATGCGGTCCCCCAAAATAAATTGACGCCTATTACAGGGTTGTGGCGTGTGAATGACTATTTAGGTGACTTGTCTTCAGCTAAGGCTATGGATAGTTTTGCATTGGAAATTGGGGATGCTTGTCTATTTCGCGAGGAGGCCGTTTATGTGGGGGGCAAATATTTGCGCAACCCACACTTCAGTGTACGCAATGTCCCTACAGATGCCTATCTAATCAAGACGTATCGAACCAGCATCTCTCCATCGGTGATGCCGACGGATCGGGTAGAGGTGGTGACCATTTCGACTAAAGCGGGCGATGCTTTTGCAGAGTTGGTGCGTGTGTCGCCAAAGCGGGTACTATTAGCCGTTGATCAAGGGTTTTATTTACTGGAGCAGGAGCAGCCCCAGGTGAGCTCCGTGGAATTAGAACGGTTTATTAAAACGGAAGATGCCATTAATCGTGAGTTAATTACGAGGCGTCAAAGAAACGTGAGAACGGGTCTTTTGTTGGCGACCAAGCGATTAGAGGAAGACGGAAGCTTCACCTACGACACCTATTACCTGCCGATGGTCAATGGAAAACCACAGAAGGTGTATCGGACACCCTCGATACTCTTTCCCCGTAAAAGTGGGTTTTGGGAGATCGAAGTTTCTCAAAGGCCAGGAACGCTGACGCCGTTATTTAGCTTCTTTGCTGTAGAAAAAGAAGGTGAGGAAGCTATTTTGCATCGCAAGCAAGATGCTGTGACGTTGCCCCGTGGAGAATTACTTTTCGTAGGCGCAGACTTTATCTCTTTTCGTTATCAGGAAGAGGGGCGGAATGTGGAGCGTATCTTCGCCATTGATCACATCTCGACGAAAGCGTCCCTACGCTTGGATGACCTCATTGAAGGGGGCAAGAAAAAATACATCTTAGCAGAGCAAAATGCCTTGCAAGGGGTAGCACCTGCTTTGGGGGATGATACAGGCTTATTTATCCAACGAGATAAGGGGTACTGGATGATTAATGGTAGTCGCGATATTGTGGACAAAACCGGAAACGTGCGTCACATGGAATTCCCGATCCACGTGGCCATGCCTCAAAGTGTGGTTCCCTATGACCAAAATATTTTGCCTTGGTCTGAAATGCAATGGATTTTACCTAATCTGCAAGATGCCTTTTATTCACCAAATCAAGAGTGCTTAGTGGCGTTGACCACGAATGAGCTCTTGATTTATCGGGTCAATGATCGTAAAATGAACACAGACCCTCTATTTTCCATGCCTATGGAAGATGGCATGACAGTGGTGATGGCCCACTGGTCCACGGATGATTTTGTGGAACGATGGGCTCAGTTAATGGAGAGTAGGGGTGAGGTGTATTGGGAGGAAGGTGATTAGGCGTGAAAGAGCTGCTCGCGAAGATGCTGGAGCTGGTCGAACAAAGTAGTTATATCACCATAAGCGCTGGCGTGTGTGCAGCGATGATTTTGCTGGTGATCGTGGTACATTTTTTAACCAGACATGTACGTTTTATGAAATACCTTCCCGGTATCGCCGCTGTGGTGATAGGAGCCACAGCACTAACGGCTTCACTGGATGATTTTTTAGTGGCCTCGGAGATTGATCGCGTGGTACTCTATGGCATTTTGCTGGGAGCAGGACTCATTGGTATACTTAGTGCTTGGATTTTGGGGATTTTAGACAAAGAGGTGAAGCCCCGCAAAAAATCTTTGTCTCGTAAGCAAACGAAAAAGCCGATGGCACCAAAGAAAAAACCCGTCGATTAGTCGACGGGAGGCAGTGTGGTTTCATCGAAAAGGTAAATACCTTTGGAGCGGAGAAGGGCGGCAGTGATGCCGTCTTTTTTGATGAGATTTTTCTGGAAGCTGCCATCGTAAATCATATCAGCACCGCAAGAAGGACTTTTTGATTTGAGGATGGCATAGCCGACGTCTGCCATTTGGATGGCTTGGTAAGCTAATTGAGCGCCGGCATGGAAGGCAGCAGTGACATCTTGACCGGCTTCGGTGAGAAGACGTCCATCAGATTGCAACTCTGCAGGGGGTCGCGGAGTAGGTAATCCACCGTAGATTTCAGGACAAAATGGAATCCAGGGGCGGTTGCTAAGAAATGCACAGACCGTTTCGTCTCGTTTACTTTGTCCGTCATAACGACAGGGAAAACCAACTAGGCATGCCGATACGAGGGCTGGTTTTTGGAAAAGTGCATTGTAGGAACTTTGGATCAGAGCTTCCTTTTGTGATTTACGTAACCTCTTAATGGCCCATTCTCGTTGTGAGGCTTGGGAGCGGTCATAGCCTTCTTCCCAGTAAACCATGGTGGCAGGACCTTTGCCCTTGGTATTTTTGGCACCTCGGTCATCGTTGTGGGCGGCGAGTCGACCTAACCGATCATTGGTGATGCCGCAGTAAAGGTGATTGTTTTTTAAACGGAGCAAATAGACGCCATAATCATTCATCGTCGGCAACCTCCTCGATAATGGAACGTATGGATTCACTAGCGTATCCTCGGCGCGCTAAAAACTGATAGAGCTTTCCCTTTTTTTCGTAGAGAGATTGGCCTTTAATAGTAGGCCATTTTTTTTGCGCCAAAAGGAGAGCGGACTGGTAGAGCTCTTCTTGAGTGGGCCAGCAAATAGCTTCAATGGTCTCGGCGTCAAATCCTTTTTCCCATAGCTTGTGCTTCATCCATGTGGGCCCCTTGGCTTTGGTGACAGTCCAGTCTTCCACGTACCGCTGAGCGAGTTCTACGTCATTCATGAGACTTTGGCTTTCCAACCAGCGAACGACTTCCTCAGCGATTTGTGGTGGATAATCTCGCTGGATTAGATAAGTTTTCATCTGGTGTTTGGAGCGAGGTCCGAACCCCAGGTAGTAGAGTGCACGGTTTTTGGCACGATGGAAGTGATCCTGCTCGATGGCCTTTTGCACCAGCTCCGGGGAAATGTCCATCCCCTTGTAGAGACCGAGGCTTACCAACACATCTTCGTGGATGATCAAAGTTTCACCGGAAGAGAGATAGACGGCGATCATATGTTTCGGCTTGTATTCCAATGCAGTAATTTTCATGGACTTCCTCCTTTTTCTATCATACCCTTTTCGCGGGGTAGGTGTAAAGGTTTTCACCTCGGATGGAATGTGATAAAATGATGTTCATGGAGGGAGAACGATGGATCTACAGGCTTTATTTAATCTTTTGTCGTTAATTGTTCGCTATGTACTAATCGTGATTGTCTATCTTTTTATTTTAAACATTGTGCGCATGATCTATCTGGATATTCGCTCCATCGGCCGGGTGGCGGAAACGGAAGGAGCTTATTTAAAGGTGGTCAACCGTTTGGACTCTTTAGGCTATAAGATGAATGAGTACTATACAGTCGGTGACGGCTTAACGCTGGGTCGTCAGAAGAATAATGACGTGGTGATTAAAGACCAATTTGTGTCTAAAAGACATTGTCGCATTGGAGAGACAGACGGTGCTTATTTTCTGGAAGACTTGGGATCGGCGAACGGCACGTACTTAAACGGAGAGCGCATTGCTATGGTAACTCCTTTGCAAGACGGGGATTATATCGGTTTGGGAAAACTAGAATTTATCTTCGTGGAAAAGGGAGGGGATGAAGCGTGAAGATTACAAAACGTCGTCCTCGTAACTTATTGCTGCTATTTCAAATCCTTACCATTGGACTGTTATTATTGTACAACGTCGACCATTTGACGGCACAGGAAGTGTACTTAACTGCCGGACTGGTCATATTGGTTTATGCGTCCAATTTTTTGGTGCCTCGCATTTCCGACGGGGATCAGTACATTTTTTTAATCGTGACGATGCTGATGTCCATTGGTATTATCATGGTGTATCGCATCAACCCTGCGGCGGGATTAAAACAGCTGCAGTGGGTGCTGTTTGGCCTGTTTTTATTTTACTTGACCTACTTTGTGGTCAAAAGTGGTAAGTTTTTGCGTCAGTGGTTTTGGACTCCGGTGATTCTGAGTTTTATTTTTTTTGGTTTAACCTTAGTGTTCGGACGCGATGACTATGGGGCCACGAACTGGATTCATATCGGCTCGATTACGCTGCAGTTGTCGGAAATCACCAAGTTGCTACTGCTCTGGATGATTGCCGTTTTTTATACCAATGATGAGGCCTTGACGCCAAAACCGGCACGGTCTTTGTATTTTATGGGCATCAACTATGTGTTTTTGCTTTTATTTCTCCTCCAACGAGACTTGGGTACGGCCATGATCTTTGCAGGAGTGTTTACGGGAACCCAGTTTGTTTACGAGAAGAATCGCAAACTGTGGAAACTCAATGTCATATTGCTTGTCGTGGGAGCTGTGTTAGCTTATCTGATGTTTTATCATGTGAAGGTGCGGTTCTCCATCTGGCGTGATCCGTGGAAAGTAGCGGATAAGGAAGGCTACCAGATCATACAAAGCTTGTTTGCTTTGGCCGCAGGAGGCTTCTTTGGGTCTGGCATTGCCCAAGGGGTGCCCACACTGATCCCCAAAGTGGAATTTGACTTTATCTTTTCTGCAATTTGCGAAGAGATGGGCCTGTTTATGGGAATTGCAGTGATTTTGCTGTATTTGATTTTGTTTTACCGTGGGATTAAGATCACACTGGAACAAGAAAAACCTTTTTTACGCGTGTTGGCTTTGGGAGTGACGCTACTTTTTGGTATGCAGGCCTTTGTAGCCATTGGCGGCGTCATCAAGTTCATTCCCATGACGGGGATTACCATGCCTTTTGTCAGCTATGGTGGTTCGTCCATGATATCCAGTTTTATGGCATTGGCCTTTTTGTTAGTGGCCTCGGAATATGAGGAATACGAGGAGGATGAGTATGGAGCATCCTGAAAAAAAACGACTGCTTATGATCCTAGCCGTAATGACGGTGATGTTGGTAAGCCTCGTGGTTTACTTAACGTATTTTCAACTGGCCGAGGCGCCTAAAATCGAAAAAAGTGCGCTCAATCGCCGGAATTCAATGGAAAATATGGCTGTTAAAAGGGGAAATATCACGGATCGTCAAGGTCAAGTGTTAGCCACTACGGTGGGGGAACGCGGTAATTACCAAAGGATTTATACGTATGATTACCTGTATTCCCATGTCATTGGCTACGCCAATGTACGATTTGGGAAATCCGGCTTGGAGCTGGGGAGAAATGATATTTTGGCCAATGAAGATGGCCATAAGACGATCAAAGCATTGCAAACCTTGTTAAAGAAGTCCAACAGTGGATCTGATGTTATGCTGACCATTGACACTTCTTTGCAGGACCTGGCCAGACAGAGCTTAGCAGGTCATAAGGGGGCGGCGGTAGTCCTGCGTGTGGATACGGGCGAAGTGCTGGCTATGGTGAGCTTACCGGACTTTAACGTGAACGACTTGGACGCACAGTGGGATGTCATCAGCCAAAGTAGTGACGCTCCCTTATTAAACCGTGCTACCCAAGGACTATATGCCCCTGGTTCCACGTTTAAGCTCTTATCTGCTATCGCCTACCTGGAAAAGACCCATGATCCCGAGAAAACCTATCAATGCACCGGCACCGAAGTGGTGGGCGGGTATGAGTTCCAAGACTACGGGAAACATGCACATGGTGAGGTGGACCTGAAGCGAGCCATGGAAGTCAGTTGCAACACCTATTTTGTCCATATGAGCGAGAAATTAACGAAAGGCGACTTAGTCAAAGTGGCAGAGCGGGTATACTTTAATCGCGATTTGCCGTTTGATTTGCCGGTAAGCCAAGGGCGGATGGACCCCCAAGCGATGAGTGATAAGACCGCTATCGCCTCTTCGTCAATTGGACAGGGACAGGTTTTGGCCACTCCCCTACAAATGGCGATGACCGTAGCGGCCATCGCCAACAACGGTACGATCTTACAGCCGTACTTGGTGCGAGCGGTAGATCGTCCAGGAGGGGAGCGAGAAGTGACAACACCTCGCGTATTGGGAACCTTGGGCAGTTCGGAGGATATGGCCTTTTTGCAAGAGGCCATGCGGGGCGTGGTCACCCGGGGAACTGGTGCTGGTGCCGAAACTGGCGTAGGCGTGGCCGGCAAAACGGGAACGGCGGAAAACCCCAGTGGTCGTTCTCATGCTTGGTTTGCAGGCTATGCCCCTTATGACCAGCCACAAGTGGCCGTGGCCGTGATTTTGGAAGAAGACGGAACCTCCGGCGGTCAAACGGCCGCTCCTATTGCAGGTCAATTATTACAACGAGCTCTACAAATTCAATAACATATCGAAAGGAGAGACGATATGGAAAATATAAAAGAGAGAATCCAGTTAGACCCCCAATACCAATGGGATATTCAAAGTATGTTTGCAACGGAAGAGGCGTGGAATCAAGTCTACGAAGAAGTGCAGAAAGCCATTCCTGCGCTGGGAGCGTACCAAGGAAAGTTGACAAAAGACGGGAAAACACTTTTTGCTTTTTTAGAAGAATTAATGGCAGTGGAAAGAAAGTTGGAGCGCCTGATCACTTTTTCTCATATGAATATGGACCAGGATACGACAGTGGCCCAAGCGCAAGCTTTGCATGCCAAGGGGATGAACCTCTATGTGCAATTCGAGCAGATGACGGCTTTTGCCAAACCGGAAATTACAGCATTGTCCCAGGAAGCGTTGGATACCATGATGAAATCCGAGCCAGAGCTACAGGCTTATCATCAAAACCTAGACGATTTAATGCGCAGAACGGATCACATCCTGTCTGCCGAGGAAGAGGCAGTCATGGCCGCCTTTGGCGAAGTGGTGGACAATCCGGCCAAAACCTATCGTATGTTTAATAATGCCGACCTCACCTTTCCGACACCAGTGGACAGCAAAGGGAAGACTTATGAATTGACGCAAGGCTCTTTCGTGCCTTTACTAGAAAAAAATGATCGCGTTTTGCGAGAAAACGCGTTTAAAAACCTGTATCATACTTACAAGAGCTTTGAAAACACCCTGACCAGCACATTGTTTGGTCAAGTGAAAGCGCTGCAAGTCAATGCGGAGCTTCGTGGCTTTCCTAGTGCTCGTGCAGCGGCTCTCTTTGAAAACAACGTACCGGAAAGCGTTTATGATGCTTTGATTGATGGGGTGCATGAACACATGGATGCCATGCATCGCTACATTGCGCTGAGAAAAAAAGTGTTGGGCTTTGACAAGCAGCACATGTACGATATCTACATGCCCATTGTCAAAGATGCAGACCAAGAATACATTCCCTACGACGAGGCTGTGAATATGGTCTTGGAAGCCATTAAGCCCCTGGGAAAAGAGTATGTGGCCATTGCTACCAAAGGCTTACGGGAAGAAGGCTGGGTGGACGTATATGAAAATAAGGGAAAGCGTAGCGGAGCGTATTCTTCCGGATGCTATGACTCAAAGCCGTTTATCCTCTTAAATTACCAAGGTACCTTGGACAACGTGTTCACGTTGATTCACGAACTGGGCCACTCCATGCACAGCTATCTGACCCATGCAAGTCAACCTTATCAACTGGGCAGTTATTCCATCTTCTTGGCGGAAATTGCTTCCACTTGTAATGAGCTCTTGCTTTTAGACTATTTGATGAAAGCAGCCAAGGAGCCGGTGCGCAAAAAGCAACTGGTCAATCACTACTTGGATTCCTTTAGAACGACAGTGTATCGCCAAACCATGTTTGCTGAGTTCGAACATCAAATCAATTTGCAAATGCAACACAACAAGCCGTTTACGGCGGAGTGGTTAAATCAAACGTATGGTGACCTGAACCAAGCGTATTACGGTGATGCCATCGTATCGGATCAGGAAATTGCGTATGAATGGATGCGTATCCCTCATTTTTACTACAACTATTACGTATTCCAATACGCCACAGGATTCTCTGCGGCTGTGACATTTAGCCAGGCGATTCTGGAAGAAGGTGAAGCTGCTGTGGAACGCTACTTGGGCTTTTTAAAGGCCGGCCGTTCAGACTATCCCATCGAAGTGCTTAAAAAAGCAGGCGTTGACATGGAAAATCCTGCGGTGGTGGGAAAAGCGTTAGAAAAATTTGAAGCACTCGTAGTAGAGATGGAAAACTTGATGGCATAAGAGAACCCCCTTCTGAAAAGAAGGGGGTTAATTTAATGATGGTGTTATTTTTTCTTTTGCACAGCATTGAGGATGGATAAGAAAATGACGGCGCCGAAAGTGGCGATGGCAATACTGCCCAAACTAAATTCGTCCACAGTGCCGTAGCTTAAAATGCGTGTACCAATGAAACCGCCGATGGTCGCACCGACGACTCCGACGATAATATTGGTCAGGCAGCCCATTTGACGATTACCACCTGTGATTCTATTTGCCAATCCACCAGCAATGGCTCCTAAGATTAACCAGCTTAATAAACCCATAATTCATCTCCTTATTCATCATAGTTTTCATGTAAAAAGTATTTACCCGACATGAGAAGGCATAAACAAGAGGCGTTTCTTTTTGACGATTTAGAGGAATTTGTTTTTTAGATTTTCCCAATAGATTTGCTGACTAAAGCTGATACGGTAAATTTTTCGTTTCGAAATGCGAGAACTGATTTTTAAAATTTCGCGATAATACATTTCTGAGCCATCAATGACGATCGTCGTTTGGTTGGCGTATCGAGGTTCCGGAATGATATCGATGTTCCAGTATCCAGGCACCACCATGGTGTTTAAGAGGGAGCGAAAGGCACGAGAGTTGATGGGGGAGATGGGGTTAATCTGTAAGGCAGAAAGACGTGGATGGATGATGGAGCCTCCAGCAGAGAAGTTATAACCGGTAGACCCATGGGGGGTGGAGATGATGATGCCATCTCCGGCAAATTTTTCCAAATGGTTGCCGTCGACTTCGATGTCCAGGTGGATCACTTTCGATCGTTGACCGCGGACAACGATTTCGTTGACACCGGTGAGGGTGAACGTTTTGCGGCGGGTGATGACCTTGGACTCGACCAAACTCATTTCCAGGACTTCAAACCGGCCGTGGATGTAATCGTCGATGAATTGGTCAAGGTGATCGGGCGAGATTTCCTGGTAAAAGCCCAGATGACCGGTGTTTACGCCGATAAAGGGCACTTGTGGAAAGTTATTGCGACGCACGGCGCGCAAGAAAGCTCCATCACCACCGATACATACCGTGAGCTCAGCTTGGTGTGAAAATTCAGAGGGTACCTCAAATCCCTTGTCTTCTAATTTATTTTTGAGTTCCGCACTGACGCGCCGAGATTCGTAATTGCGATTGGATATGATATTGATCATCCGTTGTTTAGTCATAGTTAGCTCCTTTTCTATTGATTCCATCATACCATGACAGAGGTTGTAGGTAAACCTAAAGGAGTTTTCAAATGAAGTGACTTTTGCTAAGATAAGCAAAGGAGGGTGCTATGTACTATTATGAGACGAAAAACACAAAACCTTGGCTGAATTTAGCCCTAGAAGAATATTTATTTCGACAGCAACGAGAAGAAACTGTTTTTTTATTGTGGCAAAATGAACCTACGGTAGTGGTGGGGAAAAATCAAAACACTGCAGATGAAATCAATGAGTCCTATGTCCAACATCACGGTATCCATGTGATTCGCCGTATCACTGGAGGAGGGGCGGTATATCATGATTTAGGCAACGTGAACTTTTCCCTCATTGGACCGGCAAAAGGATTGACCATCGATTTTCAAACGATTAACCAGCCCGTGCTACACGCCTTGCAAGGCTGGGGGGTACCCTGTGAACTCTCCGGCCGTAATGATTTAGTGGTAGAGGGGCAAAAGTTTTCTGGCATTGCTCAGTATCGGCAGTCGGGAAGGGTTTTAAATCATGGCACGCTACTTTATGATACGGATGTCAGTGTGCTATCTAAAGCGTTACAAGTGAAAAAAGAAAAACTGAGCCATAAAGGCGTCGCATCAGTAAAAAGTCGGGTCACTAACTTGAAACCCTATTTGCCGCAAGTTCACGATGTGCATGAATTTATCGGAAGTTTGCGACAGGCTATATTTGCTTTACAATCGGAAGAGGTCAAACCACTAGAGCTCAGTGAACAAGATCAGCAGGCCATTCGATCTTTGGCGATGGAAAAATACACCTCATTTCAATGGAATTACGGAAGGTCTCCTAAGTATAACTTACGTTTAGCTCGAAAATTTCCTGTAGCTTACATAGAGGCTTTTATCGAATTACAAGGGGACGTGGTCCAAGAAATGTGCCTGATGGGTGATTTTTTCGGCACAGAAGACATTGAAAGATTAGAAGATGCCTTGGTGGGCAAGCGTTGGCAAAAAGAAGAAATTGCTCAAGCGTTAGCGAAGGTCGGAAGTTTACAGCCTTATTTCGGCGCCATCAGCGCAGAGGATTTGTTGGATTGGTGGTTTCATGGATAAGTGCACATGGCATGTGGTGCAAGATACTGTGCTGGAGAATTTCTTAGACAGCATACCGGGTATTTCAGGGCGTAAACGAAGAGATGTTTTCAAACACAAACGTATCTTGATCAATGGCAGTTATCGTACACGCTCTACCAAGCTTCACAGCGGGGACGTCATAGCCATCACTTTGCCGCCGGAAAGCTGGGACGAAGCTCCGATAGATCTGGGACTGGAGATACTTTATGAAGACGATTACATTTTAGCTGTGAACAAGCCTCCTTATGTAACCATGACGAGAGGAAAGACCACAGGTGATCGGACGCTGTCAGCCGGCGTTGCCTACCTGTTGGCTACAAGGGGACTACAACGGAAGGTGAGATTTGTGAACCGCCTGGATAGAGACACCTCCGGCGTAGTATTGGTGGCCAAGTTTGATTTAGCACACAGTGCCTTTGCCTCTTACTGGGACCAGACGGATAAAAAATATTGGGCCTTAGCCAGTGGAGACATATTGTGCGACTTTGTTGCCAAAGACTGCCTGGCCTATGATGAAAAATGGCTTCGCTATGTCGTTGCACCTACGGGAACAAGGGCCATTACCTCATTTCATGTGGTGGAGCCTATGAGAGGAGCGACTCTTTTAGAAGCGACGCTGCAAACGGGCAAGACACACCAGATACGGGCATCTTTGGCTGGCCGTGAGCACCCACTGTTGGGCGATACTTTGTATGGAGGTCCGCAAGAGGCACCAAGGCAAATGCTTCACGCTAAATCACTTTCCTTCAATCATCCCTATACCAATGAACGAGTCGACATCGAAGCTCCGGTGCCGGAAGATTTTCTCACGGTATGGCACAACAAAAAAATAAGCTGACATCACACAACTCCCTTAGGCCGGATGGCTTAGGGGAGTTGTGGTTTTATGGGAGTGTAAAAAACATTTTAAAATAGGGGTTGACAAGGGAGAGTGTACCGCATAGAATAAAATAGAACAGCGTTCCAGAAAATGATTCTCTAGGGAGGGTGCAAATGGCAGAAAAGATTATCGCCGTGGATCGAGCGTTAGAAATATTACTTTATCTTCGGGATCGAGGAGAGGAGATGGGAATTTCGGAAATCAGTAGAGACCTGGATTTACCTAAAAGTGCAGTGCATCGGACACTGACTACGATGGAGGAAAAGAACTTTGTCTATAAGAATCCTCATTCGGAGCACTACTGGTTAGGGACACAGCTTTTTTCTCTTGGATCAGCTGTAAAGGAGAAAATTTCCATTATTGACATCGTGCAGCCTTATACAGAAAATCTTTATGAGAAGACCGGAGAAGTAATCAACGTTTCTATATTGGAGCAAGATGAGACAGGGGCTTATAAGACCATGATGGTTTATAAGAAGTCGGGGGATCGCAATGTGCTATCCGTCAATCCCCGTCTAGGGTCGGTGTTAGATGCTTATTGCTCTGCTGTAGGTAAGGCTTTGCTGGCCTTTACGCCGGGGGTGGATCTTCATGTTTATAACACTCATCCGATGGTCAAGTTCACAGAAAAGACTTTAACGGACCTAGATTTGCTTCAAAAAGAACTAGAGCAGGTCAAAAAACAAGGCTACGCCGTAGATAATGAAGAGCAGGAAATCGGTCTTTATTGCATAGGAGCACCGATCTTAAATAGTCGTGGGGAAGCGTTGGCAGCCATTAGTGTTTCTGGTCCGACAGCACGTATGAAAAATGATGCATTACCGGAGAAGATAAGGTTGCTTAAAGAAACGGCGGAAGCCATTAACCGAATCACCAGACATATGTAGTTCAAGGGGGGATGGCATGGACAAAAAAATAAATCAAAGAGGCTACCGTGTACTATGGTCGGCGCTGGGTGTCAACTTTCTGGCGGGCATGCTCTATATATGGAGCATTGTTAGCAAGGCGCTAATCGAGAATCATCATTGGACCAGTAGTCAAGCCTCTTTGCCCTACACTATATTTACCGTATCATTTGTTATTGCCATGGTAATCTTTGGCAAACTACAGGACACTAAAGGACCGCGTATGGTGGTCACCTTGGCAGCGTGCTTTATGGGGGTGGGGTTTGTTCTATCGGGCTTAGTGTTAAAACCGATGGTTTTATCCTTGGCTATGGGAGTTGTGGCAGGGGCTGGTGTCGGCATGGCGACAGTAGCCAGCTCACCACCGGCAGTGAAGTGGTTTCCACCGGAGAAAAAAGGATTGGTCATGGGCGTTGTCGTAGCCGGAACGGGATTATCCGCCATCTTTTACTCGCCCCTAGCAGCCTTTTTAATCAACTGGAAAGGTGTGAGTGTAGCCCTGATTGCCATCGGACTCATCGCGTCGATTCCCAGTGGAATTTTAGCTCGAAATTTAGAAAATCCGCCACAAGATGAGGCGTCGGTGACAAATGCGAAAGGGCACACTTGGCAGGAGATGCTGCGGACAAAAGATTTTTATAAACTTTGGACGATGTTTATCTTTGGATCTACAGCGGGGCTGATGATTACCGGCCACATCGCTCATATTGCCAAAGTACAGGTGGGCTGGGAAGCGGGATTTGTTCTCGTGATCCTCATATCAATATTTAATACACTAGGAAGATTTTCAGGAGGCATTATCTCAGATGAAATTGGAAGAAGCAAAACTTTAAAAATGACCTTTTTGCTGCAATTGATTAACTTGGCTCTATTTAGCTACTATAAAACACCGGTTGCGATGAGCATCGGTGTAGCAGTGGTCGGCTTCTGTTATGGATCCAACTTTTCCATCTTTCCTGCTGCGGTGATTGATCAGTTTGGGCTCAAGCATTATGGTATGAATTATGGTATTTTGTTCACTGCTTGGGGAGTGGGTGGAGTCATCGGACCGATGCTGGCAGCGATGGTTTATGATAGGACCGGAGATTATCACCTGGCGTATGGGCTGGCAGCAGCTCTCTTGGCCGTGGGAATTGCCATAGGATTCACGTTAAACTATGAGAAAAAAGAGACATAATGTCTTTTTTTTTAAAGCATAGCTGGAACGATATTCCGAAACGAAGCAAAAAGGTATGGAAAGTAGTGATTGATTGTCAACATACTCCCAATATGATTAAGGTATCAAAAAATGTGGGAGATGGCGGATTGACAGTTGAAAAGATGTACTCATTAGGCTAATAAAATCAAGAAAGAGGTGGAAACATGCTAAGAGATTTTCAAGATTTGATCCAAAAGGTCAAAAGGATTGATCAGTCCACAGTGGCTGTGGCCGCGGCTAATGATGAAGCTGTGTTAGAAGCGGTAAAAATGGCGACGGATTTGGGATTTATCCAATCGGTGTTGGTAGGCGATGAGATAGAAATTAAGGCCATTGCAAACAAAATTGGGCTCACGAACTACGAAGTCATTCACGCCGAATCAGACGAAGAGGCATCTTTAGAAGCCGTGAAACTGGTAAGTTCTGGAAAAGCCGATCTCGTGATGAAAGGCCTGGTGAACACGAGTGTTTATATGCGAGCCGTGTTAAACCGGGAGTATGGATTGCGAACGGGAAACTTGTTGTCCCTTATGGCAGTGTATGATTTACCGGATTACCACAAATTGATTTATGTCTCTAATAGCGGCGTCAATGTGGCCCCTGATTTACAGGATAAAAAATCTATTTTAACTAATCTGATCAATGCGATGAAGAACATGGGAATAGAAGAGCCGAAAATCGGCGTGTTAACTGCTAACGAGAAAGTGGATAAGAGTAATCCTGCCACTGTAGAGGCTGCAACGTTGGTCGAGATGATGCGAGAAGGCGACATTCCGCACTGCCTATTGGAGGGGCCTATTTCTTTTGATATTGCGTTTGATCCGGAAGCAGCTGCGCATAAAGGAGTGAATAGTCAAATTTCAGGAGACTTAGATGGTTTATTATTTTCCAATATGGAGACGGGAAATGTGCTAGGTAAATCTTGGCTTTATTTTAATAAAGCCCAATGGGCTGGTGTTATCCTGGGAGGTAGTCGTCCTGTCATTCTGGGCTCTCGCTCCGATACGGCAGAGATCAAGCTAAATTCTATCGCCCTAGGCTGTCTGATCAGCCAAGGCTAGTTACAGTTAAAGAAGGAGGATTCATATGCAAGAAAGAGTGTTAACGAAACCGGACAGATGCAAACAATGTGGTCTATGTGTGGCGACTTGCCCAAAGGGTGCCTTGCGTTTTGCTGAGGAACTAAATGCGAAGGGATACCACTATACGGTGGTGGATCATGCGAAGTGCATCGCTTGTGGCATGTGTTACTTAACGTGTCCGGACGGAGTGTATGAGGTTTTAGGAGACTAAGAAGGAGGATTGTATCATGGCAGAAATTTTGAACGGTCAAATTGCAATAGCAGAATCGGCAATCAGGGCGGGAGCCAGGCTTTTTGCCGGTTATCCTATCACCCCATCCACAGATATCATGGAATATATGTCTTACCGCATGGAAGAGGTGGGGGGCACTTTTGTACAAGCTGAATCAGAGATTGCAGGGGTTTACATGGTCATGGGAGGACTGGCGGCTGGCGTGAGATCTTTTACAGCCTCCTCCGGACCGGGACTCAGCTTAAAGCAAGAGGCTATTTCAGTATTAGCGGATGAGCAGCTACCGGCAGTGGTGGTGAATATGGTGCGATATGGAAGCGGTATCGGCACCTTGGTCTCCTCCCAATCAGATTATTTGCGAGAAACGCGAGGCGGAGGCAACGGAGACTATCGAACCATTGTTTTGGCACCGGAGTCCGTTCAAGAGGCGGCTGATTTAACCATGCTGGCTTTTGAATTGGCAGAAAAATATCGTATGGTTGTCTTGCTGATGGCAGAAGGAGCACTAGGGCAAATGAAAGAACCTTGTGAACTTCCAGAATATAAGGAACCGACCAGATTCCCCTGGGGCTTTGATGGGAAGTACACCAATAAAAAAATCGGTATCTTTGATCGGGATAGCGTGAAAGAAGCCGAGGAAATGCGGGAGAAATATGCCACCATCAAGGCAAAGGAACAGCGTTGGGAATCTGGCTATCTAGAAGACGCAGAATATGTGTTCGTTGGCTTTGGGTTAGCCGGTAGATCCATGAAAGGCGCAGTAAAAGAACTGAGAGAAGAAGGGCATAAGGTTGGATTCATCCGGATTATTACTGCTTGGCCTTTTCCGGAGAAAGCGTTTAAAGAATTAAACGCCAATGTTAAAGGCATTATTTCTATGGAAGTCAATGCCACTGTGCAATTGGCAGATGATATAGCGCTGACGATGAAAAGGTTAGGAAAAGACATTCCCATTTATGGCAATCCCCGTGTTTGGGGCGTGCCGGCGGTGAAAGCCATCAAAGACGACTATGACAAAGTTGTTAAGGGAGAAATGGAGGCAGTGTATTAATATGGCTAAAGCAAAAAAAGTACCTTTTTTAATCGATAGACCAATGGGGTTTTGCCCCGGTTGCTCCCATGGGATTATCCTACGTCTCATTGCAGAGGCGCTGACTGAACTGGGACAAGATAAAAACGTGATTTATGGCATTGGCGTAGGCTGTTCTTCTCTGTTAGGTGGAGGATTAGAAGCCGATCGATTGCACTGCCCACACGGTAGGGCAGGAGCCGTGGCCACGGGTATGAAACGAGCTAACCCAGACAACTTAGTCTTGACCTATCAGGGTGATGGGGATGCATTAAGTATTGGTTTGGCCGAAACTACTAGTGCGGCGTATCGCAACGAAAACTTTACGACCATCCTAGTGAACAATACCAACTATGGCATGACCGGTGGACAGATGAGCCAAACCACTGTCCCGGGACAAAAAACAGCGACGACAATCTACGGAAGAGACCCCAAAAAGACGGGGCTACCTATGAAGTTTCCTGAGTTGGTGGCAAGCCAGTTCAACCCTGCTTTTGTAGCTAGGGGAACGGTCACCTCCCCAGCTAATATCAACAAACTGAAAGAGTATTTGAAAGAGGCATTTCAAGCACAGATGAATGGAGAAGGCTACTCCTTAGTCGAAGTACTAAGCACCTGTCCTACGAACTGGGGCTTGTCACCGAAAGATGCTATGGAGCGCATAGACAAAGAATTAGTGGAGATATTCCCCTTAGGCGTGTTTAAAGAAAGAGAGGTTGAGGCATAATGAAAGAAGTACTGCTTGCCGGAGCAGGTGGACAAGGAGTGTTGACCTCAGGAGAGATCATACAAAACGTGGCGATTGATCATCATTTTCAGGCGACATGGGCTCCTGAATATGGCTCGGCTATGCGTGGTGGAGACGCCAATTGCACTGTAAAATTCGGTAAAGATTACATCTACAACCCCATGCGAGAGGAGCCAGATGTCCTGCTGGCTATGAATCAGTCATCCTTTGATAAGTTCCAATCCTTAGTAGCCAAAGGCGGTGCGATTTTAGTGAACGCCGACTTGGTCAAATTACCGGAAGATATGAGAACAGATGTCACCGTTGTGCAAGTGCCTTGCATGAAAATGGCACAGGAGATTCAGAACCCTCGTGGGGCGAATATCATCATGACAGCCGTCCTACTTAAGCTAGTCGGCTTTAGTGAAGAAGAAGGTCTCAAAGGGATGAATGATATGTTTAGGAAAAATGGCAAAGAAGCCTTTGAAGCGGCTAACACTAAAGCGTTCCAAGAAGGGTGTCGTTTTAGCTAATGGCACATATACATCGTAAAAAGCCCTAAGTATAGGCGATTCGTGAAAGGTTTTCGTGACCGAATGAGAGGGACCTTCTAAGCGCCTGGAACAAGCCTATAAAATAGCCACACACTCGGTTAGAGGTGTGGCTATTTTGCTATTTTATGGCTTAATACTATGGCAAGGGCCTATCAGACTAAGCCCAGTTGCCGTGACAAAAGATCGTGTGTTCTTCTCCCTTTTCATCGTAACCGATAATGTTGGTTGCGCTATCTCCTATCATAAAGTCAACATGAATCATCGAATCATTCATGCCGCTATTGGCCAGCGTTGTAGCATCCATAGTGTCTCCGCCGGCAATGGAAGTGGGATAAGCTTTACCCAGTGCTAAGTGACAAGCTGCATTTTCGTCGAAAAGTGTTTCCATAAAGATTTTGTTGGTGTTAGAAATTGGTGAGTCAAAGGGTACCAGAGCCACCTCTCCCAAACGTTTTGCCCCATTATCTGTCTCTAAGAGAGTCTTTAAAGCTTCTTTGCCTACCTGAGCGTCGTAATCCACGACAACGCCTTGGGAAAATTTTAAATAAATCCCATCGATTTTTTGTCCCATATGGAACAGGGGCTTTGTACTATAAACGACGCCGTCTACATGATTTTTATCAGGCGCTGTAAACACTTCTTCAGTGGGAAGGTTGGCGCAGAAGGTGATGCCGTCCTGAGCTATGCCACTGCCGCCGGCCCACACATGATGCTGGGGAAGACCGATCATCACATCAGTACCAGCTCCGGTAGTCATATGGAGATGGGTCAGGCGCAACGCGGTAAGTTCCTTGGCCTTGTGTGCTAAAAATTCATACTTCTCTAATGCCCGCTGCCAAGATCGGTCATCGGTGACATCTAAGGCCGCTAAAATAGCGTCCCAGGTATGCTGAAGTGATTGCTCGGGGGATAGGCCGGGGAACAGCAATTGGGCCCAAGGAACTGTGGGAACGGCGGCAACGCACCAGCGCAGATGGTCAGCCATCATTAAGTCATAGTACTCTTTTAAAGCTAAGTTATAAGCTTTGCTATAGGAGGCCAATCGTTCTTGTGCAATGCCGTCATAAAGATTGGGGTCGTCGCCGACAAGAGACAAGATGGCAGCTGCCTTTTTGACGAAGTGCATGGTTTGATCAACTACCCAAGGGTCGATTGCTGAAAAAAGCTCTTCAGCTCCATGTTGAAAGCGAGCGCGGGACGTGTGGCCGTCTCGCCAACGTACAAATACATCTGAGGCGTCGGCTAAGTAAGCTTCGTCTACGATGAGATGAACAAAATCTGCCATGGCCACATCGGCGTTAATCACCAAAGGTTGGGATGGCTGCAAATTGACACCAGCTTTGATGAGCATGGTGGCATAATAAGACAATCTAGAATCCATAAGCTCCTCCTTTTATATCGCTAATTACACTCATTATACTCCCTGTAGCAGCAGGAGACAAAGGAAAACAAGGAAGAAACAAAATAAACGCATCTCCAATGGCTATGATATAATAATATAATCCGGAGGTGAAAAAATGATTTACATTGAACGCATCATACGAGCTTATGCCCATATGATTCGCCATACGATCGATACCCTGAAAAAGTCACCGCTGATTTTGGCGGTGATTCCGGTGGCGTCCCTGCTACTCTTGGCTTTGCAAATGATCCTAGTAGGGGCCTTAAGAGGCAGCCAATTGACCTATGTCATTTTGCATCTAGCCGAGGCAGCAGTGATTTCACTGGTACTTTCCTCTTATGAGGAAACCGTAACGACGAAGAGACTGACACTAAGAAAGATACACAGTCAAATGTTTGGCTATTATCTATTCTCCGTGTACCTGATTCGCGTCATCAGCGTGTGGATTGTGCAGATTTTATCGAATGTTCCACTGTCGCGTCTATGGATTTTGCACATGGCTTCGTTCTTAATCTTAAGCCCGTTACCGGAAGTCCTTTACCAAGAACACAGCAAAAATGGTCATAGCCTAGAGGCTACCTGGGAATACTTGACCAGAAATTGGTACGTCTGGTTGCCATTCATTTTAATCTTTACCGCCATTTTAAGCCCTCGCTATCCCCGTATCAATGGAACTTACTTGAAGCAGAGCATGATGATTACGGAAATTTTCCAACCCTTTAAAGGTGTATCCCTCTATCCTTTAACAGCACAAAATGTCATTCGTCAACTCATCAAAAACGTCATACTAGGAATCTACGTGCTGGCAAGAGGACACTTATATCATTACACTCGGTTGGGCAATGCAAAAAAGGATGCGAATCGCTATGGATAGGAGGAAGTGGGTATGAGCATTGATGATTATTTCTTAAAAATGGCTAAAGACTTGGCATTTATTGAACTCAAAGACAGAGAACACATGATACTGCCTACGGGAGTATCATTGCCACTTTGGACAGACACCTTGGTAGCTGGCATCCATGATGGTACCTTGATAGAAGAAGTCCCTCTAAACGCTATCTGGGAAGGCATGGTGGCCATCTTGGGAATCGACGGCGGGTTTATTTATAATGATCTCTACATAGAGGCTATGCACCAACTGCACGATGATCCGGAAACAGCTATGATGGCCCTGGCATCCTATTACAATGGAAAGAAAGACCTGATCAAAACCGCGATTGCCCTACGAGCGCTACTATACCTCAACCCTTATCACGAAGACGCCCTAGCCAATTTGGCGGCAGTCTATGCGGAATTGTCAGAGATGGAAGAAAACCAAGAACGCAAGCAAGAATGGCTACGAGAAGCCATTCAACTGGTAGAAACATTAGAGGAGGAAACCCCCAAACCATTTGTTAAAAACTTTTTAGCGCGGCTATACATGGCGGATGGACAATACCTCAAAGCACAGCTTACCTTGCAAGATGTAGAAAAAGAAGCAGATGAAAAGAGTTTGGTGGAAACCAAAAGACTTCTTTTGGACGTGAAACCTCTAGCTTTAGCCCAGTTGATTGAAAACGCCATTAAAGCGGGCCGCATGGCAGAGGCGGAACAATATATGCAAGATGCCTGGGCTACATATGACACAGAGCCATCCATTATATTCTTAAAAGCGATTCTGCTATTTGAAGCGGGAGAGAGCGAAGCGGCCTTTGAACTTTTGGAAGAACTCATAGAATCCAACCCGCAGGTGATGTACTACAACCAACTGATTGCACAACTCTATGCCATAGATCAATATGAACAAGCAAAACGAGTGGCACAAAAAGGCGTGGAAACTTTCCCTGATGAAGCGACATTAATGGCAAACTTAGCTATGAGTTGTGCAGCATGCGGTCAGATAAAAGAGGCCGAAAACTGGATGGATCGAGCCATAGAGAACTGTGAGACGGAAGATTTGCGCGAGCAACTTAGTAGTCTACAGGCCATGATAAAGGAAAGGAAAAATACGAAAAAATAATTGGTAAAAGTGGTTGACATAGAACCAAGGCGATGGTAATATAATACTCGTTGTCACAGCAGACGCACATCCAACGAAAAAGAATTGTAAAACAATACTTGACAGTTTGAAAAGCGTATGCTATGATATACAAGCTACTCACCGATGAGGTGGGTGGTGAACCTTGATAATAACATAGTGTGAGAACCAAAAAGCAAA
>CAYFMR010000001.1:23850-245126 GCA_964344295.1 uncultured Peptoniphilaceae bacterium | reverse complement strand
GGCGTGTTTTTTGATTGCCCCGGAAAGGCGTAAAACTTGCCCGGCACAAGTGAAGTAAAACACGTAAAAAACGTAGTGAACAGAAGAAAGGAAGAAGCGATGAAACGAGATTTTTTAGAAGGCCTCGGCCTTGAGAAAGACGTAATCGACCAGATTATGGCCGAAAACGGCAAGGACATCGAGGCGGAAAAAGCCAAGATGACCGCCAAGGAAGAAGAGATCAAAACGCTGCAGGAACAAATAGCCACGGCGAACCAAGAAATCCAGTCCTACAAGGACATGAACGTGGACGAGATCAAAGCCTCGGTGGTGACCTGGAAGGCCAAGGCAAAAGAACATGAAAAGGCGCTTGCAGACCTCAAGAACGAAACGGCGCTTAAAGACGCCGTGCGGACTTATGACACTGTGGACATGGATGTGCTCTTAAAGCTCATTGACCGCGAGGCCATCAACTACAGATCGGTAGTGCTAAAACCATGGTAGGTTGGTAAAGTGTGTGTGAAGGCGCTGTATGGTCAATGATAATCAAGTCTTTACTTGAGGTTGGCAGGACACCGATCTGTTTCGAAGGCGAGATGAGGTAAAAGAGTTGGCTTAAAAGATTAAGGTTGATTATTTAGATGAATCGTGTATAATATTTGATGTAAGGACCTGTAGCTCAGCAGGTTAGAGCGCACGCCTGATAAGCGTGAGGTCGGTGGTTCGAGTCCACCCAGGTCCACCAATGTTGCCAGTTTAGGATCAGGTGTCCGAGACTGGCTTTTTTTACGTTCTTTTTACGGGTATGATGAGGTGACGAGAGAGAAGGCTTTGAGTGGGTATAATGAAGAGAGTGGTGGCGTACGTTGCTAATTGCCTATCATTCACTTATAATGAGGAAGAGGTGAGAGTGTGAAACTGCTTGGAAAAAATCGATATGGGGTCGATGCGCTGGGCAAAGGTGTGGCAATATTGGCCATTGCCTTCTGGGTGTTGTCGCTCATTTTTTCATCGAGGGCATTTAGTGTCGTAGCGATCATTTATGCAGTTTATTTTCTCTATCGTATGCTTTCTACTAAAATGATGAGACGCCGCGAAGAAAATGAACGTTTTTTAATGATGATCAGACGGATACAGTATAGTTGGCAGAGCCGCATTCATCGCTTCAAACTACGAAAAAATTATCGCTTATTTACATGTCACCAATGCAAGCAAGTGATCAAGGTGCCTAAACACAAGGGAAATCTAATGATCACTTGTCCTCGCTGCGGTTATCAATTTAAAGGAAGGTCATAGGATGAAGAAGAAAATACTGGTGGTGGAAACGGGTGGGACGTTCGCCACGGTGTCCCATGGAAAAGTGCGAAGTTTGGAAGTCAGTGATACGCATGGTATCATTTATGACCATAAAGAGGTAAGGCGCAGGCAGGTTCTCTATGGCTGGGAAATCGATGTGATGCGCCCCATTTATACCTTATCGGAGAATATGACTTTGGATAAGCTAAATCATTTGTTAGAGGCGATGTGGAGTGTTGATTATGACGCTTATGAGGGTATTATCGTCACCCATGGTACAGATACGATGGCGTATACGGCGAATTTATTTGCCATGCTGTTTGCCCACAAGGGCTTGCCCATTGTGATGGTATCTAGCAACCATCCGCTGGATGATGCACGTTCAAATGGTGTGGAAAATTTTCTCGGTGCGCTGGATTTCATCGCAAAAGCGGGGATGCAAGGGGTTTATGTCATCTACAAAAACCATCATGGAGCGATGGAGGTGCATTTGGGATCTCGTATCAAGCAGATGAACCAAGTGGTGGAAATTTACGAAGCCTTTAAAAACTGTATTTTAGGTGAAGTATTAAATCAAAACTTTATTTTATATAACGATGCCAAGTTGCCAACAAAAGACGCCATTAATGCCCATATCGTACCGCGTACTTTTGAGCCGTTTAAATTAGGTAAGCGTATTATATTGATTTATCCTTATGTGGGTATGCGCTACGATTATTTTAATATTGACGAAACGATCGACGGCATTGTGTGCGGGGTGTATCATAGCGGGACAGTGTGTGTAGAGAATAACGCCATTGATCAAAGTATCAATACATTGATTGAACAAGCAGAAGTGTATGATATTCCCGTATTTATCGGAGAGTTGAGTTCGAAAAATGATCATTACGCCTCGTTTAAAGATATTGTGGATTCCGATCACGTGCATCCTATTTATGATATTTCGCTAGAGAACTTGTATGTCAAGGCACATATTGCTTTGTCGACGTTAGAAACGGTGCAAGAGCAGGTGCAATTTATCAATGACGAGAACATTTTCTTTGAAAAGGTGGTGGATCGGCCTTGAAAAAAACAAATGCAATGCGTTATTTAGAGCAGCGAAAGGTGGAATATGAAGCTCTCCAATATGATGTAGAGGACGGACTGATTGACGGTGTCAGTGTGGCGGATAAGAAGGGTTTATCCTATGAAAAGGTAGGGAAGGCCTTAGTGTGTATTGCTGAAACGCCATTGGTTTTCGTGATTCCCGTAGATCGACATTTGGATTTGAAGTTGGCGGCGAAAGCGGCAGGGGTTAAAAAGGTGGACATGTTGCATCAAAAAGACCTGAAAGCTCTCACCGGTTATGTTCATGGAGGGTGTTCTCCCATTGGCATGAAGAAGGCCTTTCCGACATTTGTGGAGCAAAGTATGGAGCATCAAGAAAAAGTGGTTGTGAGTGCCGGTGCTATCGGTTGGCAGATCGTCTTATCGCCCCAGGATTTGGCTGCGGTGACCGATGCTAAGTTTGTCCCGTTGACCTAGGAGGTGTCATGTGAAATACGAAGTAATGAAGCAAGAATGGTTGGATTCTCCTGTGATTGCAGAGTCCTATAAGGAAGAAATCAGAAAAATTCATGATGAAACCGAGTTGCAAGATCGATTTTATCAAGAGCTGGAATTTGGTACAGCTGGTTTACGCGGCAAACTTGGAGCCGGAACGAATCGGATGAACCGTTATACGGTGGGGAAAGCCACAGAAGGCTTGGCTCGAACCATTGTGGAGGCGGGAGAGAATGCGATGAAACGCGGCTTGGTCATCGCTTATGACGTTCGTCATCAGAGCCGTGAATTTGCTGACATCGCGGCAGGGATTTTAGCAACCCACGGTATCCGCGTTTATCTTTTCCCGGATATTCGACCGACGCCTATGTTGAGTTATGCGGTACGTCACTTAAACTGCGTCTCTGGCATTGTGGTGACGGCCAGCCATAATCCAAAAGATTATAATGGCTACAAGGTCTATTGGGAAGAGGGATCGCAAATCTTAGATGATAAAGCAGATGAGATCTTGACCCACATTGCGCAGGTTCGGTATGAAGATATTGCTTTTCTTCGCGAAGAGGATGAAGCAGCCCAAGCTCTGATTAAGCCGGTGCCTCAGGAAGTAGACGAAAGCTACTACAGCTTAGTGCTGGGAAGCGCCGTTCGTGATGAGGAGCTTAAAAAGAGCGTGCATGTGGTGTACACGCCCCTGAATGGTACGGGGAATCTACCGGTGCGTCATGTGTTAAAAAAACGTGGCTTTGATCATATGACACTGGTGGAAGAGCAAGTGAAGCCGGATCCAGACTTTGCCACTGTAGGATACCCGAACCCGGAAGACCATAAAGCATTTGATCTGGCCAAACAATGGGGGCAAAAAGTGGATGCAGACCTTTTGTTGGCGACGGACCCGGATTGTGATCGTGTGAGCATGATGTGTAAAGACGGCCATGGCGGTTATCGTGCATTTAACGGTAATCAGATAGGAGCTTTGTTAGTTCACTATATCCTAGAGGGCTTGGCAGAGAAAAAAAGCTTGCCCCCAAACGCGGCAATTGTCAAGAGTATTGTCACAGGCGATTTGGCTAAACGCATTGCAAAAGACTATGAGGTGCCCGTATTCGAGACACTCACAGGATTTAAGTACATTTGCAGCCTACCCAATGCTTGGGATCGCTCTGGAGAATACCAGCTGTTATTCGGCTATGAAGAGAGTATTGGCTATGTTTACCGTGATTTCGTGCGAGATAAGGATGCTGTGATTTCTTCCATGCTGATTGTGGAAATGGCAGACTACTATTTAGGCCAAGGGAAGACTTTGGGCGAGGTACTTGATGAGCTTTATCAAACGCATGGCTATTATGACGAAAAACTGTTATCGATCACACTAGAAGGAGCTGAAGGCCAAGCTCTGATCGGACGCATCATGGAAGATGTTCGTCGCCAACCGCTAACCTTGGTGAACAATGAGCCTGTGGTGTCTGTGGTGGATTATCAAGTGGATAAAACAGGACTTCCCAAGAGCAATGTTTTGAAGTACACCCTGGCAGATGGTACATGGTTTGCCATTCGCCCATCGGGTACGGAGCCGAAAATCAAACTCTACATCTATGTCATCGGCAAAACTGACCGAGACGCCGAGCATAAACTAGAAGTTGTAGAACGGGAAGTACGCGCTCGCATGGAGTCTGTTCGATGAAAAGATCCTATGATATGGTTCTAGTGGACCTGGATGGAACCTTGTTGACGGATGAAAAAAAGATTGGTGTACAAGATATTGAGACCTTGCAGCACTTAATTGACCAGGGGATAAAGGTTGTGATAGCCACAGGACGAAGCTATGCATCGGCCAAGCAATTATCCAACCCCGTAAATCGTGATTTGGTAATCATGGCTAATAATGGCACGGTCGTAAGAGACGGAGCGACAGATCATTTGCTGGATTTGCGGAGGCTACCGTGGGAAGCGATTCAGATGGCTTATACCATTGGGGCAGCTGTCGAAGAGTGGCCTCTTTTTCACATCAATCGCTATGAGGAAGGCAAGGATATCGCCGCCATCAGGACTCACTATACGGATCCGCTAAAACGCTACCTTCAACATTTCAGTCATCGCTTTAAGGTGCTAGATCGGCTAGATGATTTGAAACGAGAACAGGTTCTGGCTATGATTTATCTGGGCGACTACGATAAGCTGGAAGAGATGGAGCGTCAGTTACATTGCCAAAGTAGCATGGGGTTAAACACACACGTCGTAGGGCAGTTAATCCACTTTGACGGCATGCTGGAAATAATGAATGAAGAAGGCTCCAAATGGCGAGCTGCTACTAGACTGGCAGAAAAGTGGGGGATAGACACGTCGCGCATCGCCGCCGTAGGAGATGATCTCAATGACTCAGCAATGATCACCTATGCCGGCAGAGGCGTCGCCATGAAAAACGCGCATCCACGCATTTTAGAAGCAGCTGATGAAGTCAGTGAAAAGACGAACAATGAAGGAGGCTTGAGCCTCGTTTTACAACGATTATTTCCGGAGTATTTTAAAGCGTAATCAGTAAAGAAAGAGGTGGATCACATGACAGAACAAAAGAGAGAAGGCATGACTGAGCAAGAGATGATGACCCAAAATACAATTGTAGCTGCCAGATTGATGAATATGACAGAAGGGTTGGAAAAAACCGTGGGGCTACGTTGGGGTGACTTTGACGGAGAAGTGGTGACCTTAAAAGCCCAGATCACCCCGACAGTGTTAAACGCAGTGGGATATGTGCACGGAGGAGCTTTCTTTACGATGGCCGATGCAGCTTCTGGTCTATTTGCTATGTTGCGCAATATCCAAGTGGTGACGCTAGATGCACAGATGAGCTATTTGCGCTCTGCGACGGAAGGCGAGCTGACTTGTGAATGTCGTGAGATCAAAATTGGTCGTTCGGTCAGCGTATATGAAAATAAAATATTTGACCAGGATCGCAATCTTTGTGCGTATGGGATCTTTAGTATGGCAAAGGTTTCCGGAGTACAAAAAATTGCAGATGCCGACATTGAGCCGCCCACACCAGATCAACGTCGGCAGAACCTCTATACACCTGGACGATTCGGAACCATCCACGAACAGGATACGGTACGCTACTTATTGGAATACGGCACAGGTATGGAAAAAATGTGTGGAGTGCGATGGGGTTGTATGAATGAACATCAACTGAGTCTCTTTGCAGATGTTATGACGACGAATCTGAACCCCATGGGCTTTATGCATGGGGGCGCACTATACACATTGGCTGAAACAACAGCGAGCTTTTTCTCCCACCTGAGAGAAGAGTCTTATGTGGTCAATGAAGTAGGACTTCATTACCTGCGATCGGCTACATCAGGTACGATCCGATGTGATGCGGAGGAGATCAAGCGAGGCAAGTCCATCTCTGTCTACCGTACTCGCATCTATGATGAAAGTGAAAGGTTGTTGACGCATGGGACCATCTCTCTGGCGAAAATCTCCAAAGGATTGACAGAGGCTTCATTGGCAAGAATCCCGGCACTGCGCGAAAAATTACGTTGGGAGGAACTATGACACAAGAAGCAATGACCCAAGAAGAAATTATTGTAAAGCTCCAGGAATACTTGGCCTCGGGAAATGCCATTTTATCGCAGTGTCATGTTTCTTGGGGAGGTTTTGATGAGGCCACGAACCAATTAGTATTATATATGGACGTGGTAGAAGAAAATTTGAATAGCAATGGATTCTTACATGGCGGAGCTTACTTTACTGTGGCAGATACTGCGGCAGGGTTTCTGGCACATATTTCGGGAGACCCCCATGTCACCTTGGATGCCAAAATGGACTTTCTACGGTCGGCGACGGGTGGTAGACTGACGTGTGTTGCTGTGCCGTTGAAGACGGGCAGAAGCATAAAACTCATTGAGACGCGCATTACGGATGAGGAAGGCCACTTGCTATACCATGCAGTCTTTAATATGATGAGGGTCTCAAGAGCCTATGAATGAAGCGGTTTTAAACGCTTCATTCTTTTTTTTGACCAAAATCAACAAAGTACAAAAAAGAATTAATAAAATTAATTAATAGATTGATTTTATTAATAAATGTGATAAGATAATGTAAAAATAAGGAAAAGATATAAAGGAGTGACAATATGAAATCAAACTTAAGTGACTGCCCGGCTTGTGGTAAAAAAATGATCATAACATCCTATGAATGTCCATCATGTCATGTGGAGGTGCGCGGCAAGTTCAAACCGGGAAAGCTGGCCAGTTTATCGAAAGAACAGCAAGAGTTTGTGGAGATATTTATGATGAAGCGCGGAAATCTGAAAGAAGTGGAGAAGACGCTAGGCATCTCCTATCCGACAGTGCGTAATCGGTTAGATGAAGTGATCCGCGCATTGGGTCATAAGGTAGATACGGATCGCGGTCAAATGGAAATTTTAGAAATGATCGAATCCGGTCATCTCTCTGTGGAAGAAGGGGAGCAAATGCTTAAGGATTGGGGGCGACGACGTGACTGAAGAACGAAGAATCATTTTAGAGATGTTGCGTGATGGTAAAATCGATGAGGAGCAGGCGACGCGTCTGTTGCAAGCAGTGGGAGAGAAAGCGGAAAATGAGAAGGAAATCACTGAAGGGCCGTCCTTGACAGGTTTAATGAAAAAGCTGACATCGACAGTCGATCGGCTGGTGCAACAGACGGCAGACGGCATTCGCCAAATTGACCTGGAAGGCATAGCTGATTATGTACAAGGAGCAGGCAGCCGCAAATATAATAGTCGCAAGGAATTCATTCAGCAGGTGCCGGCGCTACACGATGAACCCATTAGCTTTAATATCAAAAACGAGCGCGGCCCGGTGAAGCTCGTGGCTTGGGATGAAGAAGTGGTAGAGTGCCGTGTCAAACTGCGCTACGATGAGACTTTTGTGGATGAGAGCCACGAGCTGGTGCACATGAAGAAAGAAAATGGCGTCGTCATCATTGCAACAGATACAGAATTGCCGCAAGGTTTTGTGGGGGAAATGATAGTGAACATTCCCAGACATAATGTACGTTCGTTATTAGTTCAGGCTCCTTACGGTATGATTGAGATGGAAGATGTGATCGCGGATACGGTAAAGGTGAGTTCTACCAATGGCAAGATCAATTTAAAAAGCATACAAGGAGACCAAATAGACATCAAGGGGATCAATGGTCGCATCGAAGTCTTTGATGTCCATGGAGAGAGTTTAGTCATGGAGACGGTGAACGGCCCTATGATTATGAGCGGTCTTTTTGCAGAAACGGTATCCATACAAAATGTGAATGGCAGCGTGAACGTTCACGATGTCACGGGTGTTGTGAAGGATATCAAGGTCGAGACGGTCAACGGCTCGATACGCATTAGCCTCGTGGATTACATTAAACCGGTAAAAGTGTGTGTAGATCAGGACAGGCCGTTGATGTCGCAACTGAGTTTATCGGATAAGTTTATCAGTACGATTCATGAGGAGGAAAGGATGACGGCATATACAGCCCATTATCGCGAGGGGGAATCGTGCTTGACCATTGATGCCAAAGTGACCAACGGGGTTGTTCGCATCGATTAAGAGAGAGAACCGCAGCCAAAAAGTTGCGGTTCTTTTTCGTGTAAAACCCTGTTTTTCTTTGGATCACAGGCGATTTGTGTTATAATGGGGTACGATAGAAAGAGGGAATTTATGGAAATCATCATAAAGAATCGTCGCATCCATTACTTGGATCGTGGAGAAGGCGAAGTCTTTCTCATTCTTCATGGCTGGGGTGCGCAAATTGCATCTGTCATGCCCATTATTAATGCATTAGAAGATAGGGGACGTGTTATCTGTTTGGACTTGCCCGGTTTCGGGCAAAGTGAAGAGCCGCCCGAACCCTACGACTCCCTAGACTACGTTGAGGTACTATGGGAGTTTTTGGAGTGCCTGCAGGTTCGCGAGCTCCATGTACTGGGTCATTCTTTTGGGGGAAAGTTGTCGATTCTCATGGCAAGTGAAAGGCCGGAGCGGATTAAAAAAATGGTTTTGATCGATGCGGCGGGAATTAAGCCGAAAAGGAAACTCTCTCACTACCTCAAGGTCTATAGCTTTAAAGTCGCTAAATGGGGCTATCGCCTGTTACATAGAGGAAAAAACCAAGCAGAAGCGATGGAGAAATTTTATCGTCGTCACGGCTCGGAGGATTATCGCAATACCAGCGGTGTAATGCGCAAAACCATTGTCAAGGTGGTCAATGAAGACTTTACGGATCGACTGCCTCATATTCAAGCGCCAACCTTGCTTTTTTGGGGGAGCTTGGACCAAGATACTCCACTTTATATGGCCCAAAAAATGGAGAGGCTGATTCCCGATGCCGGCCTAGTAGTGGCAGAAGGAGCAGGTCATTTTTCCTATTTAGATCAATATAATTTGTTTGTCAGCGTCATTCGGTCGTTTTTTTCATAAGGAGACAGTTTTATGATTGCATATATTATTTTTATACTCATCATTGTCATCGGGCTATGGGCGCTGATGTTCCAAGGTAGGCGAAGTCTGCATATCATGCAGCTGGAGGGCTATAAAAATGAGCGCTATCGCCTTTGGCTTAGCCAAAACAAGTCAAAAGCATTTCGCATCAAGCCGGTCAAGGTGGAGGTAAAAAAAGAACTGGTGATGACAGATCGTGCTAAGCGTTTGCAGTCTATGCTCATGGGAATCAATGCTGTATTAGTGGCCTTAGCGATTACAATTTATATTGTTTTGCAAAAAGGTGCTTTAAATTATGGATGGTTAGCCGTGTTTACCTTGGTATTATTTGGGGTCATTTACCTTTTGCAACCGTGCATTATCATTTTGGCCAATGCCTTGATGAAACCGGTGGAAAAAAATATTAATGACGGGTTTTATCGTGCGGCACAAAAAAAGATTGCCTCATTTTCTCATGTGAAGGTGGTGGGTATCACAGGAAGTTATGGCAAAACCAGCACAAAATTTATCACCACGTCTATTTTACAATCGAAATTTTCGACAAGGACAACTCCTTCTTCGTATAACACGCCTATGGGAATTTCCAAAGTAATTAACGAAGATTTGACAGCCCTGGATGAAATCTTTGTGGTGGAGATGGGAGCGCGGCACGAAAAAGATATTGAAGAATTGGCTAAGTTAGCTAAACCGACAATTGGTGTGATTACATCAGTGGGGCCGGCACATTTAGAAACGTTCGGTTCGATTGAAACGATCATGAAGACGAAATATGAGCTCATCGAAGAGCTGCCGAAAGATGGAGTGGCAGTATTTAATTACGATAACCCTTATGTTCGGAAATTGGCAGACAGAACATTTAAAAAGAAGTGGCTTTATGGCATAGAAAAGACAGACAAGGTCGATATTTTTGCCAAAAATATTCAAGTATATGAGCTGGGCACGACCTTTGTCCTTTGTGATAAAGAAGGCCATGAAGTAGCGACGGAAACTAAGTTGCTGGGCAAGCATAACATTGAAAATATCTTAGCAGGTGCATGTGTAGCGAGAGAACTGGGCATGAGCATGGAAGAAATCGCTGCAGCGATTCCCCATATTGAACCGGTGGAACACCGTTTGAATATCATTAATCCAGGAACGGGCATTATTATCATTGATGACGCTTTTAATTCCAATCCGGCAGGAGCTAAGGCAGCTTTAGAAACGCTGAGTCAGTTTAAGAGTGGTAACCGTATTATCGTGACGCCGGGCATGGTGGAGCTTGGTGACAGAGAATATGAAGAGAACCTTCAATTTGGCCGAGAAATCGCCAAAGTATGTGAATATGCCATTTTAGTGGGTGAAAAACGTACAACCCCCATTCGTGAAGGCTTAAAGAAAAAAAACTATCCTGAAGATCGCGTGATTATCGTGAATCAGTTGACTGCAGCCAGTGAATGGATTGCGAAGCATGCAAAACCAGGTGACATTATTTTGTTTGAAAATGATTTACCGGATACATATAACGAAGCATAGGAGGTATTTATGAGAGTCGGAGTGGTCTTTGGAGGTCGTAGCGTGGAACATCAAGTTTCTGTCATCACCGGATTACAGATCATGGAAAACTTAGATGCCAGTCGCTACACGGCAGTGCCGATTTATATTGATCAAGAAGGAAAATGGTTTACAGGCGAGGTTCTAAAAGACTTTGCCACCTATCGGTCTGGCGATTTTTCGCAAGCGATACAGGTGATGGTTAATCCCACAAAGGGAGATCACTCCCTATATGCGATTCCTGATCAAGTCAAACTTTTTGGGAAAAAAGTTGTGGATACCATTGATGTAGTGTTTCCGGCCCTGCACGGCACCTATGGTGAAGATGGGAAAATGCAAGGTATTTTGGAATGGATGAACATTCCGTATGTAGGCTGCGGTGTGTTAGCGGCCTCCGTAGGTATGGATAAAATTTTGATGAAAGATGTTTTCAAAGCGAATGAGATTCCAGTGGTACCGTATGTTTGGTTTTACCGCAAGGCGTGGGAGAATAATCATAGAAAAGTGATTGCAGACATTGAAGAACGACTTCCTTACCCCGTATTTGTGAAGCCTGCAAACCTGGGCTCCTCTGTGGGCATCTCCAAAGCTCATAACCAAGAGGAACTGAAGAATAGTATAGAAGTAGCACGTGCCTTTGATCGTAAAATCATCGTGGAACAAGCGGTGGACAATCCGCGAGAAATCAACTGTGCCGTATTAGGCATTGATGATCGCGTGGAGGCGAGTCTTTGTGAAGAACCGGTGACGGCTGGTGAGTTATTGACCTTTGAGGACAAATACTTTAAAAAAGCGAAAGGAAGTAAAACTGGCGAAAAGATTATGCCTCAAAAAGGAGAGTCGACAAGCAGCAGACGCATCCCGGCAGAGTTACCGGAAGACATACAAAACAAAATCGAGCGCTTGGCCAAAGCGGCGTTTATGGTGATTGATGGAGCAGGAACTGCTCGTATTGATTTCTTGCTGGATGAGGAAAATACAGTTTATGTGAATGAAATCAACACACTTCCCGGTTCGCTGGGATATTATTTGTGGGAAGGCAAAGGTATTGATTTCCAGGCATTAACTCACGAATGCATTGAAATGGCACTGGAAAGACATCGGGAAACAGACGTAAACATGTCTACCTTTGATGTCAATCTCTATGAAAATACGGGGTTTGGAGCGAAGTCGTAATCCCTTGAGGAGGACGGTATGAAAGAAAAAATCATAGCTATTTTGAAGTCCATTCCATCGCATCGGACAGATTTTAAATCATTGGCTAAAGTGCTTCAGATTCGCAACAATGAACGAAAGCTATTAGACGGTGTCCTAAGAGACATGGAAAAAGAAGGGTCTATCTTTCGCCCTCACCCCAATGAAATTATTTGGTCGGAAGAGACTAGACTGGTCGAGGGTGTGTTACAGGGTAACGCAAGAGGGTTCGCTTTCTTATTGCGCGAAGACGGAGAAAAGCCGGATATTTATATTCCTGCAGAGGCATTACAGAATGCTTATGATAAGGACAGGGTTCGTGTGCTCATTGAAGACACGCAAGATGAGCGCCCACAAGGTAAAGTGGTGAGGGTGCTCGAACGAGGTCACCATGTGTTGGTAGGGCTTTATAAAAAGACCAGGCCAGATGGATCGGGGCTGGTTTATCCCGATGAATCAAGGTTTGCCAGTCCATTAAGCGTGGATGCCAAGTCTACTGGTGGGGCCAAAGATGGGCAAAAAGTGATGGTCGAAGTGCGCCATCAGGGAAAAAATAGACCGCCTAAAGGTAAGGTAACAGCTATTCTAGGTTATCCTGGTGTGAATGAAACGGATATGCAGTCCATTATCCTCTCTTTTGGTTTACGGGAAGGGTTTCCACCTGAGGCGAAAAAGGAAGCTCGTGAGGTATCCCAAACGGTATGCTTGGATGGCCGATATGATGCCAGGTCTTTGGAAACGGTAACCATTGACGGTGAAGATGCCAAAGACCTTGATGATGCTATTAGTATAGAGAAAATCGAAGGGAACGGGACACGCCTTTGGGTACATATTGCCGATGTAAGTCATTACGTTAAACCTGGTATGGCGATGGACGAAGAGGCGTACCTGCGTGGAAATTCTGCCTATCTCATCGATCGGGTACTCCCTATGTTGCCGACGGAACTGTCCAATGGCATTTGCTCTCTAAACCCCGGAGAGGATCGATATGCGTTAAGCCTGTGCTTGGATTTTTTAGCCAATGGACAATTGGAAAGCAAAGCATTATATGAAACGGTGATTCGCTCTGATGCGCGTTTAACATACGAAGAAGTCAATCGCTATTTTACCGGGGAAGAATTGCCGAGAGAACATCAAACACGACAACTATTATTAGATGAAGGGCGTCAATTGATGCATCAACTAAAGGCACAGCGGGTACGCCGTGGGTCAATGATGTTTGATTTTCCCGAGATGAAAATCACTCTGGATCGTGACGCCAAACCGGTGAATGTGGAAAGACTGGAGCGAGGCGAAGCGGAAATGATGATCGAAGAATTTATGATCGTCGCCAATGAAGTCATTGCCCAACATTGGGGAAGACGTGCCGATTCGTTTGTGTACCGGGTGCATGGCAAACCTTCAGAAGAAAAATTAGTAGAATTTAATCGGGTCCTAAGCCGGTTTGGCTATGAATTGGATTTGGATGCCATTGAACCGAAAACATTGCAGCAGATCGTCACAGAGGTGAAAGGGAAGCCAGAAGAGTTGCTTTTGACCACGTTGATGCTGAGATCGATGCAAAAGGCTGTTTATTCTCCGGAAGATATCGGGCATTTTGGCTTGGCTAGTGAAGGGTACACACATTTTACGGCTCCGATCAGACGCTATGCCGACTTAATGGTCCATCGCATCTTAAAAGCCATGTTGCATCGAAAAACTGACAGAGATTATTGGCAAGTTTTGCGCCGCGAACTCAAGCAACAGACGACCCATATTTCTGATCGGGAACGCGTTGCAGAAGAGGCAGAACGTCAGGTTGAGAAGTTTAAAATGGCACAGTATATGGCTGACCATGTGGGTGAGATATTTGAGGGTCGCATCTCAACATTGACGAATTTCGGATTTTTTGTGGAACTACCCAACACGATTGAGGGCTTAGTGAAATTTTCCTCGATGGAAGATGACCATTACAATTTCTTGGAAGATACCTATCAGGTTGTGGGAGAACGCACAGGTAAGCGATGGCAATTAGGCGATCCGGTGACGGTGCAGGTGGCCTATGTGGATATGGGACAATATAACATTGATTTTACTTTGGTAGAGGATGAGGATAGTGGCAAAAAAGGAAAGTCACAAAGTACTGGCGACTAATCGCAAGGCGCGTCACGAATATTTTATTGAGAGCACCGTAGAGGCTGGCATAGTCTTAAAAGGTACCGAAGTGAAATCCATTCGTCAGGGGAAAGTGAACCTCAAAGAATCTTATGCGGCGGTAGAAGAAGGTGAAATCTTTGTTTATGGGATGCATATTAGCCCCTATGAGCAAGGAAATCGGTTTAATGAGGATCCGGTGCGTAAGCGGAAACTTTTGTTGCATAAACGGGAAATACACCGCCTAGAGCAACAAGTGGCACAAAGTGGCATGACGTTAGTGGTCCTTTCTCTGTATCTGAAAAATGGTTTGGTCAAAGCTGAATTAGCTGTGGCCAAAGGGAAAAAACTTTACGATAAGCGCGCCGCTCTAGCCGAGAAGGATGCCAAGAGACACATAGAACGAGCGATGCGTGAGCATAATAAATGGTGATGGAAAAATGAATTTAAAAGAAAAAATAAGAACGATTGAAAACTTTCCCGTGGAAGGGATTCATTTTCGTGACATTACGACTTTGCTGAAGGATGAAACGGCATTTCATTTAGCCGTTGATCAAATGGCAGAGGCTGCAAGTCAAGTGGCATCCGATGTGGATGTGGTATTAGCGATCGAAGCTCGTGGCTTTATCTTAGGATCTGCTTTGGCGTATCGAATGAATAAGGGTTTTGTGCCTGTGCGCAAGTCTGGAAAATTACCCGGGGATACGGTTAAAAAGCACTATGGACTAGAGTATGGTCAGGACGCTTTAGAAATTCACAATGATGCACTAGCCCCCGGAGCAAAAGTGCTGGTAGTGGACGATTTGCTGGCCACCGGTGGGACTGCTCGAGCAGTAAAAGAAATGGTAGAGAGCTTGGGAGCTACGGTCAGTGCCTATGCCTTTTTAATCGAACTGGATGATTTGAGAGGGCGGGAACAGCTGGGAAATACGCCGATCGTTCGATTAATGGGATTTAAAGAAGACGAAAAATAAAATGCACTCCTCAAGGGGATGCCTTTCTTCACGTGCTTAGCCACTTGCGAGGTAAAATCTGAGGCAGTAAAAGATTTTACGATGAGAGAACCTGCGCAAAAGGACTAAGCACCTATCATTTTACCAGGTGAAGAGGATGAACATGAGGGTGAAGACACCTATGAAAGGATCAGGCTTGCTGGCCAGAAGAGAAAGGGGTAGTGTGTTATGAATTTACTGATTATTACAGCAGTTTTACTGCTGGCTATCTTAGCTCATCGATTTTCAGATCGTTTTGGACTGCCTTCCCTATTACTCTTCATTTTTTTGGGGATGTCGTTCAACTTATTAGGCTATAATTTTTCGGATTATGCATTAGCAGATAACGTCGCCAAAGTATCTTTGATGGTCATCATGTTTTATGGGGGCTTTGGTACTAACTGGGCCATGGGAAAACCGGTAGCCAAGCCCGCAGCAGTTTTGGCAAGCTTAGGTGTCGTTGCGACGGCATTATTAACGGGGGCCTTTTGCTTTTATGTGCTTAAGTTTGATTTTTATGAAGCGATGCTTTTAGGTTCCGTCGTGGGGTCGACAGACTATGCTTCCGTGTCTTCCATCTTGGTATCTAAGAGGCTGAACCTGAAGCATAACACGGCTCCGCTTTTAGAGTTGGAAAGTGGCTCTAACGACCCGGCTGCCTACACGATGACGATTGTTTTTATTACTTTAATCGCTGGAGCCCAAGTATCTGTTCCGGTGCTGGTTTTAAAACAAGTGGTATTTGGCGTTGGCCTGGGATTTTTGATCGGTTGGGTTATGTTACGCATCATTAACCGTGGAGACATGAAAGAAGACGGCTTGCTGATTGTTTTTTTCGTGGCGCTCATGTTTGGAACGTTTAGCCTGACCGAGTTGGTGGGGGGTAATGGCTATTTGGCCTTGTACATCCTGGGAATCTATTTGGGCAATAAGCAATTTGTAGGAAAACGAGACGTCGTATTTTTCTATGACGGCATTTCCTCTTTAGTACAAATTGGCTTATTCTTTCTTCTTGGGTTTTTATCGAACGTTCAACAACTGGTGGCAGTGTTACCTATCTCTTTTATGATTATGCTAGTGATGGCCGTTGTGGCCAGACCGGTGACGGTATGGGGGCTTATGCTGCCGTTTAAACTGGAAAAAAATCAGTTAAAGATCATTTCTCTGGGGGGTCTAAGAGGAGCTGCAGCGATTGCTTTCGCCATTTTGGTGGTGAACTCGCAAATTCCATTGTCTATTGACATTTTCCATATTGTGTTTGGCATTTGTTTATTCTCCTCCTTTATTCAGGGATCACTGATGCCGATGGCGACGAAACGATGGCAGATGTTAGAACCCAATGACACAGTGCTAAAAACCTTTAATTATTACCAAGATAAGTCGGACCTTGGCTTTATCCAAACGCAGATTCAAGAGGGCAATCGCTGGATCGGCAAGATGATTAAGGAGCTGAATCACACTTTTAACATCATTGTGGCCAAAATTGAACGGAACGGGAAAACGGTAGTGGCCAAAGGTGATACGATTATTGAAAAAGACGATATCATCGTCTTGGGAGGACAGATGCACTTTGATCGCACGGGTCATGATTTAAAGGAATTTACGTTGTCCAAAGAGCATCGTTGGGCGAATCATAAGATTTCGGAGCTGGAGATAGGTGATAAGGAGCTGATCATTATGGTGCAGCGAAAGGGCGGAGAAGTTATTGTGCCTACAGGAGATACCGTGTTGCATCCGGAAGATACTGTGGTGATGATCAGCGAATAATAGATGAAACGAAAAAAGTCCGGCGATGCCGGACTTTTTTGATGCGTATAGAGACTGAGTGAATCTAATGGGCGACAAGCCAACCGCTGGTGATGTGACCAGCTGGTCAACGGATATCATCGAAGAGAGGCGCAGCCTTTGATAGGCTTAGTCCTGGTAAACGGCTCCGTGCATGTCCGGTGGCAAGGTGAGTGCCTGCCCATCAAGGCCTAATTGGTCCATGGTATGACGAAGCGCTTCGGCGATGGCTACAGCGTGATCTTGGTCGGTGTAAGCGATGGTGGTGGAGCCGGAGCCGGAAATATTATAACTGAGAGCGCCGGCATCAAGTGCGGCGGCTTTTAAAGAGTCGTAGCCTTTTAAGAGCGCTTTGCGGTAGGGTTCGTGTAAGCTATCTTTCATGGCATGGGAAAGCAGAGGCAGATCGCCATTTCTCATGGCCAGCACCAAAAGGGAGGCGTGGGTCATGGAGAAGACAGCATCTTCCATGGAAACTGTTGGTGGCATGACGGCTCTGGCCTTGGCGGTGCTCACTTCATAAGTGGGAATACACACCACAGTGGTTAGTGAGGAGGATGGCATGATTTGTTCACAGAGGATCCGGTCTTCTGTAGCGAGAGATACGGTGAATTGACCCAGATAAGCCGGGACCACGTTGTCCGGGTGGCCTTCGATAGTGGTAGCATAGCGTAAAATTTCCTGATCAGTCAGTCGCCGCTTCAGTAAGGCGTTGGCCAACATGACACCGCCAACGATGGCAGCGGCAGAGGAGCCCAGTCCGCGACCAAATGGAATATGGTTTTCTATATGCACGTATGCTTTTTGCGGGCTGTTTTCTTGTTCCAAAACATACTTCATGGCGGTTTCCACCAAGTTTTCTCGACCATCCAATTGGTCAGCGCCTGCGCCGGTCAAGCTAAACTGCCATTTGTCCGAAGGTTTGGCTTCAAAATAGGAGTAGAGGGATAAGGCCATTCCAAAAGCATCAAATCCGGGTCCCATATTGGCGGTAGTAGCGGGAACTTTGACATTATAAGTGACCATGATCTTACGCCTCCTTCTCAATTAAGGCTAAGATGTCGTCGACAACGGGGCGTAGAGAAGGTGGTTCATGTACGAACTCCAGACAGGTGGAAGGGTCCTTAAGACCGTTTCCGGTCAGCACGCAGACGACTTGTTGTCCCTTTTGGATTTTATCTTGTTTTAGGGACTTAAAGACACCGGCAAGAGAGGCAGCAGAAGCAGGCTCAGCAAAAATTCCCTCAGAACGCGAGAGCTCGCGGTAGGCTTCTAGAATCTCATCATCTGTGACGGCATCGATGAGGCCATCGGATTCGTCACGGGCGCGTAAAGCCTTATCGGCACTGGCCGGATTGCCGATGCGAATGGCAGTAGCGATGGTTTCTGGATTTTCAAAGACGTGGCCGTAAACTAAAGGCGCAGCACCGTCAGCTTGGAATCCATACATTTTTGGCTTTTGGTCGATGATTTTGTTATCATAGTAAGCGTTAAACCCTTTCCAGTAAGCGGAGATATTACCAGCGTTACCCACGGGGATGGCAAGAATGTCAGGGGCTTTTCCCAGTGCATCGATCATTTCAAAGGCACCAGTTTGTTGCCCCTCCAAACGGTATGGATTCAAAGAATTCACTAAGGTGATGGGATGTGTGTCGCTGATTTCGCGTACGAGTTTGAGTGCCTGGTCGAAGTTGCCCTGGATGGTGATGACTTGGGCTCCGTATTGAAAGGCTTGGGCCAGCTTGCCCATAGCAATTTTCCCCTCTGGAATGAGCACAATGGTTTTAAGGCCAAAACGGGCACCATAGGCGGCTGCAGAGGCGGAAGTATTACCAGTGGAGGCGCAGATGATGACGCGTGATTGGGCCTCTAAAGCTTTGGCGACGGCCATGACCATGCCTCGGTCTTTAAAGGAGCCGGTAGGGTTTAGCCCTTCAAATTTAAAGTAGAGATCTAGTCCGAGATCCCGTCCAATGTTGACGCTTTTGATTAACGGTGTATTACCTTCATATAAGGTGATGAGAGGCGTTTGTGCGTTGACGGGCAGATACGATTGATAGGCGTGAATGAGACCTTTCCAAGCCATGTGAAATCATCCTTTCTAGATTTTATAATATTTGACGGATTAACGCTTTACCGTATGATATGGACAGTTTACCACATGAAAGGTCCTTGTGCAATCCATGCGGAATCAAGACGGGACGATAGTATGATATAATGATGTGGAGGTGAATGAGGATGCGACAAGCGGCGTTTTTTGACATAGATGGTACCATTTTTCGTGATCAGCTGATGATTGAGCATTTCAAAAAAATGGTCAAAGAAAACCTGGCCGATCACCAGGTGTGGGAAAAAGAAGTGCGCCCCATTTACAAACAATGGGGAAAGCGCTTTTTAAATTTTGAAGATTATTTTAACCGCCTCATTGCCATATATTTGCGTGAACTCATTGGTGAACCTGGCTTAAAGGTGTCTCAAGTGGCCGAAGAGGTGGTGAAAATGCATGGCGATATGGTATATTCCTTTGCAAGAAAGCAGATTCAGTGGCATAAGGAATTAGGACACGCGTTGTTTTTTATCTCTGGCAGTCCTGATTTTTTGGTGGCCCCAATGGCGGAAAAGTACGAGGCCGATGATTGGCGTGGGACGACGTTTCTAATGGATGAAGATCAGAAACTGACTGGCGAAGTGATTCCCATGTGGGACGCAGAAAGCAAAAGACAAGCTGTGGCTGAACTGGAAAAAGTCTATGGCATTGATCTGAGCCGGTCCTATGCATATGGGGATACGATGGGCGATTGGGGGATGTTGGAGTTGGTGGGTCATCCTGTGGCACTTAATCCAAATCGAGAATTCTTGGTGGCCATTAAAAACCACACTGGGTTGTTAGAACGGACTACGGTGGTCATTGAGAGAAAAGATGTCGTTTATGTGGCAGATGGCCATATTCGATTATTGGAAGCAGGCGGGAGCCTGTTTGAGTAGGAGGAGGTTTTATGCTTTATTTAGGGTGCCATCTTTCGTCGTCAGGTGGCTACTTGGCGATGGGAGAAACGGCGTTAAAGATTGGGGCCAATACATTTCAGTTTTTTACAAGAAATCCTCGCGGAGGTAAGATGCGTCCGTGGGACGCAGAGGATGCTAAGGCGCTTTTGAACTTAATGAAGGTCCACGAGTTCGGGCCGTTGGTGGCTCATGCTCCTTACACTTTGAATCCTGCGGCGGCAAAACCTGAAGTCTTAGATTTTGCCGAGATGGTTTTTCGCGAAGACTTGGAGCGCTTAGAAAACTTGCCAGGACAATACTACAACTTTCATCCTGGTTCACACGTAAAACAGGGAGTGGAAATGGGGACGGAAAAAATTACGAAGCTGCTAAATGAAACTATGTTTTCCGGCATGCATACGACAGTGCTATTGGAAACTATGGCAGGAAAGGGAACGGAGATTGGGCGCAGCTTTGAAGAGTTGGCAACAATCATTGAAGGATGCCGGTACCGTGATCACATAGGTGTGTGTTTGGATACGTGTCATGTCCATGATGCCGGTTATGATGTGGTACATGATTTAGAAGGGGTGTTGGAAGAATTTGATCGGGTGATCGGCCTTCGCTACTTAAAGGCTTTGCACTTAAATGACAGTAAAAATGAGCGCGGAGCGAAAAAGGACCGTCATGAGGTGTTAGGTGAGGGACATTTGGGATGGACCGTGTTTGAGGAAATCGTGAACCACGCGTATTTGCAGACGTTACCCATGGTATTGGAAACGCCCCAGGACTTAAAAGGTTACCAAAAGGAAATCGAAGCATTAAGAGAACACAAACAAAAAACCTTGAGATAAAATCCCAAGGTTTTTTGTTAAGCATGGTGTAAAATGCGTTTGATTTGCGCTTTCCAGTGTTCATGTAAGGCAAGTGCCTTGTCTTGAGACATGGTGGGGACGAAAGTGGCGTTGGGTTCGTCTCTGTGGGGCATATCTTGCCAAAACCCCATTTCCTTACCAGCTATCAGTGCAGCACCATAAGCGGTCATTTCCACATTGTGGGCCCGTATCACAGGAATTTGCAGGAGCTCTGCCTGGAATTGCAAGAGAAAATCGTTGGCAGATGCGCCGCCGTCCGCTTTGAGCTGCGATAAGGACAGCCCGGTGTCGTCGGCCATGGCTTTAGAAACGTCGGCCACTTGGTAGGCGATGGACTCTAAGGTGGCTCGTATCACATCCTCGCTGGTAGTGTCTCGGGTAATGCCAAGAATGGCCCCGCGAGCCTCCATATCCCAATAAGGGGCACCAAGGCCGGTGAAAGCGGGGATGACGGTTAGACCGTGATCAGAGCGGGTTTCTAGGGCGATTTTTGCACTCTCGGGAGCTGTGTGGATGAGTCGCATTTTATCGCGAAGCCATTGGATCGCCGCTCCGCCGACAAAAACGCTACCCTCCAGAGCGTAGGATGTTTCGTGGTCCTCTCGCCAAGCGATGGTCGTGATAAGACCGTTTTTGGAAATCATAGGGGTAGGTCCGGTTTGCATGAGTAAAAAGCACCCGGTGCCATAGGTGTTTTTGATCATCCCAGGTTGATGACAGCGGTTGCCATACAATGCTGCCTGCTGATCTCCCAAGACGCCGTGAATGGGAATGGATACGCCTCCAAATAACGAGGAATCTGTGTACCCGAAAAGGGCATCAGAGTCTAAAACCTGTGGAAGAATGGATAGGGGGATGTCGAAGAGGTCCAGAAGCTCCTTATCCCACGAGAGGGTGTGGATATTATAAAGCATCGTGCGGCTGGCGTTACTCACGTCAGTGGCGTGAACTCGTCCTTGGGTCAGTTGATAAATCAACCAGGTATCCACAGTGCCAAAGCGTAAGTCACCGTGATGGGCTAAGGTTCGAGCTGTTTCATCGTGTTCCAGGAGCCATTTAATTTTGGAAGCGCTAAAATAGGCATCTAAAGGGAGTCCTGTCTTTTGATGGACGAGATAAGCAAGCCCCTGTCGAGCCCAGTTTTCACAGATGGAAGCGCTGCGACGGCATTGCCAGACAATGGCCGGCCCGACGGGAGCGCCGGTCTTGGCATTCCAGAAAATAGTTGTTTCGCGTTGATTGGTAATCCCTATGGAGACGATGTCACTGGGATGTATGTGGGTTTGAGCGATGGCCTCTTGGGCTACGCCAATCATAGTGCCCCAAATTTCCAAGCCCTTTTGTTCCACCCAGCCGGGGTGAGGGTAGTATTGTGGGAATTCCCGCTGGGCGACGGAAATTTCTAGATGATGTTGGTCATAGAGAATGGCACGGCAGCTGGTGGTACCGGCATCAAAAGCCATAACGTATTTCATGATAACACTCCTATTGATGTTTAGATGATACTTACAGTTTAATGGAAAAGAGCGAAAAGAACCAGCTTTAAGATCAAAAAGAAAGTTTTTTGGAACATGGATTGATTTACAGCAATCCAGCAGTGCGATATGATGTGACAACCATAAACAAAGAGTAAACGGTAGAGGTGAAACGATGTTTTATCAAAAAACGATTCAAACGAGATGGGGGACCATGGTGATGATTTGTGATGATGAGACGCTTTTTTCAGTAGCATTGGGGAAGGCTGCCAAAGAAGATGAGCACCCTTTACTCAGCGAAACAGCACAATGGTTTCGCGAGTATGAAAAAGGGTTACGTCCACAACTGGAATTGCCACTAGCTGGTGTGGGAACCCTGTGGCAGCGACAAGTGTGGCAGGCCCTACTTCAGATTCCCTATGGTGAGACGGTGTCTTATGGAGAGTTGGCACGGCAACTGGGTCAACCGCGAGCTTCCCGTGCGGTGGGACAAGCGGTGGGACGAAACCCATGGTTGATTTTGGTACCATGTCATCGCGTCATACGAGGAGACGGCAGCTTAGGGGGTTATCGGGAAGGCCTTGTGATGAAACGCCAGCTTCTGGTTCACGAGGGAGCAAAACCGTAAGAACTAAAGATATAAAAAATCTCTTGGAGTTAGTCTTCCAAGAGATTTTTTTCTTCATACAGTGCTTTTACGACGGCCCGAATCATTTCTTGGCAGGTGTCTACAGCGTGGGTGTAGGCAAACAAAGCGGCCTTATCCGGCGCTAATTTACCTGCCTCGTCAACAAAAAACTGTAAGGTCTCCTCATGGCGATTGATATCGGTGGGCACGACGGTTTCCATGGCGTTCGTAAGTAGTGTTTCCAAATCTTGTCTTTTCATAACTGTCCTTTCTTAGATTATAAAGGGCAAATGACTAACACACCGGGCTTGTGGACCGGGAAAAGAGAGTGGAAAAATCATATCACAAATGATACAATTTAACAACGTAAGAGAAACAGACAATACCTTGAAAAGGTCGCTAAGGCGACGTGTAGCAAACATGATTAGAATAAGACAATCTACTCTGCCAAGATTTTACAATAGTCAAAAGCGAAAATGGACGAAAGGAGAAAGAGTTGGAAAGTGAAAAGGAAGAATAGAAGAAATACGAAAGGGAAAATTGTGTCGGCTGCATGGGAGCTTTTTTATGAAATGGGCTACGAAAACACGACAGTGGAAGAAATTGTGGAGCGCTCAGGTACGAGTAAAGGCTCGTTTTACCATTATTTTAGTGGAAAAGATGCGTTACTCGAATCCCTATCCATGGTATTTGATGAGAAGTATGAACAACTAGAACCGTTATTAACTGACGAACAGAGTGCTGTGGAGAAGCTGATTTTTCTCGATAGAGAGCTTTTAAGTCTCATCGATCACAGCGTGCCCCTGGAGTTGCTGACGCGATTATTTTCATCTCAACTCATCACGCAGGGATCAAGACATTTGCTGGATCGCAAACGTGTTTATTTTAAATTGCTTTATGAAATTGTGGAGGAAGGAATTGCTCGGGGTGAGTTTCATGAGGCATATAACGCACACGATATCGTGCAAGCGTATGCGATGCTGGAGCGTGCCTTGATCTATGATTGGTGTTTGCGCGAAGGAAGCTATGCATTGGGTGAGTATGGTGCGAATATGATGCCTGTGTTTTTAGAAGGTTTTAAAAATAATCACTAAAAATAGTGTTGATTGAAGTATAGAACAGAGTCTGATAAAAAATGGCTTAATAACAACGATATAGACCATAGATAAAGATTAAGTTTTAATTTAGTACGAACTTAATTCTGTGTTGTGGTCTAATTTTTATTGTGATACGATACGGTCGAAATGGAGGACGAGACGATGGAAAATCAAGCGTGGATCATCCTGACGACTGTGACCCTTTATTTGGTTTGGATGGTAATCATAGGGGCGAAATTTGCGAAAAAAGGTAATGGTGCAACAAAAGGTAATGGTGCAACACAAGATTTTTACCTTGGAGGAAGAATGATGGGGCCGTTAGTGACGGCGATGAGCGCCGAGGCTTCAGACATGAGCTCATGGTTGCTGATGGGCCTTCCAGGAGTGGCGTATTTTACCGGCGTGGCCAATGCGGCTTGGACGGCTGTGGGTTTGGCTGTGGGAACATACTTAAACTGGCTCTTGGTAGCCAAGAAACTACGCATTTACTCTGCAGAAGTAGGAGCCATTACACTTCCGGAATTTTTTTCCAAACGTTTCGCAGATGAGCGAGGAATGTTGCGCAAGGTAGCTGCAGTGCTGATTTTGTTGTTTTTCATACCTTATACGGCATCGGGGTTTGCAGCAGTTGGCAAGCTGTTTCACAGTCTGTTTGAGTTCGATTACATGACAACGATGCTGATCGGTGCGGCTGTGATCTGTTTGTACACGATTTTAGGAGGGTTTTTAGCGGTTTCCACAACGGACTTGATTCAAAGTATCGTGATGAGTATCGCTATCTTGTCCATCGTCTTTTTCGGTGCAAAGTCGGTGGGGGGATTGGGAGCTGTGACAACCAACGCCAGTATGCCTTGGAGTACCCAGGAAGCGGTGCGAACGGCCGTGGCCGGCGAAACAGTGCAAACGACGATGCAGAAGGTGTCCATGATGGCGTGGGGATTAGGTTACTTGGGCATGCCTCATATTTTGGTACGTTTTATGGGTATCAAGGATCCGGGTAAGCTGAAAACATCCCGTCGAATCGCTTCCGTCTGGGTAGTGATTTCCATGTCATTAGCAGTATTGATTGGCATGGTGGGATTGGCTATGAGCCGTGAAGGGGTCATTGATGCTTTCAATACGCTATCGCAGGCGGAAACAGTCATCGTCTCCATTGCTAACCTGATGAGTAGCCACGGAGTCGTAGCCGCAGGGCTAGCAGGGGTAGTCATTGCTGGAATTTTGGCCTCAACGATGTCTACAGCTGATTCACAATTACTAACGGCCTCCTCGGCAGTTTCGGAAGACCTGGTTGGCTCTATGACAGGGGAAAGATTGACAGAAAAGGTGAAGATGCGTTTAGCTAAACTGACGGTTGTTGGGATTTCTGTGATTGCTGTTGTCTTAGCCAGAAATCCGGAGAACTCTGTATTTAACATTGTCTCTTTTGCTTGGGCCGGATTTGGCGCCGCTTTTGGACCAGTAGTCCTGATGGCACTGAGCTGGAAGCGAATGAATCGATGGGGCGCACTGGCCGGCATGTTCTCCGGTGCAGCCACAGTATTTTTGTGGAAATATTTGATCAAACCTCTAGGAGGTATCTGGGGTATTTATGAGCTGCTACCAGCTTTTATCGTGGCACTGGTGTGTGTAATCGTGATTTCTCTGCTGACAGCAGAACCGGAAGATCAGACAGTGCTGATTTATGAAAGAGTGCAAGTGCTGTGCTCAAAGGAAAAGGAGACTCCTTGGATGGGGATGGTGAAAGAATAAGAAAAGATTTGTGCGCGAAAAAGGCGGGTCGAGAGACCCGCCTTTTGGCGCTGATAGCATCCGATACGGATGAAATGACGGTATTCAAGACGAATAAAAAAAGCTTCCAAAGGGAAGCTTTGATTACATCGCACGCAATTCAGGGTGTGATTTAAGGCATTTCGTACAAATATTGATTCGTTTAGGTTGGCCATCGATCATCGCGCGAATTCGACGGATGTTGGGAGACCAAGTTTTATTAATTTTTTTGTTAGAGAACGTCACCTTGTGGCCAAATTGTTTTTGCTTGCCGCAAACTTCGCATTTTTTTGCCATGAAATCCACCTCCTTCGATTTCTTCATTAATACCTAAGCATTATACCACGATTGTTTTGTTTTAGCAAATAAATTTTCAATCCGGAGCGTGGGTAAATTGTCAGTGGCTTAATTTCATGATATACTGATGGAAACATTTCTCAAGCAAAAGGAGGTATCCTATGTCTTGCACACTTCAAACAGATTTAGGCGTTATCACCATAGAGGATTCCGTCATTGCAAACGTGGCGGGGCTAGCGGCTATGGAGAGCTATGGTATTGTAGGGATGGCGGCAAAAAATGCTACAGACGGTTTTTTTGAACTACTCAAAACCGATTATTTTGCCAAAGGTATTACAGTACGCAGTGAACCTGATTTGGAAATAGATTTGCACGTGATTTTAGAGTATGGCGTAAATATTGCAACAGTAGCAGAAAACATTGTCGAACGCGTTAAATTCAATGTGGAAAAAATGACATCTTTAAAAGTGCATCACATCAATGTGTTTGTCCAAGGAATTCGCATTGAAAAATAATGGAGGAAAAGTATGAGCAAGCATATTGATGGGCCGACACTGCAACGATTGTTGCAGGGCGGCATGATCAATTTAGAAAATAATAAAGAGTTGGTCAATAGTTTAAACGTGTTCCCTGTACCGGATGGCGATACGGGAACGAATATGAGCTTGACGATTAAGTCGGCAGTAGAGGAAACGATGGCTGTAGAAAGTCAGTCCATCTCCGTCATTGCAGACAGTGCGTCTTTAGGCTCTCTGATGGGAGCCAGAGGAAACTCTGGTGTCATCTTGTCCCAACTATTTCGAGGATTTGCTTTAGGGGTCAAGGGGCAAAGTCAACTTAACGCCAGAGTGCTGGCAGAAGGTTTACGCCAAGCTGCCAATACGGCATATAAAGCAGTGATGAAGCCTGTGGAAGGAACGATTCTCACTGTCGCTAAAGACTTGGCGAAAGAAGCCATGGAACTGGCTGATTCCGAGATGGACCTGACAGAGTTGTTAACGAAAGTGATTCAAGCAGGTCATACATCCTTAGCACGTACTCCGGAACTTTTGCCTGTCTTAAAGGAAGCGGGGGTCGTGGATGCCGGAGGTCAAGGACTGTTGGTATTTTTGGAAGGGATCTTACTAGCAGCCAAGGGCGAATTAGAATCAAATGTACCGGTACAAGCCGTCAGTCACCAAGCAGAAACCGTTAAATTGGCAGAGACCAATATCACTTACGGTTATTGTACAGAGTTTATGGTAGAGGCCCAAGCGGAGCATGTTGATGCACTGCGTGAAAAACTGGCGGCGATGGGCGATTCGCTGATCGTAGTTGGAGATCAAAACGTCATTAAGGTGCATGTGCATACAGATACACCAGGAAAGGCACTAGATGCAGCGATGGCGTATGGACCGCTGCGCAACATGAAAATTGACAACATGCGCTACCAACATCAAGAAATCCTAAGAAAAGAAGCCGAAGAGCTGGCGAAACAAGAGGAGCAGATAGAAGAAAAAGCTTATGGCATCATTGCGGTGGCCAGTGGACAGGGATTAGCTGAAGTGCTGAAAGAAGCTGGTGTAGATGAGGTCATCTTGGGAGGTCAAACGATGAACCCCAGTACCGAGGACTTCTTAAACTCCATGAAAAAATTACACGCAGAAACGATCGTTATCTTGCCGAATAATAAAAACATTATCTTAGCTGCAGAACAGGCTAAGAAGTTGAGCGATAGACACGTGATCGTTTTACCTTCAAAGACCATTCCGCAAGGACTGTCAGCTGTATTGGCTTTTGATGAAGAAGCTGATGTGGAAACCAATATGGCGATGATGGAAGAAGCTATTACCCACTCGAGAACGGGTCAGGTGACCTATGCTGTGAGAGATACCATGGTGAGCAATTTAGAAATCAAGGAGGGTCAATTCATTGGTATGACCGAGTCCGAGATTGCCAACTGTGGCGATGAGCTAAAGTCCGTCACCGAAGATTTGATTGACCACATGTACTTCGACGATGCGCAAGTGATGACCATTATCTATGGAGACGAGGTGTCTCAAGAGGATGCGGACAGTTTGGCAGAAGCTGTGGAAGAACGATATCCCGACATAGATATTGTGATCATTGATGGTGGACAACCCGTTTATTATTATTTGATCTCCATTGATTAGTGAAGACAAAAAAATGAGATGGGATGATCCCGTTTCCATATTGAAAGGTATTGGCCCGGCAACAGCAGAAAAACTAGAGAAGCTTTCTATTTGGACGCTGGAAGACCTGTTGTATCATCTTCCCATGCAATACGAAGATCGACAGTTGCCGGGTCATTTTCGTGTGCCTGATTTTAATGAAAAGCGAGTATATCATGTATTTGTCGACGGCGAGCCGCGATTGAGGCGCATGGGATATCGCAAGAGTGTTTTAGAGATTCCCATAGTGCAAGACGGTTTGCGCGGGGTGCTCACGTTTTTCAATCAACCGTATATGATGGGTAAATTTAAACCGGGCCAGTGGATTGATGTGTATGGTAAGCTGGGTCAGTTTGGCGGAAGATTGCAATTAGCCAATCCAGTGTTAGTTACGAATGCCAAGGACCAAGGATTGATTCCTATTTATGGCATGACCAAGGGGATTACATCCAAGCAGATAGCCAAATGGATGGAAGAGGCGTTGGCGCTGGTGGAGCCTTATGTTGTCATTGGAATGGAAACGGAAGATTTGAATGTGGTGGATTTGCTAAGAGACATACATCAGCCAAAAACGCGAGAAGATGCAAATCGTGCCAGACAGGCCTTGGCATTTCAAGAACTCGTTTTACATCAAGTTGGCATGCTGTGCCAAAGGGAAACGCAAAAAGAAGAAAAAGCGTGGCCTATGGACGTCAAAGAGGCATCAAAACGAGTGCTGGAACAGCTGCCGTTTCAACTGACGCAGGGCCAGGAAGAGGCATGGAAGACAATACAAAAGTCTTTGACTCAAAAAATACCGATGAATACTTTGGTACAAGGTGATGTAGGATCAGGGAAAACGGCTTTGGCCTGCCTTGCCATGTATGCTGCCGCAAAAAATCACAGTCAAGCGGTGTTGATGGCGCCTACGGAAATTTTGGCGATTCAACACTACCAGTCGATCACGTCGATGTTGGCTTTTGATCCTAACATACGCTTTGGCCTGTTAATCGGTCAGATGACGGAAAAACAAAAACGAGACATGAAGACACGAATCGCTGAAGGTGACGTGGATGTGGTGATCGGAACTCACGCACTCTTAGAAGACGATGTCATTTTTCAACGACTCTCTTTGACTATTACGGATGAGCAACACCGCTTCGGAGTCAAGCAGCGGCAAAAGTTGATGGACCTGAATCGGGATGTAGGACTGATGCCTCACAGTCTATCGTTGACAGCAACGCCGATTCCGCGCTCACTGGCTTTAATTCTCTATGGGGAAATGGAGATTGTGGAAATTAGGGGGTTGCCGCCAGGTAGAAAGCCTGTTGAGACATACATTATCACTCCGGCACTATTGGGACGGGCGTGGGATTTTGTCAAAAATCAAATTGAAGATCATAAGCAGGTTTACATGGTCTGCCCTATGATTGAAGACAATGAAGATTTTCCGCTGACCTCGGTGGAATCTTTAGTGCAAGACCTGCAACAATCAACACTAAAGGGCTGTCGTATTGGAGCTTTACACGGGAAGATGACTGGAGCTGAAAAAGAGGAGACAATGGCGCGATTTGCCCGAGGAGAACTGGATATTTTAGTGAGCACCACAGTGATTGAGGTGGGGGTAAATGTGCCGAATGCCACTGTAATGATGATTTATCAGGCGGAACGCTTCGGACTTTCCCAGATTCACCAGCTACGAGGGCGTGTGGGACGAGGAGAGAGCCAATCCTACTGTATCTTGGTATACCAGGGCAGTTCACAGGAATCCTTGGAGAGGATGCAGGTCTTAAAAAGCTCACAAGATGGCTTTGTCATTGCTCAAAAGGATTTAAGCTTGCGAGGTCCCGGTGAACTGCTAGGCTATCGTCAACACGGTGTACCTCAGTTTGTAGTAGCGGACTTGGCACTGGACTTTGCCATGCTTCCAGAAGCGAGAGAATACGCTGAAGCTATGTTGTCACGAGGTCTAAATGAGAGCGAGATCATATTATGGAAAAGATTTATGACAAAAATAGAAGGATTAAGTCGTTAAAATTGTTAAACGACACAGATTATGGTAAAATAATAGCCGATAAGGTGATGGTATGCGAATTATAGCGGGCAAATACCGAAGTAGAAAACTACACAGCCCTCAAGGAGATCAAACGCGACCGACAGAGGATCGGATTAAAGAGTCCATATTTAATATGCTTGGGCCAATTGCGCCTACGGCAAAAGTATTGGACCTTTGTGCCGGATCGGGGGCTATGGGGTTGGAATTTCTATCCAGGGGCGCAGAACACGCAACCTTGGTAGATGAATCCAAAGAGGCTATTGCTTGCATACAAAAAAACATTACCACACTGCAGTTGGAAGACCAGACGACGATGTTTTATGGTAATGCGGATAAGGCGTTGAAGCATCTGGCTTCTGAAGGTAAAACCTTTGACTATATTTATTTAGATCCGCCTTACGACAAGCGCTATCTCTATACGAAGCTTATACGAAGAATGGCGGAGCTGGATGTGCTGAAACGAGATGGATGGTTACTCGTAGAAGCAAAGGCAGATTATCCCTTGACCGATGATCTACCAGCGGATTGGCGGGCTGTGAAGAGTCGTCAATATCGTGGCACGGTCATTTACTTTATCACACATAAGGAGTAGCGGATGGAAGCAATCTATCCCGGCAGTTTTGATCCGGTAACCATGGGACACCTGGATATTATTGAAAGAGCATGTAACCAGTTTGAGAGAGTCACAGTGGCGGTACTGATTAACATGCATAAGCAGGGGCTGTTTACAATCGAAGAACGCATGGACTTATTGAAAGCGAGTTTAAGTCACCTGCCGAATGTGCAGGTGGAATCCTTTAGCGGTCTGCTCATTGACTATGCGGCCACGAAAGGCAACCCCTTGATTATTCGTGGACTCAGAGCCGTTTCTGACTTTGAAAACGAAATGCAGTTGGCGTTAGCCAATCGAAACCAAAATGAAACCATTGAAACCATGTTTATGGTGTCAAATCCCATGTATTCGTTTTTAAGCTCTAGTTTAGTAAGAGAAGTGGCTTCATTTCGTGGCGACGTCTCTACTTTAGTGCCTCCGCCAGTTCGAGAGGCGCTACTGGCAAAATATAAGGAGGATTAAACATGGAAGTATTATTATTAATTGATGAGCTGGAAGACTTAATTGAAAATGGCGGAGCCATCCCGTTTTCCAACAAAGTGATGGTAGATGCCAATGAGTTGCTGGAACTTGTTAAGGAAATACGAATTAAACTTCCCGATGACATGAAGCAAGCAACGTGGATTACTGATGAGCGGGATCGCATCATTGAAGACGCTCAAACACAAGCCAACCAAATCATCGAAAAAGCTCAGGTGCAATTCGAAGAGATGATTAACCAAGACGAGATCATGAAAGAAGCACGAGTAAGAGCGAATGATTTAATGGCCCAAGCCAATCAAGAAGCCAACCAAATCCGTCAAGGAACCTTGGACTATGCTGATGGGATTTTAGAACAAACCCAGGTAAAACTTTCAGACCTGATCAAACTCATCAATGAAAACCGCAAGCAACTAGGCAGTTAAAAAAAGGAAGCTTAAGCTTCCTTTTTTTACGCATTTTATATGCGATTTGATGCATTAAGGTTGAAGGGTGAAGTGGTGGGTACGATCGATGTGAGACGGTAGTTTTTCAGTCAGTAAATAGTGATGGTAGTCTGTAGCTTTTTCCTCAAAATCAACAAGGGAGGGAGGAAGCTTTTCACATGTATGGTATGCCGTACAAATAGGGACAGTAGCTTGCTCGGACCAATAACGGAGGACAGCTTCACCGCGGCCACGCTTCACACCAAGAAGTCGCAGGGGCCAGTGGGTGGCTTTGGCGAGTTGGTACAGCTCTGCATGATAGTTCAATATGACCTGCAGTATGTAGCGACGCATGCGGGCACGGCTATGATGTTTCGTGGTGATATGGTCTAAGAGTTCTTCCAGATTCTGGCTTTGGGCTAAGGCATGACGAATCCTAGCATCTAATCCTGGTTCGCTGTGGGGAGGTGTGCGAAAGGAGTCTCTCCAGTATTGGTAGGCCAGGTGAGAAAACAAGGTTTGGGAAATGTGTCGAGGATGCATCATTTGATGATCATGGCTGGTGTCGTCTCGCCAAAGCTGTTGGCGTAGTTCTCCGGCTGTGGGAAGGCCCGACATCCTGGGCAATGGTAAGGGGACAATGGAGGTGTGGAGATTTAGGTGTGCTTGGATGTATTGACGACCTAATATGTGATTAGGCATGCGATAAATGGATTCGCATTCGATGCTTTCCTGTCCGGAAGCCACAAGTGCTAGCCAGCGAGCCTTGGCCACACTATACCCGTTGCCTAGATAATGTTGTAGGTGTTGGGTGAAAACTGGGTTGTTCTGCGCCTTCACCCAACGCTCTAAATCTTCCAAGGACGCTGATTCTACGCCAAATACTTGGTGAGTGACACCGGCGTCGTGCATCATTTCAACGGCCTTCAAAGCGTAGTCCTCGGCGGCGAGGATGCTGCTGGCCGTTGGAAATTCCACGACGACATCAGCTCCAGCAGCGATGGCGTTAGCAGCCCTGGCCCATTTGTCCCATAGAGCTGGCTCACCGCGTTGCATGAAGCTTCCTGCCATGAAGATGATTAGGCCGGCGGGGTTTAAGTTTTCTCGCACCCATTGAATTTGATATAAATGACCGGCGTGAAAGGGATTATATTCAGCCAAGATGGCGCAGTACATGGTTCAATCACTCCTTTTGTGCTCAGTGTACCAAATAAATGGCAGGGAAACAATTTGAAATCAAGGGGAATTTCCCCGAGCGATTTCGCTTATGGAGTTGACAAACACGGGGATGCTTATTATAATGTTACGTGTTGGTTTATGAGGTGATATTGTGGAAATAGACTTAACGCAATTAACCAGCGGTGCACAATCGCATTTGACTTTTGAATGCCATTTGACACCGGATCAAGAACAAATCCAAAGATCGGGACTGGTTCACTGGGGACCGATCCATGCAACAGGCGATGTCTATCTGATAGAAAACGATTTTTTTGTCACGCTAGATTTATCCTTTGACTTTGAAAAACCCTGTGATCGCTGTTTAGAAATGGCCAACGGTCATATAGATCAGAGGGTCAACTTAAAGTTAGTTGATGAAAGCGAACTGGAAGAGATATTAAGCGAAGAAGAGGAGTCCTCTATTGATGAAGATGTGACGACTTATCGCAACTATTTCTATCGACCTGAAAAGGATATTTGGGATTATGCTTTTTTGGCATTGCCCAACAAACACGTATGTTGTGAAGATTGCAAAGGACTATGTCCTACTTGTGGTCACAACCTAAATCAGGGACCCTGTGTATGTGATGATCATCTAATCGATCCGCGATTTGCGATCTTAAAAGGATTATTTGACGAAGAACGGGAGGTGTAGAAATGGCAGTACCAAAAAGAAAAACATCTAAGCAAAGAAGAAATAAGCGCAGAGCGTCCTCATATCGTTTAAACAAAACCACCGTTGTAGAATGTAGCAATTGTCATGAGCCGAAGTTGCCTCATCGCGTTTGTAAATCTTGTGGTCACTACGATGGTAAAGAAATAATTTCAATTGCTGAATAAAAAAGATAGTGAGGACTCACTATCTTTTTTACTACCCTGAAATAAGGAGGAGCCATGAGAATTATTGTGGATGCCATGGGTGGCGATCTGGGAGTACCCGCCATGGTTGACGGTGCACTGGCCGCTCAAAAAAAATGGGGCTTTGAGTTGATTCTGGCGGGAGATCAAAAAGAAGTTGAGGATCAGCTCAAATCGGTTCCTAGAGATGTGCAACCGATGGTGGTGAGCACCACGGAGGTGGTCTCTAACGAAGATCGACCGGCGCTAGTGGTGAGGAGAAAAAAAGATGCTTCTATGGTAAGGGCTATGGAGATGCTGGCAGCCGGCGAAGCAGACGGTATGCTTAGCACGGGTAATACCGGTGCACTTCTAGCTGGAGGCATGCTGATTTTAAAACGCCTGCCTGGATTGAAAAGAGCTGCACTTACCAGTGTTTACCCCACGACGAAATCGATGGCGCTATTGATTGACGCAGGGGCCAATGCGGAGCTCCAAGCAGAGACTTTGGCACAGTTTGCCACCATGGCTTCGATTTATTATCAAAACGCCTTTCACCAGGCTAATCCCAGAATTGGTCTAGTCAATGTGGGGGTGGAAAAAGGTAAAGGAAATCACTTGGCGCAAGAGACGTATGAGCTGTTAGAAAAATCGCAGTTAAATTTCATTGGCAATGTGGAAGCACGGGATATCCCTTTTGGCATTTGTGATGTTATCGTTTGTGATGGGTTTACCGGCAACGTGATTTTAAAACTGACAGAAGGCATGGCTTATGCCGCAGGAGAGCGCTTAAAAGAGGTTTTCTACTCCAACTTTAAAACGAAAATAGGTGGCCTATTAGTCAAGTCGAAACTAAAAGAAATGAAAGCGCAACTGGATTACCGTCAGTATGGTGCGGTCCCGCTGTTAGGACTTGAGAAGCCACTGTTTAAAGCTCATGGAAGTTCTGATGCGCTGGCGATTGAAAATGGCTTAGGGCGTCTTGTAGAGTTTATACAGTATGACGTGATTACCCAGATTAAACAAGGGCTGGAAGGCGAAACAAGAGAAGGAGAATAAGATGAAAGAGCAAATATTACAAATGATTGCGGATCAGTTTCAACTCAACGTGGAAGATTTAAGCCCGGAGATGTCTTTTAAAGATGACCTGGACTCAGACTCCATCGAATTGGTCGAATTGGTGATGACGATTGAAGAGGAGTACGGCATTGAAGTCGATGACAAGGCATTGGAATCCATTCAAACAATTGGCGATGTCATTGACTACATGGAGCACGTTTGTGACTAATGCTACTTTACTGGAAGAACGGTTAAACTATCGATTCCAAAATCAAAAACTCCTAGAGCGCGCATTAACTCATACGAGTTATTTACATGAGCATGAGAACGAAAAGGATATAGAAGACAATGAGCGATTAGAGTTTCTAGGAGACGCTGTGTTACAATTAGCCGTTTCTCAAGAGCTTTTTTTATCGCAATTGGATGCAGATGAAGGGATGCTATCCACTTGCCGAGCAGCGCTGGTGAATCAGGAAACGTTAGCCGCTTTGGCAAGAACCATTGATTTGGGATCCCATCTCCGGCTGGGTCAAGGCGAGATAAAGCAGCATGGTGCACAAAAATCGTCTATTTTATCGGATGCCTTAGAGGCGGTGCTAGGAGCCATTTACCTGGAGAGTGGTGCGGAGAAGGCTTTTTCCGTAATTGTGCACTTACTTCGCCAATGGGATGCTGAAGCATTTCATGAGGTGGCAGGAGCAGATCATAAACAGATGCTGCAAATGAAAGTGGAACAGGAGCAGCTGGGGCATTTGCATTATGAAACCGTAGGTGTTGGCGGAAGTGATCACGAACCTGTTTTTAAAGCGGTCGCATTAATTGATGATCGAGCCTATGGCACCGGACGAGGGTCATCTAAGAAAAAAGCGCAAATGCAAGCAGCCCAGCAAGCATTGTTCAATTTATCGAAATAAGATTGTATTTAAAATCCATTACACTACAGGGGTTTAAGTCCTTTCCTCAAAAAACAGAAATTACATTTAATAAGGGCGTGACAGCCATTGTCGGTCCCAACGGATGTGGTAAAAGTAATATTGCTGATGCCGTGCAGTGGGTACTGGGAGAACAGAGCATCAAGGCCCTACGAGGTCAAAAATCAGAAGATATTATTTTCTCAGGAACCGATAAGAGGCGACCACTACATTTTGCCCAAGTCTCCATTAAATTTGATAATGAAGATGGCTCATTACCTGTCAAGTTTCCAGAAGTGGAAGTAACTAGACGGGTATTTCGTCATGGCGAAAATGAGTATCTTATCAATGGACAGCAAGTGCGATTAAAGGATGTACGTCAATTATTTATGGATACAGGATTTGGGAAAGACGGCTATGCGATAGTCGGTCAGGGGCAAATTGATGCTATTTTATCTGCTTCAGCCAAAGATCGTAAACATCTCTTTGATGAAGCGGCGGGAATTTCTCGCGTTAAATATGAAAAGGAAGAGGCTCAAAGAAACTTAGAACGGCTCGACCAGCAGCTAGTCCGCATTAGCGATATGCACCATGCTACGGAGCGGTTTGTGGAGCGATTGCACGAAGAGGCGGTACAAGCCAAGGCCTATCTTCAACTGTTTCAAGAGACCAAAGAAGCTGTGGTGCAGTATAACTTTCGACGCGTGCAAGTCCTGCAAAAACGTATCGAAGAGTGTGACAAAGCCCTGGAAGAGATTCGTGAAACGCTTGAACAGATGGCACAGGAACAACAAAATTTAGAAAAAACCATAGCCCAAGCAGAGCGAGATTTAATTCAAAAAGAAGCAGATCTCAAGGTGCTTCAGGAAAATTACTATGATAAAACAGCAGAAGTGGAGAAATTGCGCGGGCAGCAGAACGTGACCTTGGCAGAGCAAGTACGGCTGGAACGGGAAGAACACGGCCTAGAAGATCGTTTGGCGGCTTTGGAACAAAGGTATGATACTTGGAAAAATGAGGAAGTTTATCGCATACCCGAGTCAAAGGAAGAGCCTCTTCTAGATGAGCTGAAAACGGAGCTCACTGAGTGGCAGAACAAGCTTGCGGAGCAAGAGTCTTTGCTCAAAAAACGGCAGGAGCAGTTAAGAGCTGCGCAAAACAAACAGCAAGAAGCAATGGAGTTAGCATTACAACAGAAGTTGAACTTGGAACTCTCCGAGCAGCAAAAGGCTGAGCTAAGAAAAACGATTCTTGAAGTGGAAGAAACCAAAAAGACGTTGGAAGCTCAACTAGAAGAACAAAAAATAGCCATTGAAAAGGGTGACGAAAATCTTGCTGATCTCCGCTTGATTTTGCAGCGGGAAACCTCTAACTTAGCAGAGACAACGAAACAGCAGAGTGCGTTACAAGATAGTCTACAGCAAATTCAAGAGTCCTTACTTCGGTTACGTAGCGATTTAGGGACTGTTCAAGCGAAGTTACGAGTGATGGCCAATGCACGTGAACACTATGAAAGTTATGGGAAAAGCGTGCAGGAGCTGATGTGGGCTATTAATAAAGAAGACTACGGTATCCATAACACGGTAGCAGAGTTAATACACGTAGAAGAACCCTACACCAAAGCGTTAGAAACGGTTTTGGGTCTTGGAATGCAGAACATTGTCATTGACCAAGCCGAGAAGATTCAGGGCCTCATTCGCCTAGCGAAGCAAAAACGATGGGGGCGGGTAACTTTTTTGCCGCTAGACACGATTAAGGCGAAAATACAGAGGGCACCTAATCCGTTGCCGGAAGGATGCTTGGGCTTAGCGGTTGACCTGGTAAAAACAGACAAACAGTATGATCATATTCTGGCTCATTTATTGCGCAATACATTGGTGTTTGATAACTATGTCAACGCTTTAAACTTTGCAAAAAATGTAAAATTTGATCGAAGATTCGTCACGCTGCAAGGAGAAGTGATTTATGCTGGCGGGGCGGTATCCATTGGTGAAGCGAAGCAAAAAAGTTCCTTACTAGGAGAGAAAAAACGTTGGCAGTCCATGGTGAAAGAAGAACAAAATTTGCTTGCCACGCTCCAACAAGAACAGGCGCTATGGCAAAAAAATCAAAGTGCATTGGCGGACGAAACAACGTCGATGGCCGTGTTGCAAGAAAAGGTTGAGGATGTCAAAGCACAGATTCAATCCTTGTCACAAATTTTGTGGGAAAGAGAATTGCAAAAAAAACAGATTTCTGGAGAGCTGGATGAGTTGAAAACCCGAGAAGAGTCCCTCAAAGAGAAACTAAAGTACTGGACCCATCCGGAAGAGACTGAAAATCAGATCGCAGAGGATACTGACAGCACTGCGGTAGAACAATTAGAAGCGGACATTGTGAGACTTGAAACGTACATTCAAACGTTAAGAGAAGAGCATATTATGAAGCAAAAAGCCTACTATGATGCCCGCGAGGCGGCACAAGCACGGCGCTTTGCCAAAGAGCAATATAGAGCTGAGGGGCAGCACCTGCAAGGCGAAAAGGAACAAGTGCAGGACGCTTTAGCATCGGTGGCTCGAGCAAAACAGGATAACGAAGTGCGCAAACTGGAGCAAACCAGTGCATTGGATGCTGCTGAAAAGTCATATGATGCCTGTCGACGAGAGTTTTCCGCCATGCAAGATGATATTTATACTCACCGAATTAGGTTAAAAGAGGATCAGGCACTGATGCGTGACTTAGACGAAACAAGACATAGCCAGTCTTTAGAACAAGTAAACTGGTTGAATAAATTAGAAAATTGGCAGGTGGAAGAGAATCGGCTAGTGGCGCATGTGGAAGAAGTATATGGTGTGCACCTTAAAGACTGGAAGGATACTGGCCAAGAGGTGACTCAACGAAAAAAGAAGGAGCTGGAAACGGCACTACAGGAGTTTGGGGCTGTCAATGTCTCTAGTATCCATCAATATGAAAGAGAGAAGGAACAATTTGAAAAACTGCAAACCCAGAGACAAGATTTGATTCAATCAAAGGTAAAATTAGAGACTTTGGTGGCTACCATGGAAGAAGAAATGGAAAAACGATTCCAGGAAAGCTTGTCCTCGATTAATGAACATTTTAACCGTGTCTTCGTTCAATTGTTTGAAGGTGGACATGCGGAGCTAATCTATCGGCAAGAGGATGGAGAGGACGCTGTCCACATCTTGGCAGAACCGCCAGGTAAAAAATTACAGCACCTAAATCTGCTATCGGGAGGAGAAAAGGCGTTGACGGCTGTGGCATTGATTTTTGCCTTATTCCATGAGAGACCATCGCCGTTTAGTATATTGGATGAGATTGATGCGGCTCTCGATGATGCCAACATTGCTCGCTATACAGAGTATATCGCCAGCCTAAGTCAGGGAACACAATTTATCATGATTACCCATCGACGCGGTACCATGGAATTAGCGGAAACAATCTATGGTGTGACGATGGAGCAGAAAGGTATCAGCAAAGTCATACCGCTGGAAATGAGCAAGTATTTAAAGGAGGGAAGTCATGTTTAAATGGATGAAAGACCAGTTTGCTCCCAAAGAGGAAAAGACAAAAAAAGAAAATGAAGAAGAGCTGGCGAAAAATCATCATGAGCCTGAAAGGGAAAATGCGGAAGATGGTCAACAAGAGGCTATGCCACAGGATATGGTGGAACAAGAGGCTGTAAATGAGATGCCGGTGTCAAGAGATGAAAAAACGACGCAGGAAGCTCAAGAGACTAAAGAAAAAGTTGAAACAAAGGACAACTGGTTTGAACGCCTGAAAAAGGGTCTGCAGAAAACGAAAAACGGCTTTGTCGATCAGATGGACCGCTTGTTAGGTAACTACCTAACCATTGACGATGAACTCTATGAAGAGTTAGAAGAAATTCTCATCAGCGCTGACGTGGGAATGGAGTCTACGATAGAGATCATTGATCGGTTACAAGAAGAGATTAAAGCGCGCAACGTGAAAGACGTCAAAGAGGTCAAACCGCTTTTGAAAGAAATTATTCTTGAATCTTTATCACAGTTTACAGATGCGGAACGACAAGTGAAAACGGAAGCGCCGGCAGTGGTGATGGTGATTGGCGTCAACGGTGTAGGCAAAACGACCACGATTGGGAAGTTGGCTTATCAGTTGAGCGAAGATGGAAAAAAGGTCATGTTAGCGGCTGGGGATACCTTTAGAGCTGCTGCGGCTGAACAGTTAAAAGAGTGGGCCAATCGCGCTCAAGTAGATATTGTTGCCCATCACGAAGGGGCAGACCCTGGAGCTGTGATTTATGACGGTATTCACGCAGCAAGAGCCAGAAAAGCGGATGTACTTATCTGCGATACGGCGGGACGCTTGCATAATAAAGCTAACTTGATGAAAGAATTAGGCAAAATTTTTCGCATTTTAGAAAGAGAATACCCTGAAGCGAATAAAGAAGTCCTGTTAGTTTTAGATGCTACGACAGGACAAAATGCTGTGATGCAGGCCAAAACATTTGCGGAAGTCACAAACATTACAGGCATTGCCTTAACGAAGCTGGATGGTACGGCGAAAGGTGGCATTACGATCAGCTTAGAAAAAACATTGCAAATTCCTGTAAAATTAGTGGGCGTGGGAGAAGGTATTGAGGACTTACAAAGGTTCCGAGCGAACGAATTTGTAGAGGCATTATTTTCCTAAAAGTGTTGACAAATAAGATAGAATAGCTATAATCAATAGTGTCAAGGTTTTCCCTTGACACTATTTGTGTGGTGAGAACATGTTTGAAAAATTCGATGCCATGAACCGGTTACTGGATTTTTATGGCGGCCTACTGACACCAAGGGAGCGCGAGTGTTTAGAACTCTATTATCAATATGACTACAGCCTAAGCGAGATTGCGGATGAGTTTACGATTTCCAAGCAGGCGGTATCAGAAAATATTCGCCGTGGAGAAAGAAAGTTAAATAACTTTGAAAGAGATTTGGCATTAGCAGAGCGGTTTTATGATCGCGAAAAGCATTTGCATCGGGTGTTGGATCTCATTACGAAGGTATATGCGTTGGAAACAGACACGCCAAAGCGCCTAATGTTAGTAGAAGCTAAGCAGATCCTGGAAGCAATGGTACGTTAGGAGGGACCGAATGGTTTTTTCAGGCTTATCAGAAAAGCTACAACAAACCCTCAACAATTTAAGGAAAAAAGGCAAGTTAACTGAAAAGGACTTGGATGAAGCGCTACGTGAAGTGCGGTTGGCTTTATTGGAAGCGGACGTAAACTTTAAAGTGGTGCGAACATTTACCAAAGATGTCAAAACACGTGCGTTAGGTGCAGAGGTCATGGAAAGCTTAACGCCTGGACAACAAGTCATTAAAATCGTCCATGAGGAACTAACCGCTTTAATGGGGGAAACACAGGCCAAGTTAAACTTAAGCCCCAATCCGCCGACAGTCATCTTGATGAGCGGACTACAAGGAGCTGGTAAAACAACGACGACGGGAAAGCTCGCCTTAGCCTTAAAAAAACAGAACAAACGAAGCCTGTTAGTGGCATGTGACATCTATCGTCCTGCTGCAATTAAACAGTTGCAGGTGTTAGGGGAGCAAATTGGGACAGAAGTATTCGCTCTAGGTGATAAAACGGACCCTGTAGATATTGCAAAAGCTGCGCTGTCCTATGCTAAAAAAGAAGGCCATGATGTTGTTATCATTGATACAGCTGGACGCCTTCATATCGATGAAACCATGATGGAGGAAATTAAACGCATTCATGGTGCAGTAAATCCCGACGAAGTGCTTCTCGTCTTAGATGCGATGACGGGCCAAGATGCAGTCAACGTAGCAGATGCCTTTAACCAGGCCTTGCAACTCACAGGCGTGATTCTGACCAAACTGGATGGCGACGCTCGTGGCGGGGCAGCTCTGTCGATTCGCGCTGTAACAGATACGCCGATTAAATATGTGGCCATGGGAGAAAAACTGGATCAATTAGAACCTTTTTATCCTGATCGCATGGCTTCGCGTATTTTAGGTATGGGAGACGTTCTCTCTCTGATCGACCGTGCGGTAGAAGCAGTGGATCAACAAAAAGCGCAAGAATTAGAAGCCAAACTGCGTGAGCAGACGTTTACGCTAGATGACTTCTTAGACCAAATTGAACAAATGCGAAACATGGGACCGATAGAGGATCTCATGGGTATGCTTCCGGGAATGAACAGCAAGGCGTTAAAGGGCCTGACGGTCAGCGATAAAGATATTAGCCGCATTGAAGCTATCATTTTATCCATGACGCCAAAAGAAAGACAAAATCCGGAAATCATCAATAGTTCTCGCCGTAAGCGAATTGCCGCCGGTAGTGGAACAAGTGTTAGTGATGTGAATAAATTGCTGAAACAATTTAAAGATATGAAAAAAATGATGAAGCAGTTTACTCAAATGGGCAAAGCAGGGCGCCGTAAAGGTCGTTTTGGATTGCCTTTTATGTAGAAAAAGGAGGTGGAAACGATGGCAGTAAAAATCCGTTTGCGTAGAATGGGTGCTAAGAAGAACCCGTTTTATCGCATCATTGTTGCTGATTCTCGCACGCCGCGTAATGGTCGTTTCATTGAGGAGATTGGTTATTATGACCCTCTGACGGAACCCAAAACCGTGCGCATCGACGAGGAAAAGGCCAAAGCTTGGCTGGATAAAGGTGCAACACCGACAGCGACTGTAATGCGTCTATTAAAAGATGCTAATGTAGTCAAAGACGAAGAGAACCAAGCGTCCGTAGAGAGTCAAGAGGAAGAAACCCCGGCTGAAGAGGCATAAGAGGTGTTTGAGATGGAAGAACTGATAATGCACATTGCCAAATCCTTGGTGGATGAACCGGATCAGGTGCAAGTTGAGATAGTGGAAACTGACCAGCTTGTAAGTATCAATCTCAAAGTGGCTGAATCCGACATGGGTAAAGTCATCGGTCGACAAGGCCGTGTTGCACAAGCCATTCGTGGCGTGTTAAAAGCGGCTGGAAGAAAAGAACGCAAAGAAGTGGAATTAAACATTGGATGATGTATATACTGCGGTAGGCACGATTATCAATACCCACGGAGTTCGTGGTGGTGTCAAGGTCTTTCCTCAAACAGATGATCCCAAGAGATTCGAGTCACTGGAGATGGTCTATTTAGGTAAAGAAAAAACACCAGTACATATTGCAAAAGTACAGTATATGAAACAAATGGTGCTTTTGACCTTTCGTGAATTTAACGACATGAATGATGTACTGCCCTACAAAGGAGAAGACGTATTTATCTACACCAAGGATCGTGTACCACTGCCACAAGATCGCTATTATATCAGCGATTTGATTGGGCTGACGGTCTACGATGAAGCAGGTAACCGGTTAGGTGTTTTAGTCGATGTCTATGAAGGCCTTGCCAATGATGCCTATATTATCTCCAATGAGCGAGGGCAGGGAATGATCCCAGCTGTGAAAGAACACATCAAGTCAGTGGATGTGGCAGAGCAAAAGATGATTGTTTGTCCCAGTGAAGGGATGATTCCATGAAGATAGATGTGTTAACGCTATTTCCTGAAATGTTTCACATGTTTCGGGAGTGGAGTATTATTGGACGCGCTGTAGAAGCGGACCATGTGGCCATTGAAGCGCACAATATCCGTGATTACTCTTTAGACAAGCATCGGAAGGTTGATGATTACCCCTATGGTGGTGGTCACGGTATGGTCATGATGCCACAACCGGCCATTGATGCCATTATGGATGTGACAACATCTGAGGCTAAGGTCATTTACTTATCGCCAAAAGGACTTCCGCTAACGCAGCAGAAGTTAACAGAGTTGGCAATGGAAACGCACCTGGTGTTGCTATGTGGTCATTACGAGGGATTAGACCAACGTATAATTGACTATTATGTAGACGAAGAAATTTCGTTGGGTGACTATGTATTAACTGGCGGCGAGTTGCCGGCCATGGTGCTGATTGATGGTATCACTAGATTATTACCTGGTGTGCTGTCGGCACCGGAAGCCTATGAAGAAGAGTCCCACTATCATGGACTGCTGGAACAACCCCAGTACACAAGGCCTGCGAATTATCATGGATTACAGGTGCCAGAAGTTTTGCTGACCGGGCACCACGTGAAGATTGAAGACTATCGGATGCGAGAAAGATTGCGCATCACCTATCTGATGAGGCCAGACTTATTGCAGAGCCAGAGTCTATCCGATAAAGAGCAAGCCATACTGGATGAAATTATACAAGAATTGGAAGGGAGGGAGCTAGATGGATCGCATTAAAAAGATTGAAAATGCTCAACTACGTGATGATATTCCCAAGTTTCGTGTAGGGGATACTATCCAAGTTCACTATCGTGTTATTGAAGGAACTAGAGAACGTATCCAAGTATTCGAAGGAACGGTTATTAAAATTCAAGGTGCTGCCAACCGTAGAACATTTACGGTAAGACGTTTGTCTTATGGTATTGGTGTGGAAAGAACATTCCCGTTGCACTCACCTCGAATTCAACAAATTAAAGTAGTAAGACGCGGTAAAGTTCGTCGCGCACGCCTGTTCTACTTGCGTGATCGTCAAGGAAAAGCCGCTAAAGTTAAAGAAAGAAGTAATTATTAAGCTGATGGAAAATAGCAAGGTCACCTTGCTATTTTTTTATGGAATGAAATCCTCATTAAAGTCAAGAATAAGAGGGACCTTAAAGGAATGACGAGGCATCAGTTCCTGCGGTGAAACTGGACAGAGCAGACATCTATGGTATAATTAAGTCAATCTAACCCTTTGCTCGTAATGACTAGGGCTTTTTTTAAAAGTATGTGGCTTAACACAGTTCATATAGCTTTAAGATAAGATGAGGTGGAATATGCAGATCAATTGGTACCCGGGGCATATGAAAAAAGCCTTTGACCAGATGCAAGAACAACTAAAGCTGATCGACGTCGTGATCGAGATGGTGGATGCTCGCATTATGAGGAGCTCGACTAATCCTTTGATACGTACTCTGTTAGGGAATAAACCATGCCTATTAGTGATCACTAAAAGTGATTTGGCGGATGAAAAAGCCACCCAGGAATGGGAGGCTTACTTACGGGAAGAGCAATTGCCTTTTCTGCTTCTGGACCCAAGAGACCAAACCGCTCGCTCCACCTTGCTACGTTTGGTCAAAGATGTAGCGTCGCCAATATTCCAGAAAAGACAAGAACGTGGGTTGCAATCACAGCGATTGCGTCTCATGGTAGTAGGCGTGCCAAACGTGGGGAAATCTACTTTACTCAATATGTTGGCAGGCAGACGTTCGGCGAATGTGGGTAATAGACCGGGAGTGACAAAAGGGCAGCAGTGGATCAAAGTCGATGATTTTGATTTATTAGACACTCCGGGAGTTTTGTGGCCCAAGTTTGAGGATGAAACCACAGGATTGCATCTGGCTTTTACAGGGGCCATTAAAGACGAAATTTTGGATACTGAGACTTTGGCCTTGAAACTGGTGGAGGAGCTTAACGCATCTTATCCGGAAATGCTGGAGCACCGCTATGACATTGTAGTCGATGGGAAAACGCCACTGGAAGTGATGGAAGCGATTGGGAAGAGGCGGGGCTTTTTACAACGAGGTGGCTTTGTAGAATACACAAAAGTGGCAAACGTACTTTTAGATGAATTTCGTAAAGGAACAATAGGGAGGATAAGCCTTGAGCGACCAACAGATAAGCCCCATGAAAACATTTGATCTAATCCACGCCTATCACACGAACGACTTGGCCATTTTTGTTGATGAGGTGGGAAGAGGACCTGTTTTGGGTGATGTGGTGGCCTGTGCCGTGGCAATTCCCAAGGATTTCTTTTTAGAAGGCATCCGCGATTCAAAGAAAATGACTGATAAGAGAAGACGAGAAGTAGATGCACTCTTAAAAGAACATGGCATTGGCTATGCCATTGGACGTCAAGATGCGGCAATCATTGATGAGATCAATATTCTGCAAGCGACATGTCGTGCAATGGATGAAGCGATCAAAACACTACAGGAGACGCTATCATTGAAGCAAGTGCCCATCTTAGTCGATGGATTGCCAGCTAAGCTTTCGTATCCTCATGAAGCGTATACCAAAGGAGATGATCGCTCTTTTGGTATCGCTTGTGCTTCGGTGTTGGCGAAGGTCTATCGCGACAACCTATGTCAAGCGTGGGATGAACTTTATCCAGGATATGGGATAGCGAAACACAAAGGCTACGGAACAAAAGCTCACAAAGAGGCGGTGTTAAAGCTGGGACTGACACCGATTCACCGTCTGAGTTTCATCAGCAAATGGGGTGTGAAAGTTGAGTCATGACCATGGAAAAAATCGCTCTAAAGGTCGGGTGGGTGAGACAATAGCGGCTGAACACCTGAAAAATCGTGGCTATCGTATTGTGGGAAAAAACTATTACGCAAGAGGTGGCGAGATCGATTTAATCGCGTTTGATGGACGGATTTTAGTATTCGTGGAGGTCAAGGCAAGACGGGATGACCGCTTTGGAACAGGTGCGGAAGCAGTGACCTCTGCAAAGCAGGAACGTATGGTGAAGGCTGCCATGCAATATATCATGGAGTATGGTTACGAAAACTTTCAATGTCGTTTTGACGTGGTAGAAATCATGTTCTTACCTCAGTTGACGATTGAATTGTATCAAAATGCGTTTCCCTAGGAGGTAAAAATGTATGCTAAGCTAATTACCTGTGCTATCGTGGGACTGAACGGCTACATGGTGGAAATAGAAGCGGACGTGGTAAGGGGATTGCCTGCGTTTGTCATTGTGGGATTACCAGACACGGCCATTAAAGAATCAAAAGAACGCGTACGTGCAGCAATCAATAATAGCGGTTATGACTTTCCTTTACAAAAGATTACGATCAACCTGTCTCCAGCCAGTCTAAAAAAAGAAGGATCGCACATGGATCTTGCGATCGCTCTTAGCATCTTAGTCTGCGACGGAAGAGTAGATGAAGAAAGCGCTCAACCCTATGCTTTTTTAGGCGAGTTGTCACTGGAGGGAAAAATCTTGGGTGTGGAAGGGGCGTTACCTATGGTAATTGCTCTACGTGATCAAGGGATTAGAAAAGTCATTGTGCCTTTTGCGAATCGAAACGAATGCAGTTTGATGGAGGACATGGAGATTTATCCGGCGACGAGTCTAAGAGAAGTAGTGGATCACTTAAAGGGTGAAGAACTCTTAACGCCCTATCAAAATCGCAATCCATGGCAGGACACGCTGCTAAATACAAGCCTAGACTTTGCGGACATTAAGGGCCAAGGACCCTTAAAGCGCGCGTTGGAAATTGCGGCAGCAGGGAGACACAATGTATTAATCATTGGCCCTCCAGGAGCGGGCAAGACGATGGCCGCGAAACGCCTGCCTACCATATTGCCACCACTAAGCTATGAAGAAGCTGTGGAAGTGACAAAAATCTATAGTGTTTGTGGAGAGCTTAAGCAAGATGAATTAAAAAAAGAAAGGCCATTTCGTTCACCACACCACACAGCCAGTGCCGTATCGATCATTGGTGGGGGAAGTAACCCTAAACCGGGCGAGGTATCTTTAGCCCACAATGGGGTGCTTTTTCTCGATGAGCTACCAGAATTTCAAAAACAGGTGCTGGAAGTTTTACGGCAACCTTTGGAAGATGGCTATGTCAATGTGGCGAGAGTTAATGCCAGCGTGTCTTACCCGGCAGACTTTATTTTTATAGCTTCGATGAACCCTTGCCCTTGTGGTTATCTAGGGGACCCCAAACGCGAATGCATTTGCACACAAAATCAAATTAGTCGTTACTTGGGAAAAATCAGTGGGCCATTGTTGGATCGTATGGACATGCACATAGAGGTGCAGTCGGTGGAATATGATGAAATTACTTCCACCGCGCCGGAAGAATCCTCGTCAGAGATTCGCAAACGAGTGCAACGAGCTAGAGACCTACAGCAGAAACGCTATGAGAACGAGGGCGTTTTAACCAATGGTCAATTATCGGGTGCACAGATAGAAAACTATTGTAAACTAAACGATGAAGGCGAGGTGTTAATTAAGCGAGCGTTTGATTCGTTGCAGTTTAGTGCTAGATCATATCATAAGGTATTAAAAGTGGCGCGTACCATTGCCGACTTAGATCAATCAGAAACGATTGAATCAGTTCATCTTTTAGAGGCTATCCGCTATCGATCAGTAGACAAGCAGTATTGGAGGCGATAGCATGAGTTTTCAAACCAGGGATTACACTTTGTGGCTAGATACGTTGCGCCTGACATCGAAAGATGAGAAGCTTTTAAAAGATCTCGGATTAGATGCCCAAGGCCTGTTTACAGAGAGCAAAACGTCTATTGCCATGCAATTAGGCCCTTACCCAAAGCTATGTGACCGCATTTTAACCTATCGCAACAAGGACTATCTGGAACAACACTTGCAAATATTAGAACGGTTGGGAATTCGTGCATATGTCATAGAGGACGAAGACTACCCGGAAGAACTGCGGTTGATAGAAGAACCTCCTCGTGTCCTTTATGTGAGAGGTGCATATAATCCTACAACAATGATGAAAAATAGCATCTCTATAGTCGGAGCAAGAAAGCATACAGCTTATGGTACCTGGGTGTGCAAAGAAGTAGTGCGAGCCTTAGCGGGCCAAGATGTCACCATTGTCAGTGGATTGGCCTTGGGAATTGACGGAATCGCACATCAAGCGGCATTGGATGCGGGATTACGGACGTTCGCTGTTTTGGGCAATGGTCTGGATCGAATTTATCCGGCAACGCATGAACAATTAGGCAAACGTGTAGAGGAATCAGGTGCTTTACTCAGTGAGTATCCTCCCAATGTACCGCCAAAACCTTACCATTTCCCCCAACGCAATCGCCTGATTAGCGCTTTAACCAAGGCGACTGTGATCGTGGAGGCACAAGAACAATCCGGATCTCTAATTACTGGTAGGTTGGCCGCTGAACAAGGAAAAGAGGTATTTGCCGTGCCCGGCAACATAGACAGTCTATATAGCAGAGGGACAAATCGTTTGATTCTCGATGGTGCAATTCCTTTATTAGATATGAACCAGCTCACTGATCTTTTTGAATCGCAAAAAGAAGCAAATGAAAAGCCGAACTTAGAGAAATATGATAACTTGGAAAAACATATTTTAGAAATGGTTTGGAGCGGAGCGAAAACGACAGAAGAATTAATTCGGACTCTGGAATATCCGACGTCAGAAGTGATGGCGAAATTAACCTTATTAGAAATAATGGGATTGATCGAAGATGTGGGAAACGGTGTGTTTCGTTTCCGCTTACAATAGAGAAATTAGGTGATGTAATGAGTACATTAGTCATTGTGGAGTCCCCGGCCAAAGCGCATACCATTAAGAAAATGCTAGGAAGCCAATATCATGTGGTGGCTTCGGTAGGACACGTTAGAGATCTGCCTAAGAGTAAATTGGGCGTGGATATAGAAAATGATTTTGAGCCAAAGTACATTAACATTCGTGGCAAAGGACCAATCATTAAAGAATTAAAAGAGGCTGCGAAAAAAGCAGACCACGTCTTGCTGGCAACGGACCCTGACCGTGAAGGAGAAGCTATTTCGTGGCACTTGGCTCATATTTTGGACTTAGATCAGCATGAGCCGATACGCGTGGAATTCAATGAGATTACAAAAAAGGCTGTAGAGAATGCCATTAAGCAACCACGGCCGCTAAACCAGGATGTGGTTGATGCACAGCAGGGAAGGCGAGTGTTGGACCGGCTAGTAGGTTATCAAATTGGACCGCTGCTTTGGAAAAAGATCAAGGGAGGCCTAAGTGCGGGTCGTGTACAGTCTGTCGCTGTCAAACTGATTTGTGAGCGAGAAGAAGAGATTCGGGCTTTTGTGCCAGAAGAGTATTGGACGCTGGATGCCCATTTTAAAGATGAGAAATATGATTTTAAAGCATCATACTATGGAGAGCAGATTGGCAGTAAAGAAGAAAAACGTAATTTAAATAGTGAAAAAGAGACAGACGCGCTTATTACTTCGTTAAAGGGCAAACCTTATGCGGTGGACAGCATAGAAAAAAAGAACCGCCTGCGCAATCCCAGTCCCCCTTTTATTACTTCGACTTTGCAACAGGAGGCTTCAAAACGATTAGGATTTTCTGCAAGAAAGACCATGGTGCTAGCACAGATGTTATATGAAGGGATCGATTTAAAGACAGAGGGGACGACTGGTTTAATTACCTATATGCGTACAGATTCAACTCGTATTGCAGCTCCGGCATTAAGTGCGACAAAAACGTATATTGAGACGAATCTGGGCAAACAATACACCAGTGGACCTAAGCAGTATGGAAAAACGAAGAATGCACAGGATGCGCACGAATGTATTCGCCCTACAGATGTGCATCGCACACCGGAACAGATTAAAGCAGATTTAACAACCGACCAATATAGGTTGTATGAACTCATTTGGACGCGGTTTGTGGCAAGTCAAATGAAACCGGCAACATTTGAAAGCCATGTAATCCGCATTTTAAATGGATCGCATGTATTTCGTGCTACGGGTCAAAAACTGGTATTTGACGGTTTTTTGCGCGTGTATCCCAATCGAAAAACAACAGACGAGCCAACCTTGCCAGACTGCCAGCCCAATGATCAACTGATATGCAAAGACCTGGAAAAACTGCAACATTTTACACAACCTCCTGCGCGATACACAGAGTCATCCTTGATTAAAATGATGGAAGAGCTTGGGATTGGCCGTCCAAGCACTTATGCACCTACGATTAATACCATTATCGATCGCAACTATGTGGTTTTGGAACAACGCTCCTTCGAGCCGACTGAGTTAGGAGAAATCGTGAACAAGATGCTGGTGGAATATTTTCCTTCGATCGTGGATGAGGAATTTACGGCAGAGATGGAAGGGCGTTTGGACAAAATTGAAGATGGAGAAACCACGTGGAAACAAGTTATAAGAGATTTCTATGGCCCCTTTGAGTCGCAGCTAGAGCGTGCGGATAAAGAGTACGAGGGCGTAGTGATTGGCGATGAAGTAACAGATGTGATCTGCGAAAAGTGTGGAAGAAACATGGTGATTAAGCAGGGAAGATATGGAAAATTCCTAGCGTGTCCTGGGTATCCTGAATGTAAGAATACGCAGACCATCCTCAAGTCTATTGGTGTGACTTGCCCTAAGTGCAAAGAAGGGGAATTGGTGGAACGTCGGGGCAAAAAAAGAGGCAAGAAATTTTATGGGTGTAGTCGCTATCCCGAATGCGATTTTTCATTGTGGGATCGCCCCACAGGTGAAACATGTCCTAAGTGTGGTAAGCTGATGGTGGAAAAGAAGACAAAAGAAGGTGTTAAGCGCCTTTGCTCCGATCCGGAATGCGGTTATAAAAAGTCAGCTGCAAAATAATATTCTTGCTCCAGATGCGGGAATATGGTATACTGCTATAGGAATTACGCACACTGGTGGATGAAAAGGGTGTTCCAAATGGTCCCTTTTTAGAGGAAACCAGTGGAGGAAAAAACGAGGAGGTATATGTATGTCTGTAATTTCAATGAAGAGCTTATTAGAAGCAGGTGTCCATTTTGGTCACCAAACGAGAAGATGGAACCCCAAGATGGCTCGTTACATCTTCACAGAAAGAAATGGAATCTATATTATTGATCTGCAAAAAACAGTTAAGAAAGTGGAAGAGGCTTACGATTTCGTCAGACAGGTTGTGGAAGAAGGCGGAGACATTCTGTTTGTAGGGACGAAAAAACAAGCACAAGAAGCGATTGAATCTGAAGCCAAACGTTGCGAGATGAACTACGTGAACCAACGTTGGTTAGGTGGTATGCTAACGAACTTCTCAACCATTCGTAAAAGAATCGACCGTCTCCACGAGCTTAATGCCATGGAAGAAGATGGGCGATTTGACTTGCTTCCCAAAAAAGAAGTCATTCAGCTTAATCATGAGCGCGAACGTTTAGAAAAATTCTTAGGTGGCATTCAAAATATGGAACGTTTACCGGATGCTTTGTTTGTCGTAGACCCTAGAAAAGAACGTATCGCCGTTCGCGAAGCACAAATCCTTGGCATTCCCGTTGTGGCCATTGTGGATACCAACTGCGATCCTGATGAAATTGATTACGTCATTCCTGGCAATGACGATGCCATTCGCGCAGTAAAACTGTTGACTGAAACAATGGCAAATGCAGTTTTAGAAGGGAAACAAGGTACGCAAATCGAAGCCGAAGAAGAGTAATTTGGATGCAAAGGTGTTTGGATTGGCGAATACCTTTGCATTTTTATAAGGAGGATAAATATGAAGATCACAGCAAGCATGGTAAAAGAATTAAGAGAAGCTACTGGCGCAGGCATGATGGACTGCAAAAAAGCCTTGGAAGAAACTAATGGCGATGTTGAAAAAGCCCTAGATTTCTTGCGCGAAAAAGGATTGGCAGGAGCACAGAAAAAAGCAGGTCGTATTGCTTCTGAAGGCCTGGTAGATGCTTATATCCATGGCGGCCGTATTGGCGTTCTGATCGAAGTTAACTCAGAAACTGATTTTGTGGCTAAAAATGACGAATTCCAAGCATTTGTCAAAGACATGGCTATGCAAGTGGCAGCGCAAGCACCCAAGTACGTGAGCCGCGATGAAGTGCCTGAAGAAGAAGTCGCTCACGAAATGGAAGTACTAAGGCAACAAGCACTAAACGAAGGAAAACCTGAGCGCATTGTGGATAAAATGGTACAAGGTCGTTTAGAAAAATTTTACGAAAGTATTTGTTTATTAGATCAACCGTTTATTAAAGATGGTGATAAAAAAATTCAAGATGTGCTAAATGATTTAATTGCTAAAATTGGTGAAAACATCAAGATTCGTCGTTTTGTACGCTTTGAAGTGGGAGAAGGTTTAGAGAAAAAAGAAGAAGATTTCGCTGCAGAAGTAGCCAAACAAATGGGACAATAATCTCGAAAGGATCTGGCGATGAACCCTGTGTATAAACGTGTTGTATTAAAACTATCCGGAGAAGCGTTGGCAGGTGAGCAAAAGAGCGGCTTAGACGAGAATGTTGTATACCTTATAGCAGATCAAGTAAAAACCTTGGCACAAGCAGGAGTGGAAGTTGCCATCATCGTCGGAGGAGGTAACTTCTGGCGTGGACGCGACTCATCAGAAACGATGGACAGGGCCACATCCGATTACATGGGAATGCTCGGCACGGTCATTAACGCCTTAGCGATGCAAGACGCATTAGAGCATTTAGGGGTGCACACACGAGTCCAATCTGCTATCGAGATGCGCCAGGTAGCTGAACCTTATATTCGTAGACGTGCCATTCGCCACCTGGAAAAAGGACGAGTGGTCATCTTTGCTGCAGGCTCGGGCAACCCGTATTTCTCTACAGATACGACAGCTGCTTTAAGAGCTGCAGAAATTGATGCAGAAGTGATTTTACTTGCAAAAAAAGGTGTGGACGGTGTCTACGACAGTGATCCGAAATTGAATCCTGAAGCACAAAAGTTCGAGACATTGCGATATATCGATGTGTTAAACTTAGGCTTAGGAATTATGGATTCCACAGCGACCTCTCTCTGTATGGATAATAATATCCCCATTTTAGTGTTTGGTATTGATGAACCTCAAAACATTATAGACGTTGTTATGGGTAAAGATATGGGAACCATTGTAAAGGAGGATTAATATGCTGGATGTACACAAAGACGCAAAATCTAGGATGGAGAAAACCATTTCAGTATTTAAAGAGGAATTGCAATCCATTCGTGCTGGTCGTGCCAATACATCTTTGTTAGATCGCATTGAGGTGGAGTATTATGGGCAAATGACTCCTTTAAATCAAGTCGCGGGCATCGCAGCTCCGGAACCGCGTTTGCTTACAATTACTCCCTGGGAAGCAAAGATGATTCCCATTATCGAGAAAGAACTTATGAAATCCAACTTGGGAATTACACCATCCAATGATGGCAAAGTGATTCGCCTGGCGATTCCACCACTAACGGAAGAACGTCGTATTGAGCTCACTAAGCTGGTAAAAAAAGAGGCAGAGAATGCGAAGGTGGCGGTCCGTAACACACGCCGTGATGCCATCAACACGATAAAAAAACTAGAAAAAAACAAAGAAATCACAGAGGATGAAATGCATGATGCAGAAAAGGAAATGCAGGACATCACAGATGATATCATCACGGAAATTGATCGCATTACTGCGCTCAAGGAAGAAGAGTTACTAGTCATATAATCCCAGCTAACCCCTTCATTTGAAGGGGTTAGCCGCTAATGGAGACGATTTAATGAAAAGTGCAGTGGAAGCGATTAATAGAGAAAAACTGCCCTGTCACGTGGGCATTATTATGGACGGCAATGGACGCTGGGCAACAAAAAGAGGACTATCCAGATCCATGGGGCATCGCGAAGGCATGAAGCGAGTAGTAGATATCGTAAGAGCGGCCTCGGATTTGGGAATTCAGCATTTGACTTTATATGCGTTTTCCACGGAAAACTGGAAGCGTCCTAAGCTAGAAATCCAAGGCCTGATGAAGCTCTTGGTTTTGTATCTGACGGAGAGGTTAGAGGAACTCCATAGAGAGGGTGTGGTTTTACGCATATTAGGTGAATATCATGCCTTTCCTCAAGAAGTTGTCACGATGCTGGAACATGCTGTGGACCTAACGAGTCAAAATCAAGGGATGTCTTTAAACCTGGCCTTGAACTACGGAGGAAAGCAAGATATCATACAGGCCTGCCGCAGGATCGTGAAGGAAAACATTCAGGAAGATCAAATCAATGAGGAGCTTTTTGCTCAATATCTCTATACTGCTGGTCAGCCGGATGTAGACTTAATGATGCGCCCCAGCGGGGAATTACGACTGTCTAACTTTTTAATCTATCAATGCGCCTATGCTGAGTTTTATTTTACAAATACGTTATGGCCGGACTTTCATGAAGAGGATTTTTATCAAGGTATTTTAGCGTATCAAAAGCGTGATCGAAGATTTGGTGGCCTGTCATGAATGATTTAAGGAAACGAACAATGACGGCCATTGGACTTGTCGTAGTACTTGGTGCTATGTTATGGGACAAAGGTTGGGTTTTACGAATAGGTATAAGTTTGCTTTATGTGGTAGGACTTTATGAGTGGCACAAAAGCATGCTGCCATATGATCGCTATTCTTGGATCTTTGATGCAGTGTGGGGTAGTTTGATCATATTGTGGATTGCACCGAATATGGAAAAAATGATACCCTGTGTTACCATAGGTTTCATCGCCTCAACGTTGCTATCCATTATTCGGCATAAGGACGTAGAAACGATTATGAGACGTATATTTGCCATATTTTACATCTTGTGCCCCTTGCTATTATTAACGATTTTAGCCCAACATGCATATTACGGATGGCTTGTGTTTATCCTCAGCTTTGGATCAGACACTTGTGCTTACTTTGCAGGAGCGAAATGGGGTTCCAAAAAGCTGGCTCCCACGATCTCGCCGAATAAAAGTATAGAGGGTGCATTGGGCGCTCTAGTTGGTACGGCATTGATTTCTTTGGTGCTTAACCTATTTTTATTCCATGAGCCGTGGAGTTTGTCGATTGTCTTAGGGCTCGCGGCATCTTTGGCGGCACAAACTGGAGATCTTCTGGCATCCATGTTTAAACGCCATTGCCAAATTAAAGATTTTGGCTGGGTGCTGCCTGGGCACGGCGGGATTTTGGATCGCTTTGACAGCATTTTGTTAGTAAGCCCTTTGATTTATGCTGTGATTACATTGGGAGTATAGGTGGTGTGTATGTTAACAGCTTTAGCAGCGATTCTTGTATTTTCATTATTAATAGTGGCTCATGAGGGAGGACATTTTTTGGCCGCTAAGGCCGCCAATATACGCGTCAATGAATTTTCTATCGGGATGGGGCCTAAGATTTTTTCGAAACAAAAAGGAGAAACCACCTATAGTCTGCGTCTTTTTCCCATAGGTGGCTATGTGGCCATGGAAGGAGAGGATGAGGATTCAGAAGATCCCAGAAGCTTTTTTCGCGCCCCCATTTGGCATAGAATACGCGTGGTAGTGGCTGGCGCATTGACAAACTTTTTGTTCGCATTTCTCATTTTCATTGTAATCAATCTGAGATTAGGAATGGTATCTACGACCATTGAAGATGTTTCGCTGAATTTTCCGGCATATGAAGCAGGCATCCATTCTGGAGATAAAATCCTTGTCATTGACGGTCATACTGTGAAAGAATGGACAGATGTAAATGAAATATTGCATGAGGTACCTCCAGGTGAGGAGGTAGAAGTAGTAGTTCAACGTGACAATCAAGAGCAAATTTTCCGGGTGGGTACGGTAGAAGCAGAAGGACGCACAGTCATGGGAGTCACCGCGAAACTAGAGTATGGTTTTTTCAAGGCAGTCAAAGAAGCGGTCCGTTTTATGGGGCAGATGATTGGATTAATGTTTACTTTTTTGGGGAACCTATTTAGGGGGCAAGTCAGTAGAGCAGATGTAGGTGGCCCTATCGTGATTATTTCAGAAGTAGGAAAAGCTGCTTCTTTGGGAATTTGGAATTTACTGATGTTTTTAGGGTTCCTAAACGTGAATCTGGGTTTTATCAACTTGTTGCCTATCCCGGCTCTAGATGGCAGCCGACTGGTTTTTTTGCTATTCGAAGCGATTCGGGGCAAGCCGATTCCGCAGGAAAAAGAGGCTATGGTTCATTTCTTGGGTTTTGTATGCTTGATGATTTTGATGGTTTATATTTTTTATTTAGACTTAGGCAAGATAGGAGTTTTATAAATGCAAAGACGGCATACGAAACAGTTGATGGTGGGCGATATTTCCTTAGGTGGAGGTGCGCCCATTCGCATTCAATCTATGACTAACACGAAAACATCTGATGTTGAGGCGACTTTGTCGCAGATTCGAGAGCTGGCAAATGCTGGATGTGAGATTGTGCGCGTAGGTGTTACATTTGACGAAGATGTGGTGGCCTTAGGTGCGTTAGTTAAGCACTCTCCCGTTCCATTGATTGCTGACATTCAATATGATTACCGCCACGCGATTGGTGCCGTATCACAGGGGATTAACGGCATTAGGCTAAACCCAGGCTATATTGAGGATAAAGAAAAACTGCAGCGTGTCGCGGATCATTGTTTGGAGCATCACGTCCCCATTCGCGTTGGGGTGAACTCCGGCTCTGTCAACGCTCATTGGGCTGAAGTTTATGGGGGAGTCAATGCGAAATCTTTGGCTTATAGTGCTTTATATCAGGTTCAGCTGCTGGAGGAATGTGGTTTTGACATGATTAAAGTAGCCATTAAGGCGAGTGACGTTTCAACCATGATTGAAGCGAATCGCCTATTTGCTACGCTATCGGACTATCCTCTGCATCTGGGGGTTACAGAATCAGGAACGCCGCGAGAAGGGGTCATAAAATCCTCCATTGGTATTGGGACTTTGTTAGCTGAGGGCATAGGTGATACCTTACGTGTGTCGTTGACCGCCGATCCAGTAGAAGAAGTGAGAGTCGCAAAGTCTATCCTACAGGCTCTTGGGTTAAGACGTGAAGGCGTCAATGTCATTTCGTGCCCTACGTGTAGCAGAACCAATATTGATCTGATAGGTTTGGCGGAAAAAGCAGAAGAACTGTTGAAGAATATTGATGTTCCACTGACGGTGGCCATTATGGGTTGTGCTGTGAATGGGCCGGGAGAGGCAAAACAAGCGGATATCGGAATCAGCGGTGGCAATGGTGAGGGACTGCTTTTTAAAAAGGGGCAGATTATCAAGAAGGTACCTGAGGAAGCTTTGTTAGAGGAGTTGTTGGCAGAAGTACAAAAGATGATAGGGTGATATGGTGAAGGACTCAGCTCAAATCGAAAGAGAATGGCTAAGTTTAATGAATCGTCCGGAAGAGGAAACGCTAGAGTTTACTTCTGTGGTATGCTTGCGCAAGCAAAAAAAGGTTATCATCGAAGGGATTTACTCCGGCGATGTGGACATGATACAAAGTCAGTTGCAACGAGTGATGGAGGACATGTTTGTCCCCTTATCTGTAGAGCTATCACTGGCGAAGAAACAACAAAGCGTGGCATCTTTTTCGCTGGAAAAAGCTTATAGAGCATTAACTGCTTGTACCCCTACCGTGCACGAATGGTTAAAGCTTGGGAACCTTTCTTTAAAGGATCATACCTTATTGGTTAATTGTCCAGATGAGAGTACTCGGCACGCCCTATACATGAGCAAGGCTTTTTTGAAATTACACACTGATTGGGAAGAAAGTTTTGGGCTGGATATAGTATTAAACTCGATGAACTTGTCTGATCATTTAGGCTATTTAGACGCCAAAGACAGTAAAGAAAAGGGCTTAATTCAGGAAGTGGTCGCAAAGGTACAGGATGAAAATGGGCGCATAAAAAGAAAAGTGATTTGGGGTGAGGCGTTTTCTCAACCGGCTGAAACCCTGGAGGAACTTTTGGCCTATGAAGGGTTGTGTGCCCCCGTAGTCAGAGTATTTGACTCAGAGATTATTGAGACGAAGCAAAAGCGTATTATTTTAAAGTTATCTCTTACCGATGAGACGAATAGTGTAGGGGCAAAGATGTTTTTATCTAAGCGCTATGAAGCACAGAAAATCCTTGATGAATGGAAAGGACAGTATGCGCAAATTCAAGGGCAGCTCCAATATGATCACTACGATAAAGCAAAAACGATTACCATTAATCATATCGTTTTGCAGCCGAAGGAAACTGTGGAAGACAGTGCACCGAAGAAGCGCATTGAGCTACACGCTCACACCAAAATGAGCAGTTTAGATGGTGTCATATCGGTAGAAGATTTAATTGATAAAGCAGCGAGCCTGGGACATCAAGCAGTTGCAATAACTGACCACGGCGTAGTTCAAGCATATCCCAACGCCATGAAGCATCAGGAGACAAAACATCCTGCGATGAAGATTATTTATGGAATAGAGGCTAATATGGTAGATGACGATCCGTTTGAGCCTAGTATTCCATTCAATAAGGAAACCACATATGTGGTTTTTGACATAGAGACTACGGGATTGTCTGCACTAGATGATCGAATCACTGAAATTGGAGCTGTAAAAATTAGGAACGGTAAAATCCTTGATCATTTTTCCACCTTTGTGAATCCAGGTGTGCCCATTCCACAGAAAATAGTAGAGTTGACAAAGATTACAGATGCTATGGTAGCAGATGCTCCTTCGGTGACAGAAGCAATCACAGCTTTTCTAGACTTCTGTCAAGGAGCCGTCTTAGTAGCTCATAATAGCGATTTTGATATGGGCTTCATTCGCAAAGCGGCGACTATAGCGCAAAAGGTTGTAAATCATTCGGTGCTGGATACGTTGGACATGGCAAGGCGTCTTTATCCGCAGTTAAATCGCCATCGCCTAGGGGATCTTTGCAAGTACTACAATATTGACCTGCGTCACGCTCACCGGGCCATTCATGATGCGAAGGCGACAGGAGAAGTATTTATCAAAATGCTGGAGGAGCTTGAGCATCAAGGTGTCGCTACAGTGGGGGAGTTAGCAGAAAGAACAAGAAGCTTTGCTCATAAGAAACGGGCTTATCATGCTGTGATTTTAGTAAAAAACCAAGAGGGGTTGAAGAATCTGTACCGTTTGGTATCAGAATCGCATTTGAAGACGTACTATCGAGAACCTATTATCTTGAAATCACGGTTTAAAGAACTTCGAGAAGGTTTATTGTTGGGCAGTGCTTGTGGTGATGGCGAACTCTATGAAGGTATTGTGCGAAACATGTGTGATGAAGAGCTTAAGCAGAGAGCTCAATTTTATGACTATGTGGAAGTGCAGCCGGAAGCCCAACATACGGATCGGCTCATGTCTGAGAACGTGATGCAGCCAGCGCAGTTACGTGAGATTAATAATCGGCTTATTACATTGGGTGACGAGATGCATATCCCTGTGGTAGCCACTGGTGATGTCCATATCTTAAATCCGCAAGATGGCCAATATCGTGATATTTTACTGTCCTTAAAAAATAGGCAGTTAGGGCCGTTTCATTACGAGAAATTTTTTCGAACGACAGAAGAGATGATGGAGGCTTTTGCATATTTAGGAGAGGATAAAGCGAAGGAAATTGTAGTGGATAATACCCACTATATTGCGGATCAAATTGAAATTTTACGGCCCATTCCTAAAGGAACCTTTGTGCCCAAAATGGCCTCTGCAGATCAGGAGATCCAAGACATCACTTGGCAAAGAGCAAAAGAACTTTACGGCGATCCTTTACCAGAACTAGTCAAAAAACGTATCAAGAGAGAGTTGGACTCGATTATTTCGAATGGTTATGCAGTGCTGTATATCATTGCCATGAAAATTGTTAAAAAGTCGATAGAAGATGGTTACATGGTGGGGTCTAGAGGCTCAGTAGGTTCCTCGGTGGTGGCTATGTTTATGGGGATCACAGAGGTTAACCCGCTAGTACCCCATTATCGTTGCCCTCAGTGCCGTTATAGTCATTTCTTTGAAAACAGTGAATACGCGTCAGGACTGGATATGAAGGATGAGGTTTGCCCTCATTGCGGGACGCCATTAGTTAAAGATGGACATGATATTCCCTTTGAGGTTTTCTTAGGTTTTGAAGGAGATAAGGAGCCCGATATCGACTTAAACTTTGCCAGTGTTTATCAAAGCCGAGCCCATAAATTTACAGAAGAACTATTTGGTCGAGACTATGTGTATCGTGCTGGAACAATAGGGACTGTAGCTCAAAAGACGGCTCGTGGTTATGTGTTAAAGTACACAGAACGCATGGGCAAGGTAGTGGAAAATCTGGAAGTCGATCGATTGGCCTATGGATGTGAAGGCGTGAAGCGCACCTCAGGACAACATCCGGGAGGCGTTATGGTTGTCCCAGAAGGCTACTCCATTTTAGATTTTACGCCGATTCAATATCCGGCCGATGATCCTAAATCCGGTGTGATCACGACTCACTTTGACTATCATGCAATCAGTGAAACGATACTTAAGCTAGACTTGCTGGGTCATGAAGGTCCCTTTGCCATTAAGCTACTGGAAGATATGACAGGCACTAATGCCAATGAAATTCCTATAGATGACCCTGAGGTGATGAGTCTATTCCACCATGCTAATGCGTTGCAATTAGATCAGGAGATTTTTAGTACTAACACGGGAACAATGGGGATACCGGAGTTTGGAACGGGGTTTGTACGTCAAATGTTGTTGGATACCAAGCCAGAAAAGTTTTCCGATTTGGTGCGTATTAGTGGGCTGAGCCACGGGACAAATGTTTGGTTGGGCAATGCACAGGAGCTCATTCGAAATGGAGAAGCTGTGATTGGAGAAGTTGTTTCTACTCGTGAAGATATTATGCTGAGACTAATTGCGGCAGGAATGGAGAAAAAAAGAGCATTTACTATTATGGAACGCGTTCGCAAGGGAAAGGGCCTAACAGAGGAAGATGAAAAAGAAATGGAGAGACTTGACATCCCTCAATGGTACATTCCCTCTTGTAACCAGATATCCTATCTATTCCCGCGAGCTCACGCCGTTGCCTATGTGCTGATGAGCTTTCGCATCGCCTATTACAAGTTAAACTACCCGGAAGCATTTTATGCTGTGCGATTTACCATTGATATTGATGATTTTGATGGTGCGACGATTTTGCAAGGCCCATTGGCGATTAAGGACAGGATGAAGGAAGCGAAAGAGGAAGAGAACAAGTCCTCCGCTAAAAAAGAGGAAACCATGCGTGACATCTACGAATTGGCATTGGAAATGTACGCCAGAGGAGTGCAAATGCTTCCTGTGGATTTGTATGCAAGTGATGCTGATCATTTCACTCTGGAGCACGGCAAAATCAGGCCACCACTGCGCGCCTTAATGGGAGTGGGTAGCACAGTAGCCCAAGCCATATGTGAAGAAAGGAAGCAACCTTTTAACAGTATAGAAGACTTGGCGAAAAGGGCAAAGGTCAACAAAACTGTTTTGCAACTTTTCAAGGATTATGGCTGTTTGCAAGGGTTGTCAGAAAAAGATCAGCTAAGCTTTTTCTAACTGGTAATATAGTAGAATTTATGCTATACTTAATGAAAGATAGATTTTGCGTAAGAGTGGGGCTTCCCACTCTTTATTTTATCCTAGGGGAGGTTGTGATGGACAAAAAATCAATGAAGGCCTGGATAAGCAATCATGCAGAAGCAGTTGCCCAAGAACTGCATATGGAAGTTGTAGAAGTCAACGTAAAACAAGAGTCATCAACACCTGTGGTGGAAATTCTTCTTTATAAAGAAGCTGGACTGACCCTAGATGATTGTGCAAACTATAGTCGCCAGATAGGCGCTGTCTTGGATGAGGACGACAAGCTAGAAGATGCTTACTTATTGGAGGTCTCCTCACCAGGGCTGGATCGGCCGATTAAAACAGAGGACGACTATCGGAGAAGCATAGGTAAGTTGTTAGAAGCCAAACTTTATCGCCAAGTTGGAGGTCGAAAAACATATGTTGGTGTTTTAGAATCTTACGATAAAGAACATTTAAATTTGCTTGTAGATGAAGATGTAGTGAGCCTACAACGAGCCGATGTGGCAAAGCTTGTGCAGGCGATCGTATTTTAGGAGTGAAAAGATGAACGAAGACTTTATGTTGGCGTTGGAGCAAATTGAAAAAGAAAAACGCATTCCTCGAGAGGTCATCTTTGAGGCGCTGGAATCAGCTCTCATCTCGAGTTACAAAAAAAACTTCAGTGCAAATCATAATGTTAGTGTGGATGTGAATCGAGAAAACGGGCAGGTAAAAATGTTTGCCTTAAAAGATGTGGTAGAGCATGTGGAGAATCAAGCATCAGAAATTTCTTTGGAGGAGGCACGGGCCATGAATCCCACGTATGAGGTGGGAGATATCTATAAAGAAGAAGTGACCCCCAAAGATTTCGGGCGCATTGCAGCTCAAACGGCAAAACAAGTCGTCATCCAGAGAATCAAAGATGCCGAGAGAGATATGTTGTACGAAGAATTTATTGATCGAGAAAATGAGATCATTACAGGGCAAGTGCAGCGTGTTAACCGCGGTAATGTTTACATTGATTTGGGCAAAACAGAAGCGATCTTGCCACCTTCGGAACAAATTGCTGGTGAAGATTATACCCAAGGCAAGCGCATGAAACTGCTCTTATTAGAGGTAAAGCGAACTACCAAGGGCCCTCAAATTGTATTGAGTCGCTCGCACCCTAGCTTGGTAAAAAGATTATTTGAACTAGAGGTACCGGAAATTGCCCAAGGTATTGTAGAAATTTACTCTATCGCCAGAGAAGCTGGATCACGGACTAAGATTGCAGTTTTCAGCAAAGAAGAAGACGTGGATCCGCTTGGGGCTTGTGTTGGTCATAAAGGAAGTCGGGTTAAAGCCATTGTAGATGAGCTTTATGATGAAAAAATTGATATTGTGATCTGGAGCCCGGCTATCGAGGAGTACATCGCGAACAGTCTCAGTCCATCCAAAGTGGTCAAAGTGATGACCGATGAAGAAGAACACGCAGCATTAGTGGTTGTGCCTGATTACCAGTTGAGCTTGGCCATTGGCAAGGAAGGACAAAATGCACGTTTAGCAGCCAAGCTAACGAATTGGAAAATTGACATTAAATCAGAAACGCAGTATGAGGAGTATTTGGCAGAAGCACAATTCAACGAAGAGGAAGAAGGCGTGATAGGCGCCTACGAAGAAGATAAAGATGATGAAAATTATGAAGATGACCTGTGGAACGAAGAGGTGAATGATGAAGGATTGGACGAAGACGACTACAAGTATGAGGCCGCCGATGATGCGGAGCTTATGGAAGAAAATAATATAGAGTAACTACGCTAAAGGCGTTTGACATAGGTGAGATATGAAACAGAAAAAAATACCTGAGCGCAAATGCATTGCTTGTCAAAAACATTTCCCCAAGAAGGAGTTGTTTCGGATTGTAAAAACAAAAGACGAAGAGATATTTTACGATCCGACAGGCAAAGCCAATGGAAGAGGCTATTATATTTGCGGAACAGAAGCATGTGTCAATAAAGCGTGTAAACATCATCTGTTAGGACATGTTTTAGATGAAGAGGTGGTAGAAGCCATTATCAAAGCTTATCAAGCTCGCCAAAAGGAGGAACCACCAGTGGAATAGGGGGTAATACGTATGACAAAGATGAGAGTCCACGAATTGGCTAAAAAGTTAAATATAAGTAGCAAAGAATTATTAAATGTGATCAAGTCCATGGATATTCCTGTGGGCAACCATATGAGCTCGTTAGATGAAGATGAAATGAGACGTATTGAACAAGAGATGGCACGGAAGGAAAGAAAGGATTCCAAGTTGCCAGAAAAAGCGTCGGATGAAAAAAACACTCAGAAAGGCACTCAGCTGAAAAGTCCATCAAAGTCTCATCGGGAAGAAAGCCCTTCCCCAAGACAGTCTTCAGAGCTTAACAAAGGACAAAAGAACGATCCTAAGAAATCAGAGCCTAGGAATTTGAAAAAAGAACGTCATGGTGGTCAGTTGGAGGGAGTGAAAACGAAAAAGGAAGCTCCAAAAGGGCACCCCAATAAAGATAGGACAGCTAGATCGGAACAAGTAAAATCGCGAGCCCACGATGACAAAAAAATGGAGAGAAAACAGCCAAGAGAACATAAACATGATGAAGCTGCACAGGAGAAAAAGACCAAGGCAGATCGTAGTCAACGTATAGAACAGAAAAAGCGCCAAGAAGGACGCAAACAAAATACTGACAGACAAGTGGAAAGTAAGAATCAGCGTCGCCAGAAGGAGCAGTCACAAAAACGAAAAGTACAACAAAAAAAGGAAATGCAAGGAAAGAGCAAACCGAAGCCAATTGAATTGTCAGGAAGTATTGTGGTCAAAGATTTGGCGGCAAAAATGGGCGTACAAGTAGCCAAGGTGATGACCAAGCTTATTGGTTTTGGGATGATGGTCAATCAAAACCAAGAGATTGAGCAAGATTTGGCAGAAATGATCGCGAATGAGTTTGGCGTGGAAGTTAAAATTGTCGAAGATACGCATACCATCGAAGCCATGGAGGCACAGCTAGATCAAGTGGACAGTGAAGAATCTTTAAAAGAACGTCCGCCGGTTGTGACCGTGATGGGGCACGTTGACCACGGTAAAACCTCTTTGCTTGATGCGATTAAACATTCAAAAGTCACAGCATCTGAAGCTGGCGGCATTACCCAACATATTGGGGCCTATACAGTTAATGTGAACGGGAAGAAAGTCACCTTTTTAGATACACCTGGTCATGAGGCCTTTACATCCATGCGCTCTAGAGGTGCGCAAATTACGGATATTACGATACTTGTTGTAGCTGCAGATGACGGCGTTATGCCTCAGACAATCGAGGCCATTTCGCACGCTAAGGCCGCTAAAGTACCAATCATTGTGGCCATTAACAAGATGGACAAACCGGAAGCTAATGCGGATCGCATCAAGCAAGAATTACTGGAAAACGGATTGACACCAGAGGATTGGGGTGGTGATACGATCACCGTACCCGTATCTGCGAGAACTAAGGAAGGTATAGATGAGCTGCTGGATATGGTGTTATTAGTAGCTGAAGTGGAAGAACTGAAGGCTAATCCAGATCGCCTAGCAGTGGGTACAATCATTGAAGCCCAATTAGATAAGGGCAAGGGCCCAGTAGCGACCGTGTTGGTACAAAAAGGTACTTTGAACAAGGGCGATACAGTGGTATCCGGAACGAGTAGCGGACGAATTCGCGCTTTGTACGATGACAAAGGCAAACAAGTCAAAAAGGCTGGCCCCTCCATTCCGGCGGTTATCATAGGATTATCCGAAGTGCCTAATGCGGGGGATACCATTTATGCGACGGAGGATGAAAAAACTGCACGTACGATGGCGGAACTCAATCGTCTATCACAACGTGATATTCAGCTAAAAGCCACCAAGAAAGTATCTTTAGATGATCTGTTTGACCAAATTCAAGAAGGTGAAGTACAAGATCTTAATATCATCATTAAGGGTGATGTGCGAGGATCAATTGAAGCTTTGGCACAATCCTTGATGAAGTTAGATCACGAAGAAGTCAAGGTTAATATCATTCACCAAGGTGTGGGCGGCATCACAGAAGGAGATGTGATGTTGGCATCAGCCTCCAACGCGCTGGTTATCGGATTTAACGTGCGCCCGAACTTAAATGCTATGGCTATGGCTAATAGTGAAGGCATTGATATTCGAACCTATCGCGTTATCTATGAGGTGATTGAAGATGTACAAGCGGCTATTAAGGGTATGCTAGCCCCTTCCTTGGTAGAAGAAGTCATTGGTCGCGCAGAAGTACGACAAACTTTCCGCTTGCCTAACGGCACAACGATTGCGGGAATTTATGTGCAAAATGGCTATATAGCTAGACGGGCCAAGGTTAAGCTGCTACGCAATGACATCGTGGTGCACGAGGGGGATATCAGTTCCCTTAAACGCTTTAAAGATGACGTGCGCGAGATTCAAACTGGATATGAAGGTGGTTTGGGCATTGATCGCTACAATGACATTAAGGAAGGCGATGTAATCGAAGCCTATGTCATTAAAGAAGTGGAGCGTGAAGCATGAACGAACAACGAACGAGAAGAGTTTCCGAAGAAGTGAAAAAAGTGATCGCTGAGTTATTACTCAGAGATCTAAAGGATCCTGGCATTTCATCGATGACGACGGTTTCTGACGTAAGAGTGACCAGGGATCTGAGTTATGCCAATGTCTATATTTCTGTTCTAGGTTCTGAAGAAGAGAAACAATCAACCTTGGAAGCACTGGAACGGGCCAAAGGCTTTATCCGTTCAGAAGTAGGCAAGGCATTAAAGCTGAGAGTGACACCAGATATCATTTTGCATCTAGATGAGTCCATTGAACAAGCGATGGAGCTCGGTCGCCTTATAGATGAGGTAATCCAAGAAGATGAAGCCCGATAAGCGTTACCAAGACATACAGTCGATGCTGGGGCGGGCACAGCGGATTTTGTTGACATCTCACGTGGGACCGGATGGAGATAACATTGGCTCCATGTTGGGGCTAGGACGCTCTTTGGAGTTGATGGGCAAAGATGTGATGTGGTACCTAGAAGATAAGGTGCCAGATGATTATTTATTTCTTGCTCATGCTTCGAGGATCCAACAATATAGTGAAGACGGAGAAGGTCTGTCCGCCCAGCATTTTGATTTGGCGATTTGTGTGGACACCTCAGTTAAAGAACGGATGGGAAAAAGTCTTGAACAAGAGATCGATCGCTTAGCTATCCCTCTGATCAATATAGATCACCATATTACCAATGAAGGATTTGGAGATGTTTCTGTTGTGGTCAGCCAGGCGGCAGCAACGGGAGAAATTATCTTCGACTTACTCCAAAGCTTGCATATGCCTATTGACAAAGATATTGCCTCTGCACTGTATGTAGCGATTGTAACTGATACTGGTGGGTTTCAATACGATAGCGTCACATCCCATACCCTTCGCACAGCGGCAACGCTAGTCGATTATGGAGCACAAGTCGGACCAATTAACGTGTGCCTATATCAGAAAAAGTCAATTGCCAGGGAGCGCTTGCATCAATTAGTCATGGAAACGTTGCAATTTTACGAGGAGAATAAAATTGCAGTTGTGCATTCTAACTTGCAGATGATGGAGGCGACCCAAACGTTGTCAGAGGACACGGAAGGGATAATCGAGCAGGTACGGGCTCTGGCACCGGTGGAAATCGCCGTTTTGCTGAAAGAAAAGCAGGCTAAGGTGTGGAAAGTGTCTATGCGTAGCAAGATGGATGCCAACGTGAGCCGTGTAGCTCAGAAGTTTGGCGGTGGTGGTCATGTCAAGGCAGCGGGATGTACGCTATATGGTGAGCTGTGCCAAGTAAAAACAGAGCTGCTTGATGCGATAAGGGAGGAGCTCAATGCCTGATGGAATTCTAGTAGTGGATAAACCGGCAGGATTTACCTCCCATGATGTGGTTAATATTGTGAGAAAGACCTATCAGATGAAAAAGGTAGGACACACGGGGACTCTTGATCCGGATGCTACGGGAGTTTTGGTGGTGTGTTTGGGAGAAGCTACCAAATTGGTGCCATACCTTACAGCGGATGAGAAAGTTTATGAGGCCACATTTGCGCTAGGCAAACGTACGACGACATTAGATGCATCTGGAGAAGAGGTGGAAAGCAGAAATCTGGTGGTGGAGGAAGACGACGTGAAAGCGGTGCTTAAGGATTTCACCGGAAAGATCTCTCAGATTCCCCCCATGTACTCGGCAATCAAAGTCGATGGGAAAAAACTGTATGAGTATGCGCGAAAAGGACAAACGATTGAGAGAAAACCCAGGGATGTAGAGATCTTCCGACTGGATTTAACTTCTTTTTCCTTTCCGGAAGGCACTTTATACGTTCATTGCTCTTCGGGGACTTACATTCGATCTCTTATTGATGACATAGGAGAGCAGCTAGGGACTTTGGCGTATATGAAAACTTTGCGCAGGACAAGTGTAGGACTTTTTAACATAGATCAGGCTGTATCAGTGGCATCATTAAAAGAAGGTAAACGAGCACAGCTTTTACCGTTGCGTGAAGGCGTGTTGCAGCTTCCCTTGTTGTCATTGGAAAGAAGAGACCAAGAGGCCTTATTACGGGGTAAAAAACTAGATTATATTGAAGCGGAAGGTGACCTGTGGCGCCTGGAAATCAATGGTCAGTTGAAAGGCATTGTCGAACGCGTGGAGCACAGCGGAACATCCTACATTAAACTGAAACGAGGAATTCAAGGACATGGGGAGAAGTCATGGAAGTAATGTCAATTAAAGAGAATAGCTATACTGAAGACACCTGCGTAGCGTTGGGAAACTTTGATGGAATCCATTTGGGGCATCAAATTTTGCTGCAAACAATGATTGAAAAAGCTCGTACTATGAAGGTAAAGTCTGCGGTCCTGCTGTTTACGAATCATACTAAAAGCCTGTTGAATCATCGCACACAAGAAATCTTAACCAGTCGTATGCAGAAACTGTCCATTCTCAATGAATTGGGTGTAGATGTAGTTCTGGAAATTCCCTTTGACGAAGATTTGATGAAACTGCAACCGGAGTCTTTCGTCGATGATGTTCTGGTAAAAAAATCAAAGGCGCAAGGTGTCGTTGTAGGCTTTGACTATCGATTTGGTTATAAGGCCAGTGGCAACGAAGCTGATTTACGACGATTATGTGCCGAACGCAATATGAAGTGTGAGGTCATCTCACCTATCTTTGTTAATCAGGAAATGATTTCCAGCACCTTAATACGCCAAGCGATTCGAGATGGAGATGTGCAAAAGGCTAGGCGGTATTTAGGCAGACCCTATACGATTATTGGAAAGGTAGTCGAGGGCAAACACTATGGCACTACACGCGGAGTTCCCACTGCGAATATTGTGCCGGAAGGTCCCTATGTGTATCCTAAAAATGGCGTATACCAAAGTCGATTATCTTTTAATCGTTCCCGTTATTTGGCGGCGACAAGTGTGGGATACAATCTGACCTTTGGAGAGGATTCTATCAAGATTGAAAGCCATGCAATCGACTATGCAGGTGATTTATATGGCAAAGAGGTAGCGTTAGAGTTCAATCATTATATGCGCCCAGAAATTGCATTTAAGACCAAAGATGAGCTTTATGAACAAATTGCTAAAGATATTGATTTCATTAGAAATACAGAGATTTAATACATCTCACATAGACAAAAGAACTAGAGCTATGGTATAATTAACAAGACCTGAGCGCAGCTTTTCGTACCTCAGCGAAGGCTGGGCTTAAGGCATAAATGATTCTAGAGGAGGAAAAGATGTTATCTAAAGAAGTTAAGAACGAAATTATCAAAGAGTACCAGTTATCAGAAAATGATACGGGATCGCCGGAAGTACAAATTGCTATTTTAACGTATCGTATCAATGATGTGAACGAACACCTTAAGGAGCACCCTAAAGATCACCACTCCAGACGAGGCCTGTTTAAAATGGTAGGTAGCCGTCGTAATCTTTTAAAATATCTTAAGAATAAAGATATTGAACGGTATCGTTCCCTGATTGAGAAATTGAAGATTAGAGGTTAATCTAAGCGGGGTTCTTATCCCGCTTTTTTCTTTTTATTCGATCTAAAGGAGGTCAGCATGGAACATAAATATGAAATTAATGTAGGAGGATCGCCCTTTGAAATCACGATCGGGAAGGTGGCTGAGCAAGCTTCTGGTTCTTGCCTTGTAAGACATGGCGACACGCTAGTTCTCGTGACAGCGACGGCATCTAAACAGCCGCGAGAAGGCATTGATTTTTTTCCGTTAACAGTGGATTTTGAAGAAAAAATGTACTCCGTGGGAAAAATACCGGGAGGATTTATCAAAAGAGAAGGAAGACCTAGTGAAAAAGCTGTGTTAACGAGTCGTTTAATGGACCGCCCCTTGAGACCGTTATTTCCAGATGGTTATCGTAATGATGTACAAATCATTGCCACAGTCCTATCAGTAGACCAAGATCATATTCCAGATATTCCAGCGATGTTAGGATCCTCTATCGCGCTTTCTATTTCGGAGATTCCCTTTAATGGTCCTACTGCGGCAGTACTCGTGTGTCGCAAAGATGGCGAATTTGTTCTCAATCCGCCTGAAGAAGTGCGAGATGCAAGCGATATTTATCTGGTGGTTGCTGGTACCAAAGACGCCATTATGATGGTAGAGGCCGGAGCCAACGAAGTCGGAGAAGAAGCAATCTTAGAGGCTATTTTGTTTGGTCATGAAGCGATCAAAAAAATGTGTGAAGAAGTTGAAGCCATCCAGAGAGAAATTGGCAAAGAAAAAATGGCGTTTGAGAAGGAAGCGATTGAAGGGCCCCACGTGGAAGAAATCGTCACACGGGCAAAAGAGGCTCTAGCGGGTACCATGAATGAAGTAGACAAGGTCAATCGCGAAGAAAAGGTGTTGGCGGCAAAGTTGGAATTGGTAGAACACTTCGTCCAAGCTTATCCCGAAGAAGAAGGCATCGAAAAGTTAACGGCAAATCTTTTTGATGAAGTGGAGCGCAACGAAGTACGTCGACAAATTTTGGTAGAAGGAAAACGACCGGATTTACGTCAACTCCATGAGATTCGTCCCATCACCTGTGAAGTAGGTTTATTGCCGAGAACTCACGGTAGTGGTTTGTTCACTCGCGGTCAAACGCAAGCATTAAGTGTGGCTACATTAGCTCCGTTGTCAGAAGTGCAAATCATTGACGGCATTGGTGCAGATGAAGACAAACGTTATATTCATCATTATAACTTTCCGCCATTCTGTGTAGGGGACACAAGACCCATGAGAAGCCCTGGAAGGCGCGAGATCGGTCACGGTGCATTAGCAGAGAAAGCTTTACGTCCCATGATCCCGTCAGAGGACGATTTCCCTTACACCATCCGTGTGGTTTCAGAGATCCTTAGCTCAAATGGCTCCTCTTCTCAAGCGTCGGTATGTGGTTCCACTCTGGCTTTAATGGATGCTGGTGTACCGATTAAAGCACCGGTAGCGGGAATCGCCATGGGATTGATTAAAGAAGGTGACAAGCTGGCTATTCTATCGGATATTCAAGGTCTGGAAGACCACTTGGGCGATATGGATTTCAAAGTAGCCGGAACAGCAAAAGGTGTCACAGCGATTCAGATGGACATCAAAATTGATGGCATTGATCGCGAAATCTTACGCTCTGCTTTAGCGCAAGCCAGAGAAGGTCGAATGCATATTTTAGGTAAGATGGAAGAAGCGATTAAGGCGCCTCGTGAGGAACTTTCTCCATATGCCCCTCGCATGTTCCGCATGCAAATTTATCCCGATAAGATCCGAGAAGTCATTGGCTCTGGTGGAAAAGTGATCAATAAGATTATTGAAGACACTGGAGTCAAAATCGACATTGAAGATGATGGCCGTATTTTCATTGCAGCTGTTGAGCCGGGAGCTGGAGAAAAGGCCATGCAAATCATCTCAGATATTGTCAAAGAAGTAGAAGTCGGCGAAGTCTATGAAGGTAAAGTAACTCGTATCATGAAATTCGGCGCTTTTGTAGAGCTAATAAAAGGCAAAGAGGGCTTAGTGCATATTTCTCAACTGGAAAACCATCGTGTTAATAAAGTGGAAGATGTAGTCAAAGTTGGCGATAAGATTAAAGTGAAGGTAATCGAAATTGACGATCAAGGTCGTATTAACCTTAGCCGCAAAGTATTGCTTCCCCGCTCAGAGAATAGAACTGATGAAGCGCCCAAGACAGCAAATTAAGGAGTTAAAGAGAATAGCTAAGCTATTCTCTTTTTGACAAGATCAGCGATGATAAAAAAACAAGGACAAGTATTGGCCGTGTTATTAGTCTTTTTAGCCATTTTTACTTCAATTTTGGCCGTGTTACTAAAGACGACGTATAACGAAGTTACCCTGGTACGAAAAAAGCATGACATGGCAGCGCAACAATATCAAACAGAAAGCTTAGCGAGAGAACTGTGGGAAAAGGAACAAATACGATTTTTGCAAGCTTTCGTGGATCCTAAAGCCTTTACTACCACAAAATATACTGAGACCTGGGATGAAGTGACAGAAGAACTTTACTTATCACGTCCGTATGATCATATTTGGTTGCAACGGCGAAGTGACATGTCGTTGAAGCACCGGGAACCCTTCGCTAAGGATCCGCAGGGATTATATGGCTTGGCGCGGATTGCAACAGAGAAAGATCATCGTATAATCTTTTGTGATGTGCGTTATCGTCCATGCCCAGCCTCTCTTACTCTTGGCAGCCCAATTTACACGGATAGTCTGCCTAAGGGGGACCAGGAGTACTTAGAGAGGGTGCAAAACCGATTAGCACACCGGCAGAACACGTGGGAGAATAGTGGAAGAGTGCTAATATACGAGCCGGTAACAGATAATTTGCAATTAACTTTGCTCCCCAGAGATAAGGGGATTTTGCAAGATGGTGATCAACAAACACTTCTGTCTTATACAGATGGCCTGATGATTGTAGCGCCAGATAGATCTGTGAACTTGCTGGTATCTTCTGATGCCATGCGATGGGCTGAATTAATGTTTATTTCCAAGGGAAACCTCACACTAAAAGGCTACTGCCATGTCAGAGGTTTTTTCTGGTTGCTAGAAGACGGACGCGTGCATGTTTTACCGGAAAGCCAAGGGAAGGTTACAGGCGTGCTTTGGCAGCCACGAAAAACGATTAGCGCAGGGCAATTGGTCTACGATTATGACGTGGCTGGTATATCTCGTTTTTTTAGGTTAATGCCCGAAGCGATGGAGCCAATTTTAGATGGCATCTATTATGCGAATGGTGAACCGTACCAATGATTTTAGCTTGTAGATTGGTTTTATTATTGCTATAATGAGTTAAAGATAAGGAGGGATACGATGATTTCAGCCGGAGATTTTAGAAAAGGCTTAACATTTGTATGGGACGGCGATGTTTATCAAGTTGTAGATTTTCAGCACGTAAAACCGGGAAAAGGTGCGGCATTTGTGCGTACAAAGATCAAATCTGTAATCAATGGAGGCACCAAAGAAGTCACCTTCAACCCTACTGAACGATTCGAACGGGCAGTTATTGAAACGAAGGAAATGCAGTATTTATACAGCGATGGCGAGCTATACTATTTTATGGATCCGGAAACGTATGAACAGATGCCTTTTAATTTTGAGGTTGTAGAAGAAGCGTTAAAATACCTAAAAGATAACGATATGGCGACGATTCGCTTTTACCAAGGCAAACCATTTGCCGTAGAACCTCCTAACTTTGTAGAACTGGAAGTTACGGCAACTGAGCCCGGAATTAAAGGCGATACCTCTTCCGGAGCGACAAAGCCTGCGACAGTAGAAACGGGAGTAACTCTCTTGGTGCCTTTATTTGTCAATAACGGCGATATCATTCGTATTGACACGAGGACTGGAGAGTATATGTCAAGAATGTAAGGAGGATTTTAATGAATTATTTAATGAAAAAAGCGGCTTATATCCGTGGACTTGCCGATGGATTGGATCTCGATGTGGAAACCAATGAAGGTAAGATTCTCACCGAATTAATCGATCTTATTGATGTCATGGCAGAGATGCTATCTGACACTGTAGAAGCGCAAATGGATTTGGAAGACTATGTAGATTTGTTAGACGAAGACTTGTCTGATTTGGAAGATGAAGTTTATGACACCTATGAAGATGATGACTTTTATTTTCTAGATGATGATGATGATTTATTCTTCGATGATTTTGATGGCTGCTGCGGAGAGAGTAGTTGTACTTGTGAAGCAGATGCCACTGAAGAGTAATGGAAGGACGATCAACAGCACTTGCCTAAGGGCAGGTGCTTTTTTCATGCCTGTCTGTGCTTAAGTAGCTGGTAAGTCGTGGATTCTCTGAGGTATATTGTTCAAGCCGGGTCTCTATGGTAAAATAGATGCATTGTAGGAGGGTTCTATGCTGAAAAAATTTATGAAAAAGGGAGATATTGTCATCATCATTTTGATTGTCTTGACCAGTGTGGGACTTTTTTATGGCTTTTCTAAAAAATTGCCAGAGACGATGAGTGACCAACATATCTCTATACAAATAGATGGGAAGGAAGTCAAAAAAATATATTTTACAGAAGAAAACGTGGGCAAAACCTTCCCAATCCAAACAGAGTATGGTTTGAATGTACTTTCTGTTGAGAAAGATCGCTGCTGCGTGATTGAAGCAGATTGTCCGGATAAAATCGACGTGTTACAGGGATGGATCTCTCAGCCGGGAGAGATGTTGGTATGTTTACCCCACCACTTAATTATCGAGATCAAATCGACAGAAGGATTTCAGAAGATCGATGTGATTAATCGTTAGGAGCTTATATGTCAAAATTACGCAAAATCATCTTTATTGCTTTGTTGGCGTCAGCCGGTATGGGCTTAGGAGTTTTAGAGTCGGCGATTCCCATTCCTATTCCATTGCCGGGCGCCAGGCTTGGCTTGTCTAACATGGTAATTTTAATCACTTTGATCATCTTTGGATTTAAAGAGGCCATTGCAGTCAGTGCGCTAAAAAGTATTTTACTTATGTTGGTTACCGGTAGTGTGACTGGATTTGCCTATTCTTTTGCAGGAGCCATTTTATCTTCTGTTGGCATGGCACTAGCCTTTCGTTTTATTTATCCTCATATCAGTTTAATTGGCGTAAGCCTGATTGGCGCAGCGCTACATAACGTGGCTCAGGTGACGGTCGCAGTAGCGATTCTGGGAAAGTGGCAAATTTATATATATTTGGCGCCCTTGCTCCTGTTAGGCATTGCGACAGGATTTTTTGTGGGGCTCGCTTCGAGCTATGTAGTGGAGCATATGAAAAAGGGGCCTATGGTGACATTGTTTGAGGAGGTAAAAAAATGAAACGATTGATTCTGGCCAGTGGATCGCCAAGACGACGTGATATTTTGTTGCCTTACTTTCCTTGTTTAGAGGTCATACCATCAGAGGTGGATGAAAGGGCAAAATTAGCGGCAGACCCCGTTTTTTTAACTATGTTGCTGGCTTTGAAAAAAGCACAAGCAACGAGTGCAATTTATCCGGAAGCAACGGTTATTGGTGCAGATACTGCAGTGGTGAGTCATGGTAAGGTGCTGGGCAAGCCACGAAATCGCGTTCAGGCACGAGACATGTTAAAAGAGTTACGAAACCACGCCCACGAGGTCATTACTGGAGTGTGCCTGATTGATGAGGCAAATGAAAAAAAACGAGTTTTCTATGATCGCACCATAGTTTATACTGCGGATTACGGTGATGATGATATTGAACGCTATTTGGCCACTGGAGAGCCATTTGATAAGGCTGGAGCCTATGGGATTCAAGGAGCTTTTGCTCCATTTATTGCAGGAATTGAAGGGAGCTACTACAATGTGGTAGGGTTGCCGATTCATTTAGTCTATGCTTTGTTAAAAAAGGAGTTTGGCTTTGACAATCATGAACCGCCGTGCGTATGAAGATGTGTTAAAAGAAAACGAGACCTATCGTATTGGCGATATGGCACCAGAAGACAGACCGAGAGAAAGGCTGTTGGCGATGGGCGCTAAAACGCTAAAAGACGAAGAGCTTTTAGCTATTTTATTGCGTACAGGGAGCGGAAACTTGTCTTCTGTTGATTTGGCCCGATGTATCTTAGACTCCCATCAAGGAGAGGGAGTAGGATTTTTAGGTACCGCTACTCCAGAGAGCTTAAAGCGTATCCCGGGTATAAAAGATGCAAAAGCGGCTACTATCTTGGCTGCAGTCGAGCTAGGCAGGCGTGTGCGTGCGGTCAATCGAAAAATGCTGCCCAAGGTGACTAGTCCTGATGTCTTGGCGGGTCTTTTAATGGAAGAACTGGAGCTGGAAACACGTGAAGTATTCCTTGTGGCCAGCTTAGATACAAAGAAGCAGCTCATCGCCATTGATGAAGTGACAGCGGGCATTTTAGATGGTACAATTATCCATCCTCGCGAGGTATTTCAATGGGCATTAAATCGCAATGCTCACACAGTGATTATTGCCCACAATCATCCTTCTGGGAGTTCGATACCAAGTATGGAAGATAAGCAGGTAACCGAGCGGTTAAAGGCGGCTGGTGCCATTATGGGCATAGACGTCATCGATCACTTGGTCATTGGATTTGAAGAATACTATAGTTTTTTAGAACACCAACAAATATAAGGCAGTGATGAGATGCTACAAAGACAAGTTGCGATCGATTTAGGAACGACACAGACAGTGTTGGCAGAGTTTCACCAAGGGATCGTCAAAACAATACCGACAGTGGTAGCTGTGGACCCGGAGGAGCGGGTGGTGATTGCCACCGGAGATGATGCCAAAGCTCTGTTAGACCATGAACACGGATTGATTCAAGGATTAAGGCCCTTGAGTCATGGCAAAGTCGATGACTTTCAACTGACTAAAATATATATAGAAACCCTTGTGCAACCCTATGTCACATGGCGCCTAGTGGAACCTGAAGTGTATTTAACTGTGCCTTCCATGCTGACTGATGTGGAAGAACGTGCTTTTATCCAAGTGACGCAGACTGCCGGTGCCAAATCTGTTAAACTTTTGGAATCTGGGTTTGCAGCGTCATTGGGTATAGAAGGGAAACTGTCTGATCGAAGCCGACTCATCTTAGATTTTGGTGGAGGGCTGACAGATCTCTCCCTTGTCGTGGGGAAACACGTTGTACGTCATGATTCCATGTCACTGGGAGGCTTGGATTTGGATTGGCGAATTCAGCGTGAAGTGAAGAGAGGTCATGGTTTGGCGATAGGAATGGAAATGGCCAGAATGTTAAAAGAAAAGCTACTTAGCGCAACGAACGAAAACACTCAAATGACGATGATGGCCAGAGGTGTTGATTTGGCTTCAGGCTTACCCAAAGAGATTGTGCTGACGGGGTTTGATATTTTTAGTTATGTTCATAAAGAAATCGAGTATATTGAACGTCAATTGGTCACTTTTTTAGGTACACTGCCTCCTTATGCCGGTGGCGATATTAAAAAACAAGGCTTAATGCTCATTGGCGGAGGTGCTCATATGGCAGATTTAGACAAACGTTTGAATCGACGGACAGGGCTTAGTGTGCAGATTCCGCCGGAACCTACACTTGCTGTAGCTCGTGGATTGAGCGAGGCCATGAAAACACCAGAGGTTTTTTATGAGTATCGACCAAAAGGAAGAGTGCGAGGTGTGGGTCATGAAGTGGAATAAGAGAACGACACAACGCGTGACAGTGACTCTCATTTTGGTCCTCATCATCCTGGTTGGTCAATTGTTCTTAGGCAGTCGTAATATGTCATTACCGGAAAATGTTCTGGGTGGGCTTGCGAACTGGGTGAATCGCGGTTTGTCCACAGTTTACTCTATCTTTGTCAATACGGAAAAAACAGTGGTAGATAAGCGTAGTAAACTAGACCTCATTGAAGAAAACGAAGCATTACATGCTGAGGTGGATAGACTGCAACAACTCATTGATGATTCGCCCATGCTGAAAAATGAACAGGCTTTTCGAGAGGCCAATCCGACTCCGTTATATCTGGCGCGTGTGATCGGCAAAGAACCGGGAAACTGGTTTCAACGTATTACCATAAATTGCGGGAGCACTGACGGTATCATGGTGGGTGATACGGTGGTGACCGCTGTGGCGTTGGATCATAAGATGGTCGTCACAGGCCTCGTGGGAAGAGTGAGTGAAGTGGGATTGGACTGGGCGAAAGTTAATACTGTACTGGATGAAGATAACGGGGCGAGTTTTTATAATACGAGAACATTGGAAGGCGGATTTGTAGAAAGTCAATTGGAAGACCAATTACTTGGCTATATGTATGATGATCAAGCAGATGTTATTGCCGGAGATCGACTTTTTACCTCAGGTTTAGGTGGAGTGTATCAACCGGATATTTACTTGGGTACGGTAACGGATTTGGGAAATGATGAAGGTGGCATGGTCAAGAAAGTCACTATTGAACCAGGTGTTAATTTTCATAAACTAGCTCGTGTATTTGTGATGGTACCAGAGAATCGTTAGAGGATGAGGTCTGTGAAAAGAGTGCAATTGATCCTTGGCGCTATGATCGCCGTATTTTTACAAATGAGTATTGTGCCGATGATCTCCATTGGTCCGATTATCCCCAATGTGGTAGTGGTGTGGTTTTTAGTGGTTTATGATCGCAGCCACCGCATGGATTTAGTTTATGCTGCCTTGGTGGCAGGAGTTTTATTAGATTTAAACTTTGCCCATAGCCTGGGCCTTCATTCCTTTGTCCTTGTATTATGGATGTATTTCATGACACAACGATTTTTCCGGGATTTTCCAGCAGAGTGGTACAATCGCTTGCTGATATGGATTGTGGCGTGCTTAGCATATCATGTGATCTATGCCGGCGTGCTTTACTTGATGGGGTACCCGGTGACATGGGGACTCTTATTTCAACGGTTATTATCTTGGGAAATCATAGCTAATATAGCCTTAGCACTGTTGGCGTATAGTTGGTCGCGACATTATCGGTCAAAATCACTGAAGTGGTTTAGGATGTGAAAATATGAAATTTGGAGATGCAACAAAATCAAGGATGAAAGGGCTTCGTATATTAACGTTTGCCCTTATTATCATTTTAGCTCTAAAATTGGCTGTGATGACTTTGGCAGAGGGGAAAAAATATCGTGAAATTGCCAATAATAAACGCGTGAGGGAAGTGGATATTACTGCTCCGAGAGGCGAAATCAGGGACCGTAATGGTGTTTTGCTGGCGGGCAATAAACCGGTTTTCACGCTTCAGCTGCTAAAAGATGAGTTAACCAAGCAGGACAGAGCAGAAATGAATCCCGGTCTGGTGCAACTACTGCGCCTCTTGGAACGAGATGGCGTGAATTATGAAGATCAACTACCCATTGTACTCAATGTCATTCGCTACAAGACGCCAGCAGATTATGTGGAATATGGTCACAGTGCCTTAGACGAAGTTGCAGAGCGCTTGATTGATCATCAATTGGTGGGAACACTGCTTTCGACCTATTATGTCGACCCCAAAGCACCTACAGCATACCAGTTTTTAACGATCAATCGTGCCATGAACGCCTTGCACGTAAGAGGCATTGATGTACCAATTGTGGCAGCCTGGTCTCCTGATGGTCTACAAGTGTATTTTGATGGGCAAAAGGACAGCCGGGCCTGGAAACTTGCCATGGGTATCGACGAGGAGTTGGGAGCAGTAGAGTCTATGGTGGCATTGATCGGCCAAGATAAAACGTTAATCACAAAAGTATTGAATCACTCCATTGCTCGAGGATTAGCCTTTGATGTTCTGAAAAATGCTGGCTTGGACAAGGGGTTGGAAATGGAAGCCATTGCCAATGCCTATGAAGAAAGCTATCGAGATAAAAAAATGGCGGGTATGAAGCATTATCCTGGGATTACCATGGATAGCTCGGCCAAAAATGACTTTCTTCAAATTTTCCGGCAAACAGCCTTGAAATCTTTCTTAGAGGGTCCGTTGCCGATTGACGATAATGGCTTGATTGTAGATTTACCACGTTTTTATATTGACGCTTTTGAACGCAAGGGTGGACAAAATCTTGTGACCTATGAAATTTCCCTCGAAACGCAAAAGGTGGACTATCAATATGTGGAAGGTGAGGCCATTGAAGACGTTGAACCCTTGGACTACCTAGTGCGTCAAGCAGAAAATCTTGAAGTGCTGGAAGAACTGCTATCCAATGATGGTATGAAAGGGTATATGCAAAGAACGCTAATCGATAAAGGTGTATACACTGACATTTCCATTGCCGAAGATTTTGCCTACGTGCAAGAAGAAAATAACCGGTTATTTAAAAAAAGATATGATTTGGACGAAGAAAGTGATCCGTCAGAAGACCTGGAGGTGTTAATTAACCGTTATGAATTAGATGATGCCTATAATCTGTATGAAAAGCGAGGGGTCATCAATTTGTTATATGCTGCAGATCAACAGGTAGCCCATGCTTATATTCCATTTAATTTTGCCTATGGATTGAAGGATATGACAGTGGCGGCCATTGCAGAGCAGTTGAGTTATATTAAAGGAATTAAGGTAGCGGTGGAGCCTATACGCTACTACCCTTATGGCACGATGGCCTCCCATGTGCTAGGTTATTTGGGGAAAATCAGTCAGCCTCAAGAAGTAGAAAAATATAATAAGGACCCAAGATACGGTATTAACGATATGATCGGTAAAACGGGATTGGAAGAAAGTTTTGAAGATCATTTAAAAGGCATTAAGGGACATCGCAAAGTCGTGGTAGATGCCAAGGAGAATACCATTGAGGTGCTTTATGAAAATTTGCCCAAAGCGGGCGGGATTCTCTACACGACCATCGATGCTGACTTGCAGCGGGTAACGGAAACGGGCCTTGCAAAAACACTAGAAAACTTACGGGCCGGAGGAGTATATACCTCCCCATGGGGCAACTACCAGTTTAGTAACCATAAAGATGGGAGACCATATTATCATGCGCAGTCCGGTGCTGCTGTGATGGTAGATATCAAGACGGGTGAGGTGCTGGCCTTGGCATCTTATCCAGGATATGACCCTAATCTCTTTGCGACGGGGATTACGGCTACAGACTGGGCATCGCTGTTACCGGAATATGAAAATGATCCCTTGGCACCTCGCCCGCTTTATAATATTGCGACGCAGACAGCCGTTCAGTCTGGATCAATTTTTAAAATGATCATAGGATTGGCTGCTTTGGAAAAGGGATTTTCTCCCGAAGCCACCATAGAGGATATGGGCTATGTTCGGTTTAGGGATACTCAGTTTAACTGTTTGGCTTGGGAAAGTAGCCGAGCGACTCATGGTGCAGTTGACATTTATCGTGCACTACAAGACTCGTGTAACTATTATTTTTATTCCTTAGTACTAGGGGAAAATCAGCGGCTAGGAGTGGACATAGGTGTTAAAGTGGATATTGAGGACATCGTAGAGCTGTGTAAAAAATTTGGATTAGATCATCCCACAGGGATTGAAATTCGTGTGCCACAAGAAACGCCAGGAGGAATTCCCGAGCCGGATAAGAAACTGCGCCGCACTCAAGAAACCATGCGTGCAGCATTAGAGGAGCGAATCACTAATTACTACACTGATGAAGTGGGTGATGACCCTGTACAAATCGCCAATATTGTCGATGAAATTGTGTCATGGACAGAGATGGACGAGGCTTTAAGCCGGAAAGAAGTGACGGATCGACTGCATGATTTAGGGATTAACGGAGAAAAACGCCCAGAAGGTCTGCGTATGAATATGACCGACTATATTAAATACAGCTACCTCAACCATGCCGCATGGCATATGGGTGATACACTCAATGTCAGCATAGGGCAAGGTCAAAATGAATATTCTTTGATGCAAATGACCAATTACGTAGCAACGATCGCCAACGGCGGATACCGTCATCAGTTGACGCTTGTGCATGACCTGCAAACTGAGGATCATCGTCCAGTAAAAGCAGAAAATCAACGGGGAGCAGAGCGTATCGGTTTAGTAGATTATGGACATTTAGATGACATCAAGCAAGGAATGCTGCAGGTCTCTCGCTATGGGACAGGAGCTAAAGTCTTTGCGGATTTTCCCGTTAAAGTTGGTTCTAAAACAGGGACAGCAGAAAGAGAGGGCATTAATCCAGGTACAGGCATGAATTACGATGACTTTTCATGGATGGTGGCCTTTGCGCCTTATGAGGATCCGGAGATTGCCATCGGCGTGCTATTGGTACAAGGTGGCCCAGGAGGACACGGTGGCCCTCTTATTCGTGATATGATTGCAGCGTACATGGGGCTAGATAACCAACCAGAAGAAGACCGCCTTCCCATTGAGGTGGGAGGTGAGCGCTAATGAAACAAGGGATATGGTTTGATCATATCCAGGAGCAAAGCTTTGCCGTACTGGTAGAAAATGGACGTGTGGTGGAATTAATGCCTTTGGATACAGCCGCAGTACAGTCAGGAGATATTTATCGAGCACGCATTGATAGGATTGAACCTTCATTGCAAGCGGCGTTTGTACCATTGGGCAGTGGAAAAAATGGATTTTTACCACTGAATGTGGTTGCCAATGAATCATTACGCGCGGGTGATATTATTTTGGTGCAAGTAAAGAAAGAGGCAGCCGGGGGAAAAGGTCCTTTATTGACGACTGAACTCACATTTCCGAGCCAGAACCTAGTCTTTGTGTATGGGACAGAGGGGCTTTGGTTCTCTAGAAAATCGGTGGGAATGGCAGAGGCAAAGGAAAGTATGCGCCGCTTTGCTTCAGCGCATTTAAAAATGAACGAAGGACTATTGGTGCGCACAGCGGGGTTAGCACAAAAAGATAGTGTGTGGAAAAACGAATTAGAAGATTTACGAAACCAGTGCCGAAAAATAGTAGAAAAAAAAGATTATTTGCCTGTGCCGAAGCGCCTCTATCAGCAGAATCAGCCATGGGAAGTGTGGCTGGAGCAATCACACGATGAATCGTTTCAGGTATGGGTTTCTGATCAACTTCAATACGAACTGATTAAGTCCAAGTATGGTGCACAAATAGCGGTACATTATGTGCCGGAAGACTCAATACGGTATCATCAAAGACTATGGCTCCAATTAAAAGAGGCTTTTCAAAAAACAGTCCTTCTCCCAAGTGGTGGAAATTTAATCATTGAACCGACAGAAGCGTTGACGGTGGTTGATGTGAATTCAGCGCAAGATACCAGAGAGGAAGGGCAACAAAAAAACGCATTTGTTACGAATGCAGAGGCAGCAGAGGCATTAGCTATTCAATTGCGTTTACGCAACTTAAGTGGCATGATTATCGTTGACTTCATCAAAATGAATCGACAGAGTCAACGAAAACTAGCTGAAGTATTAAAAAATGCTTTGCGTGAAGACCCTAATGAACCTCATTTTGTTGGATTTACGACGCTTGGTTTGGCGGAGCTGACGAGAAAACGCAAAAAACGGCCGCTTCATGAGTTAAATGCTGAGTTTCAACGACTTTTCTATTGACACGGAAATGAATGTTTGATAAACTACTTCAGTGTAGCCGCACAACAATAGGTTTGAAGTCCTGTGGGCACCTATTTTGGCGAGACTGGTAAGAGGAGGTGCAATATGTACGCAGTGATTGAAACTGGAGGCAAGCAATATCGCGTTGCTGAAGGTGATGTGATCAAGGTAGAAAAACTAGCTTTAGAAGAAGGCGATAAAGCCGTCTTTGATAACGTGCTTTTAGTAGCAGGCGATGACGGTGTAAAGGTAGGTCAACCTTACTTAGAAGGCGTTACCGTAGAAGGTTCTGTGATGGAACAAGGTAAGGCTAAAAAAGTCGTCGTTTTCAAATATAAATCTAAGAAGAACTACCGCAAAAGACAAGGTCATCGTCAACCATTTACTCGCATTAAAATCGAGAAGATTGGCTAATGACTAGCATAACCATTACTAAGGATGAGCACTTGATACGAGGGTTTCTCGTGCAAGGACATAGCGGTTTTAAACCATGTGGTGAAGATGTACTCTGTGCAGCGATCTCTATGCTGGCCATCAATACCGTGAATGCATTGATGATGGTTGTAGGGTTGCAGACAGAGGATATAGCGAAGCTGGAAGTCGATGAATCAACACCGCGCATCGGTCTAGTGTTGTCCCGGGATATACCCAGAGAGAAGCAAAAGCAGTGCCAACTGCTAATGGAAACATTCGAATTGGGAATGAAGTCATTAGTGGATCATCCGCTGTATCGAAAACATATCGTATTAAAATATAGGAGGAAGAACGATGATTAAATTGAATTTGCAGTTCTTTGCCTCGAAAAAGGGTGCCGGTAGCAGTAAAAACGGTCGTGACTCCAAAGCAAAACGCCTTGGCGTAAAACGAGGAGACGGAAAAACTGTAACTGCCGGGAGCATTTTGGTGCGTCAGCGAGGAACTAAAATCCATCCAGGTCATAACGTTGGCAAAGGATCAGACGATACGTTGTTTGCCACCGTTGATGGCGTAGTTCGCTATGAACGCGTAGGCAAAACAAAAAAACAAGTGAGTGTCTATGAAGAGCTTGCGTAATGCAAGCTCTTTTTCGTTACTGGGGAGGTGAGTTTATGTTTATCGATCAAGTAACCATTAATGTTAAAGCGGGTAATGGCGGTGATGGCGCTGTAGCTTGGCGTCGAGAGAAGTTTGAACCATCTGGTGGCCCCGCAGGTGGTGATGGAGGCGATGGAGGGTCAGTGATCATCCAAGCTGATAATAATATCAGTACATTATTAGACTATCGTTACCAAAGAAAATATCAAGCACCTCACGGTGAAAATGGTATGGGAAAAAAGATGTTTGGAAAAAAGGGCGAGGATATCGTTTTAAAAGTGCCGGTAGGCACGTTGATTAAAGACGAAGCAACGGGAGGTGTCATGGCCGATCTATCTGAAAGCGGCCAAGCATTTACAATCGCACAAGGGGGGAAAGGCGGTTTCGGTAATGCACGATTTGCTACCTCTACCAGACAGGCGCCTAGTTTTGCCAAGGCGGGTACCAAGGGAGAGGAACGAACCGTTCTATTGGAACTAAAGCTTTTGGCAGATGTTGGATTGGTTGGTTTTCCCAATGTGGGCAAATCGACGATTTTGAGCCAAATGAGTGCTGCTAAACCCAAAATTGCTAACTATCACTTTACGACCTTGACACCAAATCTCGGCGTAGTTCGCGTAGGAGAGGGACAAAGCTTTGTGATGGCAGATATTCCCGGGCTCATTGAAGGAGCCAGTGCCGGAAGTGGACTGGGACATGATTTTTTAAGACATATTGAACGAACAAGGCTACTTGTACACGTTTTAGATGTGTCAGGAAGCGAGGGCCGAGACCCCTATGAGGATTACCAGATTATTCGCCAGGAATTGGAAACGTACAATCCTCATTTAGTGAGTCGAAAAGAAATCATTTTTGCTAATAAAATGGATATTGCCGCTGATGATACACTGTTGGTAAAGCTTAAAGAAAAACTACCAAAGAGTCATGTAGTATTATCTGGATCTGCAGCGACAACACAAGGTATCGAAGCATTAAAATATGCCATTTGGGAGACTTTGCAAACGATTCCCGAAGAAATCAAAAGTTTCGACGAAGTTTATGCTGAACCGGAACCGGAAGAGCCAATCATTGTCTATTATGACGAAGAAGAAGGTATTTATGTCGTCGAAGGCTCCTATCCTGATTTATTATTGCGTTCGACTTATTTTGATGATGTGGACTCGGTGCGCTATTTTCAAAAGATGCTAGTGCAAAAGAAAATCGTGGAGCGGCTGGAAGATTTGGGCATTGAACAAGGCGATATCGTCAATTTTTGTGGATATGAGTTTGAATATGGATATATGGGGTGATACAATGCAAATAACGGGAAAGCAACGTAGCTATTTAAAGAGCTTGAGTCATCATGCTAAACCTTTATTGCAAATTGGGAAAGCGGGTGTGACTGCGGAGGTGATTGCCCAGCTCAACGAGCTCTTGGAGGATCATGAATTGGTGAAAATCACCGTATTAAACAACAGCGATGTGGATTTGAAAACAGAGACGGAGTCTTTGCTTGCTAAAACGGACGCCATTTTTGTGCAGCAAATTGGGCATAAACTGACTTTATATCGTCCGGCGAAGGAGCCTAAAATTCAATTACCATAAGTAGAAGTAGGAGGAAACGATGCGTATTGGTATCTTTGGGGGCACATTCAACCCCATCCATATAGGTCACTTAATCATTGCAGAACACTTGTTGGATGCAGCTGAACTTGATCGTATTATCTTTGTACCGGCGCGGATCCCGCCACACAAGTCCATTGAGCTGACACAGAGTGCGGAAATGCGCTATGAGATGGTGAAAAAGGCCATCGAAGGTAATCCGCGCTTGGAGGTTTCAGCCATTGAATTGGAAAGACCGACGACAAGCTATTCTGTGGATACTGTCCATGCGTTAAAGAAACTGTATCCGGACGATCGGCTTTTTTTCATCATTGGATCAGATACGTTTTATGAGCTTGGTACGTGGTATGACTTACCAGGTATATTAGAAGTTGTCGAATTTCTTGTGGTGAGAAGGCCTGGATTTGGCCAGCAACAGTTACAGAATCTGGATCAGGCTTTAGAGGATTTTGCAGCGATTCATGAGAAGTCAATTTCTTTAGTGGATGCCCCTATGCTTCAAATTTCTTCTACTTTAGTACGACAAAAATGGCAGGCAGGCGCATCAATACGTTATTTGGTGCCTGAGTCCATACGTGGAATGATCGAAGCAAGAGGACTAAATGCTGGACTATAGAGAGTTTGACTGGCCATGGCTCGAACAAAGGCTTGATCCAAAGCGTGTGGAACATACAAAAAATGTAATGGAGACGGCTGCACACTTAGCGAACCAATATCATGTAGATGAAAGAAAAGCAGTTACTGCAGCTTTTTATCATGATTGCGCCAAGTTAAAAGATAAAAAAGCAAGAGCAGAATTATTGCGAAAGTATCAGTATGCTTCCAGCGATGAAGAACGAGAAAGTCCTCAATTACTTCATGCACCATTAGGAGCATTAGTTGCTGAACATGAAAAGGGAATTGAAGATAAAGAAATTTTACAAGCCATTAGTTCCCATACAACGGGCAGGGTTGGCATGAACGATGTGGAAAAAGTGGTTTACATTGCTGATGCCATTGAGGAGGGCCGTGATTATCCGGGAGTCGATGAGCTGCGTAAAGCTGCTGACCAATCGTTGGACCAAGGGATGTTGGCTATTTTAGAACATACGATTCGCTACTTAAGAGAGAGCGATCAGCCTATTGGTGAGAAGACCCTAGCTTGCCAAAGGTGGCTCTTGGCCATGCAAGAAGGATGAGGAAGACGAAATGAAAAAATTCTTGACAGGACTGATTGTGACCATCATCGTCATCGTTGTATTGTACTTAGGCAGTATCTATTATTTTTTAGGACAAGCGCATGTGGCACCTCAAGATTTGAAGAATGAATGGTCCAATAAAGAAGAGCATATTTTGCGGATGTTGATTGTAGGTGTCGACAGTAGCCGAATTGAGGAAAATAACATTCGAACGGACTCTATGATGGTATTACAAATGGATTATGAATCGGGGAAGGTATCATTACTTTCGATTCCACGAGACTCTTATGTCTATATTCCACCAATTGATCGTATGGATAAAATCAACCATGCATATCAGCACGGTGGCATTGAAACGACCAAGAGCATTGTAGAAAACCTGCTTAATTTGGAGATACCTTACTATATCACTATAGGGTATGATATGGCACGAGAAGTGATTGATCTCGTGGGTGGTGTGGAAGTCGATGTGCCAATAGATATGAATTATGACGACCCTTCTGCTGATCCGCCGCTGTCCATTCATTTAGAGAAGGGAGTACAGATTTTAGATGGTGATAAATCAATAGGTTTTTTACGATTCCGTGAAGACTATGCCGATCGCGATTTGGGGCGTATTAAAGCGCAACAGGCATTTGTAAAGAGTTTTTTACACGAGTTAAAACAGCCTACAAACCTATTGAAAGTTCCTTTGATGGTCAAAGTCTATACAGAACACGTGCATACTAATATTCCGCTATCTAAGGTCATGAAGTTCGGATCTAAAGTCAACCGCTATCAATTTGCTGAAATGGAGGCGGTGACGTTACCGGGTGTGCCGAATGCGCGTCAGGGCATTTCTTATTATGATATTGATGCAACGGCTGTAGAAGAAGTGGTGGATCGCTTGTTTCGATGAAAGGAGTTAAGATGACCTACGAACAAAAGTTACACATTATCACTAAAGCATGCGAGGATAAATTGGGGGTAGATCTAAAAGTTCTTGATATTCGTGATCTAACCACCATTTGTGATGCTTTTGTGATTGTCAGTGGAAATTCTACAGCACAAGTGAAAGCCATTGCAGACGAAATTGACGATAAAATGAGCGAAGCGAACTATGAGCTCATGAATCGAGAAGGGATGACTACCGCGAGGTGGGTCCTGATGGATTATGGCGATATCATTGTGCATATTTTCCATAAAGATGAGAGAGAGTTTTATCATATAGAACGACTTTGGGAAAAAGGAGAGGACGAAGATGATTAAAACGATTTATACAAAAGAAGCACCGGAAGCGTTAGGCCCTTATTCACAAGCGGTGCAGGCTGGTAATATGCTTTTTACTTCAGGACAAATTGCGATTGACCCTCAAACGGGTGAGGTGATTACTGACGACATCAAAAGAGCAACAGAGCAAGTGATGAAGAACCTGGAAGCCATCTTGTATGAAGCGGGCTACCAGTGGACGGACGTGGTCAAAACGACGATCTTCTTAGCTGATATGGATGATTTTGGTGAAGTTAATGAGGTCTACGGCACCTATTTTATGCATCATAAGCCAGCTCGTAGTTGTGTACAAGTGGCTAAGCTACCAAAAGGGATGACCGTAGAAATTGAGTGCGTAGCCATCAAAACGGAATAGCGAACAAAAAAACGGTGACGCTTAGCGACACCGTTTTTTAAGAAATCTTTTACACCTGCAAAAGAAAAAACAGCCGAAGAGCTCCAGCTGTTTTCATTGGTGCGGGAAAGAGGACTTGAACCCCCACTCCGAAGAACTAGATCCTAAGTCTAGCGCGTCTGCCAATTCCGCCATTCCCGCAAGCAAAATTAATATTATCATAGGTTTTGCAAGATGTCAACTTAATGAAAGAATTTTAATCGCTTTCTGTAAAACTTTTAGGGTTGTCTCATTTGGTCATTTTTGACTTTTGGTTTATAATAGTGACAGGCTAGGATAACATAGCAAGAGGAAGCCCTATTTAACTTGCCAATTGCGTATTCAATTGATATAATTTATGAGTTAATGCAATTATAAGGAGGATCGATATGGTTAACATCGACAAAAAAGAAAATAATACAGTAGAATTTTCGTTAGACATTCCAACGGGAGAGTTTGAAAAGGCAGTACAAAAAGCTTATTTAGCAAATCGTGGTAAGATTATGTTACCAGGATTCAGAAAAGGTAAAGTACCTCGCAAAATTATCGAAATGCACTATGGTTCAGATGTTTTTTATGAGGATGCCCTTAACGAAATTTTGCCGGAATTATATGATGATGCACTGGAAGAGTTGGGGTTAGAAACAGTAGACCAACCCCATGTCGATTTGCCAGAGGACATTGAAAAAGGCAAGGATGTCAAAGTGGTATTCCGTGTCGATGTGAAACCGGAAATTACACTTCCTTCCTTTGATGGTTTTGAAGTAGAGGACGTACGCTTTGAAGTCACGGATGAGATCGTTGATGATGAATTGCGTCGCGCTGTGGAGCGAAATGCTCGTATGGTAGAAATTGACGATCGAGCCATTGAGGAAGAAGACTTAGTCAATATTAATTATGTCGGTCGCATCGATGGCGAGGTGTTTGAAGGTGGCCAAGACGAAGACGTGGATCTGCATATTGGCTCAGGTACGTTTATAGAAGGATTTGAATCTGGCTTAATTGGTAAAAATGTAGGCGACGAAGTCGAATTAAATTTGGTATTCCCCGAAGACTATCATGCAGCAGACGTGGCCGGTAAAGATGTGGTGTTTGAAGTGAAAGTCAACGCCATTCGCAAGCGCGAGTTACCGGAAGTTAATGATGAATTCATCAAAGATATTAGCGAATTTGACACAGTAGATGAATACAAAGAAGATGTCAGAAAGCGATTGACAGAAGACTTTGCTAACCAAGAACAACAACAAAAAGAGCACTTGGCTGTGACGACGTATGCTGACATGGTGGAAGTCGATATTCCGGAAGGTATGATTCGAGCTCAGTTAAACGAAGAATTACAAAAAATGGATCTTCAAATGAATCAAAGCGGCTTGTCTTTAGATCAATATATGCAATTTACCAATTCGACCATTGACGACTTACTAGACCACCTGCGCCCCCAAGCCGAACAAGCTGTGAAGCAACGTTTGGTGCTAGAGACCATTGCAAAAGAGCAAGCTTTCGAAATCACTGAAGAAGAAATCGAAGAAGAGATTATGCGCATTGCAGACTTGTATTCCAACAATGACAAAGAACTGCGTGAAAGTTTCATCAAAGAGATGAAAGAAGGAGATCAAACTTACCTAAATCGTGGTTTAGAGAACAAAAAAGCGATGGATTATCTGGTTGGAAAAGCTACCTTCGTTGAAAAAGCAGAAAAAGTTCAAGAAGACGAAGCTAAAGAAGCATAAGGGTGATTAACGTCGCCCTGAAGGAGGGTAACATGGCATTAGTCCCTATGGTAGTGGAGCAGACCAATCGAGGAGAACGCTCCTATGACATATTCTCCCGATTATTGAAAGAACGTATTATTTTTCTTACTGGTGAAGTTAACGACACAACCGCTGATTTAGTGATTGCTCAACTATTGTTTTTAGAGGCAGAAAACCCTGATAAGGATATTCAACTCTATATCAATAGTCCTGGAGGATCAGTTAGTTCTGGTTTAGCCATTTATGACACTATGCAGTACATCAAGCCAGATGTGTCAACGATTGTGGTTGGTATGGCAGCATCTATGGCTGCAGTTTTATTAGCAGCGGGTGCCAAAGGAAAGCGCTTCGCCCTGCCGAATGCTGACGTGATGATCCATCAACCTTTAGGAGGATCTCAAGGCCAAGCGGCAGACATTAAGATTCAAGCAGAGAAAATATTGAAAGTCAGAGATCAACTGAATCAAATTTTAGTGGAGCGAACAGGACAGCCTATCGAGCGCATTGAGGAAGATACAGATCGAGATTATTACTTAAGCGCTGAAGAGGCTAAAGCTTATGGCATCATAGATGAGGTCATTGAAGCAGGTAAGAAATAGGGGTGGTAGATTTTGAGTAAAGAGAAAGAGCTGTTACGATGCTCATTTTGTGGCAAAACCCAAGATCAGGTACATCGACTGATTGCGGGACCAGATGCATTTATTTGCAATGAGTGCATTGAATTGTGCAAGGATATCATTGATGAAGAGCATTTGTCAGAACACAAAAGTCGAGATCTTGCTTTAAAAAACCCCCAAGAAATTAAAACGATTTTAGATGAATACGTCATTGGTCAAGAGCCAGCCAAGCGTTCCTTGGCCGTGGCTGTTTATAATCATTATAAACGCATTCAGCAGGTGGCAGACGGCGAAGTGGAGTTGCAAAAGAGTAATATCTTAATGATTGGCCCCACAGGATCAGGAAAAACTTTGTTGGCGGAAACGCTGGCTCGAGTTTTGAATGTTCCGTTTGCGATTGCCGATGCAACGACGTTGACAGAAGCCGGCTATGTCGGCGAAGACGTAGAAAATATTGTACTCAAGCTGATTCAAGCTGCTGATTATGATGTGGAAAGAGCTGAAAAGGGCATTATCTACATTGACGAGATTGATAAAATCGCTCGCAAATCAGAAAATGTTAGTATCACCCGTGATGTGAGCGGTGAAGGTGTTCAGCAAGCACTGCTAAAGATGATTGAAGGCACTGTGGCCAATGTACCGCCTCAAGGTGGTCGGAAACATCCGCAACAGGAATTTATTCAGGTGGATACTAAAGACATCCTCTTTATTGTGGGGGGAGCTTTTGATGGCCTGGAGTCGATTATCGAAAACCGCGTTGGGAAAACTGCGATAGGTTTTGGCGCTAATGTAGAGTCAAATGGCAAACTTAAAGTCGGTGAACTGCTGGAAAAATGGCAGCCTGAGGACTTGCTAAAGTTTGGATTGATTCCCGAATTTGTGGGCCGATTGCCCGTTGTGGTCACCCTTGATGCTTTAGACGAAGACGCTTTGGTAAAAATTCTGACAGAGCCTAAGAACGCCTTGATTAAGCAATACATTGAGTTGTTGGCACTAGATGGAGTGAAGTTAGAATTTGAAGATGAAGCCATCAAAGCGATGGCTAAGAAAGCGATGGAACGCCAAACGGGTGCCCGTGGATTAAGAGGTATTATTGAAGAAACGATGTTAGATGTGATGTTCGAGATACCTTCTCGTCAAGACGTGGAAAAAGTGATTATCACGCAACAAGCAGTTCTTAATGGGAAAAGTCCCACTTTGGTAATAAAGGACGAACTTAAGTGTCAGTCCTTGGCCGAGAGTGAAGAATCGGCATCGTAGCACTACTGCCCGGTCACCTTTGACCGGGTTTTTAATCACAGAAAGGAGGCCATTTGATGACTAAAAACCGTTTAGTGGTCATTCCCCTAAAAAACTTAACTGTGTTCCCTCAAATGGTGACACATTTTGATGTAGGTCGACCGAAATCTGTGCAAGCTCTGGAAAAAGCTGAGGCCGCTGGAGAACCTTTACTCTTGGTAAGTCAGCGTGACGGTAGGGTAGAAGATCCAACCCAGGAGGATTATTATGCGATGGGGACAGTGGCGCAAATTCGGCAAATGTTAAAATTGCCAGGTGGTCATATACGAGTGCTGGTAGAAGGGGTCACACGTGGCAAAATTCTAAATATTGTGAATGAGGATACCTGTATCGAAGCAGAAGTTGAATTGATCGAAGACCCTAAGTTCCTCAAAGCAGATAAAGAAATGATAGCGGCAAAGCGCCTGGTGCTAGAAGAGCTTGAACGCTATACCCAGTTAAATGATCGTGTTGTTCCTGGTTTTGTAGAAGGCTTAGAGGACATGGATCATTTAGGCGAAATGGTGGATTTGATCGCCAGCTATTTACCGTTAAAACTGGAAGATAATCAACAGTTATTGGAAACAACTGATGTTTTGGAGCGCTTGATTCTTCTTCATTCTATTTTGAAAATGGAAGTAGAGTACCTAGAATTAGGTAACAAGATCAATCAACGGGTCCAGAAGCAGATGAACAAACTGCAAAAAGAATATTATTTAAAGGAACAACTCCGCGCTATTCATCGTGAACTGGGTGACAGTGATGAAGAGGTAGGAGAAGAATACATCGAGAAGCTAAAGCATAAACCGATGCCGGAAGAAATCCGTGAAAAGGCATTGGAAGAGGCACGGCGTTTGTCGAAACTTAATGAACAATCACCGGAACATGGCGTATTGCGAACGTATTTGGATTGGATCTTGGATTTGCCTTGGGTTTTGGAAGGACAGCATCCGATTGATTTAGAAAAGGCAGAAGGCATACTCGATGCGGACCATTATGGATTAAAAGAGGTTAAGGAGCGAATTTTAGAGTTTTTAGCCGTCCGCAAACTGAAAGAGTCGGCGAAGGGCCCTATCATTTGCTTGGTGGGTCCGCCGGGAGTTGGAAAGACGTCGATTGCTCGATCCATTGCTAAAGCGCTCGATCGAGAGTTTGTGCGTATGAGTCTAGGTGGGGTGCGAGATGAGGCGGAAATTAGAGGACACCGCCGTACTTATGTTGGTGCCTTACCCGGTCAGATCATTAATAATATGAAGAAAGCTGGCACTATGGATCCCGTTTTTTTATTAGATGAAGTGGACAAAATCGGCAACGATTTTCGAGGAGATCCGGCGAGTGCACTGCTAGAGGTTTTGGATCCGGAGCAGAACAATACGTTTACTGATCACTACTTAGACTTGCCTTATGATTTGAGTCATGTTGTTTTTATCACAACCGCTAACACAACACAAACAATTCCGGGACCACTGCTTGATCGTATGGAAGTGATAGAAGTCCACTCCTATACGGAACAGGAAAAAGAGCAAATTGCTAAGCGTTATTTATTGCCTAAACAAATGAAAGAGCATGGTTTAAAGCCGGGACAGCTGACGATTTCAAATGCGGCGATGACTCAGATCATTCGCCACTACACCAGGGAAGCGGGTGTACGCGCTTTAGAAAAAATGCTCGGACGACTATGCCGCAGGGCTGCTGTACAAAGAGCCAAGGGAATTGAGGCAACTTATCGCGTCAGCAAGAGAAATCTTGAGGATATCTTGGGACCATGGCGTTATACTTTCGATGCTTTGGAGAAAAAAGATGAGATAGGGCTGGTAACCGGTCTAGCTTGGACACCGGTGGGAGGCCAGACGTTGTCGGTAGAAGTTGCAGTGGTGCCGGGAAAAGGCGGTTTGCAGCTTACAGGACAACTGGGCAACGTGATGAAAGAATCGGCTATGGCTTCGTTGAGTTATGTAAAGGCGAATGCTAAGAAGTACGGCATTGACACTAAATTCGACACAGTCGACATTAATATACACGTGCCCGAGGGAGCCATTCCCAAAGATGGACCTTCAGCAGGTGTGACAATGTGTACCGCCATGGTGTCAGCACTAAAGCAAGTTCCTGTAAAACGGGATGTGGCCATGACAGGAGAAATTACATTACGCGGGCGTGTGCTTCCAATTGGTGGATTGAAGGAGAAACTACTGGCCGCACTACGGATGGGAATTACCCATGTCGTGATCCCGGAAGAAAATACCAGCGATTTACGAGATGTGCCAGAATACGTCAAAGAAGCCATAGAGATTTCAACTGTATCTCACGTGGATGAGGTTCTAGCTTTGGCGCTAAAGGAAATGCCGCTATGATGATTCGAGGTGTTCAATTGGAAAGCGTTGCTGTCACCCCCTCGCAGTATCCTTCTGACCATTTACCGGAGATTGCTTTTGTGGGTCGGTCCAACGTAGGAAAATCTTCTCTGATTAACAAACTGGTGAATCGAAAAGCCTTAGCGCGCACTTCATCCAAGCCAGGTAAAACACGGACGATTAACTTTTATCGTGTAAATGATGAAATGAGATTAGTGGATTTGCCAGGTTATGGTTTTGCCCATGTGTCAGCGAAAGAGCAAGATGCTTGGGCGAAGATGATCAACCATTATCTTCTGGAACGCGAAAATCTACGACAGGTCGTTCAGCTCGTGGATCTTCGTCATGAGCCTACGAAATTGGATGTGCAAATGTATGAGTGGTTAGTGCATGCTGGTTTTAATGGGATTGTGGTGGCGACCAAAGCCGATAAGATAGCTAAAGGAAAGCGTGATCAACACCTTAGCCGGATTTCAAAAGATTTAAAATTGAAGGAGAGAGGCGGATTGGTGATGGCCTTCAGTGCGGTAGAAGAGGAAGATGGTATGCGCATTTGGGAAAAATTGTTACCACATTTGATGTAAATAAAACCCCGATTTATTCTTTTAGGCATTGAGCCTTAAAGGAAAATCGGGGTTCTTATCGTATAGGATGGTTTAATGAGTCGTGCGCCAATCGTGGAGGTTCTTTAGTTTAAGTGCTTCGTAAGCCTGAGAAAGCTTGACGATGATGGGTTCGCGATTGGATGGGTATAGAATACTTCCTATGCGTGAGATGGGCAGCACATCAATGCTGGTGCCGGATAAGAAGGCGCCTTCAAAGTCGTCGAGGTATGAAAGTAAAATGGGAGACTCTATCACTGGAATTTGCATGTTGTCAGCTGCTTGTAGAATCATTTTTTTGGTAATTCCCTCCAGTGCATCCTGAGAGGGAGGTGTGTAGAGCTTGCCGTTTTTGACAAAAAAGACATTGCTTCGGCTACCTTCTGTGATGCATTGGTGGTTGTCGAGAAGTAGCACTTCAAATAGGCCTTCATTCATTTGAATTTCCGAGACTTCCTGGCGAAAATAACTACGAAATATTTTAGCATGTGGGTTTTCCCGCACATAAGAGAATGGTCTTACGGCGACGCCTGCTCGTTCCGTAGTGGTAGGATAGTGATGGGCGATTTCATAGATGAGCACGTGAGCCTCAGGCTGCCGTGACTGCACTAGCTTCACATTACCATTTTGGATACCGAGCGTACGGATGAGCTCCATAAACCATTGCTCCAACTGGGAAAAGTGGTAAAGAGGTTTAACATTTGCCAGTACAAAACTTTGACGCAAACGGTCCATATGCTCTTGGTAGAAAAGGGGGGTTCCGTCGATGACGCGAATGACTTCATAAAGGAAGTTGGAAGTGTCAAAGGACGGTAAATACAACGGATCATTGGGAATCCATTGCCCATCAAGAATGAATTGCGAATTTTGGATGACTTGATGCATAATACCTCCTATAGGATAGGTGAGAAAAGACGAGAAACACTTTCTTTAACTTTGATAAAACGTGATCGTTTAGCATAGCTCTCTAAGGTGATTTCACGGCAAAACTTCATGTCTTCGTGGAACTGATTGGCAACTTGCTCATTGATATCTTTGTCATAGATAAAAGAATTGACTTCAAAGTTTAATTGGAAGGACCTTTCGTCAAAATTGGCAGTGCCGATGGAGGAGAGAACGTCATCGACAAGGACCACCTTGGAATGTAAAAACCCTCGCTCGTATGTGAATCCACGAACACCGGCATCTAGAAGCTCTCCTAAGTGGGAAAGGCTGGCCCAATAAACAAAGATATGATCAGGTTTATTAGGAATCATAATGCGAACGTCGCAGCCGGTTAAAGCCGCAATTTTTAATGAATTCATGATGCCAGTATCAGGTATAAAATAGGGCGTTTGGATATAAATACGTTTTTTGGCCGTCTGTATCATTTCTGCATAACCATTGCGAATGGATGGCCATATGGAATCCGGACCAGAGGTTACGATATTCATGGCCACATCACCAGCATCAGGCTGGGGCTTGTAAAAACTGGGCATATCAATATGGGCGTGATAATCACTGGCAAAAGCAAAGTCATAGTAAAAGCGTTCAGCTAAGCAGTTCACGGCATTACCTTCGATGCGTAGGTGAGTATCTCGCCAATATCCCATGCGTTTGGACAGAGAAAGGTATTCGTTTCCGACATTAAAACCGCCTAAATAACCGATTTTGTGATCGATGACGACAATTTTTCTATGATTACGATAGTTAAAGCGCACGTTAACCAAAGGAAGAGTGGCGGGGAAAAAAACAGCGAGTTCAACACCGGCTTTGACCATACGTTTTTTCCATTCCCTGGAGAAAAAACGTCCCCCCATGCCATCGATCAAGATCTTCACTTTAACTCCTTCACGGGCTTTCCTTTCCAGAATTTCTAGAAGGGCAGAACCCAGTTCATCGGATTTAAAGATATAAAATTGCACCTCAATGGAGTGGGTAGCACGCGACAAATCATAGGCAATTTGCTGGAAAAGCTCTTCACCATCGAAAAATAGCTGTACATGATTGTTATCTGAGTAAAGGGATTTGGCGCTCACGTGGTGCATGTGAATCATGCCCTCGTAAGGCCGGATCCACGGGCGTAGGAGAAATTCATGATCACGTGGCCAAGGGGTGCTTTTGGCCAACTGCTCGGCCCGAAGAGCTGCCTCATGTTTTTCTTTTTTTCGAAAGTGAGCACTTTTGTTAATGTCCACGCCCAAATACAAGTAGGCTAAAAAACCGAAGATAGGGAGGAAGTTCACAACCATGATCCACAATAACGTGCTGCGAGGATCTTTTCGTTCGAAAAAGATAATCCCTAAGGACAGCAAGATCTTGATCCAGGTTAAGTTGGACAGAAAAAGGGTAATCCCTGGTATGTTTGAGCTAGATAGCAGCATAGTAAACTCCTATTTTTTAGATTTATAACGCTTATCCTTGTCTAAAATACTCTTGCGAATGCGGAAATGAGAAGGGGTAATTTCAATGAGTTCATCATCCTCGATAAATTCCAAAGCCTGTTCTAACGACAAAATCTTAGGTGGAGATAATCGTAAAGCTTCATCTGAGCCAGATGCACGAACGTTGGATTGTTGTTTTTTTCGAGTGACCGAAACCTCGATGTCTAGTCCTTTGGGGTTTTCTCCTACCACCATGCCAGCATAGACATCGACACCTGGAGGGATAAACAATTCACCCCGGGCTTGGGCGTTATAGAGACCGTAAGCAGATGAGACGCCTGAATCAAAGGCGATAATGGAGCCAGTAGTACGACGGGGAATATCACCTTTGTAAGGTCCATAGCCGGCGTAGATGGTATTGAGAACGCCTGTGCCTTTGGTATCGGTTAAAAAGTCTTGGCGGTAACCGATAAGACCACGAGAAGGGATGGAAAACTCAGCACGGATGTAGCCACGACCGTTATCTTGCACTTCTAGCAATTCGCCTTTACGAATTCCCAGCTTTTCGATGACAGCCCCTAAATATTCCTGGTTGACATCAATGATAGCGCGTTCCATCGGTTCCAGGCGTTTACCATTTTCTTCTTTGAAAAGAACTCGAGGCTTAGAGATTTGAAATTCATAGCCTTCACGACGCATATTTTCGATTAATACAGATAAATGCAGCTCGCCGCGGCCAGAGACTAAAAAGGCCTCAGTAGTATCTGTTTCTTCTACACGGAGACTGACGTCCGTTTGAAGCTCTTTAAATAGACGAGAGCGAAGTTGGCGGCTGGTTACATATTCTCCATCTCGGCCAGCAAAAGGGCTATCGTTGACGCTGAAGGTGACAGCGATGGTGGGCTCAGAGATTTTGACAAAATCTAATGGCTGAGGGTGTTCGCTGTCGGCTAGTGTGTCACCGATTGTAATGGATTCAATGCCCGTGACGGCGACGATATCACCGGCTTTGGCATTTTTAATAGGTAGGCGTTGGAGTCCATCAAACGTAAAGAGGTTAGCCACGACGACCTGACGAGATTGACCAGGAGCGTGGGCATTGACCAGTGCAACCTTATCCCTTTCATGAATCGTGCCTTGCTCAATACGGCCAATGCCGATACGGCCGACATAATCGTTATAATCAATCGATGAAATCAGTAATTGCAAAGGCGCATCGGCATCACATTGTGGTGGAGCAATGCCGTCAATGATTGCATCGAACATGGGTTTCATATCTACTGGCTCATCATCCAGATCTTTGATGGCCCAGCCATTTTTCGCCGAAGCAAAAATCAGGGGTGTCTCAAGAATGGATTCATCAGCTCCCAGTTCAATATAGAGGTCAAGAATTTCATTAATCACCTCTTGGACTCGGGCATCAGGCCGATCGACTTTATTAATGCAGGTTACAACGGGCAAATGAAGATCAAAGGCCAGGCGCAAGACAAATTTCGTTTGAGGCATAGGACCTTCGAAAGCGTCGACTAACAGCACGACGCCATTAACCATCTTCAAAATTCGTTCGACCTCGCCGCCGAAATCAGCATGTCCAGGGGTATCGACGATATTGATTTTGACACCGTTGTACGTGACGGCAGTGTTTTTGGCAAGAATCGTAATGCCTCGCTCGCGCTCGATGTCATTGGAGTCCATGATGCGATGGACCTCTTGATTTTGACGGAAGATGCCAGATTGCATCAATAGGCTGTCGACCAGCGTGGTTTTACCGTGATCTACGTGGGCCACTATGGCCACATTTCTAATATCTTCTCTAGGTTGATTCATACATACCTTCCTTCCAATTAGGCTAACGTTTATCATATCACATGATGAACGAAATAAAAGTAAATTGGCATGAAAAAACTGGAGGGTCACTCCAGTTTTTGACGAGCTTATGAATAGCTCAGTGATTTGACAACTGTGATCGTGTTGTTTTGGATATTCATTTCGTCAGTGAGATCTTGCACCAAAAAAAGGCCTCTGCCAGACTCGGATTTTGCATCTGGATCATAGCTGTTTGGATCATAGGTGCAGCCTGTACCCTCATCGCTTACTTTGATCATGAGTTGATTAGAGTTGAGACAGACTAAGATCGCAATGGATTTGGAGGATTCACATCCGTTGCCATGGATAGCGCTATTAAAAGCCAGCTCGCTTAACACGAGCCGTGTTTCAAATATAAAACCTTCATCGGAAATGATTTCTTGTAAACACTCCACAATATGGTCAATGCAAAGTTGAATTTCCTCTAAATCACTGCAAATAGAGCGATAACAAGAAAAATCCACAGACTTCACCTCCTCTTACAAAGGGCTATCATGGAACTGGTAGCCCTATTATCAATACACTATTACCCAATTGGTATGCAATCAAGCAGTAAAAGCGTATATAACGCTTAAGGCTGGTACCATGAAGGATGTAGGAGATTCGATCATGTTTTGATGGTTTTGTGTTTAATCAGCAATCATACGGGGTAATAACTAGCCGTCATTAAGACTAAAAAGATGCATGTTGAAAGGAGAATGATGTATATGCAAAAATACGAATGTCAATTATGCGGCTATATCTATGATCCCGCAAAAGGTGATGCTGAAGCGCAAGTTCCTGCAGGTACCCCGTTTGAGCAATTACCGGCTGACTGGGAATGCCCGCTTTGTGGCGCATCAAAAGATGATTTCCAAGCCATTTAACGTATGATGAAAACCACGCTTATGCGTGGTTTTCTTTTTTTACATCTCGTTCGTAGACGGATAAGAACACCAGCTTAAAAACTGCGAAAAATTGTATTTTTTTCAAAAAATCTTACATCAAATGTTAAATCAAAAGAGGTTAAATCAAAAGAGCAGGATTAATCAATGATGTAGCAATTTTGCACTTCATACAGAGCATCGGAATGATAAAAACAGTTGAATCTAGAGCCTCGCTTCGTGTCCTATTTGGTGTGGCCATTGGTGGTGTCGCCGGGTATTATGGTGGACGGCTAGATAACTTTTTAATGCGATTAGCAGATATTTTCTCATCCATACCTTTTCTACCTATGGCTCTGACTTTATCGGCAGCATTAGGGCCATCAATTAACAACGTCATGTTAGTACTGGCCATTTTAGGTTGGCCAGGTATTGCACGTATTGTCCGAGCAGAGATCCTTTCTTTGCGTGAACGCGAGTTTATGGAAGCGGCGACGGCTCTGGGCATCAGTGACTTTAAGAAGATATTTGGTCATTTAATTCCCAATACCATGGCCTCCATCATTGTCTCTGCAACTACAGGCGTGGCAGGAGCCATTTTAATGGAGTCCGCTCTTAGCTTTTTAGGCTTAGGAGTGTCAGTTCCCGTGCCGTCATGGGGCAATATGATTACTGATGCACAAAGTCAAACGGTATTACAGTCTCGTTGGTGGCAGTGGGTTCCGCCTGGTATGTTGATTTTTCTAGCAGTTATGTCTTTTAACCTGCTTGGCGATGGCCTGCGTGACGCGTTAGACCCCAGATTAAAACGATAGAAGGGAGGACTCCATGAGCAATTTATTAGAAGTAAAAAATTTAAAGACTTACTTTTATACAGAAGATGGTGTCGTCCCTGCTGTTGATGGTGTGACTTTTGACTTAAAAGCTGGGGAAGTGTTAGGTATTGTGGGGGAATCAGGAAGTGGTAAATCAGTTACCGCCTCCAGCATCATGCGACTTATTCCCAAGCCACCTGGAAAAATTGTAAACGGAACGATTTTCTTTGAGGGAAAAGACGTTTTAGAAATGAGCGAAGCCCAGATGCGCGATATCCGGGGAAACGACATTGCCATGATTTTCCAAGAGCCTATGACTAGCTTAAATCCTGTATTTACCATCGGTCGTCAAATCGAGGAAGCCATTATGCTACACCAGAATATTGACAAAGACGAAGCGCGAAATAAATGTATCGACATGCTTCGCCTGGTTGGTATTCCCAGAGCTGCACAAGCTGTAGATGAGTATCCTCACCAATTTTCTGGTGGTATGCGTCAACGAGCAATGATTGCGATGGCGCTTTCCTGTAACCCCAAGTTATTGATTGCCGATGAACCTACGACAGCTTTAGATGTGACCATTCAAGCGCAAATCATTCACTTGATGAAAGAGTTATGAGAAAAACTGAATACGGCAATTATGATGATTACGCACGATTTGGGTGTCGTGGCAGAAATGTGTGATAACGTTATAGTGATGTATGCAGGTAAAGTTGTAGAAGAGGCTTCTGTGATAGATCTGTTTGCCCATCCGCTTCATCCCTATACTGAAGGGCTGATGAACTCAAAACCTTCTGTCAATAAAGATATGGAGCGTTTAAATGTCATTCCAGGAGCGGTACCCAATCCTTTACATATGCCGCCTGGATGTACTTTCCATCCTCGCTGCAAAGACTGTATGGAGATTTGTAAAAAAGAAGCACCGACGTTAATCACACTAGAAAATGGTCGTCGAGTCAGCTGTTGGTTACACCAAGAGCAAGGAGGGGAATCTCATGACTGATGCAGTGAAACAAATTCCTGAGACCAATGAAGAAGCAGAAATTTACGTTCCTCATCCTGATGATCTGCTCGTAACACGCCACTTACACAAATATTTTCCCATTACCGGTGGATTTTTCCGCCATGTGGTGGGCAATGTGCAAGCGGTGGAAGATGTGTCTTTGACCATTAAAAAAGGAGAAACGATGGGCATAGTAGGAGAGTCCGGTTGCGGCAAGTCTACGCTGGGACGCACTATCCTGCGCCTATTAGGAAAGACAAAAGGTGAAATTTATTACGATGGTCGTGATATCAGTGCTATGAATACGCACGAATTGCGACAGTGGAGAACGGAAGCACAAATCGTATTTCAAGACCCTTACTCGTCTTTAAATCCGCGCAAAACCGTAGCCCAAATTGTTGGTGAGGCGTTAATAGAACACGGAATCACCAAAAAAGGATCAGAGACCAACGAACGTGTCGCAGAAGTGATTGAACGGTGTGGTTTAGCGCCCTATCATATCCGACGTTATCCCCACGAGTTTTCCGGGGGCCAGCGTCAGCGTATTGGCATTGCGCGAGCTTTGGCTTTAGACCCGAAATTCATCGTTTGTGATGAGCCGGTATCGGCATTGGATGTATCGATCCAATCACAAGTGATTAACTTGCTAATGGACTTGCAAGAAGAGAGAGGTTTAACGTATATGTTCATTTCCCACGACTTGTCGGTCGTGAAGCATATTTCGGATCGCATTGCTGTTATGTATTTGGGGAGCTTTGTAGAAGTAGCGGACAAAAAAGAGCTCTATGATAATCCTCTGCACCCCTATACTCAGGCGCTGTTATCAGCCATACCTATTCCGGATCCTACCTATGAGAGAAAGCAAATTATCTTAAAAGGCGATATTCCGTCTCCGGCTAATCCCCCTGCTGGTTGTCGTTTCCATACACGATGCCCACAAGCCATGGATATTTGCAAAGAAGTGGTGCCCGAATTCCGAGCTGTATCTGATAATCATTCTGTGGCCTGCCACTTAGTCAAATAAAGTGATGGATTCTAGAGATCGAGACGACGCACGGAGAAAACGAGATGAGCTGCATGCAAAATACCGTGACTATACGGGATTTCGCATGTATGCACAACCGCTTAGACCAGAGCAACTCACCGCAGAAGAACTTGCAGAACGTCAGGTGATTAAAAGTATGGAGATAACATGGTCTGAGATTTTTTCCATGATCATTGCAGCATTTTCTGTGGTGTTGCCTTATGTTTTGATCATCGGCTTAGCTTTTGGCTTCTGATTGCTTTTGACACAGATATTATTTTAAGAACTCTTGCCTGCAAGAGTTCTTTTTTTTGTGCGCATAAGGAGAAAAAAAGAAGATCAATAGACCGTACAAAGACGCACGAGGAGCCTTCACGCTGGAAGTGAGTTACACAATGGACATTAGAAAGAAACGAGTTGTCACCAGTGGTAAAAATCACTTAGTTATGTTATATTGAATATATATGTGAGTGTATAACTGAAGAATTATGATAAAGGAGAGAGATATGCCAGTTAAGGTTGGTTTAAATGGTTTTGGTCGTATAGGTCGTGATGTCGCAAGAGTTATGTTCGAGGCGGGGGTAGAAGATATTGAGCTAGTTGCCATTAACGCAACTGGCGATTACGCTACCTTTGGCCATCTTTTTAAGTATGACACTAACTACGGGAAATTTAGTGGTACAGTGGAAACGTACGAAGAGGGACTGATCATTAATGGCAAAAAAATTAAATTTAATGATAATCGGAACCCGGCTGATATTCCCTGGAAAGAGTTAGGCGTTGATATTGTTATCGATACGACCGGAGCATTTCGTAAAGCTGAAGAACTTCAAGCTCATTTGGACGGAGGAGCAAAAAAGGTCATTCTAACGGCACCGGGAAAAGGCGATCTTAAGACCATTGTCCTAGGTGTAAACGAGGAAACATACGACCCTAAAGTAGACCATATAATTTCAAACGCATCTTGTACAACAAACTGCTTAGCGCCAGTAACGAAAGTGATTTTGGATACATTTGGAATTGAACGCGGTATGATGACCACTGTTCATGCTTATACGAGTGACCAGAAATTACTGGATAATAAGCATAAAGATTTACGACGCGCGCGCGCTGCAGCAGAAAACATTATTCCCACCACTACAGGAGCAGCGGAAGCGGTGTCATTGGTTATTCCGGAAGTCAAAGGGAAACTAACCGGTTATGCACTGCGCGTACCTGTCCCCACAGGATCTTTAGTGGATGTGGTGTTTGAAGTACCTGTGGAAGGTCTGACAAAAGAAACGGTTAACGAAGCTTTGAAACAAGCGTCAGAAGGACCGATGAAAGGGATTTTAGGCTATAGTGAAGAGCCATTGGTATCTTGTGATTATGTTGGTATTCACGAGTCTTCGATTGTAGATGCTGATTTAACACTTGTCATTGATAACATGGTGAAGATAGTCTCATGGTATGATAATGAGTGGGGCTATTCTTCTCGAGTGGTTGATTTAGCTGTGCTCGTAGCCAACTCCCTATAAGGCAAATCAAAAAGAAGCCCTCATTTCCATGGATTTGAGGGCTATTGTGTGTGCGAAAGAGAGGAACGGATGAAACAAACATTAAAGGACTTAACATTAAATCATAAAACGGTTTTGGTGCGTTGCGATTTTAATGTGCCACTAGATGATGAACGCAAGATTACTGATGATCGTCGTATTGTCAGCTCATTACCAACCATTAATTTCTTGATAGAAAAAGGTGCGAAAGTAGTGTTATTAAGCCATTTGGGTCGTCCAAAGGGCAAGTCGAACCCCCAATACTCGTTGGCACCAGTAGCCAAAAGATTGGAGGAATTGTTACATACCCCAGTGCACTTTATCCAGGATCCTCAAGTAGTGTCCGAAGAGGTTAAAGACAAGGTAAAAGCTCTAAAACCTGGCGATGTCATCTTACTGGAAAACACGCGATTTAGAGCAGAGGAAGAGAAAAATGGCGATGCCTTTGCACAAGATTTAGCAGAGCTTGGGGACGTCTATGTCAATGATGCTTTTGGCACTTCCCATAGAGCGCATGCCTCCAATGTGGGATTGGCGAGTAGATTGCCATCAGCCGTAGGTTTTTTAGTGCAAAAAGAACTGGATGTTTTACAAGGGGCTTTGGAGCATCCTAAAAGACCTTTTGTTGCAATCATGGGAGGGTCAAAAGTATCAGATAAGATACCAGTGATTGAAAATCTTCTTGAAAAAGTAGACTCATTATTAATCGTTGGTGGCATGGCCTATACGTTTTTAAAGGCTCAGGGAATGAATATAGGCAAATCTCTTTGTGAGGAAGAACAGTTGGAGTTTGCTAAAAGCATGTTGTCACGAGCAAAAGAAAAGGGCGTTCAACTGGTGTTACCAGTAGACACAGTGGTTACGAAAGATTTTGACGACGAGTCACAGGCTCGCGTAGTTGAAGGTGATCTGGCTGAAGATGATATGGGTGTAGATATTGGACCAAAAACTGTGGCCTTGATGACACCGATGATCCGCCACGCTGGCACTGTCATTTGGAATGGACCAGCAGGAGTTTTTGAAAAACCTGCCTTTGCCAAAGGTACAGAAGGCATTGCTAAAGCATTGGCAGAAAGTGATGCGATTACCATTATTGGCGGAGGAGATAGTGCGGCGGCGGTAGAAATTCTTGGTTACGGGGAACGCATGACTCACATTTCTACAGGAGGCGGAGCCTCTTTAGAGCTGTTAAGTGGAGCAGAATTGCCCGGCGTGGCATCGATTGCGGAAAGGGATTAACATGAAAGAAATTTTAATGGCGGGAAATTGGAAAATGCATAAAAATCGAGCTTCCATTGAAGCCTTCTTTCAGGGGATGAAACATGTCGTACCAGGAGAGGGTGTGTCCATGCTAGTGTGCGTCCCAGCACCGTATTTAGAGCTGGCTAAGTCTCTTGCAACGCCATTACAAATTGAGGTGGGTTGTCAAAATATGCACTATGAAGAAGAAGGTGCTTTTACAGGCGAAATTTCTCCATTGATGCTAGTAGACTTGAGCATCCCCTATGTGATTTTAGGGCATAGCGAGAGACGGCAGCTGTTTGGGGAAAATGGCATGTTGATTGGAAAAAAGGTGAAGGCCGCCATTCAACACGGATTGACGCCCATTTTATGTGTTGGAGAAACGCTGGAGGAACGACAAAAAGGCGAAGCAGATACGGTAGTTTTAGGACAGTTATTAGAAGGACTTAGCCTATTACCAGGTGACATGATGAATCGTGTGATTATTGCATATGAGCCGGTATGGGCCATTGGAACCGGAGAGGTAGCATCACCTGAAGATGCAGAAGAGATGGCGTCCATTATACGCAGAGAATTAGAGAAGTTAGTGGGACGCGAGACAGCAAGAACGATGAAGATTCTCTATGGGGGATCAGTGAAGCCGGATAATGTAAAAAGCTTAATGAGCATGCCTAACATTGATGGTGGTTTGGTAGGTGGAGCAAGTCTCAATGCAGCGGATTACAGTGAGTTGGTGAAAGGATAGTCTGATGAAACAGAAGACGACTTTATTGATGATCCTAGATGGGTTTGGATTGGGTAGTCCAGGGCCGGGAAACGCGATATCTTTGGCTAGAACACCACATTTGGACAATTTATGGCATCATGCACCGTATACCGAAATTTTAGCATCAGGAGATGCAGTCGGCTTGCCCAAAGGCCAAATGGGCAACTCAGAGGTGGGTCACTTAAACCTTGGAGCGGGAAGAGTGGTTTATCAGGAATTAACGCGTATAACTAACGCGATTGAGGATGGGAGTTTTTTCACTAATTCTGTACTGGTAGACGCTATGAAAGCAGCACGAAGAGGTCATAGCCTTCATCTTATAGGCCTAGTTTCAGATGGTGGAGTACACAGCCATTTGGATCATTTAAAGGGCTTGTTGCGTATGGCAAAAAATGTTGGAGTCAGCGATGTGTTTGTGCATGTTTTTTTAGATGGCCGGGATGTGCCGCCACAGTCTGCTCTGACATATTTAAATGATTTAGAGGAATTTATGGTTCAAGAAGGAGTGGGGCAAATAGCCACGGTATCTGGTCGGTTCTATGCCATGGATCGTGATCAGCGTTGGAATCGGTCAGAGCTGGCGTTTAATGCTATGGTACACGGACAAGGCCAAGAAGGAAGAACGGCTGTTCAGGTCGTAAAAGACAGCTATGAGGCCGGTGTGACAGACGAATTTGTGATTCCCACTGTCTTAACGAACCACGGAGAACCCATCGCGACAATCAAAGACGAAGATGTCGTCATCTTTTTCAACTTTCGTCCAGATCGTGCACGACAGCTGACCCGTGCCATGACAGAAGAAAATTTTGAAGATTTCCCACGCTATCCATTTCCGACGATGAAATTTGTGACCATGACACAATACGATGCGAGGTTTAACGGAGTACAGGTGGCTTTTGTCAACGAAATACCCAAAAATACTTTAGGAGAGTATCTGAGTAATCAGGGACTGACACAATTGCGTACAGCTGAGACGGAAAAATATCCCCACGTCACTTTTTTCTTTAACGGTGGTAGAGAAATGCCTTATCCAGGGGAAGATCGCTATTTGGTACCCTCGCCTAAAGTGACTACGTATGATGAGAAACCGGAAATGAGTGCAGTGGAAGTGACGGACTATGTTGTATCAGCGATCCGGCAACAGAAATATGATTTTATCGTCTTAAACTATGCGAATTGTGACATGGTTGGCCATACGGGAAATATCGAGGCCACAGTAAAAGCAGTGGAAACGGTAGATGCCTGTGTGGGACGAGTGCTGGGCGCGATGAAGGAAGTTCATGGAATGACTGTGATTACGGCGGATCATGGGAATGCGGATTACATGCTGGATGATATTGGCCAAATGGTCACGAGTCATAGCACGGCACCAGTGCCTCTTTGGGTGGTCGGAGCTGATTCGATTACGCTTAAACCAGGAAGATTAGCAGATGTGGCGCCGACGATTCTAGAATTGATGAATTTAGAAAAACCAGTGGAAATGACAGGGAACTCACTACTGAAGGAGGATTAAAATGAGAACAATTGTCGATGTTTACGCTAGAGAAGTATTGGATTCCAGAGGAAATCCGACAATCGAGGTGGAAGTGACCACGGATGAAGGAGTCAAGGGTTCTGCGATTGTACCAAGTGGTGCTTCTACAGGAGCCTATGAAGCCGTAGAGTTGCGCGATGGTGATGATCGCTATGGAGGCAAAGGCGTATTCCAAGCTGTGGAAAATGTGAATACCACGATCGCAGACGCTATGATAGGATATAGCGTGTTGGATCAAGCGTTGATCGATGAAAGGTTGATTGCATTAGATGGTACCCCCAACAAATCTGTGTTGGGTGCGAATGCCATTTTAGGCGTGTCTATGGCAGTTGCAAGAACAGCTGCGGCCAGTTTACAAATTCCCTTGGCAGCGTACCTAGGCGGTGTCAATGTGAAAAACTTACCCGTGCCAATGATGAATATTCTAAACGGTGGAGAACACGCGGATAACAACGTCGATATTCAAGAATTTATGATTATGCCTGTTTCTGCTGGTAGTTTTCAAGAGGCATTGTGCATGGGCGCAGAAGTTTATCATAGCCTTAAAAAAGTATTAAAAGATAAAAAAATGTCTGCTGGCGTGGGAGATGAAGGCGGATTTGCACCAAATTTATCGAGTAATGAGGAAGCTCTAGCGACGATCATTGATGCGATTAACGCAGCTGGTTATGAACCGGGGAAAGATATTTTACTGGCTCTAGACGTAGCGGCAACTGAGATGAGAACAGAAGATGGTAAATATGCGTTAAAAGGCGAAGGACGTGTATTAACGCCAGAAGAAATGGTGGATTACCTAAAAGACCTTACCAAGCGTTACCCCATTATCTCCATTGAAGATGGCCTAGGCGAAGATGATTGGGAGATGTGGCAAACATTATATGCCGAACTTGGCCAACATGTACAGATTGTGGGCGATGATCTATTCGTGACTAACGTGGAACGATTGGAGAAAGGGATAGAGAAAGGTGTTGCCAATAGTATTTTAATCAAGTTAAATCAAATTGGTACCGTTACTGAGACATTACGCGCCATTGAACTGGCCAAAACACACCAAATGACCGCGGTGATTTCTCATCGTAGCGGAGAGACAGAGGATACGTTTATCGCCGATCTAGCTGTGGCTGTGGGTGCTGGTCAAATCAAGACAGGTGCTCCTTGTCGTACAGATCGAGTGGCAAAGTATAATCAGCTACTGCGCTTAGAAGACCACTTTGGCCATACAGCACCATATGCTGGCCAAAAAGCGTTTTATAACTTGGATCGTGCTTAAGGACGGAAATTTCATGGAACAAATTTTACCTAATATTTTTCGAATAGAAATTCCTCTGAAAAACAATCCCTTGCGCACTTTGAACTCTTATTTAATCCATAGTCAAGAGCAAAATTTATTGGTTGATACTGGGTTTAATGATGAAGAGAGTGTGGCGATTTTATCTAGAGCATTAACGTCAGTGGGGGCTACGGCGGAAAATACCATTATATTTCTAACTCATACGCATAGTGATCATACGGGACTGGCGCAGTATTTTCATGAGTTGGGCTATCCGGTCCATATTAGTAAGAAAGAAGGAGACATTGTAAACGGTTCTGTAGAGCGTGAAGGCGGATGGTGGGATGAGGTCATTGCCCTAAGTACATTACAGGGCATGGACGAAGAACAATTGCGTCTTGAAGATCACCCGGGTTACAAGTATCGCCCCCAAGGTTATGTAGACTTTCATTTTGCGCAAGAAGGGGATGTATATTCTTTACCGCCTTATCAATTTGAGGCTATTGAGCTTCGCGGTCACAGCCCTGAACTCTTAGGCCTGTGGGAGCCAGAAAAGAAAGTTTTAATTTGTGGCGATCATATCTTGGGCGATATCACCCCGAATATCACCTACTGGGGTGAAGAACACGGTGATGCTCTGGCCTATTATATAGAGAACTTAGACCGAGTAGAGAACATGGGCGTTAAATACCTTTTGACAGCTCACCGCAATTTAGTAGACAATGCTTCTCAAAGGATACATGAAATTAAAGAGCACCATCGTAAACGTTTGTATGAAACCATCTCTACCTTAGAAAAATATGGCGAAGCATCGGTAAGGACCGTGACCAAAAATCTGCAGTGGGACATACGCAGCAAAAACTGGGATGATTTTCCCCAATCACAGAAATGGTTTGCTGCAGGAGAGGCACATGCGCACTTAGAATACTTAACGCAAAGAGGCATAGTAAAGGAAAGAGTCGAAGATGGCGTACTACTGTATTCTCTCGTTCCCGGTGTAAAAGTTGACCTGGGTTTTTAGTTGAAAACGGCTATTTTCTGTGGTAGAATGGGCATGTTATAGATAAACAAGGGAGGTGTAGTGTATGCAAACTGCTTTTTCCATTATTGTATTAATCTCAAGTATAGTACTAATCGTATCTGTATTAATGCAATCAAGTAAAGAAGACGGCATGGGAGCTTTAACCGGCGGTGCATCTGAGTCATTTTGGGGTAATCGAGGCGGTTCTCCGAAAGAAATGATGCTTCGCAAAGTATCCACCGTATCAGCAGTTATATTTATGGTTGCGACTGTGGTTGTGGCCGCATTATAGGAGGGTGAAATGAACTACCTTTTATTAGCTCCCATTATGGGAGTGATCGCGCTAATCTTTGCGATTGCAAAGTTTAATGCGATCAAGAAAATTGATCCGGGCACGGACCATATGCAGGAAATTAGCAAATACATTGAAGACGGTGCGATGGCTTTCATGTCACGTGAGTATAAATCAATCGCCATATTTGTCATAGTGCTAGCTATTATTTTATTTTTCATGAATCCTTTACTAGCTATTACTTTTCTACTTGGCGCTATTTTCTCTATGGTCGCTGGTTATGTGGGAATGAAAGCGGCGACAAAAGCGAACGTGCGAACCACCAATATGGCACGAACCAAAGGTATGGGCGGCGCTTTACAGGTCGCATTTTCCGGCGGAGCCATTATGGGCTTGACTGTTGTCGGATTAGGACTTATTGGTATTTCTGTAAGCTATATGATTTTTCAAGACCCGGATATCATCACAGGGTTTTCACTGGGAGCTTCTTCTGTGGCCTTATTTGCGAGAGTCGGTGGCGGTATTTATACGAAAGCCGCTGACGTCGGCGCAGACTTGGTAGGAAAAGTGGAGGCTGGCATCCCAGAAGACGATCCGCGCAACCCTGCGGTTATTGCAGATAACGTTGGCGACAACGTCGGTGACGTGGCTGGTATGGGAGCGGACTTATTCGAATCATATGTTGGCGCACTTCTATCAGCGATTACGCTTGGAACAGCGGCTTATGCTTACGATGGTGTTTTTTTCGCCTTGATGATTGGAGCCGTTGGTATTTTAGCTTCACTGATTGGAACCCTTTTTGTAAGAGGTGACAAGGATCCTCAAAAGTCACTTAACAAAGGAACGTTTGTTTCTAGTATTTTAACCATCGTAGTTTCGTTCTTCCTCAGCAAGGCGGTTTTTGACAGCTATCGTCCTTTTATCGCGATTGTTGCAGGTGTGGTAGTTGGCTTAATCATTTCCAAGATTACTGAGTACTTCACGGCAGCTGAGTATGCGCCTGTACAAAAAATTGCACGTGAATCTGAAACGGGGGCATCTACCAATATCATCGCAGGACTTTCCACGGGTATGCTTTCTACCGTAGGCCCCATCATTGTCATTGCCATTGGCATCATTGTCTCCTATTATGGTGCTGGCGGCTTGGCTAACCCTATGGATGGTCTCTATGGATTAGCTCTTGGTGCGTTGGGTATGTTGGCTACAGCAGGTTTAACCATTGCAGTTGATGCTTATGGACCGGTAGCTGATAATGCTGGCGGAATCGCCGAAATGTGTGAACTTCCTGAAGAAGTACGTGAGATTACTGACTCATTGGATGCCGTGGGCAATACTACTGCGGCTATTGGCAAAGGATTTGCCATTGGATCTGCAGCGCTCACAGCACTATCCCTGTTCGTGTCATACATTCATGCAGTTAACCTTGAATCTATCGACGTTAGCAAGCCTACTGTTGTTGCTGGTATGCTCATTGGTGGTATGCTTCCCTTTGCATTCTCTGCATTGACTATGGATGCGGTAGGAAAAGCTGCTACGAAAATGATTGATGAAGTACGTCGCCAATTCCGTGAAATTCCAGGAATTATGGAAGGTAAAGCAACCCCTGAGTATGCTACTTGCGTAGATATCTCTACGAAAGCGGCTTTAAAAGAAATGATTGTTCCCGGCTTAATGGCAGTTTTAGTGCCGGTGATTGTCGGTTTTGTATTAGGCCCAGAAGCATTAGGTGGTTTATTGGCTGGTGCCTTAGTCACAGGCGTACTTATGGCGATCTTTATGAGTAATGCCGGCGGTGCTTGGGATAATGCGAAGAAATATATCGAGTCTGGTGTATACGGCGGTAAAGGTTCCGAAGCTCACAAGGCAGCAGTAACTGGCGATACTGTGGGTGACCCCTTTAAAGATACTTCTGGTCCTTCTCTAAACATTCTAATCAAGCTTATTACGATTGTGGCCTTGGTATTTGCTCCATTATTTGGTGCTGGCCTATTCTAGAATGTTCAAACTCCCCTTGTAACAAGGGGAGTTTTTATGTCTTAAAATTGAAACGTGGTGAATATGAACTATCTTGAACTTTGCATGGATTATTTTCAAGATGGGCATTTGCCATTCATTTATAGAGAGGGGGCGGGCGCATGATGCACTCGAAAGGTTGGAAATGGATTTGTTCGATGGCTCTGTTTTTAATTATATTCTCCTTGGGCATCAGTTTCATGGTCGATCATAAAGGGGCTAAAGATATCGTGAAAGCTCAGGATATAACTCGTCATTACAATGCCATTTTGGTTTTGGGAGCTGGGGTTTATGAAGATGGACGTCCCACACCGATGCTCCGCGAACGCTTGGATCAAGGATTGGAGCTTTATCATCAAGGAGTAGCGCCGAAGTTATTGCTATCAGGAGATCATGGAAGACGTAGCTATGATGAGGTCAATGCAATGAAGCAATATATGCTCGATCTAGGCGTGCCCCAAGAAGATCTTTTTTTGGATCATGCAGGACTTAATACCTATGCCTCTATGGTGCGTGCCAAAGAGGTGTTTCAATGTGAAAGTATTGTGATTGTCACACAGCGATACCACTTGTCTCGAGCACTGTATATGGCAAAGAAAATCGGATTAGATGCTAAGGGCGTTTCCTGTGATACGAAGCAGTATCCGGGCCAATTCATGAGAACGTTAAGGGAAATAGGTGCGAGAAATAAAGCTGTGTGGGTGATACTATGGCGGCCAGACCCTGTGCTTGGCCCACCTATGGATATTCGAGGAGATGGAACGATGACATTTGATGAGAAATGATTGGTGTTGTATAATGATTCTATAAGGAGGATTATATGCACTACAAGGTGGAGGTATTTATTCCTGTGGAGGCAGAGGAAAAGTTAATCGAGGCTTTACATGCCCAAGGATTATTAGCAGGAGGTTCTTATGATTATGCATATACATCGATGGAAGTCATAGGTCATTGGCGGCCCTTGGAAGGGGCTCGACCCTATGAAGGGACTCTAGGAAAGTGTAGCCAAGTGCGAGAGTTACAATTAGAGTTTCGCATCTTAGACCATCAAAAAGAGGTATGTGAATCAATCATCCGTAGGAATCACCCTTATGAAACCCCTGTCATTAATTTTATACCATTAATCTAAACCCCTGCTAGATCATCAAGCGGGGGTTTAGATTATGATTTTATGATAAGGGTTTGCTGGTGATCATAATGAACCAATCCAAGACCGCCTTGAGGCATGCGCCTCACATAGCGTCTTTTTGTGTAGTCAACAGCTATATGCGTGTTCCATTTGAGTGTGGAGTATTGAGCTGCTAGCTGCGCAGCAAATAATAAGTCTTCTTCTTGCGGAATGCCCCCCTCTGTACGCAAAATTACATGAGATCCTGGGTAGTCCTGGACGTGGAACCACAAATCTTCTTTATGACTTAGTTTGAAGGTGAGACGGTCATTTTCTCGGCTGTTACGGCCGACGAGGACCGAAAAACCATTGGGGGATGTAAAAGTGAGAGGGGATGAGTGTTTTTTCTTTTGCTCTTTTTTGGCAGGACGTTTGTGGATGAAGCCGGCCTCATAAAGTCCCGCTTTGATGTCCTCCAGTGCGTCATCTTGTTCAACAAGTGTGAGGTCAAACAAGGCGTTTTCTAGATAAGATAATTTGGTTTGCGTCTGCTGTAGCTGTTGTATGAGATGGGATTCTGCTTTTCTTAGTTTTTGGTATTTTTTGTAGTAGTACTGGGCATTAGCACTGGGAGATAGGGTCGGATCTAGTGGAATCGTGATAAGGGTCATCTCAGGATCATAGTAGTTGGGAAGAGCGACTTCAGTTTGATGTGGTTTAAGAAGATGAAGGTTAGAAGAAAGTAAATCGCCATAAAGTCGGAAGGTATCCCGTAGCCTAGATTCATCCAGTTCGGCTGTCAATGTATCCAGTTTTGTCTTTTGTCGATCACGTAGGGATTTGATTTGTTTTGTTAAGTCCTGAGTTCTTTGGGACTTACGCATTTCATCGAGCTTAGTAGCAAAAAAAACTTCGACGACCTGACTCAAGTTATCATAGCTTTTCGTAGCAAGTGTTTCGAGTGGGAGAAGATGTGTGTAGTAAAAATCTTCTGGTTTTTTTTCACTTGTAGGGTGATAGATCAGTGGACTGACAGGCTGAGGTTCTAAAAAGTGCAAAAAGGCCTGATCTACTGCGGCCCATTGCGTTGTGGTAAGGAAGGAAACTTCAATAGCAGGGTCTAATGTGGCACTTAAAGCGATATGACGGGCTGTTACAGGGCTAAAACCCATGTAGGTATCCATGATACTCCGCCAAAGGCTTTTTGATGAGCGCGGAAGTATATGGGATGGCAGCACCGTGGATGAAAAAGGATTTTGTTTATTGCCCATAACAGATGAATGGTCATAGATTTCCCCTGGTAATAGTTGCCTAATACGGCTCATATCTTTGTTGACTCGCTTTAATGCATCATGAATCTCATGTGTACCTGTGTCGATTAAAATCAAATTTGAGTGTTTTCCCATAACTTCCATCATCAAAGTCTTTTTTACCTGATAGCCCAGTTCATTGGAAGAGGTAAAGTGAAATGCGATGATGCGATCATTTTCCAGTTGTTCGATACCAGCCAAAAATCCACCCTGTAAGTGCTTGCGTAAAAGCATGCAAAAAGAAGGCGGTGTCATAGGGTTTGTAAACGGTGTCGTAGTGACATAGAAGCGTGGTGCACTGGGATTAATACATAAAACCAGATATGTACCGCGACCTAATGTCAGGCTAATGGTATCATCTTTCGGTTGATAAATACGGTCGACACGTCGACCGACATAGGTTTGCATTTCATCGGTGAGTGCACGAGTAAAAAATCCATCAAAAGGCATAAGCCACCTCCTTTTGTATTGTATCAAAATATGACTCAAAGTAAAGTCAGTAGTCGTCAAAAGTTGAAAAACAGGGATTTTTTTGATATATTAAGTGAATAAATAAAAAGGGGGAAATCATGGCTAATAGTATGACTGGATTCGGTCGTGCAACGGCTTCTAACGAGGCCTTTCAAATGACCGTTGAAATAAAAAGCATTAATCATCGCTATCAAGAAGTGTATGTGCGCGCCCCTCGTACGCTGTCTTTTTTAGAGCCGGTGGTACGCCGTTATATGAAAGAACATGGAGAACGGGGAAAATACGATATTAGCTTGGAATACCAGGCTTTGGAAGAAAGTACGGTGACGGTGTCCGCAGATCTCGCATTGGCGCAAGAGTATTTAAAAGCCATTGATACATTAAAAACATCTCTGCAGTTTGACGAAGATGTAAATTTAGCCTTTGTCGCACGTTTACCAGAGGTATTGGTAAGCCGGCAAAAAGAGTTGGATGAAAAAAGCATGGAGATGTTACTGCTTCGGGCAATAGAGCAAGCAATGCAAGCGCTTTGGTCTATGCGTAGTATAGAAGGCAAGGCGTTAACGGATGAACTTTTAAAACGTACTGATCACTTGGAAGAAATGACGAAGCAAGTGCAAAGACTTAGCGAAAATGCGCCAAAAGAGGTCTTTGCCAAGATGGAAGAGCGAATCAATGCTTTGTTGTCCGAGGAGACTAGGTTAGATGAGGACCGCTTAGAAAATGAAATTGCTTATCTAGCTGACAAGATGAACATCGAAGAAGAACTCAATCGTCTTTACAGTCACATAGGACAGTTTCGTGAGACAGTGGTTAAAAATCAGCCGGTAGGACGTACTTTAGACTTCATTGTTCAAGAGATGAACCGCGAAACGAATACGATTGGATCAAAGGTATCTCATCAAGACATTGCCACATTGGTGATTGAGATGAAAACAGAAATTGAAAAAATGAGAGAACAGATTCAAAATTTAGTATAGGTGATAGCATGGCAACAAATAAAGGGTATTTATTAGTCGTGAGTGGTCCTTCTGGATCAGGGAAAGGAACTTTGTGTGAGTCTTTATTGTGTCAAAACGCCGATGTACAGTATTCTATTTCAGCTACGACCCGCCCTATGCGAAAAGGAGAAATAGATGGGGTCAACTATTTCTTTCTCACGAAAGAAGAGTTTGAAAAAGCGATTCAAAACCAGGAGTTTCTGGAATACGCTAAAGTGCATGACAATTACTATGGCACACCTAAAAAAGCAGTGGAAGAGGCTATTGCATGCGGCTTAGTAGTGCTTTTAGAGATTGATGTACAAGGTGCGATGCAACTGAAAAAACTGGACATTCCGGCCGTGTTTGTTTTTATTGCACCACCGTCATTGAAAGAATTAGAGAAACGATTGATTACACGTGGTACAGATGAACCTGATGTCATTGCCAAGCGGGTATTTAATGCTAGAGAAGAAATGACGTATCAAGATCAGTACGATTATGTGATAGTCAATGATGTATTGGAAGAAGCCCAAAAAGCATTGAATGCTATAGTGTTGGCTGAGAGATATCGTAATTAGGAGGTTTTATGTTAATTCCATCTTTCAAAGAAATTGAAGCGATTACCGATAGTCGCTATGCTTTGGTGATGCTAGTGTCAAAGCGTGCACGCCAATTAGTAGAAGGTAGTGACCCGTTGATCGCAGTAAACGAAGGGGTCGAAAATCCGGTGACGGTGGCGATGATGGAGGTTCTGGATCAAGACGTGATCTTTGGAGAGCCCATGAGTGATGCCGAATATCGTGAGAAAGAACGTCAGCTTAAGTTAGCTAAAGAGCTGGAAGAGGCAATGGATATGGAAGGGGCCTTGGAAGCAGAAACTGATATAGAAGAGGATGTATGATGAGCCGTTTAAAAGGTAAGCATATTCTTATCGGCATGACTGGTGGCATTGCGGCGTACAAAGTGGCCCACCTGGTCAGCTTGTTGAAAAAACTAGGCGCGGAAGTGGAAGTGATGATGACGGAAGGGGCTGAAGCGTTTATCACTCCTTTGACAATGCAAACGATGTCACAACGTCCTGTACACACGAGCCAATTCTCCTTGCCGCAAGTGATGGATGTGGAACATATCTCATTGGCTAAATGGGCGGATCTGCTGGTGATCTGTCCCGCTACGGCAAATACTATGGCCAAATTAGCCCACGGCATAGCAGATAATTTAATCACTACGGTAGCATTAGCTTATGAAGGACCAAAAATGGTTGTTCCTGCAATGAACACGGCCATGTGGAAACATCAGGCAACACAGGAAAATGTGAAGAAACTAAGTGTATTTGGCTACCGAGTTCTCACACCAGCAAGCGGTCTTCTAGCTTGCGGAGATGTTGGAGAAGGGAAGATGCCTGAGCCACAAGCAATTGTGGAAGAAATGGAGTATGCAATTACGCTCAAGGATTTGTCTGGATATCATTTCATTGTGACGGCTGGCCCCACTATGGAGCCGCTGGATCCTGTGCGCTATTTAACAAACCATTCAAGTGGAAAAATGGGCTATGCTATTGCGAAGGAAGCTAGGATGCGAGGAGCTCGTGTCACGCTAATTAAGGGCTACACTTCTAATCCGGAGCCTCACGTGGAAGAATTGGTTACAATCAAAACTACACGAGAATTACTCGCAGCAGTAGAAGCTCGATTTGACGAGGCGGACGTAGTCATTATGCCGGCAGCACCATTAGACTATAGGCCGGCCACGGTCGCAACTCAAAAAATCAAAAAAGACAATCAGGGTGACGATGGTTTGCATCTTGATTTTATACCAAACCCAGATGTAGCAGCAACGATCGGTAAGCGCAAAAGCAAGCAAATACTGGTGGGCTTTGCGGCTGAGACGAATGATGTGATAGAAAATGCCACCGCAAAAATTAAGAAAAAAAACTTGGATTTTATCGTAGCCAACAACCTGACAACTGAAGGGGCTGGTTTCAAACAAGACACGAATATCATTACCATTCTGACCCCGCAGGGAGAACAGTTGACCTATGATAAGATGGCTAAGCAAGATGTTGCTCGAATCATTGTCGATCGTGTAAAAAATTTGTTGGATCAAAGGAAATAAAAACCTGTGGCCGCCCCTTAAGGAGCGGCCTTTTGAAAGGAAACGACCATGCGATATTACGAAGTGGTGATGCTCACAGCACATACGACGGCCAAAACAGCCTATACATATGCCTCAAAGGAGAAGCTACCCATCGGTGGCCGGGTGGTGGTTCCGTTTGGCAATCATAATCGTGAGGCAGTTGCGCTCGTTTTGCAAGAAGTGTGCAAACCAAAGTTTCGTAGTAAAATGGTAAAGCAAGCCATCGATGGCAGTGCAGTGCTGCCTGATGCGATGTTGACCCTATTTCGGAAGATGGTAAAAGAATATTTTTTACCATGGGGGCAGTCGTTGAACTATTTTTTGCCACCTGCAGCACATGATGTATATCACGTCACCGAAGAAGGGCAGCTAGTTTTACATCAACAACAAACAGTAAATCCGGTATATCGCTTGACAGTAGCGATGGATGAAATTCCTCATCATTACCGCGCGCAGCGAAGAGTGGCAGCGCTTTTAATGAATGGACCGTTAGATGTTAAAACGATGCATGAAATGTATTATACTCCACCCAGTGTATATCAAAGTATGATAAAAAATGGGTATATAGAAACTGTCACCATAGAGGAAAGGGTCTGTGCCCCGCCTGCTTTAAATCCATCACAACACACTGTTATGGAAGGCATTATCCAAAGTTCGTTGTCATGGCATATGCTTTACGGGGTGACATCCAGTGGCAAGACAGAAGTGTATATCGGCTTACTACGATCTGTACTGGCACAAAATAAACAAGTTTTAATTATGGTACCGGAAATTGGTTTGATTCCCCAAATGATACAACGAATTCGGCCTCATGTGGAGGGCGAGATTGCGGTTATTCATCATCGAACGGCAAGAGGCGAAAGGCTAGAGGATTGGAAGGGACTTTTTAATGGCGATATCCGGGTGGCGGTAGGCGTTCGATCCGGACTTTTGGCTCCAATGAAAGACTTAGGCCTGGTGATCATTGATGAGATGCATGATGGCGCTTATGAACCTCTGGAAAGCCAAGGATATGATATATGCGAAATGGCATTGCTGCGATCGAATCTTCAAGAAGCCAAGGTTGTTCTAGGCAGTGCGACGCCAAAAGTGTCTTGGATGTATCGTGCGACTAAGGATAGCCATATGAAGATATGGACATTAAAGGAACGCTTTGGCAAATATCCTCTTCCGCCTGTAGAGGTGGTGGATATGCGAGAGGAATTAAAAGAAGGAAATCGCTCCATCATTAGCCGAAAACTCCATGATTGTGTAAAGAATACTTTGGAAGAGAAAAGACAATCTATGCTTCTGATGAATCGTCGTGGATTTTCAACCTTTGTCTCTTGTCGCAGTTGTGGTCATGTGATGCGCTGTCCTCATGATGGGCAAACGCTGACATACCATAGGCATGAAAAGTCTCTAGTTTGTCATTTGTGTGGCTATAAAACCATGGCCCCGACAGTGTGCCCAGTGTGTGGCAGTTCGACGATACGGTATTTTGGCATTGGCACTGAACAAGTTGTCTCAGCTGTGAAGGAACAGTTTCCCCAGGCTGTTACGATGCGCATGGATCATGACACGACAAGACAAAAAGGTAGTCATGAAGAAATCGTGCAAAAAATGCGAGAAGGTCAGGCAGATATTTTGATAGGTACTCAGATGATTGCCAAAGGTCATGATTTTCCACTGGTAGACACAGTGGGGATTTTAGCAGCAGATCTCAGCTTATTGATTCCTCAATATGATGCGGCAGAAAAGACTTTTCAGTTGATCACGCAAATGGCAGGAAGATCAGGTAGGCACAGTGATCAAGGTCAAGTGATTTTACAAACCTATTTGCCAGAGCACTACGCGATTCAAAAAGGAGCGTCCCACGATTATCCGCATTTTTACTTAGAAGAGCTTCGCGTGCGTCAAATGACCGGCTTTCCGCCTTTTCATGAAATCATGGAGGTTCGCGTCCTGCCCGGATTGGATGCACCAAAAGGCTATAAAAAAATTCATGAAATTAATACTGTTTTTCATTCAATGGTAAAAACTGAGACATTGAATGCAAAACTTTGGCGGGCATTTTCGCCGGTGCCCTATGAACATTTCAGTGCAAAGCATCCTACGATTTATACATGGCTAGTGACTTATGATAAACAAGTAGCCCCTGTCTTTGATGTGATTTGGGACAGGTTGGCTCAGGAAATAATGGATGATGGGCTTATCATCCAGTGGAATCGAAAGAGGTGGTAATATGGCTTTAAGAACAATTAGAGTAGAAGGGGATCCGTTACTGAGAAAGAAATCCCGTAAAGTCGAGACCATTGATGAACGTATTTGGGAATTGTTAGATGATATGCGTGAAACAATGGTTCATGCAGACGGTATTGGTTTGGCGGCGCCCCAGGTAGGCGTCTTGCGCCGTGTGGTAGTTATTGACATTGGCGACGGTCCCATCGAGATGATTAATCCTGAAATTATACGGCAAGATGGTTCTGTAAGAGTGCAAGAAGGGTGCTTGTCTGTTCCGGATAAAATGGGATTTGTGGTCAGACCAGAGAACCTGGCGGTGCGCTATCTGGACAGAGATGGCAATGAAGTCACTTTAGATGCCGATGATTTACTGGCTGTAGCTGTTTGCCATGAGTTAGATCATTTAGATGGTGTATTATACATAGATAAAGCAACAGGAATTCAAATGGTCACCACTGACGAGGAGGTTTAATATGCGCGTCGTGTTTATGGGAACGCCTGATTTTGCCGTTCCTGCCTTGGAAACGCTAGCAAATATCCATGATGTCGTGATGGTAGTGACGCAAGAAGACAAAAGACGTGGTAGAGGTAAAAAACTGCAACCGACAGTGGTCAAAAAAAGTGCTCAGAAGTTAGGCTTACCAACAATGACGCCGAAAAACGTCAATGATCCTTTAACGGTGGAGATATTAGAAAAACTCAAGCCAGACATCATTGTCGTGGTAGCCTATGGGCAAATCATTAAACCGGCTATACTGCACATACCATATTATGGCTGTTTGAATATCCATGGCTCCATTCTCCCTAAATATCGTGGGGCTGCCCCTTTGCAGCGGGCGATTATGGCTGGTGAGGAAACCATGGGTGTGGCCATCATGAAGATGGAAGAAGGATTAGACACTGGTCCAGTAGCTTTAACCAAAACAACAGATGCACGACATAAAACAATGGGAGAGCTTCATGATGAACTAGCGAAGTTGGGTGCCGAAGCCATCATAGATGTCTTGGCATCTGTTGAGAATGGCACAGTTCAATGGGTTAAACAGGATGATGGTCAGGCAACCTATGCTCACAAAATAGAGAAGAGTGATGGACTACTGGATTTTCATCAAACAGCTAAGACTGTTTACCAAAGAACATTGGCGATGGACCCTTATCCGGGAGCTTACACTTATCTTCACGGTGAAGTGATGAAACTTTTCTCTCCCCAATTGGAGGAAAAAAAGACAGAGCAAACTCCTGGACACGTTGTAAGTATTAGTGATGATGGGCTGTCAGTCGCCTGTCAAGAGGGAATCGTTACATTCAAAGCCTTGCAGCTACAAGGGAAAAAACGCATGGCGGTGGAAGATTACCTAAGAGGCAACAATTTTCCACCGGATGTCATTTTAGGAGGTTAAACTATGCCTTATCTGTATTATTACAATGCATTTTGGATTCTTATCCCGGCACTGATTATTGGTATGTGGGCACAATCATCTATCCAATCGACGTATCGTAAATTTTCGCGTATCGATAATCGTATGGGTATGACAGGAGCATTAATGGCGCGTCGAATGCTGGATGCAGAAAACTTGACCCATGTGCGTATCGAGCGAGTTGGGGGGACCTTGACCGATCATTTTGATCCCCGAGAAGATGTACTACGATTATCACCTGCAGTTCACGATGGAACGTCCATTGCTTCTATGTGTATAGCGGCTCATGAGGCAGGTCATGCCATTCAAGCCGATAAACAGTATGCTCCTTATCGATGGCGAACAAATCTCTTGCCTTTAGCCATTGGAGCATCACAATTATTTTGGCTGGTTTTAATCATTGGATTTGCCATAAGCCCTACTTTAGTCCAAGTAGGGATTGCTATGTTTGCTGTAGGTGTGTTGTTCCAAATCATCACTTTGCCGGTGGAATTTGATGCCAGCAGAAGAGCGATGGAGAGAATACGTTCAATAGGGTCGCCAGATGATGTAGTGCTTGGCAGTGGGCAAGTGCTTAGAGCTGCAGCGATGACCTACGTGGCAGCAGCCTTGATGTCTATTTCACAACTGATTCGACTCATGGCTATTAATAACCAAAGAAATTGATCGTGAATACAAATCGGACAAGAAGGGATGTCGAAGCATTAATAAGAGTCAACATTTGCTACGTAATCGAGAAAGGGTGTTTCGATGCTACAGAGTACCGTAAACCTAACGGATCCATCTGAACATATGACGAGCTGGAGTGAAGCACAGTGGCGCCAATATATGAAAACGAAGGGTGAAAAGGAATATCGTGGTTCGCAAGTATTTGAGTACTTACACCATGAGTATGGGACACCTTTTTCACATATGAAGCGATTACCTCAAAACTTAAGGGATCAGCTGGCAGTTTATGAAATACCTTTGGTGAAAATTGTAGAACGCTATGAATCAAAAATTGACGAAACGATAAAGTATGTTTATCAGTGCATTGATGGATCTCTGATTGAGGGAGTATTAATGAAGTACGATTACGGGCGCACCCTTTGCGTATCAACACAAGTGGGATGCGCTATGGGATGTGCTTTTTGTGCTTCCACAAAAAGTGGGAGAGAACGAAATCTCTTGACTTATGAGATGTTAAGTCAGGTTTATGCAGTGGAGAACCAAGAGCAAATTACCGTCAGCCATGTGGTGTTAATGGGAATGGGCGAACCCTTTGATAATTGGCCTGCAGTCAAACGATTTATGGAGCTTTTGCATGAACCAAAGGGCAAACATATGAGCTATCGTAACATGACGATTTCTACGTGCGGGATTGTGCCAGGTATAATTGCATTGACGCAGTGGGACAAACCGGTAACCTTGGCCATTTCCCTACATGCTGTCGATGATCAGACCCGCTCACAAATTATGCCGATTAATCGACGCTATCCATTGGAAAAAATCTTGAAAAGCGTGGATGCATATGTGGCTCAAACGAATCGAAGAGTGAGCTTCGAATTCACCGTGATTCCGGGAGTCAATGACAATATGCACAGCATTGATGGACTGAGTCGCTTATTCAAACATCGACTAGCGCATGTCAACCTCATTCCGTTAAATCCGATTGAAGAGTATCAAGGTGGAAAAGCGACTTTAGATGTCTATGAGATGGCAAAGCGACTAGAAAAAGCAGGGGTTTCGGTATCTGTGAGAAGAACGTTAGGACCGGATATTCAAGCAAGCTGTGGACAACTGCGCAGACGAAATAAGAAAGGAACTGCTGTATGAATGCATTTTACAGCTTTACTCATCAAGGATTGGTTCGCAAAGAGAATCAAGACCACTGGTGCGTGATAGAACATAAAGATGCTAACCTATACTTGGTGGCAGATGGCATGGGAGGACATTTAGGTGGTGAAGTAGCCAGCAGAATGGCTTGTGAGGAAATCGAAAAACTCACTACCTGCGAGAGCGAACTGACGATAAGTCGAGTGATCCTAGCTGTAGAAAGTGCTAATCATGCCATCTGGGCAAAGAGTGTTTCAGACCAGAGCTTGAAAGGTATGGGCACAACATTAATCTTACTTTACCAGGGGCGTGATACTCAGTATTTTATTAATGTAGGAGACAGTCGACTTTATGGATGGGATGGCAAGCATTTAGATCAGCTTTCTAGTGATGACTCTTATGTGAACTTATTAGTTCAGGCGGGGGAAATTACAAAAGAACAAGCGAAAACTCATCCCAAGCGATCCTTCATCACGAAAGCCTTGGGAACGGACAAACAGTTGCACGTGGAAGCACATCCGATTATCACGCAGTTTGAGGCTTTTTTATTGTGCAGTGATGGATTGTCTTCCTTAGTGGATATCAAGCTAATGGAAAAGGCCTTTTTGAGTGAACATCAAGAAAATTTAGCTGACAAACTAGGCTCTTTAGCGCTGGATGCAGGGGGAACGGATAATATCACCTTGATTGTGGCGCAAGGAAATAAGGTAGGTGTGTAAAATGATAGGGCAAATATTAAATCAGCGCTATGAAATCCTAGAAAAAATTGGTGACGGCGGCATGGCAGAGGTCTATCGTGCACACTGCCACGTGTTACATCGTTCCGTAGCTATTAAAGTGTTAAAGAACCAGTTCTCAGGTGATGAAGAATTTATCCGAAAATTCCGCAAAGAAAGTGCAGCAGCAGCCGCTTTAAATCATCCTAACATTATTAATGTATATGATGTTGGGGAAGAAGTGGTAGCTGGAAAAATCATCTATTACATTGTCATGGAATATGTTAATGGCATCACGTTAAAAGAACTGATTCAGGCGAGAGGACGCCTTTCATCGGAAAAAACTGTGTTTTATGGCGAGCAAGTGGCAAGAGCGTTGAATCACGCTCACCATCATCACATCATCCACCGCGATATTAAGCCACAAAACATTATGATTACGAAAGATGATGTCGTTAAGGTGATGGACTTTGGTATTGCGCGTATGACCACTAGCCAAACGATGACGATAGCTAAGGAAGCGATGGGATCTGTTCACTATACATCTCCCGAGCAGGCCAAAGGGCAATTGACTGATGAAAAAAGTGATATCTACTCTTTAGGTATTGTGCTTTATGAAATGGTCACAGGTACGTTACCCTTTGATGGAGATACGCCGGTTACGGTGGGTTTAAAGCACATCCAAGGTAATTTTATCGCACCGAGTCATTTTGCTCCGGATATCAAGCCAGGACTCGAGCAACTAATCATCAAATGCATGAAATTGAATCCTAGCGATCGTTATAATAATACAGATGAACTTTTATCTGATTTTCATCGTATTAAAGAAGGCTTGTCTTTGGAAAATGCAGAAGACACATTTCAAACCCAAGTGCTTCCGCAAGAAGAGATTCGTATTGCCTCTAAAAAAACAGCAGGAGCTAAGGCTCCAACGAAGAAGAGTAAGAAAAAAAGTGTTAATAGAAAAGCGCAAAAGAAGAAAGATATCAAAATGACCGTCTTAGGCGTTGTCCTAGCCTTTTTAGTTGTGATGGGCGCTTTTTTAGGGTTCAAGAAACTTTTATTTGGCCCCGGTGGTAGAGGTGCTGACGTACAGGTACCTGAGATCATTGGATTAGATGAAAGTGAGGCACGAGACCTATGTAAAAAAGAAGGACTGGTATTGGAAATAGAGTCCATCGTCCAAAATGACGAGTACGAAGAAGGTCAAATTGTATCGATTAATAACACCGCTGAAGGGAATACCGTGCGGAAAGGTTTTACCGTAAAAGTTTCTGTCAACGGCTCGGAAGAATCGATCATCGTGCCGAATGTCATGGGTTTATCTCAACAACGAGCGATTAAACTACTAGAAGATGAGGGGCTTGTAGTAGGCGAACTGAAAGCGGAAGCTTCAGAAGAGGTGGATAAAGATGAAGTCATTTCGCAACATCCACAAGCGAAAGAAAAAGTACCTAAAGGCACTAGAGTTGATTTATTGATTAGTTCTGGTCCGGAAGAAACGGTATTTATGCCAAATCTGTTAGACGTTAATGTCAATAAAGCAAAAAAAACATTGGAAAATCTGGGCCTACATGCAGAGATTAAGTATGAAGAAAGTGATCAGTATGATCGAGATCAGGTATGTTGGCAAGAAATTCCAAAAGGCACTGAAATAGAAAAAGACACTACTGTACTGCTATACGTTTCCTCTGGAAAAGTAGAAACACCTGAAGAACCGATTGTGAGTGAACGAGAGCCAATGTCTAAAACCTACACCATTACTCCTGATCCTAGCAGGGAATATTACAAGTTGACTATTTATCGCGATTCACCCGATGGAATAGAAGTCGTTTTCGAACGAAATATCTATTATAATGATGAGACAGAAAAAGTGACGCTAAATGGCTTCGTAGGGGATTCCTTCAAAGTTTATGAAGACGATGTATTAGTACAGGAGATACGTTAATGGATTCTTATTTACGCGAAGGATACATTATTAACAGCATCGGTGGTTTTTATGATGTCGCTGTAGATCATGAAAGAATTCGCACGCGAGCTAGAGGTGTGTTTCGTAATCAAGGAATTAAACCAGTGCCCGGCGATAAAGTGATGATTCGCATGGGTGAAGGAGAGATGCTAGGGTATATTGACGAAATTTTGCCTCGTAAAAATCAGCTGCTACGTCCACCGGTGGCGAATGTAGATCAGGTAGCAGTGGTGATGAGCGTGAAGGCACCTAAATTGAATTCGTGGGTATTAGACCGTATGTTGGTGATTGCAGCTGTGGAATCTGTTAAGTCCTTTGTTGTACTCTCCAAAGCTGATTTAGACGAGCAAAGGGCATTGTATTGGAAAGACATCTATGAAAAAGCAGGATATACCGTATTTGTTACACGAATGAGCGAACAACATGAATATCCTGATCTATTAAAACGAGAGCTAGAGGGGAAAATTACTGCATTCATGGGACCATCTGGTGTAGGTAAGTCTTCTCTGATTAATGCAATTGCAGACCACTCTTTGGAAACAGGGGAAGTGAGCGAAAAAACAAGTCGAGGAAAACATACGACGAGACATGTACACCTCTACCCCTTAGATACAACAGGATACGTTTTTGATACTCCTGGATTTACGGCAGTAGAGTTAGGCCGTATCTTAGAAGAGCCTATCATGCTACGCGACTATTTTCCTGAAATGGAAGAGATGCAATCACAATGTCGCTTTCAAACCTGTTTACACGATCAGGAGCCTGGATGTGTCGTAAAAGAAGCTGTAAAACGTGGTGAGATGAGTACAGCGAGATATGAACATTACATTGATTTTTTACATGAAATACAAGAATATAGGAGGTATTAAATGAACATCGCACCATCAATTTTATCGTCTGATTTTGCTCGCATGAAAGAGGAGTTGCTAGCTACCGAGGCAGCAGGAGCAGACTATATACATGTGGATGTGATGGATGGGCACTTTGTTCCTAACATTACTTTTGGTCCACCAGTGATAAAAAAATTCCGTCCTCATACAAAATTGCCTTTTGACGTGCATCTCATGATTATGCACCCAGAGCGATATATCGAGGATTTTATCGAAGCTGGAGCCGATATGATTACGGTGCATCCTGAGTCTACCATTCATCTACAACGGGTACTCAGACAGATTAAAGATGCCGGCGTTAAAGCAGGAGTGGCTTTAAACCCTTCTACGCCGCTGTATACGCTGGAGCATGTGGGTGAGGACATGGATCTGCTCTTAATGATGAGCGTGAATCCCGGATTTGGGGGGCAACAATTTATTCCACAAATCATGGATAAGATTGATATGGCACACCAATGGATCGTGAATGAGCATCCTCATATAGAGCTAGAAGTGGACGGAGGAGTTAATTTAACGAACATTAAAAGATTGCAAGAACTAGGTGTAGATACGGTAGTCATGGGTTCTGCTTTTTATGGAAGTGGCGACTACTGTGCCACTGTCACAGCCATAAAAAAAGAGTTGAAACGATGATGTACCGCGTGCTGATTATCACTAATGGCGGAGACATTGCTTCAGCAGTCATTCAGCAATATCAATCACAATGCGATACGATCATAGCCTGTGATGGTGGATTGCAATTTGCCCTAGAAGCTGGAGTTTTGCCGGATTATTTAATCGGTGATTTAGATAGCTATGTAGGGGAATTACCAGCTGAAGTCAAAGAATCGGTAGAGGTGATTCGGTTTCCTGTGGAGAAAGACGATTCAGATACTGCCTTAGCCATTGAGTTTGCCAAAGAACATGGTGCGAAAGAAATTTTTTTACTGGGTGCATGGGGAGATCGTGCGGACCACACATTAAGCCATATCTTTTTTTTAAAAAGAGAGCGTGATGAAGGGAATCTTCTGGTGCTTAAAGGCGTTCAAAATGAAGTGCGCTGGGTGAAGGCTGGTGATGTGATTACGGTGCAAACGGAGTATCCTTATATTTCAATCATTCCTATGACGGAGAATGGACTTAGATATAGCACAAAAGGTTTTTATTATGAGGTAAAAGAATTATTTTTAGAATGTGGATCGACGCGGGGGATCAGTAACGAATTGATAGGGTCACAAGGTGAGGTCTTTATTCACGAAGGGGAAGGTTTACTGATTTATGCCGCCGATGGTCACGCCATAGACAAGTGAGACGTTGAAATACAAAAATAAAGTTAAAAGGAGGTAGATGCGACTTCATCTACCTCCTGCTCAATGCTAGAATAAAAAAACAGCTCATCTCATGGAGATAAGCTACTTATTGGTGCCGGAGGCGGGACTCGAACCCGCACGGTGTTGCCACCACTGGATTTTGAGTCCAGCACGTCTGCCAATTCCATCACTCCGGCGTACCACTCTATTTTAGCATACGAATTTACATTTTGCAATTAAAATCTTGTAAGTCATGAAAGTGGACAAAGAGCTTGAAAGTTGTATTTCACAATTGGTTTCGTTATACTAGCCACAAGGAGGTACGTGATGAATAAACTAATGGTGATTGACGGTAGTGCACTGCTATTTCGTGCATTTTTTGCCCTGCCACTACTGATGACTAAAAAGGGAATTTATACGAATGCAATTTACGGCTTTGTCCAAATGATGGAAAATGCGGTGGATAAATATGATCCTGACTATTTAGCAGTATGCTTCGACAAGCCAGGCGGAACGTTTCGCCATGAGCTTTACGAAGATTACAAAGGTACACGACAAAGCACCCCCGAAGAGCTGAGTCAACAAATCCCTATTTTGCTAGAAATTTTGGAGGCCAAGCGGATTCCCATTTTAGCATCTGACGAATTTGAGGCAGATGATATTGCGGGGACACTTGCCAAGTTAGCTGAGAAAAGAAAATGGGAAACGCTTTTAGTCACGGGCGACAAAGATTATCTTCAACTTGTAGACACCAATACAGAAGTTGTGTTAACACGTAAGGGCGTAAAAGAGCTGGATCGCTATGATGTGTCACGTATCCAAGAAGAATATGGTGTGGAACCTCAGCAGTTAATTGATCTAAAGGGATTGATGGGAGATAGTTCTGACAATATTCCTGGAGTACCACGTGTTGGTGAAAAGACAGGCTTAAAGCTACTTCAGCAATTTCAATCTTTAGAAGGAATTTATGAATCGCTCGAAGAAGTATCTGGTCCCAAATTGCGAGAAAATTTATTGGCATATAAGGAACAGGCCTACTTGAGTCGCAAGCTGGGTGAAATTGTCACTAATGTGTCACTGGACGTTGGGCTTGATGATTTAAAGGTGCGTCAAGCTGATGAAGAAAAATTACGTAAGATTTACAATGAATATGAACTGAATACTTTATTAAGACGGCTAGGACAGCCGACAGAACAACTGGTTCATAGTGAACTTAGTTTACTTCCTCATCAATGGGTTGATGAAACTTTTGATTTTTCTCAATTAGGGGAACGAGTATTTGTGCTATTCTATGAAGATGATCACTTACCCCGGCGTGGGCAGATTTCTTACGTAGCCCTGAGCGATGGAAAAAATTGTTTTTTTTATGCAGTGGTAGATCGATTGCCTGCAAGTATGATTTCGCTTTTAGAAAGCAGCTCTGCAATCATAGGTCATGACTTAAAAGAAGCATTGGTCACATTAAAAGATCAAGGAATCATGCCGTCTAATGTTGTTTTTGATACCTCTTTGGGAGCTTATTTACTCGATCCCACACGTTCGAGATACGATTTAGGGTTGTTGTCCACCGATTTTGAAGGTAAAGCCTCCCTGACAGGAGATGATATCTTGGGGAAAGGTGTGAAAAAGAAACGCTGGAAAGACGTGGATAAGCAGAAATTGACCGCTTATATTTCTCAAGAGATGTCAATTTTGGTCAAGATTTATGAACCGATGGTGGAAAAAATCAAGTCCGCTGGAATGGAAAAGCTCTATTATGATCTGGAATTGCCACTGATGCATGTTTTAGTGAATATGGAATACGCTGGAGTGGGTGTAGATACAGAGGTGTTGCAATCTTTAGGAGATCAGTTCCAGGAGGAAATCAAAGAGCTAGAAGAAAGAATTTATGACATGGCTGGCTTAGAGTTTAACCTAAACTCTCCGAAGCAGTTGGGCGAAGTCTTGTTCGATAAATTGGGCCTTCCTGTCATTAAGCGTACAAAAACGGGCTATTCTACGGATGCAGATGTTTTGGACAAACTGAAAGATGCTCATCCTATTGTAAATCATATCCTTCGCTTCCGTACGATTCACAAATTAAAGTCTACCTATATCGATGGTTTGCTACCCTTGATTCATCCTGAAACGGGAAGGATTCATTCTCGCTTTGCACAAAAAGTTACGGCTACGGGGAGACTGTCCAGTGTAGACCCTAATTTACAAAATATCCCCATTCGAACAGAAGAGGGGAGATTGATTCGTAAGGCATTTTGTGCTGCTGATGGCGAGTTGCTCATTGATGCCGACTACAGTCAAATTGAATTGCGCATCTTGGCTCATATGTCCGAGGATGAAGCCATGAGAACGTCATTTGCGGCAAATCAAGATATTCATAAGACGACAGCAAGTCAAGTGTTTCACGTCGATCCAGAAAATGTGACGGATGAGATGAGGCGTAGGGCCAAAGCGGTCAATTTTGGCATCGTCTATGGTATTTCTGACTATGGATTGAGTCAAGATTTAGATATTTCACGTGCCGAGGCCAAAATGTATATTGATAATTACCTAGATCATTTCCAGGGAGTTAAGAAGTTTATGGAAAATATTGTTAAATTAGGTGAGGCTCAAGGCTATGTAGAAACATTGTGGCATCGAAGGCGATATATTCCTGAATTATCTTCTAAGAACTTCAACGTGCGTTCTTTTGGAAAACGCGTTGCTTTAAATGCACCGATCCAAGGAACGGCAGCTGATATTATAAAGATTGCCATGGTCAGAATTGATAAACGGTTAAAGCAGGAACAATTGGATGCGCAGATTGTGTTACAGGTGCATGACGAGTTAATCATTGAAGCCAAACAAGATGTGCTAGATCAAGTAAAACAAGTTGTACGAGAAGAAATGGAGAATGCGATTCAGTTATCAGTGCCTTTAGTAGTTGACTTTGGTGTGGGAGAAAACTGGTATGAAGCAAAGTAAACGTATAGGTTTAACAGGAAGTATTGCTACAGGAAAATCTGAAGCGAGTATTTTTTTACGTTCGCTTGGATATCCGGTAATTGATGCTGATCAAATTGCTCGTCAAATCGTAGAGCCTGGTACAGTAGGCTTGGAAAAGATAAGAAAAATATTTGGAGACACTATATTAACATGTGATGGGACACTAAATCGCACCAAATTAGGGGAACTTATTTTTCATGATGAAGCAAAAAGGGAACAATTAAATGCGGCCTTGCACCCCTTGGTACTTGATGAAATGGTGCATAGAAGTCAACAATATAGGAGTTCATTATTATTTTTTGATGTTCCTTTGTTGATTGAAACAAAATTATACGAAAAAAACTCGCCTCTTGCACTGGATGAAGTTTGGCTCATTGCAACAAACCCTAAAGTGCAGTTGCAAAGATTGATGAAAAGGGATAAAATTCCTCTTGATTATGCGAAGCAAAAGATCGCCTCACAAATGAGCGTGGCGGACAAGTTGGTCTTTGCGGATCGTATTTTTGACAATAGCGGAGATGTAGAGCACCTGCACCACATACTTCAGCATGCGTGTCGCCAGTTGGAAAGGATGGGCGAATGAAAAAAATTTTAGACTTCTTAGAATCCGTCATCAAAATGGCATTGACGATTCTATTGTTAGGCATCATTGCTGTGTTGGTGATTAACGCCATATATCCTCTTGGTTATCGCGATGTGATTGAGCAAAACGCAGAACTATATGATGTCGATCCTTATCTGGTTATGGCTGTGATTAATACAGAAAGTAGATTTGATAAAAACGCTTTGTCTCATAAAGGAGCCAGAGGATTAATGCAGGTCTTACCTGATACGAGTATTTGGGTTGCTGAGCAAATTGGGCTTCCATACCAAGATGCTGATGAGCTGTGTACTCCAGTCAACAATATTCGCATTGGTACATGGTACCTAGCCTACCTGAGTGATAAGTACGATAATGTAAACCAAGTGTTAGCTGCCTACAATGCCGGAGAAGGACACGTAGATCAATGGCTGGAGGAAGGCGTTGAAATTGATGACAAGCATTATGAAGAAATTCCATTTTCTGAAACCGTGCACTATATTCGCAAGATCACCTCTCAGCGCAAAACGTACCGCACATTAGATGATCTATACAAAAGAGAAAATAAAATTTTTACCTATGGGATTGAAACTTCACACATGATTAAGCAAACGATTAAAGATAAGGTCGGAAAAAATGATTAACAAGAAATCTATGATGGTTATATTATTGATAGCCTTGATGTTTACAGCTTCCTGTCAAAAAAATATCCCGATAGAAGAACGCTATGAAACACTCAATGTAAGCGAATATGTGGATAAAACCCCAGCCAAAGGGGGAGAACTGGTTTTGCCTTTAAGTGTTGTGGATACTTTAAACCCACTTTTGACCAAGAACGAGAGTTATTATTATTTTTCTAAATTGATCTATGAAGGCTTATATGCCTATGATGAAACTGGATCAATCGTCCCTCAACTGGCTAAAGAAATTCGCGTGTCTCCAGACCATAAAACGGTTAATATCCTTTTACGAGATGATGTATATTGGCACGATGGAGCAAAGCTTAATGCGGATGATGTAGCTATGAGTTTTCGTGCGTTGAGAGGCTTAGAAGAAGACAACCCTTATCGTCAATTGGTTCATGCAATGGTCGGAGAAGCGTATGGATATGACATCAATCAGCTATTTTCCATAGATGTGATTGATCCGTTGCAGGTCGAGATGGTATTTGACAGGTCTTATCAAGATGTTCAAGAATTACTGACAATTCCCATCATGCCGGCGCACTTGTTATCTGATGGCGGTGTGTTTACTTATAGCGATTTTAAACCCATTGGAACAGGACCATATCAATTTTATCAATACAAAAGTGGCAGAGAAATCAGATTAAAACGTAATGAAAATTACTATGAGTCTGCGCCTTACATTGAGTCGATAGTAGGAAAAATCTATCGGGATGCTTCTAGGTCAACCATTGCCTTTGACACAGGACAAATTGATGCATCCTTAGCAATAGACAGTGACTGGGAAAAATATAAAGAAGATTATCGTTTCACTATCATACCGTTTGCTACACGGGAAGTAGAGATGCTGGCATTTAACATGACCAACCCTCGCCTTCAGGGTGACACTGGTGTCGCTGTGAGACAGGCTGTTAGTATGGCTATTAATAAAGGCGTAATCATAGAACGCGTTTTTTTAGGCAATGCAGAAGAATCAAAATGGCTGCTTCATCCGCAAGATCCACGTGCTAAATACCTCAATGTGACAACGACATATGATTTGGAGCGAGCAAAAGCCACGTTAGACGAAGCTGGTTTGCTGGTTGATGAACAAACAGGTTATCGCAGATGGCCTGATGGAGCACCCTTAAAGCTCAGCCTTGTGACCAACTTTACTAATCGTAATCGCAATTTGATCGCACGATATGTGGCAGAAGACCTGCGGCAAATTGGCATTGAGCCTATAATGATTGGTCAGTCTAATATTGGCCCAACAACAAATGAAGACAACATTAATCAAGATTACCAGGAGACCATGGGGAGAATAGCTCGAGGAGAATTTGATATAGCTTTATTTGCTAGACAACTGAGTCCAATTACAGATTTATCTTCCTTACTTTCATCAGCAGCGATTGATGGACAACATAATGTGGCGCGTTATCAAAATGACGATGTGGATCACTGGGTCCGCTGGACCAAGCATATTATTTTGCCTGAGAAAGAAGCCGTGGAACCGGAAACGGAGCAAGAACCGCTTTCCATTGACCAAGGAGTGTATGGAGCTGAGGAATTCTCTGCACCGCAGGAATTTGCGTCAGAAGGTGATCAGCCGGATGTAACGGCATTGGATCTGGACAAACTGTACAATCAACTCATGGAATATACATCACAAGATCCTGCCTATGTGGTGCTTTGTTACAAAAAACGAGCTTTATTATTAGATTATAAGGTTGGTGGCGACCCTAAGCCGACAGATACAGATATCTATAGAAATGTAAAGAAAATGTTTATTCCTATTGGATTACAATAGTAAGTGTGCTATAATTAATCAGTATCTGAGCGGGAATGCTGGAATTGGTAGACAGGACAGTTTGAGGGGCTGTTGTCAGCAATGACGTGGGTGTTCGAGTCACCTTTCCCGCACCAGATTATGAAAAGGAATGGTGATTTCATCATTCCTTTTTATGCGCTTACAAGGAACGATGGATGTAGCTTGACAAGTCTTTTAATTTTGATTAAGATAAAGGCAATAGCAACGAACGAGAAGTCCCGCCAATGCAAACATCAGAGAGGTTGCCCTAGGCTGGAAGGCAATTGTTTAGGCTTGTCGGGAGCCCCACTCGGAAGCTGGGCGAAAAACGCTCCGTCACTGGCGTTAACAGATGTTGAGAACTCTTTGGAATAAAATTAGGGTGGTACCACGGTTTTCGTCCCTGCGAAAGTCGTGGTTTTATTTTTTGAAAAGGAGATATTATGGCTAAGAATCAAAAAAACGAAAAATTTGTCAAAGAAATCACTCCTATGGAGGAAGATTTTGCTCAGTGGTATACGGACATTGTTTTAAAAGCTGAAATGGCAGACTATTCTCCAGTAAGAGGTTGCATGGTCATTCGACCATATGGCTATGCTGTTTGGGAAAATATTCAAAAAACAGCGGATAAGCGATTCAGTGAAACAGGGCACGAAAACTGCTATTTTCCTTTGCTGATTCCAGAAAATTTATTAACGAAAGAAGCTGACCACTTTGAAGGGTTTGCACCGGAAGTACTATGGGTAACTCACGGAGGGGATGAGGAATTGGCAGAGCGTTTATTCGTGCGTCCTACCTCTGAAACCGTTATAAACACAATGTTCGCTAAATGGATTCAAACTTATCGAGATCTACCTGTGAAGATTAACCAATGGGCTAATGTGGTGCGCTGGGAAAAGACAACCAGACCATTTTTAAGAACGGCTGAATTTTTATGGCAAGAAGGACATACTTGCCATGAAACTCATGAGGAAGCGGAAGAAGAAACTTTAAAAATGCTTGAAGTCTATCGTCAAATTGCCGAAGATGAATTGGCTATGCCAGTTGTTTTAGGACGCAAGAGTGCCAAAGAACGCTTTGCTGGCGCAGATGAAACGTATACGATGGAAGCTATGATGCATGATGGCAAAGCGCTACAAGCGGGAACTTCACATGATTTAGGACAAAACTTCTCAAAAATGTTTGATATTACATACCAAAATAAAGAAGGTGGCTTAAGTCATGTTTGGACAACGAGCTGGGGCGTATCAACTCGTTTGATTGGAGGCCTCATTATGACTCATGGCGATGATCGTGGTTTAAAAATGCCACCTCGTTTAGCACCGATTCAAGTTATCGTTGTACCTGTGGCGCAGCATAAAGAAGGGGTTTTAGATCAGGCTCACGAATTGACCAAACAACTTTCACAGCATTTTCGTGTCAAAATAGACGACAGAGACTACCAAAGTCCGGGGTGGAAATTTAATGAATGGGAAATGAAAGGCGTTCCCCTGCGTTTAGAAATCGGCCCCAAAGACATTGAAAAAGAGCAAGTTGTTTTGGTGCGTCGCGATACACATGAAAAAATATTCGCCCCTATGACAGATCTTAGTAAGAAAGTTGAAACGCTTTTAGACGATATCCAAAAAAATCTTTTCAGTATGGCTAAACAACGCCGTGAAGAAAACACCTATAAAGTAACAAATTATGATGATTTTAAACTGCTGATGGAAGAGAAGAATGCTTTTGTTAAGGCGATGTGGTGCGGAGATAGAGCATGTGAGGATCAAATCAAGGAGGATACCTCAGCAACGATCCGCTGCATTCCCTTTGATGAGAATCAAGAAAACTTTAGTGAGGTATGTTTATGCTGCGGTAAGCCAAAGAAACACATGGTTTATATTGCCAAAGCGTATTAAAACAGGTAGGCAAAAACACCCTTTAAGACACCATGATGCATCGTGGATTGATTGTTAAAAAAGGGTGTTTTTGTTATAATGAAGTGTAGGAGGTGCTTTATGTCTGAAGCTTATATTGAATCCAAGGATTCTAATCAAATAAAAATATCCAGTGATGTGGTGGCGTCCATTGCCAACCTTGCCGCAAGCAAAGTAGAAGGTGTGGTTGCCATTGCCGACACATTAGCTGGTGGTATGGCACAACGACTAGGTATGAAAAATGATGTCAAAGGCACAAAGGTGGAGTGCACCAATGAAGAGTGTTCAGTAGAGGTGCCTGTGACATTAGCCTACGGAGTCAACTTTGTCAGCGTATGCCAAGAAGTGCAAAAAAACGTAAAAAAATCCATTGAAATGATGACAGGTCTGAGGGTGACAAGAATTGATGTGTTGGTGTCCGGTATTCAAATGGGACCTGCGAAGATGCCAGAAAAGAAATAGGTGGCACATATGGGGCGCAAATTCGCTAGAACAACGTTAATGCAGTTCCTTTATATGATAGACGTTACCGGAGACAGCTCTTTGGAGACAATAGAAACTTTTCAAAGACAACATCCTTTAAATGCACAAGATAATTGTTATTTTCAGAAAGGTATTCAATTTGTCACAGAAAACCAAGAGAAAATAGATGAATTGATTTTTCAATCGATTAAAGGGTGGTCCATGTCTCGTTTGGCTAAAGTGGACCTTGCTATTATGCGTGTGGCGGTCTTTGAAATGTTGGACATGGATGATGTCCCTTTTGAAGTATCCATTAATGAAGCAGTCAACTTAGCCAAAGCATACTCTACAGAAGATTCTTATGCGTTTATCAATGGCGTTTTAGGTGGTGTTGTCAAACACCTAGATGAGCAGGAAGGTGATGCCTAGTGCCATTATTAACTGTTTCTAAGCTTAATCAATATATTAAGAACCAGTTAAGAGATGATATTGTCCTATCATCTGTGGAAGTGCAGGGCGAGGTGACTAACTTTTCTTTAGCTCAAAGCGGCCATATGTATTTCTCATTAAAAGATGAAGAAGCACAAATCAGAGCCGTGTTTCTCAAATATGAGCACAAAAACAAAGTTATTTTGCAAGATGGCGATGAAGTGATCTTGAAAGGCTATGTAGATCTATATGCTGCCTCAGGGAGCCTTCAATTGTATGTAAAAAGTGTTGAGCGATCTGGTGTGGGCGATTTGCACTTGCAGTTTTTGGCATTAAAAGAGAAATTGGAAAAAGAGGGGTTATTTCGGGAAGAGAGAAAAAAACCGCTCCCGCTATATCCTAAAAAAATTGGCGTTGTAACAGCTGCTACTGGGGCAGTGATTCATGACATCATCAATGTATCAACACGGCGCTTTCCTGGAATATCTATTCTACTCTATCCGGCGTCAGTGCAAGGTGCTAACGCACCTGCAGAGCTGATCAAAGGATTGCAGTACTTAGACACGAGAGCAGATGTGGATGTGATAATCATTGGCCGCGGAGGTGGAAGTTATGAGGATCTCAGCTCATTTAATGAAGAAAGCTTAGCCAGAGTCATTGCTGCTACAAAAAAACCTGTTGTCAGTGCTGTGGGGCACGAAACAGACTTTACGATTGCAGATTTTGTGGCTGATCTACGAGCGGCAACACCTTCAGCAGCCGCTGAGGCCATTGTACCGAATAAAGATGAGCTCTTGGATGCTTTGGGGTATATGAGCCATCGCATGAAATCTCTTATGCATCAACGTTTACACCTAGAGCAAACTCAACTGCAAAATCACATGTTAAAGTTGAAGTCCATTTCTCCCATGGAGCAGTTATGGAATAAAGGTCATATTATGGAGCAAAAAAGACACAGGCTGAGCAGGGCTTGGGATGTGCGTTATCAGGTAACATTAGATCAGCTACATGATCGTGAAATGGCAATAAGATCCATGAGTCCTTTGGGACCACTGGAAAGAGGCTTTGCACTGATTCGCCAACCCGGTGGAAAAGTATACCGCACACTGCAGAATGCGTCAGAGACTCGCCGATTTATCATCGAAATGCGAGATGGGCAAAAAGAGGCACGATGGGAGGAAAACTGCTAATGGAACAGCCATTTTCTTTGCAAGAAAATTTTGATCAAATCGATGACATTATAAAAAAACTAGAGGACCTGGAAACTCCTTTTGAAGACACTGTAGCTTTGTATGAAAAAGGTATAAAGCTTATTCAGGAAAGCGAAACCTATTTAAAGACGATGACAGAGAAAATAAAAATGCTAACAGATGAGGATGAAGAAACTGAGGTTGATTTTTAATGCTGCAAGAGTTTAACCCAACGATAAGCAAGATCGATCATTATTTGGAATCTGTATTAGACTCATCAGAAGATAAAGCATTACAACAACTTGTTGCATCGATGCGGTATAGCCTGTTATCCGGTGGAAAGCGTCTGCGTCCTTTGTTTTTAATGCTGGTAGGGGAGGCTTATGGAGTAGCAGAGCAAGAACTCCTGCCGTTCGCTGGAGCTTTGGAGATGATTCACACATATTCACTGATCCACGATGATTTGCCAGCAATGGATAATGATATAGAACGTCGCGGCAAGCCGACAAATCATGTTGTCTTTGGTGAGGCGATGGGAATTTTAGCTGGGGATGCCCTGCTAAATAAAGCAGCACGTTTACTTTTCTCCCATTTGGCAGCCAAAGAAGGAGATGCCCACTGCGGATTAAAGGCAGCTAGTCTGTTGTTCACCATGTCTGGCTTTCATGGCATGGTAGGTGGGCAGGTCATGGATATGATTTATACGATCCAGGATTACGATGGAGAATTATTACTCGACATGATAGATGGAAAGACGGTCGCCTTGTTTAAGGCTGCCTGTATGATTCCGGTCATTCTAGCGGGAGAGAGTTCAGCAGAATTGGCGCGGATGGAGAAGTTTGGCAGTTTATTAGGCCGTGCGTTTCAAATTAGAGATGATATCTTAGATTATGAAGAAGATGTAAAGATTGAAAAGCCAACATTTGCCACACTAAAAGGTAAAGAAGAAGCACAAAGGTTAGTGGAAGATCATACTGATCAAGCATTGGCATGTATTGAAGGAATTTCTGCCTTTTCGCAAGTGTTTAAGCTGGCATCTCTCTTATCGTATAGGAGCTATTAATGGCTAAAAAAGTGCGTGCAGATCAGCATATGGTTCATTTAGGGTTGGCTCCAACACGAGAAAAGGCCAAGCGTCTGATCATGGAAGGAGCGGTTTATCACGAGGAAAAACCGATTTATAAAGCTGGACAGATGATCGATGATTCGACTATTTTAACATTAAAAAAAGAGGCGCTTCCTTTTGTGAGCCGCGGAGGATTAAAGCTAAAGAAAGCTTTGGATTTTTTTCAACTGGATACCTCTCAAGCAATTGCCCTAGACATTGGTGCTTCGACTGGTGGCTTCACAGATGTCATGCTCCAAAGTGGAGTAAGAAAAGTTTATGCCATCGATGTTGGCTACGGACAGCTTGATTGGACATTACGACAAGATCCTCGAGTTGTTGTTTTAGAGCGTTGCAATGCTCGCTACATAACGAAAGAAGATGTACCTGAAAGAGCAGATTTTTTCTCTATGGACGTCAGCTTTATTTCAACAGCGCTGATTCTACCCGCGGTAAAAGAACTACTGACTTCCAATGCGTCTGGTGTGATTTTAATCAAGCCGCAATTTGAAGCAGAAAGAGAGGAAGTAGGAAAGCATGGCGTGATTAAAGACCCTGCACTACATGAAGAAATTATTAAACGCGTGATGGAAAAATGGCGCGATATTGGCTTCTATATCAAAAACTTAAGTTTTTCTCCTATTCAAGGAGCGAAAGGCAATCGAGAATATCTGGCCCATGTTGTACTCGATGAGCAGGAGAAACTAACGCCAGCGTTGATTTCTAAAGTAGTCAATGAAGCTTTTCAGGAGTTGAGAGATTAAATGCTGCAAACCCTACACATTAAAAACTTTGTGCTTATTGATGAAATGACCGTTGACTTCTCACCCAATTTTAACGTGTTTACGGGTGAGACAGGAGCAGGGAAGTCTATGATCATCGATGGGTTATCCATTATTTTGGGGGCCCGTGCATCTCGCGAAAAAATACGCAATGAACAGGAGTTTGCGTTGATAGAAGCTTCTTTTCGCATCAAAGAAAATGCGCAGACACAGTCTGTATTACGCGAAATGGATATGGCGTATTCTGATGTAGTGACGATTAAACGTGTGATTCATGCTGACAAACCATCGGAAACATTTTTAAATGGCTCTAAGGTAACAGTGGAAAAAGCGACGCTTTTAGTTAGTACATTAGTGGATATCATCGGCCAACACAGCACTCAAATTCTTCTCAATCGTGATCATCACTTGGAGTTACTAGATGGATACGGCGACGCTGCCCATCGACAACTACTGATTGACATGGAACAAGCTTATCAACAATGGTATCAGTTGTATCAGGAACTGCAGTCGATGACGATGGATGAAGAGAGCCGACATCGCGAAATGGATTTATTAAACTATCAACAAAAAGAAATTGACTCTTTTGGGTTAGAAGAGTTCTCCGAAGAAGAGTTTGAAGAAACTTTAGCGCGAGCGGAGAATATAGCTGATATAAAACGAGCTTATGAAAATTTGGGTTACGCTTTAACCGGGGACGAGCTGTCGCCAGGGATTTCTTCTACCCTAGATGAAGTAGCTCGAGAATGTCACCATGCTACGGAATATGATTCTACCTTCAAAGAACTCGTCAGTCGTGTAGAGTCTGTAGCGATTGAGTTACAAGATGTTGCTTCTGAGCTACACCGTGAAAGCGCATCGCTTGTCGTCGATGCAGAAACGCTATCTCAATTGCAAGAACGTCGCGAAGCACTGTACACCCTTAAGTCGAAGTATGGCCATAACATTGATGCGATTAGACAGTTTTATCAGCAGCTAGTGGATCGTTTGCAGTTTTTGGAGACGTATGAAAAGCATTACGAAAGCTTACAAAATAGGGTAGATATTGCCTACGCTGAAGCGATAGGAGTGGCGAAAAAATTGACTCGTTCTCGTGAGCAACTGGCTGAGACTGTGGAAACAGGCTTAGTGCATGAGATGCAGCAACTTGACCTACCCCATACGCAATTTAAGATTTTACGAGAGCCTGGCTCGTTGCAACGAACAGGCCAAGATGATGTGCGATTTCTCATCTCTACTAATGTGGGTGAAAAGTTGCGACCTGTGGAAATGGTGGCTTCAGGGGGTGAACTTAGCCGCATGACACTGGCTATGAATTTGTTAAAGCATCAAAGCCATACTGGTTTTACAATTATTTATGATGAGATAGATTCTGGCATTAGTGGCCATGCTGCTAAAGTAGTTGGCCAAGCATTAAAGAAATTAAGTCACCATCTTCAAGTTTTGACGATTACACATTTGCCACAAATAGCCGCCCTTGGGGATAGTCACTATCGCGTAGAAAAAGAGATACTAGAAGGAAGAACAGTGTCCTCACTAACTCAGCTGGACCGTAAGGGGCGTTTAGAAGAACTGGCTCATATGATTGGTGGTGGCGTTGCCTTAGAGTCTATGATGGAGAGCATGAAGAGTCTGATTGATCAAGATTAAGCCTGGAGGATCACGATGGATAGGGATAATCGCATTTCCTGGGTGCAGCAATCGGGAACAGAATCATTTCCGGAAATTTGTGATGATAGCATATTCTCAATACCAGAGCAAAAAGAGTTACAGTTTGTTTATGGTGGCCAGCAATTTGGTTACCATCACTTTCATTTCAAAAAAAAGCCGCTTTCTCATGTCGTAGATCAATTAGCTATGCGTGTGAATGGACGGCTTTTTATTCATGTTTGGGATCGTGAATATGAGCCGTCGAGCAGAATCATAAATAATGGTGACGCCATATCTTATTGGCATCACTTGATGAATGATGCTTTGAATCATAATGCTACGGATATTCACTTAGATCCATGTGATAGTTGTGTCATAGTCAAGCGGCGCATTGATGGATTGTTGCGCGAGTTGGATCGCATTTCTACAGAACAGGGTGAATTATTAAAAAATGCCATTAAAGTGAGAGCTAAAATGGACGTCTCTAATCAACGCTTGCCTCAAGATGGGAAATTAACCTATGCCTATGGTGATAGTGAAATCGATGCGAGAATTGCGACCATCCCCACTCTTTTCGGAGAAAAAATGGTGATTAGGTTACTCCATTACCAAGAACAACGTCTATCCCTTTCCCAATTGGGCATTGATCAACAATTAGAAAAAGAGTTAATCAAATTACTGAAACATCAAAGCGGAGCTTTGTTGATTGTTGGACCAACTGGAGAGGGAAAAACAACGACCGCCTACGCCCTTTTAAATCATTTAAATCTTCAAAATATCAATTTAATGACGTTAGAAGATCCAGTGGAGTACACTATCTATGGTGCAAATCAAATGGAAGTCAATGAGGGGATAGGCTTATCTTTTCATCGTGGATTGCGGTCAATATTGCGGCTGGACCCGGATGTATTATTTGTGGGAGAGACAAGAGATAGTGTTACCGCACAAACGATGATTCAGGCCGGTATTACAGGACAACTCGTTGTCACTACGCTGCATGCGTCCAATAGCATTATGGCCATATTTAGACTCCTTGATATGGGGGTGGAGCGCTATCAATTAAAATCGTCGGTGGTAGGTATCTTATCACAACGTCTTGTGGGCATCCTTTGTGAAGACTGCAAGATACAGGATGATGAGGGCACGGTTGCGATGGGTTTTCCTGTGTACAAACCTCAGGGCTGTGAAAAATGCCAAGATGGTTACCTGCGACGCAAAGCATTATATGAATACTTGCCTATGACTCGGGACTTTGTGGCAGAAATCCATGGTCATAGCCACTATAATCAGTTATTAGAAGTGGCGAAAACATTAGTGCACTATCAACCCTTAGAAGAGCAGGCGAAGGCCTTATTGGAGCAAGGCATTATCTCTATGAACGATTATGAACGTGTAAAACTAAGTATGAGGGAGTCATGAAGTATCAATATAAATGCATCGGCGAAGATGGGCTCATTGAAACTGGCATCATACAAGCTGAAGACCAAGATCAAGTCGTAGTACAACTATTACAGTCAAACCGCAGACCCATATCAGTGGAGCCGATTGTGCCTGAGTTGATTCCTGCACGTGCCAAGCTTAGTAAAAAAGAGCAGTATCGCCTAGTGACTCAGATGGGTGTGATGATGGATTTGGGAATGGATGCGGCTTCTGCGGTTGAGATTATGGCTCAGAGCGAAAAGAAAGCTTCTAAACGTCAACAACTTTTAACCGAGGTGTCTAACAAATTGAGTTCGGGTATGACACCTGCCGATGCGTTTCGACAATTAAATTTGCTAGATCAATCGTATTTGGATTGGATGAAGCTTGGCGAAACGATTGGAAAAGATGTGGAGTCACTTAAAAGCATCCAACGACTATTAGGCGCAAAACTTGACACACGATCTAAGGTTGCCAAAGCCATCATGTACCCAGCAATTCTGATGATATGCTTATTTGGTGCCATTCTCATGATCACCAGATTTGTGTTTCCTGTATTTGCGCAATTAATGCAGGAGGTGCCCATTCATCTTTGGCCACTTTCATCCCGTATGATGCTATGGGTAGGTCAACATGCTGTATCTATAGCTATCATATTTTTGTTTTTGGTGGTTATGATACGCTTAGGAATCACTTACAGCTACCGTGCCACTAAAGGAGAGGTTTGGCATCAATGGATTACACATCACGTACCATGGAAGAGTAGTTTGCAAATGAAGCGAGAAGTCGAACTACTAGAAAGCATCATTTTAATGCATAAAAATGCTATCCCTTTGCAACAAGCGCTGTCATTTATAGCCGATCACACCCATAACCCTTATGTCAGAGCCCAACTTCATGGTGCTTTGGTGGAAATAGACGCTGGCACCTCCGTCGCAATAGCTTTGGAAAACACAAAACTGTATTCTTCATATTTTAATTCGTTTATCAAGCGAGGAGAGCGAGGCAAGGTATTGATAGAGTCAATGGAGGAGCTATATATGATCAGAAAAGCACAGCGAACCGAGATGGTAGAAAGACGCCTTAAGCTTGTGGAACCGATTTCAATTATGGTGATAGGCGTGATGGTCGCTTTTGTCATGTTAGGAACGTTGTTGCCTATTTTCGAAATGAGCCAATATGTACTTTAGGAGGTATGCTATGCAGCGAAAGAAAGGGTTCACTCTAATTGAAATGGTTGTCGTTTTGGCTATTATTGCGATTTTACTAGCAGCCGCTATTCCGCGCCTAGCTAAAACAAAAAGGCAAGCGGAGATTGTGGTACATAACGCTAATGTGGATATGGTCAGGAATGCGGCGATTCTCTACCAGGCCTCTGAAGGTGTAAAGACAGGTGATATCACAAAAGAAGTGGAAGAATATTTAGAGGATGGCTATCCTCCGATTCCCGCAGGTGCAGATGCAGACCACTGGACGGTAACCTTAAAGGCGGATGGCGCAATTACGATTACTCCTGGCACGATGGAGCCATGAGTCTGATTTTTTATCAATGTAGCACGCTTATCTTGTGCTACTGGATGCATCAAAAAAACAGCAAAGATCATCTGATACCAACATCCATTTGGTTTTTACTTATGCCATTAATCGCTGTTGGCATGTTGTCGATTCTTTCATTACGTTCATATCTATGGGCTCTGTCAATATTATTCGTGGGAATAGAAGATGCAATTTCCTTGGAGGTTCGCCTAGAGTCTTTGCTTACCGTTGCAATACTCAGTCTGGTATGTGGCCATGGTTGGTCGGGTGTCAGTCTATGGATTGCACTGGTAGTTTGGATTCTTTCATTCATTTTACATCATTATTACCCCACGGCATGGGGTGATGGTGATGGAGATATGTTATTTCTACTTCTTGGTTCGATCGACCTAGATCAGATTAGAACGTTTATACATGTGACGGCGTGGTTAATTTTGTTAACATTGATTCCTCTCTTATTGGCAAAAAAAGTGACCCGCCATACACCAGTTCCACTACTATTTTATTTGTCGCTAAGCTTTTTATGGACCATAGGAGGATGATAATGGAAACTGTGTTGCAGCTAAAAAATGATGGGCTTTTTATGGCTACTAGTGAAAATAATGGGCCCCAAATCAAAATTATTGCTCAGCAATTTTATCCAGGCGATGACCAATTTGCCTATGATTTTTCACTGCCAGACCCAGTGATGATGACTCATATCCTCAACAAATACGAAGCCAGGCACGGCATAAAGATTAAAAAACTAAACTGGTTATTGACGAACGGGTTAGACGAAGTGACCTCTGAGTATTTGCCCATTTCCAATGAGTCAGAGTTAAAAAGTTTTTTGAAAATCAATGAAGAAAAAGTAGCATTTAAGGATGTACAATACCAATTTTTGAAGGATCAGTGTTTGTTAACAACCGTTCGTTGCAATCAACGGCAAATCAAAAGTCTTGAACGACTATGCAACGCGGTACATTACCCTTTAGGCTGGGTTGACTTGGACGAAAACAGTTTCAGCAAGTGGCTATGGCCAGAAGTTACACCAGAGCGTGCTGTCGTGTTTGTTATACGTCATAATGGTTTGTGGGCGATGTCATTTCACCATGGTCATGTACAACAAAGCTATACCTCTTATCGAAGAGCTGTTTTTAGTCGTGACAGTGAACGGGAGGACGTTGACCACATGATGGCTCAGGTGGGACATATAGACATTTTTGCAGAGTCAAACTTTGAAAAACCATTTCGTACACGTATCGAAGAGTCTGTCTATCAATTTTTCAATGACTTATATCCTTTTATCTGTGATGAGATAGCTCATTCTGCCAAAACTTATTTCATAGACGAGGTTTTTCTGGGATCAAAAACGTTGGAAGAACGCATTGAGGAGTACTGTAACTTAGCCTTTGAACCTTTACCCCAAATATGGAAAGGTGCTCCGATCGAGTTTGACGATTGGAAATGGTTAAGCGTTTGGGGAGGTTTGCTACGTGAATAAAAGGGCATTAAATTTTAATGGGACGTGGGCTTCAGACACGCTTTATCAACAAACAAAAAAAGAAGGTCATTATATACTCATGGCTTATCTTGTATTAGCATTGTGCTTAGCAACTTTATTGATCTATTATCGAGCTTCAGCCGTAAAGATGGAACGACAAATAGCCAATCAGACAGCACAGGCTTCATTGGAGGAATATGAAGCTTTACGGGAAAATCTGGAACAAAACCAAACACTGTTGGCTAGCATGAATACCATGGATGAAGCAAAGGCTAACGCCCTCTTTACAGATGATGAATTAAATCTGATCAAAGCGATGGAGAATGAAACGACGAAACTTATATCGATGCAAAAGACAGCCGATCAATGGTTAGTTACGATTCGTACACAAGCGGGGCAGAACATGATAACGAATGAACCGCCTGCAATCTTCAACGGCTGTGAATTATTGCGGGTAGATGATCACTATCAATATGCTGACTTGACGTATCGCATGAGGTGAAGTTATGAATGACCTCTTACAATGGCTAAAAAAACAATGGAATCAACGAACGCTTAGAGAGCAGGTGTTGTTGGTCGCATTTCTTTTTCTGCTAACGACCTATGTGGTGGGGAACTTTTTAATTATTCCTGCCAAAAGGCAATACGATACGCTCAAAGACGAGTTGGCAACGCTGCCTACTAAGGAAGAACTAAATGACCTCTATCGACAGCAACAAGAGGTCGAAATACAGATCAAGCAAGTACTTGATGAATTGCCATTTGTTGTGGCCGATGATGATGGAAAAGAACGTTTGGTTGCCTTTCAGGCACAGATGAGAAAAGACAAAATATTGTTATTGGAAGAGATTAGTGGGGCACCACAAGACGCAGAAACAGCAGAGTTTCCCTATGAGTATCCATTTCACATGATTTATCATATTCCTCCAGGACAATTGGTGTCCGTATACCAAAAAAGAAGAAGCTTTTTTCCGGAGATTAGCACAAAAGATTTAGACCTGGTATGGGGAGAAGATGGTTGGATACGTGTAGAAGAGAATCTGGCTCTTTTAAGTGAGAAACCTTTGACACAGTATGCCATGACTAGCTTCACGTCACTAGGTAAGCCAGCCATAAAAGAAGAAGTGGATGGACAAGAAGCGGGCCAACTGCAAGAGGAGATTTTAGCTGCCAATGATAGCCCAAGACTATTTTCAGAGTCCACTGTCACTGAGAAAACAACAAACGATACACTGCATTCTGAAACGGAAAGTATTCACGAAACAATGGTCGATCTAGATCAGTTGCGATATTATGTTAACCATGAGGCCTCAACAGTGCATGTGGTGGATGAGCAGGAAGGCATTGTGAATTATCGCTTAATCAGTCGAAATGTTCCGGGCCAATTACATATTTCTTTGCCGTGGCTTAAAAGTGATCTGTCTAGCCATTTGATGGTAGAGATGCAGGCACAAAGTCCTTTGAAGGGGCAACTTTATGTTGGGTTGGTGGATTCCAGAGGAACTGCTGTTCGCAAGGTTTTGGAACGCTCCGAACAAACTTGGTCTGTAGAAGTTCCAGCTGGCTATCAACTACGCACTTTAATCTATGAGTTAGAAATAGGAGAAGGGGAGGAGAATCAGTGGGTGATCAAAAAAATATCTTTGCAACAATAGCTGCGATATGCATCCTGTGCTTTTGTACAACACATATCGCTATGGCAGAAGAAGAGGCTCAACCCCCTCAAATAACGGAAACACAAAAGCAAGATGCTGCCGATAAAAAAGATGAGTGGTCACTAGAGGCATGGTTAAAGGAAAAAATAGAAGAAGAGGCTAAGCAAAAAAATCGCCAGGCGTTCACTCCGTATTCCTTTGGGCAGGAGGTAGGCCGATGGGCAGGGGAACAGCATGCCATATATTTCTCTCAGCCAAGTCATATCATCTCGAATGATATTCTGGAACTTTTTCGAGCTCGAAGTGTTCATGATATACAGACGATGATTGATGGTTATTGGGATACATACGAGAGTTCCTTTAATCAAATCAAATGGAAAAGAGAACTGGATGAATTACAGCAAAACTATAAACTACGCATGAACCATGGTTGTGTTGATCCTGTCGGTGGAACTATGATAAGCGGTGATCAGCTGTTTTCTATACAAATTGAACCAGGTACGATCTACGAGAGAATCTATTACGACATCGCGGTAACAGAGGTGGACCATAGTCTCTTAAAAGGCTATGGACATGCATTGAGCCGAGGGTACCAAATTTGTCTACAACATAAACTTCCATTGACTAGCGGAGAGGTAACTCTGCGCTTTAAAGGCAAAGTATTGCCCAATCAAACGTTGGCTGTGATTCGTGATCAATCTGTTCAGCTTTTTGCTGCACAGACTGATGAGGAAGGTTTTTTCATTCAAATACCATTAAAGGATGTCAATCCGATTGATATTTATTTTATGATCGAACGAGGCATACATAATGGCTATACTGATGTGGATCAGTCCTTTGCAAAAGAAGAAATCGTATACTTAAGCAGTGCTAACATATTAAAAGGAACAGGTGACGGTTATTTTCATCCACAGAAGCAAATCACACGACTGGAATTCATCACGATCTTAGGGCGTATACAGCAATGGCCTGAGACATATGCGCATCAATTGCCTTTTTATGACAAAGATTCCATCCATTATAGTCAAGGTTATGTGGCATATGCAGTAGAAAATGGCTGGATAAAAGGATACGAAGATGGAAGCTTTCAACCGAATCGATCCATTTCTTATCAGGAAATGGAATGGATTATGGAAAGATTGGTCAATCGACCCGTGTCTATGATATCTATTGCACGTATGTGGCAATCAGAAAAATTATATATGTCTGATGCCTTGGATAGTCTTAACCTTCCAGTTAAGCGCGATGAAATGGCTTCTGTCATTTTCAATCTACGGAATGGTACACTTCCATGATTAAAAAGGGAATGACGTTGGTTGAGTTGATTGTGGTCTTAGCAATCATTGTGGTCTTTCTTGGGCTGGGGCGCATCGGCTTACATATGCTAGATGAACACAAGGAAAAAACATTTGTTAAAGAACTCTATTTGGACTTGGAAAATTTACGACAAACAGCTCTCTTTGAGCAGAAAAAGTTATACTTTAATATAACTGCCGCACAAAAGTACCAGATGTATGAGCAGGTTCAAGGGGAAAAGGTAATTCTAGATAGTGTTGAATTACCTGCATCTCTACATTTTGTAATGAACCAAAGTGCAAAAGAAATTTACTTTGGTATGTCCTTTTCCCAGGTGAAAGCAGGCACCTTGCGACTAGAATCAGACTTGGGGAATGAGTACGTGATTACGATTGTGCCAGTGACGGGGAGAATCTATTTGAAATGAGGAAAAAGGGATTTTCGTTGGTGGAGGCCATCGTCTGTATCGCATTGTTTGCGTTACTCATGAGTTTTGTCTGGCCGCTTTTATCTAGCACGATGGCGCAAAGAAAGCGCGCCAATGAAATGGCTCGTTTAGAAATGTATTTACGCAACATAACAGAGTTAATTTTAGCAGAACAAGATCCACAGCCGTATCTATGGCAAATAAATCAAGCAAGCCAGACTGATTCGCCTCGTTATAACCTGCTAATCACGTATGAAGGCCGTTGGATGCGTGTATGTTTAACTGATGTAGCGAATGAGGAACAATTATGCTATGAAATTTATCCGTAAACAGGGATTCACCTTAATTGAAGTTGTGATTGTCATGGCAATTCTACTCTTGCTGATGAGCACAGGTATGCCGTTATTGCGTCAAGCATTGACCAAAGCAGACGGAGAAATCCAGACAGGAACGCAACGGAAAAACTGGCAAATGGCGGAAATAATGTTGCGGGATGAAATACAAGGTGCATTTGGGGCGTTTTCTCCAGACGCGTTTAGTCGCCCCATACGCTATCACGAAGGTGATTATAAAAAACATGATATTTTACCTGTTGTCCTTTTCTACCCAGCTAGTAAGACCGCAGAGTCGTCGGGCCAGATGCGTTATATTATTTATGATATTTCTGAAGGTCAGCTCACCAGAAAAGTATGGAAGACTAAAGAGGTTTATTTACCGACTACGTTAGAAAAAGGTGAGCTGACACCTGGCTATTTCTTTGGTAACAATATTATTTTTGAAGGTATTCAATCGTATGAAGTTCACATGGAAGGAAACCTACTATACTTAAAACTAGAAGCAGATGGTGCAAATGTGATAGAATGGATTATCAGAATACCGCAGTGGATACCAATCATGGAAGGATCAATATGAATATTAAAGTAATCAATAAAAGTAAGCATCCTTTGCCTCAATACGCATCGAATGAGGCATCAGGCGTTGATTTGCGTGCTAATCTAAAAGAGCAGGTCACGTTAAAGCCATTAGAGCGTAAAATGATCCCTACTGGCATCTATCTGTCCATGCCAATGGGCGTCGAAGCACAGGTGCGAGCAAGAAGTGGCTTAGCTATTAAAAAGGGTATTAGCCTGATCAATGGCATTGGTACCATTGATAGTGACTATAGAGGGGAAGTTGGCGTCTTATTAGTGAATCTCTCACAGGAAGATTTTACGATAGAGGACGGGGACCGTATCGCTCAATTGGTTTTTTGTCGTTATGAAAGAATCGAGTGGGAAGAAGTGACTACATTGGATGAATCACAAAGAGGCGACGGAGGGTTTGGATCCTCAGGCATCAAGTAGGTGAAGTGGTGGCAAAGAAAGTGAATCGCAAAAAGAAAACGACAAAGCAACAAAGAACTACGCAAGGCGCAATTATCGCAGGCTTTGTTTTGGCTGTGATTGGTTTATTGGGCCTTATTAGTATGATATCAACGCAAGTGGGCATTTTAGGCGACTATCTGCGGAATGCTTTTTTGTCTCTCTTTGCCTTTATGGCTGTTCCAGCTTGCATTTTAGTACTATTAACAGGGGTGTTGATTATTCATGCGCAAAGAAAAACGCATGTGAAAAAAATTATCTTATTATGGAGCATGTTATTCATTATGCTTCTATTACTAGACAGTCAAACTGGCTTTGCTCATATGGCATTGAAAGAACGCATCCATTTCGCCTATGAAAATAGTCAAACGGCAACTGGTGGTGGCGTTATAGGAGCTACCATGGGCTATGTGTTTTATCAGCTTTTAGGGAAAATTGGTACATTCGTTTTAGGCATTTTTGGTATCATCGCTTTATTATTTGTGTTATTTGACCTAAAAATCGGTCCAGTGAAACGGTGGATCGTAGACGAATATCAGCAAATTAAGGCGCATGTACAAGAAAAAATAGAAAATCGTCAACTGAAAAAAAATATGTGTGACGAGGAAGAGCAGCATGCTGTGGTTATACATCATCAAGACTACACTAAGAACGACTTAGAAGAATTATCAACCAGCGATGATGACATCGAAATGATTCCTATTTGGGACGGTCGTCAAACCCATGATATGGAAGCAGATGCCCTTACACAAATACATGAAGAGCTACATGCAGAAAAAACGCAAGCCATGGAACCTCAAGTATCAACATCAGATTCAGAACAAAACGAGCAAGAACTAAATCATACTAATGAAGATGAGCTATTGGAGGAGGATCATTCGGATGCTGACATCGAAAAACCTTATGTATTTCCTTCCATCGAATTGTTACACACAGCACAAAATGAATTAAATCCTGCTGAGGAGAAAGCAATCATAGCTGGAGGGAAAAAAATTGAAGATACTTTACGAAATTTCAATATGGAAGTGAAAGTAAAAAGTATCAGTCACGGGCCAACCATTACCCGCTATGAACTGGAACCATCCCCTGATATTAAAATTAGTCGCATTGTAAACTTACAGGATAATATTGCTCTGGCCTTAGCGGTGAGCAACATTCGTATTGAGGCACCTATTCCATGGAAGTCTCTCATAGGCATTGAGGTTCCTAATCGTTACAAATCATCCATCCCCTTGCGAGATTTGTTGGAAACAACGACATTTAAAGAGCATAAATCTGCTCTTCCATTAGTACTTGGTCAAGATGTCACGGGAACGCCAATGATTGAATCCATTGATAAAATGCCTCACTTGCTTATCTGTGGTGCAACGGGATCAGGTAAAAGCGTCTGTATCAATAGCATTATCATGGGTCTTTTATACAAATCCAAGCCTGAAGATGTCAAAATGATTTTAATTGATCCTAAAGTTGTAGAGCTTTCCGTTTACAACCGTATTCCGCATTTGATGATCCCCGTGATTACTGATCCTAAAAAGGCCTCTATGGCTTTGAATTGGGCTGTGAATGAAATGGAACGACGCTATCAATTATTTGCCAAATTTGGCGTGAGAGATATAGAAGGTTATGGTAAAAAACACGCAGAAGCGCCTGAGATGGAAAAGCTTCCACTTCTGGTGATTATCATCGATGAATTGGCTGATTTGATGATGGTAGCTTCGAAGGAGATTGAAGAGCATATTGCTCGTTTGGCTCAAATGGCTAGGGCAGCTGGCATTCATATGATCGTGGCGACTCAACGTCCTTCTGTCGATGTCATTACAGGAACAATTAAGGCTAATATCCCTTCGCGTATCGCTTTTGCAGTTTCATCGCAAACAGACTCCAGAACGATTCTTGATATGGCAGGTGCTGAAAAATTATTGGGAAAAGGGGACATGCTCTATTTTCCATCCTATTATGATAAACCTAAGAGAATTCAAGGGTGCTTTGTGTCTGATGAAGAAGTGGAAAACGTAGTACGCTTTATCGCCACATCGGAAGAGGATCGTTTCCATCCAAAGATGATGAAAGCGATGGAAACCAAGGAGGTAGGTCCCATTGAAGAAGCAGACCCACTTCTGCACGAAGCTATCGCACTTGTGCTGGCAGAACAACAGGCTTCGGTCTCTTTCTTGCAACGTCGATTACGGCTTGGTTATGCAAGAGCAGCTCGAATGATTGATCAGCTGGAAGAGCTGGGGATCGTATCTGGTAGGGATGGAACGAAGCCTAGACAGGTACTTATGACAAAAGAGCAGTGGAATGAAGGGCAGGAACCATAAATGAAGTCAGTCTATTTTTATACATTAGGATGCTCTAAAAATGATGTAGATACGTATCACATGCAATCATTTTTAATCAATGCAAATATGGAAGTCGCTGATGATCTACAAACAGCAGATGCGATTGTGATTAACACTTGTGGATTTATCCACGATGCAAAAATGCAAAGCATTGAAGCCATTTGGGAAATAGCCGATGCTATCGAAGGTCAAAGTACGAAATTGGTGATTGCTGGTTGCTTGGGACAACGCTATCCTCTGGAGTTGATGGAGGAAATTCCTCGGATCGATGGTATTTTGGGCACATCACATATAGGTGATGTTGTGTCATTTTTAAAAGAGCTGGAACAAGGTGAACGTCTCATTAGAACCACGTTAGATGAAACGGCAACAGTTTATCCAAAGGTGTATAGTGAGCATCGGGGCGCGACAGGATATTTAAAAATCAGCGAAGGGTGTGATAATCGCTGTGCATACTGCATTATACCATCCTTGCGCGGCAATCAACGCAGTCGACCTATCGAAGAATTAGTCAAAGAGGCCAAAAAATTAGCTGAGGATGGTGTGCGTGAACTGATCATCATTGCACAAAATACGGGAGATTACGGCACAGATCTTTATGGCAAGAAAATGCTACCTGCTTTGATTCGAGAAGTGGCGAAAATCCAAGATATTAAGTGGATACGTCTGCTCTATATGTATCCAGACTACTTTACTGAGGAATTAATTGACTTATTTGCTACAGAACCTAAGCTACTTCATTATGTTGATATTCCACTGCAACATATCGATGATGAAATGCTTGCGGCTATGAACCGAAAAACAACACGTGAAGAAATCGTATCTCTTGTAACGCAGCTAAGAGAGAAGGTGCCTGATATGATCTTCCGTTCTACTTTCATCGTTGGATTTCCAGGTGAAACCGATGCGAGCGTGGATAAACTAAAATCTTTTCTGTCCGAAATCCAACTAGACAAAGTAGGCATCTTCACTTACTCAGATGAAGAAGGCACGGCCAGTTATCAAATGAAACCAAAGGTAGCACAAGAGACCATGAAAGTGTGGCGAGATGAGCTGATGGAAGTGTTGCATCAAATATCAGCTGAAAAAATGCAGTCCCATGTCGGAAAAACCCTTTCCGTACTGGTAGAAGAAGTAGAAAACGATATTTACGTTGGTCGCTCCTACATGGATGCGCCAGACGTGGATGGAGTTGTCTACGTGAGAAGTGATCGATTATTAGAGCCTGGCGAGTTTGTCAATGTACTCATAGACAATGCAGATGATTATGATTTGCAGGGAGGTGTGGTCAATGAATCTTCCCAATAAACTAACGATAGCCCGTATTATCATGGTTCCCATTTTTGTGATTTTGATGGAAATAAACTTTCCTAGCCACATGACATGGGCAGCTTGCGTATTTACCTTAGCATCTCTTACCGATATGCTAGATGGATATATTGCAAGAAAATACCAATTAATTACTACTTTTGGTAAATTTATGGACCCTTTGGCAGACAAAATTTTGGTGGCAGCAGCCCTCATTATGTTGATTCCCAAAGGTTTAGCGCCTGCATGGGCTGTAGTGCTTATTATGGCACGAGAATTTTTCATTACAGGCTTTCGCACGTTAGCGGCATCTTTTGGGATTACACTAGCAGCTGGTACGCTAGGCAAAGTGAAAACCATTACGCAATTAATTGCCATTATCTGTTTGTTGTTTTCGGATACATGGCCCCTTCTTACAATAGGCACAGTTATTTTTTACATCTCTGTATTTTTTACCGTGTTGTCAGGTGCTGAATATGTATGGGCAAATCGTGAAATTCTTTCGATACAGGAGTAGCAGGTGAATGATGAAAGCTGAAATTATCAGTACAGGATCGGAACTAATGAGCGGTGAAACGTTAAATACAAACGCTCAGTACTTATCAAAACGTCTTTATGAAATGGGGGTTGAAGTACTTTACCATACCACTACAGATGATTGTCCTGAGCACATGCTAGGCGCCATCGAGAACGCGTTTAATCGAGTTGATTTGATTGTGATTACTGGGGGGTTGGGACCGACAGATGACGATGTAACGAAAGAAGTCATCGCTGATTTTCTAGGACTGCCCATGTACGAAGATCCACTGGAGTTAGAGCGCATTACAAATCATTTTTCGAAACGTCACTATCATTTTACGGATAACAATAAAAGACAAGCAAGAATTTTTAAAGGTGGAGAATGGCTTATCAATGACATTGGTACTGCCTCTGGCGTAGGAATAGTCTATAAAGGGAGAAGTGTTCTCCTGCTTCCAGGACCTCCGTTTGAAATGAAAAGCATGTTTGAAAAGTATATTTATGACTATGTTCAGCCAGAGGATACGTGGTTATCTTATACCGTAAACATTGCGGGAATCGGTGAATCAGACCTAGAAACCAGGATGAAAGAAGCTCATATTAAAGATACATGGCTCAATGTGGCTACATTTGCTAAACGCGGCTATATAGAAGTTCATATCTTTGGAAAAATTGATAAAAGTCGAGAGCTAGAGTTAAAACAAGAGGCTGATCGCGTTAAAGAGCTGATTTTAAAAACGTTTCCGATGGAATCGATGCCAGATGATGAAAATTCTTTAGAAGAACATGTGGTGGAACTACTTAGAAATAAACACTTAAAATTGGCTATCGTGGAAAGCTGTACTGGTGGACGACTATCACATCGAGTCGTGGAAGTACCTCATGCATCCGATGTTTTTGACCGCGGTTTGGTGTGTTATTCGGTTCAAGCAAAATCTGAAGAATTAGCGATTCCGCTTGATGAAATAGAAAAACTAGGTGTTTACAATGAGTCGTTTGCTAACTTAATGGCTAAACAATTGATGGAAAAATCAGGGGCAGACATCGCTATTGCTACTACAGGAACGACTAATGTCTATGAAGGCGACTTGCTGGATCCTGGCCAACTCTATGTGGCTGTAGCGGATAAGCACCAAGTAGAGAGTCGTACATATCAGGCCTATGGGACAAGAAAACAAATGATCGAACGGATGTGCAATTATTGTTTAGTCTTTTTAAGAGAACGACTGTTAGAAATGAAGCCATAAGGGGGTTAAAAGATGAATGAAAAAGATGGTAAGCGATTAGCACTAGAAGAAGCAATTGCTCAGATTGAAAAACAATACGGTAAAGGTTCCGTTATGAAGCTAGGCGAAGGTGCAACCATGCAAATGGATGTCATTCCAACTGGATGTATTGCTCTAGATATCGCCTTAGGCGTAGGTGGTATTCCCAGAGGACGAGTTATTGAAATTTATGGGCCTGAATCTTCAGGTAAAACCACAGTAGCACTGCATATGATAGCTGAAGCACAAAAAACGGGTGGCATTGCCGCGTTTATCGACGCTGAACACGCTTTAGACCCGGTCTATGCTCAAAACTTAGGTGTTAAAATTAATGATATTGTTATCTCTCAGCCGGACACAGGAGAGCAGGGACTAGCCATTGCAGAATCTTTAGTGAGATCTAATGCTGTAGATATTGTAGTTATCGATTCGGTTGCTGCTTTGGTTCCTCAAGCTGAAATTGAAGGGGAAATGGGCGGGTCGCACGTTGGATTACAAGCACGTTTAATGTCCCAGGCATTACGAAAACTGGCTGGAGTGATTAATAAGTCCAACTGCACAGTTATCTTCATCAATCAATTGAGAGAGAAAATTGGTGTCGTTTATGGAAATCCGGAAGTGACAACAGGCGGTCGAGCTTTGAAGTTTTACTCTTCTGTGCGAATGGAGGTCAGAAGAGTGGAAACCTTGAAAGAGTCTGGTGATTTTGTAGGGAACCGTACACGAATTCGCGTCGTTAAAAATAAAGTAGCTCCTCCGTTTAAACAAGCTGAGTTTGACATTATGTACGGGCAAGGCATCTCCCATGAGGGGTGTATTTTGGATACAGGAGCTGAGCTGAAAATCATCACCAAGGCAGGATCTTGGTATAGTTATGGTGATGAACGATTGGGTCAGGGCCGTGAAAATGCAAAGCAATTTTTACGAGAACGTCCTGAACTCTTACATGAAATTGAATCTCAGATACGTGAAATCCATAACCTACCTCCTGTAGAATACCGCGCACCGGAGCCGGAAATCAGCGACACTGATGAAGAGTTAACCGAAGAATAACATGAAACTTCTCTATTTTACGGATACGCACCTTCGTGGCACAGCACCGCAAAATCGAACTGATGATTTTGTACAAACACTTTTAGATAAGCTAGACGAAATCATTGGCATCGCTCATGATCAGCAGATTGACTACATCATTCACGGTGGGGATCTCTTTGATCGTCCAGATGTTGCCTTGTCTGTTGTCAAGCAATTTCTGTCAGTTCTTCTAAAGTGGGAGAAACCATATTATTTTGTCATTGGAAACCATGATATCTATGGTCATAATCTTGAGACGATTAATCGCACAGCGCTAGGTATTTTAATGGAAGTGGGGATGTTTATCCCTTTGACTAAGCAGCCCATTTTTTGGGAGAAGGATGGTATCGTTGTTCAAGTGACGGGAGCACCCTACAGCTATGATATTGACAAAGATCCGGAACGAAAATCTTACGTTATAGACACCAAGGATCTTCGTGCAGATTATGCCATCCATGTCACCCATGGATTTTTAACGGATTTATCACTGAGCGAACTGATTCCTCATACTAAGATTTCTCAAATCGCACACACAAAAGCCGATTTAACGTTGGTTGGACATTATCATCAGGGATTTGGATTGGTAGAGGATCAAGGAAAACTCTTTTTAAATCCGGGAGCAATGGTACGCATATCCAACCATCTAACTGAAATGAAACGGCGGCCCCATGTGGCTGTGATATCTTTAGATGATCATATCAATGTTAATCTGATTCCATTAAAAACTGCTAAAGCCAGCGAGGAAGTGCTAACGAGGGAAGCTTTAGAAGGTAAGGCCATACGCATGCAAAACTATACGGATTTTCAATCCGCTATAGCCCATGCCGTCAACTTCCAACGCATGGATATTTTAAACATCATCAATGAAGTAGCGAGTCAAGCAACAATAGACCAAGCAGTGCGAGAAGAAGCCATTAGACGTATTGTAAATGTGCAAATGGAAAGTGATAGAGATGAGCATGAGCATTAAATGGTTTAAGTCATTAACAATACAAAATTTCCAATCCCATCGCGACAGCCATTTGACATTTATTGAAGGCCTCAATGTATTGGTTGGGTCGTCAGATGCAGGGAAAACTGCTATTTTACGAGCACTCAAATGGGTTTTATATAATGAGCCATCTGGTACGGCTTTTATCTCCAAAGGTGCTAAAGAAGCGAAAGTGACCTTAGAGATGAATGACGGTTCTGTGGTGTCGCGGATACGCAGCGCTTCTAAAAATCAATATGAACTCATTTTGCCACAACGAGAACCGCTAATTTTTGAAGGTTTTGGTAAGCAAGTACCCTTGGAAGTGCAACAAGCCACAGGTATATTTCCCATAGCCGTAGGCTCCAATGAAAACCACATGATCAATCTTGCAGAACAATTGGAAGGACCTTTCCTATTAAGCGAGACTGGTTCCGTGCGAGCAACAGCTATTGGTAAGTTAGTGGGGGTTGATATTATTGATGAAGCTCAAAAACAACTCAAGCGAGATCAAGATCAACTAAAAACCAGAGAAAAAATGCTCATACAAGAAATACAGAACCTTGACGAAGAACTAGTACCTTTCAAAGAACTTGAAGACGAAGAACTTTGCTTTGAACAAGCACGAAACATCAAGGAAAGGCTCGATTATTTATCATCAAATCTGCTGCTCTATGAAAAGTTGCTCCAGGATATCCGTCGCCTCAGTTGGGAAGAACAAATAATCAGTGATGAATTGACACAGTACCGGCATATTGAAACACTGGAAGGCATGAATCGAGACTTAAAAGATCTCTGTGAAAGATTGGATCGCAGTCAACATTTATGCCAGGAGTTAACATACAATCAAGAGGAAATTAGCCATATTGCCAATGATCTAGAATCTTTTCCTGTTTTTTTGGATATAGACCAAGATCTATCCCGCTTGAAAAACAAGTGGAACCAGTGGAATCATTTAAGCGATCTTGCATTAGTGTATGCTTCTACGCAACGAACCTATACGCAGCTCAAACAAGAATTGGAGCATTTGAAATATCTAGATGAGGTTGCTATTTTGTCTCATCAAGCTCAAAAAAGCGCTTCAATACTTAACTCTCTTCTGCAATTAAATGAATCTGCTCAAAAAGTGAATGAAGCGATAACAAAAGGAGAACTTTTTCTACAGCCATTGGCATGTATTGGTGAAGCCCAAGCGCTATGGGAAGATCTGGTCTCGCTCTTGCAAAGACTCCTTGCTCTCCAAGCATTACAAACTTCACTTCATGAAAATAGCCATCAATGTGAGCAGGTCACCAATATTTTACGTCAAGAAGTATCTGTGATTCAAAATTTGGGTAAATCATGGGAAGAAACATGGTCGCAAGCAAAAATCTGCCCATGGTGTCACCAACCTGTTGACTCATCACATATTCATCAGCTCGTTGATACTTTGTAGGAGGAGATCATGAATTACGAAAAACGAATTAGCGAAATCAACCAAGAAATTGAAAATGCAAAGATGCGCAAATTTAAAGCAGAAGCCAGGATGGAGCAATTAATACAACAGCGTCAACAATTGGAGGAACAGCTAGCGAAGTTAAATCTGACTCCCGATGAATTACCAGGAGAAATTGAACGTTTGCGACAGGAAATGGATCAGTTAATACAAAAAGTGGAATCCATGTTACCCCGAGAGGGGGATAGTCATGGAAGATGAACTTCAAAAAAGACTGAGGCAGTGGGAACTGTCTATACATGGAAAAAGGGAGAAAAAAAACGCTTTGCTGGCGATCAGACAAGGCAAGCAAGGCGAACTAGAAGCCTGTCAAAAAGATTCTCAATTATTAGATCAAGTGATGATACTCTATCAAAACACTTCACAATTTGCCCGCACACAAGCTACAAAACAAATTGAGTCCATTGTGACATCTTGTCTACAAAATATATTCCCTGAGCCTTATCAGTTTCAAGTGGAGCTTACTGAAAAAAGAGGGATGCCCCATGGTGACTTTTATATTGAAACACCGTATGGGGATGGAACCATTTCTACACAGCCTGAATTTGCCCGCGGCGGTGGAGTGGTTGACATTATTTCTTTGGCACTTCGTATCGCATTTTTAGAAACAACGAGGCCAAAAATCACCGGCCCACTGATGCTGGATGAACCTGGAAAGCATGTCTCAACGGAATTCATTGAAAATCTAGGTATGTTTTTATCTCAATCTGCCAAAGTCTCTCAAAGACAGATGATTATGGTTACTCATAATCCGCATTTGCTCGCTTTAGGCGATCAATGCTACTATGTAGAGAAGAAGGATGGGGTAAGCATGGTCACTTTAGAAACCAATCCTTCATAGGAGGACGCTATGGAAAAAACGATGAAGTCAGAATACATGTTCGAAGGACGATTGGTGAAGCTACGTGTTGATACTGTTGAGTTAGAAGAAAAAGGATATGGACGAAGAGAAATTGTCGAACACAGAGGTGGCGTTGCCATTTTGGCGGTAGATAATCAGGATCAGATCATCTTTGTGAAACAATATCGAAAAGCAGTTGAAGCCACTGTTTTGGAGATTCCTGCTGGTACAAGAGAACCCAATGAAGAACCACGAGTGACTGCACTAAGAGAATTAAAAGAAGAAACGGGCTACGAAGCAAAGTCATGGGAGTTTGTAGGAGAATTCTTTCCTACTCCAGGTTATTGCACAGAAAAAATTCATTTATTCGTAGCTAAAGACCTGATTAAAGGGGAACAAAATCTGGACGACGGGGAGTATTTAGTAGTAGAAAAACTGCCCTATGAAGAAGCGCTAAATGCCATTGCTATGGGTAAGATTATTGATGCAAAAACTGTGATAGCTATTCTTTACTATGAACAATTTTTAAAGGAGAGATTATGATGCAAAGCTCTTGGAAGCAAATCGTAGCATCTCATGTGCATCACATACCTAAAGTCGGTTTGGTATTGGGATCTGGATTAGGTGACTTTACCTCAAAAATTACAGATGCTGTCATTATTCCATATACAGCATTTGAAGGATTTCCCGTATCGACGGTGGAAGGGCACAAAGGTCAGTTTGTATTCGGCTGGATCGGCGACACCTATGTTGTGGCGATGCAAGGACGTTTTCATTTTTACGAAGGATATAATCTACAACAAGTCACCATGCCCATACGGCTCATGGGAGAGATCGGCATTCAAGCACTCATAGTCACAAATGCAGCTGGTGGCGTTAATGACACCTTTTTGCCTGGACAACTTATGTTAATTGAAGATCATATTAATTTCATGGGACAAAATCCGTTGATGGGATCAAATCAAGATGCATACGGTCCAAGGTTTCCTGATATGACAGTGGCCTATGATCTTGAGCTGAGGACTATCGCTAGGCGTGTGGCGGCTGATTGCGGTGTGACGCTAAAACAAGGGGTATATATGGCTTTTAGTGGCCCCAGCTATGAGACACCTGCGGAAGTGCGTATGGCCAGAATGCTAGGCGCTGATGCCGTTGGCATGTCCACTGTTCCAGAAGTCATTGTGGCCAGACATATGGGTATCCGTGTCTTAGGAGTTAGCTGTATCACCAATATGGCAGCGGGTGTATCAGACGTTATGTTATCTCACGAAGATGTAGTTCGTACTTCTCATAAGGCCAGGGGCGAGTTTGGCTTATTAATTGAGCATATTATAAGAGAACTTTAAGATGAATACAGTAGATTTAATTGAAAAGAAAAAGCAGAAAAAAGAGCTTTCTAGTCATGAGATAGCTTATTTGATTAATGGTTATGCAACAGATACCATTCCCGACTATCAGATGGCAGCTTTTCTAATGGCAGGCCTTTTACAAGGTATGTCACCCGCTGAAACCTTCGCCATGACAGATGCCATGCGATTTTCAGGCGAGCAGGTTGACCTATCTGCTGTTCATGGAATAAAGGTAGACAAACATTCCACTGGAGGAGTTGGCGACTCAGTGACACTACTTCTTGGTCCGATTGTAGCCGCTCTTGGCGTACCAGTTGTCAAAATGTCGGGCCGCGGCCTGGGACACACCGGAGGAACTCTGGATAAATTAGCGGCTATCCCCGGTATGCAAACGGATCTCACATTAGATGAAATCGTCAAACAAGCCAATCAGACCAATTTAGTCATATGTGGTCAAACTAATGATGTCACACCTGCAGATAAAAAAATCTATGCCTTACGAGATGTAACGGCTACAGTTGATTACATTCCTTATATTGCCAGTTCGATTATGAGTAAAAAGCTAGCAATGGGATGCGATGCCATTTTGCTTGATGTCAAGGTAGGGAAGGGCGCTTTTATGAAGTCCTTGACGAAAGCCAGACAATTAGCTCATCTCATGGTAGATATCGGCCATAAAGCCGGAGTGGATACGACAGCTTATATCACTGATATGGAAGAACCGCTAAGTCACATGATTGGCAACTATTTGGAGGTGTGGGAAGTAATGGAAATCCTGCAGGGAAGGAAGAAAGGGCGTCTCCTTGATCTTTCTTTGCAATTAGCGGGAGAAATGCTTGTCATGGCAAAATGCGCCCACACGCTAGAAGAAGGGGTTATGTTGGCTCAAGATGCTATTGATGAGGGTAAAGCCTGGAATGCATTTTTGTCTTTTGTCAAAGCACAGGGAGGAGACGTTGACGCCTTAGAAACATTGCATGTCAAAGACCATGTTCGCACACAAGTCGTCATCGAAGCACCAGAAAGCGGCTATATCACAGATTTAGATGCCTTAGCTATTGGTCAATGCGCCTACTTGTTGGGAGCGGGACGTATGACTAAAGAATCCCCCGTTGATTTGTTTTCAGGTGTAGAGCTCAAAGTCCAAAGAGGTATGGCTATAGCAAAGGGAGACCCCTTGGGTATTTTGTATACAAATCGAGATGATGTGGTGGCAGAAGTCTGCGAACATTTTTTATCTGCTATTAAAATTGAATCCCATCCTTCAGAAGAAAAGGATTTAATTTTGGATGTCATCTCTTAGAGAAGAGGCAAGTAAGGTATGGTTTCATGGCAATCAATGATTGCTGTCTTATGCTCAATGATCATTCACGAGTATGCCCACGGATGGGTAGCATACAAGCTCGGGGATGAGACAGCAAAGTTACAAGGTAGGTTAACTTTAAATCCCCTGAAACATTTGGATTGGATGGGGATTTTAGCGATGCTTATTTTTCGCGTTGGCTGGGCAAAACCAGTTCCCATATCTCCTGATCAATTGAGAAATGGCGAAAACGACATGATTCTTGTGGCATTAGCAGGTTGTGTAGTCAACCTTGTCGTGGCTGCGCTATTAGTGGGTGTTTTAAAACATGTGTCGATGAGTGACGGCTTAGGATCATTTTTAGCCGCTTTACTTTCTTATAATACGATGTTAGGTATCTTCAACCTGATACCAATTCCACCTCTCGATGGATCAAAAGTCATCGTCAGTCTTTTACCAAGACGCATTCAATATCGCATTTACTACTACGAGAGGTACGGTTTTTTATTGATCATGTTGTTCGTGATGTCTGGATTAGCTGGAAAAATTATCTTTCCTTTAATGCAAGGCTATATCTATTTTTGGATGAAAATTTGGTGATTTCATGAATAGCTATGAAGTATCCATTTCAGACTTTCACGGACCGATGGACTTGCTGCTCCATCTCATTAAACGTGATGAGATAGATGTTTTTAACATACCCATGATAGAGATAACAAATGAATTTTTAAGCTATATAGAGCAAGCTGAGGAACTTAATCTGGAACTGGCTAGTGAATTTTTATTAATGGCTACGAAGCTAATGGCCATCAAGGCAGCTATGCTATTACCTAAAGAAGACGATCTGTCAGAGGATGACCCACGTCATGATCTAGTACAGTCGATTTTAGAATATGAGTTAATACATAACATGCTAGATGCCATGCAGAATCGCCTAACAAATGAGCAACAATTTTTTGCCAAATTACCAGAACCGCTAGAAAGAGAAGAAGAGGTGATTTGGGAAGAAGTGGGCATAGAATCTCTCCTCCAAGTGTTTCAAAACTTGGATTTTTCATCAGAGGACATGGCAACTTCAAGTCCAGCGCCTCCTATGCTTCATCCTTTCATTCCTATTCAGCAATGCGTCAAACATCTTGAGCGAGAACTGGAAAAACTAAGTAGCCTACGATTCAGTCAATTGCTTGGATTTGCTCCGAGCAAAACTATGATTATCTCTTATTTTTTAGCTATATTAGAACTTGGACACATGAGAAAAATCCGTTTATATTTGAGCACACAAGAGCAAGACATGGTGATTCAAAAAAGGTGATATGATGACACAAGAGGATAAGTTAGCTTTATTGGAAGCTTTGCTATTTGTATGGGGTGACCCCATCACTGAGACTGAGCTTTGTCGCTTTTTAGATATAACAGCAACAGAGCTGGACGAGCTACTGCATTTGTGGCAACGTCAACTTGCTAAGCCCAATCGCGGTTTGACATTAAAGCGATTTGGCCACAGTGCGCAGTTAACGACAAAATCGGACATGGCGGATCAGCTAAAGCAATTGATTACTCCACCTAAACAAAAAAATTTTTCTCAAGCTATGTTAGAAACGTTATTGATCATTGCTCTTCATCAACCAACATTAAAAACAGAGGTGGAACGCATTCGCGGTGTGAGGTCTGACGCCATCATAGCTAAGCTGTTGGAGTTGGAAATGATTGAGGTTTACGATCGCTTGGATACCATAGGAAGACCTATGCGCTATCAGACAACAGATCATTTTTTGCAATCTTTCGGCTTTCGCTCGTTAGAAGAGTTTTCTGCTCAATTTAATTTAGAGGTTGTTAAAAAGCATAATGGTGAGAACACTCATGAGAATTAATCGTTACATTGCCCGATGTGGGGTAACCTCTCGAAGAGGAGCAGAAAAATTAATTAAAGCTGGCCGAATTTCCATTGACAATCATGTCATACACGATTTGGCCACAACAGTGGAAGAAGGCCAAGTCGTGTCTTTAGATGGTGTACCACTTAGATTCAAGGAAACCCATTATTACCTGGCTTATCATAAACCTTATGGTATGGTCACTACCATGAGGGACCCACAAGGAAGGACGAATCTTGGTGAAGTGGTTGCTGATATCGGTTTACCACTTTTTCCTGTAGGTCGATTGGATCGTGATACCTCTGGTCTGATCATTTTAACCAATGATGGCGATTTGGCACATCGCATGATGCACCCATCATATGAATTAACTAAAACATATTTGGCTCAAGTCGAGGGTGAGATATCCTTAAAAGCGGTTAACACGCTGCGTGATGGAGTCAATATTGGAAATTATGTGTGCCGGCCAGCACAGGTTGTCGTGTTGCAAAGAAAAAGTCAACACTCCTTAATCACGCTTACCATACACGAGGGGAAAAATAGACAGGTTCGCAGAATGTGTCAGGCAGTAGGTTATCCGGTGAAAAGGCTGGAGCGCATCAGCATTGGGCCCATTTCTATAGAACGCCTCTCCGCAGGACAATATCGGCACTTAACGAGAGAAGAAGTTCAAGCATTAAAAAAGGCGGTCATCCATAGTGAAACCTAAATTTGAAAATATTCATCATTTTATTGATTTACTGCTTCCCCAAGTATTGCATCCTGGAGATCACGTAATAGATGCCACACTAGGAAATGGCCATGATGCTTTTAAAATGGGAGAAATTATCGGATCTACCGGTGTGATTTATGGCTTCGACGTCCAAAAAGAAGCTATTTTACACGCCAAACAACGATTAAGTACACTACCATCCAAGCCGGCAATCCATTTATTTCAAACTGGACATGAGATGATGGGATCCTATATCACTGATAAAATAGATCTCATTATGTTTAATCTTGGATATCTACCGGGAGGAAACAAAGAAAAAACCACTAAGGCAGAAACCACCCTGTTGGCCATGGATGCTTCCATCCACCTTCTTAAGCCAGGTGGATCGCTTTTTATTGCAGTTTATCCGGGACACGATGAAGGACTAAGAGAACTGAACACTATTCAATCATGGGCCGAAAACTACCCACAAAAAAAGGCTGTCATTGCGCATCTTTATTTTGCAAATCAGAGAGGTTGCCCGCCACAGCTCTTTGTCATTCAAAAGACTTTGGGAGATAACTGAGATGAAGACCATTGGCATTATCGGCGCAGGCGCTGCCGGAGTCATGGCAGCCATTCAGGCAGCTCGGCTCGGATCTCCAGTGATCCTTTTTGAAAAAAATGAAAAAATCGGCAAAAAACTTTATATCACCGGCAAAGGGCGATGCAATCTCACCAATGCCTCTCCTATAAATTCTTTCATGGATCATCTCTATGGTCAAAAAGAATTTTTATATGCAGCTTTTGATGCATGGTCCAACGAGGACACCATGGCCTTTTTTGAAGACTTAGGCGTCAAATTAAAAGTGGAAAGAGGGCAACGAGTATTCCCAGCATCTGATAAATCCAGTGACATCATCAAGGCCTTGGGAAAAGAAATGAACCGACTAGCCATTGACGTACGTTTGCACCATGAAGTCAAACGCATTGAGCAAGCGGAGGAAGGGTTCAGGCTAATCGGCAATTTTGGATCTGTGTTCGTTTCTCAATTGATCATTGCCACTGGTGGAATGTCATATCCCGCAACGGGCTCCACGGGAGATGGGTATCGGTTTGCACAGAAGTGGCAAATCCCTATAGTGGACACAGAACCAGGGCTTTGTGGATTCGTTTTGCAACGACCTTATCTTACCTTAGCAGGATTAACCTTAAAAAATGTTGCATTAGAAATGCGTGAGAATAAGAAACTAATTTATCGAGACCAGGGCGAGTTGCTTTTTACCCATGAAGGCGTATCAGGCCCCTTAGCGCTTACTGCTTCCAATTTATGGTCGGGAGAGAAAAATTTGCAATGTAGCATTGATTTCAAGCCCGCTTTGACAAAAGAGATGTTGGATCATCGCCTAATCAATGAATTGACAACAAATTCTGCTAAAGAATTAAAAACGATTATGCAGCATTTATTACCCAAAGCACTGATTGATCCAATTCTATCTTTTGCACAAATCGATCCAACGCAAAAATGCCATGAGACGACTAAAGAAGAAAGGCATGCGATTTTGGAAACGCTAAAAGACTTTCCATTACAAATTCAAGGCCTCGCACCTATAGAGCAAGCTATTATCACAAGAGGTGGCATTGACACAAATAGCCTGTCTTCATCAACTATGGAGTCCAAGCAAGTGAAAGGCCTCTATTTTTGCGGAGAGATTCTCAACATTCATGGTGATACAGGCGGGTATAATCTTCAAATTGCTTTCTCTACAGGTTATTTATCAGGTATTAATGCGACCTATGCTTTAAACTAAAGATACCTAGTCGAGAATCCAGACTCTAAAGTCTAACATAAAACTAAAATCTGTTGGTTTTGCATACTGAAAATGAGAAATTCTGCTACACATTACATGCAGTTATGCCATGTGATGATAACCACGATGGATGCTACCAACAAGGTGGTGAAATGGAGATTAAGATGCAAAATAGTGCTAGATTTCATGTTAAAAAACAAACCTTGCTAGCTATAGCAGGGAGCGTGTGGCTAGTGGCTGGATTTAATGTGACTAGCATGGGGATTCTTGCTTATCTGTCTCTACCATCGCTGAAAATAATCTATCTTATTCTTTCAATGACTGTGTTCGGAATCTTTGGAGTCATGTTTTACAACATGAGCATGAAACACACCAAACGAATCCTGGCTTATGAACAACCAACACAACCGTTTTGGCATTTTTTTGATCTCAAATCCTATCTCATTATGGTAGTCATGATGAGCGATGGTATCTGGCTCAGAGCTTCAGGGAAAGTCCCAACATATTTTATTGTTTTTTTTACACAGGCCTCGGGCTCGCCTTAGCCTTAGCCGGTTTTTTATTTTTATTTATGTACGGCAAGTGGAACAAGGAACAAATCTAAAGCATGGGCCACCTATCATCCGTTAGTTTGCGAGAACGACCCAATCATCAAATTTAAAATGCGAATACGCATACGTCAATATGAGAGAAGAAGCTGCCGGCATCGCGCTATATAAGCTGATGACCTTCGTGATCTGAAACGGCACTTTTAGTTGGAGTTCCAGTTGCAAAAATTGGGGTATGACCATGTTTAATGGACTAGGTAGGAGAAGATATTTAATTTGCTTTATACTGATGTTTGTAATGATGATTGTTTTTTTAAGTTATGTGTTCAAGCATCCTGAGGCAAGTATTAGAGCACCAGTAACTATTCTGCATCTTCTATATATTGCATATGTAGTGGTCATGCTTGGTTGTCTAATAAAATTTTTTACAACTGATCGGTTGTAAAATGAAATGCCACAGATTATGTCCATAAAAGGCATCAAACATCTACGATAGGCATCGTAGCCCAACTTTTTTTAGCTCTCATTTTCCCAATAGCGTAAATGTGAGTTATGACGTCAAAAAAATGCTCAAATCCCCATTTATAGCAGGATTTTAAAATAAACTTCGTTATGATAAGAAATAAGTGTTTAAATGATTGGTTTAGTGGTTGAGATTTAGATGTTTTTCCTGTATAATGAGAAGCGTATATTACTGCGGTATCCATCATATGCGTTGTGAGAGTGAGTCGTTGTTTCAAAGTCAGAGATGAGTCGTTAGCTTTTAACATGATTGCAACTTTAACATGGATTGGATTGAACCACCGCGGGTGGTTCTTTTTTATGAGGTGATGAATTTGCAAATAGCCATTGATGGTCCAGCAGGATCAGGTAAAAGTACCATTGCTTCGCGTATTGCGGCAAAACTATCGTTATTACATGTCGATAGTGGCGCATTGTATCGAGCAATTACATGGAGCTTACTAGATAACAAAGACAAGATTCATGATGAAGTATGGCTAGCTAATCATTTGAAACACCTGGTCATCGACTATCATCGAGGAAGGTTGCGGCTCAATCAAGAAGATATTACTGATTTAATTCGTACCCCGGATGTCAATGATTTTGTTAGTGATGTAGCTGCCATTCCCATGGTTCGACAATGTGTCGGCCGTTGGTTGTCAGATATTATTGCCTCGCAGGATGTCATCATGGATGGTAGAGATATTGGTACAGAGGTGATGCCTCATGCCACAGTTAAAATATACTTAAATGCCAGCGTTGAAGAGCGAGCGCGTAGACGCTATGAAGAGATAAAAAACAAAGAGCTTGTTTCTTTAGAAGATATTGAAGCAAGTATCGCTCACCGAGATCAGCTAGACAGTACCAGAAAGGATTCGCCTTTAAGAAAAGCTGATGACGCGTGGGAAATAGATACCACCGATCTTACGATTGAAGACGTAGAAGCTTTGATTCTAAAAAAAATAGAGGGTCAATCATGTACGCAGTGTTAAAAATCATTGCCACAGTACTGATGCGGCTTCTGTTTAGAGTACGTCATCATGGGAATCGGAGGACTTCCTTACCAGAGGGTGGTGTACTCATCTGCAGCAATCACCGTCATTGGCTAGATCCCGTTATTATCAGCTGCTTTTATCCCGAAACAGTCCATTGGGTGGCTAAAAAAGAACTTTTTTCCCGCAAATTTGCAAGTTTTATCATGAGATCTTGCCATGCTATGGCGATTGACCGAGAGAACACGGATATGCGTTCTTTGATGATGATAGTAAAAGAACTAAAATCTGGCTCTACTGTAGGTATATTTCCAGAGGGCACACGGGTAAAAGAAGGAGAACCAGTCGAAGCAAAACCTGGCGTTGCTCTACTGGCGAACAAGGGTGATGCCACCATTTTCCCGGTATATATTAAAAGCCAATATCGCGTGTTCTCGAGTGTTGATATTTATTGGGGTAATCCCTTTTCACTACCAAAGGTAGACGGAAGAATGACCTCTGCCGTGTATGCAGAAATGGCCGACTTGATTTTAGATCGCATTAACCAATTGGAGGAATAAACTATTGCCTGAAGTGATTTTAGCGGAGTATGCCGGATTTTGTTTTGGTGTCAGCCGCGCTGTCAATTTGACCACCGAGTGGTTGAAAGAAGCACCTGCCTATTCTTTGGGTGATTTAATTCATAATCAGAGTCTGGTCCGGGAACTTTCCGCTCAAGGTTTACAACCTTTATATGACCAAAAAACGATTGAACAACTGAAAGACCAGCGTGTGATCATCCGTGCCCATGGAATTTCGAACGAGCTTGAGAAAATCTTACGCAGTCAGGGCAATGAACTGCTTGATACCACATGCCCTTTAGTCAAAAAGGTGCATCAGATTGTAGAAAATGCAAGCCAACAAAATCGAACTGTCGTGATTGTCGGTGACCCAACGCATCCGGAGGTCATAGGCATTGCCAGTCATGGTAAAAAGGTCTTCACGATTCATAAACTGGGCCAAATCGATGCATTAAACATTACCGGTCCAATAACTGTGGTTTCTCAGACCACCAATCAACCAAAATATTTTATTGAGATTGCTGACGAAATCGAAGCCAAATTCGATGACGTAGTGATAGAAGACACCATCTGTCTTGCTACAGAACAGAGGCAAAGCGCTTGCCGAGCTCTGGCACAAACAGTGGATGTCATGATCGTATTAGGAGGTAAACACAGTTCTAATACGACCAAGCTTGCTCAGGTTGCAAGCGAATACACCGATCGCATCTTTCATGTCGAATCCATTAAAGAGATTGATATGGAACAATTAAAAGATGCGAAAAGAATAGGGATAACCGCAGGTGCATCCACACCTGATCGGATTATAAAGGAGGCAATAAGTCAAATGGAAAATCTTAACAACAACGCGATGATGGAAGCTATCGAGAGTTCTTTCACGAGAATTCGAAGAGGTGACATTGTAAAGGGTGAAGTTCTTTTTGTCACTGATTCCGAGGTCATGGTTAACATTAACTATCGATCAGACGGAATTATTGCACAAAATGAATTGTCAAATGACCCCAATGTTAAGCCGGCAGATCTCTTTAAACAAGGAGATGAGATTGAAGTCTATGTATTAAAAATCGATGACGGAGACGGCAACGTTGTATTGTCTAGCAAACGCGTCGAAAGCATGAAAAACTGGGATGTCGTACAAGAAATCTTCGAAAAAGAAGAAGAAATTGAAGTCCAAATCCAAAATGTAGTTAAAGGTGGCTTAACTTGTACAGTAGAAGGCTTAAATGCTTTTATGCCCGCTTCTCATGTATCTGCTAAATATGTTAAGGACCTTGAGCAATTTAAAGGTCAAACAATGACGGTGAAAATCATCGACTTTGATAAAGAAAAACGCCGCATTATCGTTAGCCGCAAGGTTGTTGAAATGAAAGAAATCGAAGCACGTCGCAAAGAGGTTTATGCCAACCTTAAAGAAGGTGAAATCGTTCACGGTGTTGTACAACGTTTGACGAACTTTGGTGCCTTTGTTGATTTGAACGGAGTTGACGGCTTGATTCATATTTCTGAACTGAGCTGGAATCGTGTAAAACATCCTCGTGAAGTCGTACAGCCCGGCCAAGAAGTCGATGTATACGTTATTAGTGTCGACGAAGAAAAAAATCGTATCGCTCTTGGCTTAAAACAAACGACCGAAGAGCCCTGGAGCCTATTTGAACGTACCGTAAAGGTAGGGGATGTTGTTAAAGGAAAAATTGTCAACTTACTTGACTTTGGCGCATTTGTTCGTCTAGAAAGTGGCGTTGACGGTTTGCTGCATGTATCTCAAATTTCTAAAGAACATGTAGAGAAACCTTCCGACATCTACAATATCGGCGATGAAGTCACCGTGAAGGTTACAGACATCAACCATGATGATCGAAAAATCAGTCTTTCAGTTCGCGCTTTAACCGAAGAGCCGAAGAAGAAAGAAACGAAAGAAAGACCAAAACGTGAACCACGCCAAGAAAGAACTTTTGAAAACACCGAAGTTTACCAAGAAGATGACGCATTTAACACAACGATAGGGGACATTTTCAACATTAAACTAGAAGACTAATCGTAATATTAAAAAGGATAGCCGAGCTATCCTTTTTTTATCATAGGAGTTTGCATGACCAAGAAACTTACTGAAAAAAACTATATTATTCATACATTTGGATGTCAAATGAATGACCATGACTCAGAGAAAATCGCATGGATGATGGAACAACAAGGTTATTTTCCGGTGGATACCAATGAAGCAGCCGATGTGATTATTTTTAACACGTGCGCCATTCGCCAATCCGCTGAAGATAAAGCTTATGGCACGATAGGTACGTTAAAGCCGTTAAAGAAACAACATCCAGAAAAGATGATTATTGTAGGAGGGTGCATGATGAATTTGGATCCTTCTCGTGAAAAAATCATTCGCTCGCATGAACATGTGGATATTATCTTTGGCACACAAAATTTATGGAAACTACCTTACCTGATTGAAAAAGCATCGAGTTCTCATGGTCCAATCGTTGATGTAGGCCATGATTATTCACCCCAAGACGACATCTTACAATCAGTGTACAAAGATCCTTTTAAAGCAGCCGTAAACATCATCTATGGATGCAATAATTTTTGCACTTACTGTGTTGTGCCACATACAAGAGGGCGTGAAGTAAGTCGTCAGCCGGAGCAAATTTTAACCGAAATCCAGGATTTAGTTCATCAGGGCTGTCGCGAAATCATGTTGTTAGGGCAAAATGTTAACTCTTATGGAAAGACATTAACACAACCGATGAGCTTTTATACTTTGTTACAGGAAATCGATGCTATTCCTGGCATCAAACGCATTCGGTTCATGACCAGCCATCCAAAAGATATTAGTGACGAGCTCATCTATGGTTGGAAAAAATTAAAACATCTGTGCCCTGTTTTACATCTTCCCTTACAATCGGGAAGTAATAAAGTCTTACAGGAAATGAATCGCCACTATACGAAAGGACAATACCTTAATATTGTTGCGAAAATTAAGCAAGAAGTACCCGATTTGGCTCTTAGCACAGACATAATTGTTGGCTTTCCAGGAGAAACAGAAGCGGATTTTCAACAAACGTTAGACGTAGTACGCCAAGTCGAGTATGATTCTTCGTTTACTTTTATGTATTCACCTCGAAGTCACACAGCAGCAGCACGCCGCGGAGACCAGGTGCCAGAAGAAATCAAGAAAGAACGATTTGATCGGTTGTTAGATACACTCTATCCCATTGCTAGAGAAAAACATCGTGCAGAGATTGGCGAGGTAAGAGAGGTATTAGTTGAACGCTTAGATAAATCAGGGGCTCGTTTACAAGGAAGAACGGTTCATGGTAAACTGGTTAATTTCCAAGGTACGCCTCACTTGATCGGCAGCTATTGTGATGTGAGAATCACAGATGGGAATACATTTGCATTAGAAGGTGAGCTGGTGCAATCATGATAGACCGATCGCAGTTAACGCCCATGATGCAGCAATACTTGTCCATTAAAGACGAAAATCCCGATGCTTTACTCTTTTTTCGTCTCGGGGATTTTTACGAGATGTTCTTTGATGACGCGATTACTGCATCAAAAGTACTCAATATCACACTAACTGCTAGGGATGCTGGTTTGGAAAACCGCATCCCTATGTGTGGTGTGCCTTATCACGTAGTCGATCAATATTTACCTAAACTCCTTTCTGCTGGCTACAAAGTAGCGATTTGTGAGCAAACAGAGGATCCGGCTAAAGCCAAAGGGCTGGTCAAAAGAGAAGTCATTGAAATTTTGACACCTGGTACTTATACACATTATGAACAATCTGACCATCGAAACAATAATTTTATTATTTCCATTTACTACCACCCGCTGGGTGCAGGACTGGCTTTTGCCGATTATGGTACCGGCGACTTTTTCGCTACAGAATGGCAAGTTTCTCTTGACATGGACCAGCAAATTTTGCAAGAAATCTTACGTGTTCAACCTAAGGAATTAGTTTTTAATCAATCATTTAAACAATACAGCAACGTTCTCTCGATGTTGGGGCCGGATCACGGACTCTTATTCAATGAGCGAAATATGCCGGAAACTATGGATGATCATGTCATGTCATTATTAGAAACTACTTGGGATGACATCCCTCATCGCACGTGGTCTGTAAAACCATATGCCTCTATGGCACTGGTTGGTCTGCTACATTATTTAGAAGAAACCAAGAAAACGGCCATCCATCATGTAAAACCCGTACAATTTTATGATGCAACAGGCTATATGACCTTGGATCATCATGCTTTTAGTACACTAGAACTCATTAAAACAATGTATTATGGGCAAAAAACCGGATCCCTATATGATGTCATGGACCAAACTAAAACTTCTATGGGGAGTCGATTGCTCAGGCAGTGGATGGAGCGCCCCCTTTATGACCGTCGCCGTATAGAGAATCGTTTGGATCACGTAGAAGCCTTCGTGACTTCTACGATAGCCAGGGAAGAAGTACGTCGCCACTTAGGGCAAGTATACGACATTGATCGCTTAGTTATGAGACTTGCTACAGGTCGCTCCACTCCTAAGGATCTCAATGCTTTAAAGAATTCCTTGGAAGCACTGACGCCCATTAAACATGAATTAATCCATTCCGATAGCAAGGAACTTCAACTGCTCGGTGAAAAGCTCTCACTACATCAGGATATTATCGATCACATTCAAATGGCTATTGTAGATGATCCTCCTATTACCCTAAAAGATGGAGGAGTGATCCGTGAAGGCTTTTCTGCTGAATTAGACGAGCTAAGGAAACTTGCCTTAAGCGGAAGAGAATATTTAGCCAACTACGAAGGAGCTCTAAAAGAGCAAAGTGGAATTCGTAATTTAAAAATAAAATATAATAAAATACTTGGCTATTATATTGAAGTGACCAAAAGTCAAGTTTCTCTGGTGCCTGACCATTTTATTCGTAAGCAGACCTTGGTTGGCTCTGAACGTTACTTTACAGAAAAACTAAAAGAACTGGAAGATGAGATTTTACATGCGGGACAAAAAGCATTGATCTGTGAACAGCAGTGTTATGAGCAAGTGATCCAAGTCTGCTATGATGCCATTGCCAATTTGCAACAAACTGCAGCCTCTTTAGCTTATTTAGATGTAATCGCAGCCCTTGCCCATTTAGCCTATGAGCATCAATACGTCAGGCCGCACATTACAGATGATACTGTGGTCCATATTACTGATGGACGCCATCCCGTTGTCGAGCAATTAGTAAGAGAAGAGAGCTTTATTCCTAATGATACTTTAATTGACAATAAGGCTTTTCTACATATTATTACAGGCCCTAACATGGCAGGAAAGTCCACCTACATGAGACAAGTTGCCATTATCGTTATCATGGCACAGATGGGCAGCTTTGTACCAGCCACTGATGCTACGATTGGTTTAGTAGATCGCATCTTTACCAGAATCGGTGCTTCTGATAATCTTTCCAGGGGAGAAAGCACTTTCATGGTAGAGATGAAAGAAGTGGCCACCATTTTACAATCGGCCACACCTCGTTCATTAGTTATCTTAGATGAGGTGGGACGGGGAACCAGCACTTACGATGGTCTAAGCATCGCCTGGGCAGTAGTGGAATATATGGAGAAGTACTTGAAATCAAGGACACTCTTTGCCACACATTACCATGAGTTAACACGCCTGGAAGAGCGATTAGAAGGCGTAAAAAACTATAATATACTGGTGAAAGGTGAAGGGGACCATATCACTTTCTTGCGTAAGCTTGCTCCTGGCTGTGCCAATCGCAGTTATGGTATAGAGGTAGCAAAGCTGGCTGGTATTCATCAAGAAGTGATAGACAGAGCAGGGGACATATTATCCCACCTCACAGAGGAAGCAACCGAGCTACTACCATCTAAGCAAGATCATACTATGACAACGCAACAAGTCTCTACTTCTCAGAATCTCTCCTCCAAATTGATGACATCACAAAAAATAGCAGAAAAACTAGAGCAAGTGGTGGTGGATGATATGACACCTATGGAAGCTTTGCTCTTTGTCCAATCGCTACAAATCATGTTAAAGAAAAGTGGTGATCCTCATGAGTCGCATTAAAATACTCGATGATACCACGGTCAGTCAAATAGCCGCTGGTGAAGTCATTGAAAACCCAGCTTCCATTATCAAGGAACTGGTAGAAAATAGCATTGATGCCATGGCGACCAACATTACTGTAGAAATTCGCAATGGGGGACGAGTCTATATCCGAGTGACCGATAATGGCATCGGTTTTTCGAAAGAAGACTTACCTTTGGCTTTTTTACGCCACTCTACTTCCAAACTAGAAAAAATTGAAGATCTATATGGTATTTTTACGATGGGATTTCGAGGAGAAGCCTTGGCCAGTATTGGTGCAGTAGCCGATGTAACCTGTATCAGTCGCGAAGAAAATGATCCTCATGGCTACCGTTATCGCTTTTCCTTTGGTGAACCTAAGGCGTTAGAAGACTATGCTACCAATCAAGGTACAACAATGATCGTGGAAAATCTGTTTGCCAATTTACCTGTCAGAAAGAACTTTTTGAAATCAGATACCCAAGAAGCAGCAATAGTCCAACAACTAATCACTAGCTTTGCCTTAAGTCATAGTTCTATTGGTTTTACTTTTATCAAAGATGGACGTGTACTATTAAAAACAGCTCCTAATGAAAGATTAAGAGACCGTATTTACCAGGTTTTAGGTCAAGAGGTTGCCAAAAATTTATGGCTTGTGGAAGATAAAGCAAGTGGCATACAAGGATACATCAGTAATAATTTACTTTATCGTTCTACGCGAATGCATCAATATATCACCATTAACCGACGCATGGTCAAATTCCCTGAACTGGTCAAAGGCATTGAGAGAAAATACCGTAGCATCATCCCTTTGCAAAAGTATCCGCTTTTTATTCTTCATTTACACTTGCCTCAATCAGCTGTGGACGTCAATGTACATCCTAACAAGACTGTTGTACAAATCAGTGATCTGCAACGCCACTTGGGGCAATGGGAGCAGATCATTAGTCGTGTGTTGCGTAGCTCGATGGAAGTTCCTGCTTTTGGTCAAGAAAGCAAAGATACGCCCAAAAAAACCATCTTTGATACCTATGAAATAAAAAAAACACCTGCTATGACCGGTGAGCCGTCGACCATCTGGGATATAGCGATGACCCATTCATCGCCTGATGTTATACAAGAAAAAACACCGATTATCCATGAAATTATAGAGAAATCTACACAACTTAAAGAGTGTCACCGAGAGTACCAGCCAAGCAACCAAGATGCGCTGCGTCATGAAGCCGAGCTTATACCGCATACTGAACAACACTCCTGTGATGATTCTCTGATTCCTGTCTCAGAGATGACCTATATTGGACAATTGTTTGGAACCTATTTGCTATTTGAAGGTGAAGAAAAACTGCTCATTGTGGATCAACACGCTGCTCATGAACGCATCACCTATGAAATGTATCTTAAGAAAACCAAAGAGCAATCGGTGCATCGGCAGGCCCTCATGGTCCCTTTGATGATTTCCTACGGCATCACCCCCATAAAAGCAGATGACCCCTTATTGACCCGACTAGGAGACATTGGCTTTGATGCCACACTTTTTGATGATATGACCATCGCTATTCGCTCAGTTCCTATACTGTGGGGCGAGCCCTTATCCCGAGGTGATGTTCATGCTATCATCGAAGAAGTACTCCACACTGTACCTGCGGAAGGCAATCGATCCATCACCTTGGATGAGTTTTTTATCGAACGTATTATGAAAAAAGCCTGTGTAAAAGCAGTCAAAGCAGGACAAAAATTTGATGCACCTGCTGCCATTGACCTTTTAACGCGCCTGAGGACAGCCGATGATCCTCTAACCTGTCCTCATGGTAGGCCAACTTTACTGATACAGACAAAAAAAGACTTTGATCAAAGTTTTTTGCGAGAGATGTCATAAACTATTACATGCTAGGATAAAACTTGATCCTTTATCCTAGGTAATCAATTCGTATGAAACACTATGTATATAAAAGATCGCGGTGATAAAGTGAAAAAAGTGATAATGATTGCCGGACCCACTGGCACTGGCAAAACCGCTTTAGCTATCAAATTGTGTCAAGCCCTACATGGTGAGGTAATTGGTGCCGACTCTGTTCAAATCTATCATCAAATGGACATTGGCTCTGCTAAGGTAACAAAGGAAGAGGCACAAAATATTCCTCATCACCTCATTGATATGTTAGATCCATCGACATCATATAGTGTCGAGAACTATCAAACAGACGCCTTGGCCTGTATTGATGCTATTTTAGCAAGAGGTAGAGTCCCTGTGATGGTCGGAGGCACTGGTCTTTATTTTAGCAGTATTCTCTATGACTGGGATTTTCAAATGACTGCACCGAATCCGAATTTGAGATATGAGCTGGAAACGCTTTATCAAAAAAAAGGATTACAAGCACTTTTAGATCGCCTTGAGTCTGTACAAACAGACGAAAACCTATCATTTTTGGATGCACAAAACCCCAGACGTGTCATAAGAGTTTTAGAAATTCTGGAATCTGGAGGTACTTTGGAACGAAACAACCATAAAAAGCTGCGCTCTGGCTATCAATTTTATGCTTACGCTCTATCTCGTGATCGTGCACAAATGTATGAACGCATTAATGCACGTGTAGATGACATGATGCAAGACGGACTTTTAACGGAGGCAAAGGCACTATACGATCGAAATCTGCCTCGTCAGCTTCCGAGTCAACGAGCGATTGGTTACAAAGAGCTGTTTCGGTATTTTGATGGTCAGTGTACTTTAGATGAAGCTGTCGAACGTATTAAAATACACAGCCGACAATACGCTAAAAGACAGGTCACCTGGTTTAAGCATCAAGGAGATTTTAAACCGATTGTTCTCACAGAGGATACGGATATCGAGGATGTTGTCTTCTCTATCATAGAGGATTTTAAAGGAGAACCTAATTGAAACAGAAATTGAATCAGGCTTATGCGTGTTATCACATCTGTGAAGATGTGGTACGTTTTGTAGAAGAAAGAGAAAAAAATCTTGTAACATATGATGAAGCCCGAGCTGCCATTAGAACCATCAACCAGTTAAAAGTCAATCGAGCCATGCAAGAGGAACGGCTGTCATCAGCAGATTTTGGCTGGAACACTGGTTATGGATATGGCGACCGCGGACGCGACAAGACCGAGGCCATCTATGCCAAAGTCTTTCATGGAGAAGACGCCTTGGTGCGTCCACTGATTGTCTCAGGTACTCACGCTATCTATCTGACCCTTTCAGGCCTCCTCAAACCCGGACAAAAGCTTTTATACATTAATGGTATCCCTTATGATACGCTACTAAAAGTCATCGGTGTCAAAGGCGATAAACCAAACACTTTAGCTTCCATGGGAATTGACTTTGATTACGTCCCCTTAAAAAACCAGCATGAAATGGATGAAGAAGCCATTCTCAATGCCATTACATCTGACGTGGGACTCATTGCTATCCAGCGCTCCATGGGCTACAGTCATCGACGTGCCACTACGATAGGTGAGATGGAGTCTATCATCCAAAAAATTAGAACTATTTCTGATGTTCCTATTTTTGTTGATAACTGCTATGGAGAATTCACGGAAGAGAGAGAACCGCTGGAAGTAGGGGCCGACATCATTGCCGGATCCCTAATTAAAAATCCAGGTGCAGGGATTGCTCTTTCCGGAGGGTATGTGATAGGGAAAAGGGAACTAGTTCATGCGGTAGCTGCCAGACTCACAGCTCCTGGGTTGGATAAAGATTGCGGATTGACCTTTGGAATGACAAGGACGATTCTTCAAGGGCTTTATTTTGCGCCTAATATTGTGTACCAAGCCACGAAAACAGCGCTACTCGTCGCGGAATGTTTTACGACATTAGGATATGATGTAGTTCCCGCGATCCATGATCCACGTTCTGACATTGTATCAGCTATCACTTTCCAAGATCCGGAATTGGTTAAAATATTTTGTCAAGAAGTGCAACATGCTTCAGTCGTCGATGCCTATGTGACACCGGAAGCTTGGGAAATGCCAGGCTATGAAGATCAAGTGATCATGGCATCGGGTGGATTTGTGGAGGGCTCATCCATCGAGCTCAGTGCTGATGGACCTATGCGACCACCTTACCAAGTCTTTTTCCAAGGTGGTTTATCCTATGACCATGGCCGTATGATGGTCATGCAAATTTTACAGCGTATGTTAAACGAAGGCCGCATTGCATTGCCTTAAGTATTCATAGTTTGTTGTTGATCTATCCATATTATATACCGTGAGGTCAATCGTGCCTCTAAACCAAAAATAACCAGCCTATTTTAGAGGTACTTTGGTAGTAGCAATAGCGTGTTACAGGATTCGTGTAACAGGATGATAAAATCGTTCATGATAAACGAACTCTGATGTATGCATAACCAGCAAATTTGCAAGCGAGTATTTTCAAATCATTTCTAGTCATACACGCAAATAAACCACCTGATGATTTTAAATTATGATTAAAATCATCAGGTGGTTATGTTTTTATCCAGCGGATGCTAAAGAATCGATTGAGCCACTCTTATGATGTCACAAAACAGTTATTTTGCGACATTGATTCGGTGTCTCAAGAATGAGGTTGATCGTCTCCTAAGGGAAAACTTTCCAACAAGGCTCTCTTCTTCTCCTCTGAAACGTGCGTATAAATTTGCGTAGTCGTAATGTTGGCATGACCAAGTATTTCTTGAATGCTGCGTAAATCAGTATCACCATAGATGTACATAAACGTCGCAGCAGTGTGACGAAGTTTGTGTACAGTGACAACATTAGGATCTAACCCCGCTTTTTCGACATAGCGCTTAATCATATACTGGATGCCTCTTGTGCTATAACGATTTTGCTTTCTACTGATAAATAATGCTTCTTCGTCTGCAAGTTCAGGCCTAACAGCTAAGTACTCTTCAATTGCCTGTGCCGTAGATGGGTGTAAATAAAGCTCTCTTACCTTGTTGCCTTTGCCGGTGACTCGAACGCTCTGGTTATCACGATGGTAATCAGTGAGATTCATCGCACATAATTCTGCCACCCGCATACCTGTATTCAAAAATGATAAAACAATCGCTCGATCTCTGATGCGTGTAGGTATATCTTCCTGCAAGTTTACAGCCTCTAAAAGCTTTTTACTCTCTTCTAAACTCAGGTAGACAGGCAAGGATTCACTTCTTTTTGGCAGTTCAAGCCCTTCTGCTGGATTCTGATCAATGGCATTAACCACATGGTGTAAATAATGGAAATAGGTTCGAACGCTAGATACCTTTCTAGCTTTGGCCGCCGTTTCATTGTCCCTTCGTGAATCAGCGTAGTTAATATAAGCATGTAAATCTCGCAAAGTGACACGATTTAGGACCATTTCATCAATGTGCTTAATGTTTATGGTATCTGGATCTTCTATGCTTTCCCCTTCTTCCATCATATCAAATCGATATTTTAGAAAGCGATGGAAAAGGCGTAGTTCGTAAAAATAGACTTGCACTGTGTTGTCCGATAGATTCCGTATAGACTCGAGATACTGAAGATAATCTTGGAGTATAGCCGGAAGCTCTTGCATTTATGCCATCTCCTCAAGAAATTTTTTCACTCTTCCAAGGCCTTCTTTGATGTCTTCTTCTGAAACAGAGTAAGATAATCTCATATGTGTATCAATACCAAATCCAATACCAGGAACCATGGAAACATTTAATTCATCAAGAAACAAATCAGCTATGTCTAAGGTTGTCTTCATTTCTTTTCCTTTGATGGTTTTACCAATCAGCTGTTCTACATTTATCATAACATAGAAAGCACCTTTAGGAACGATGGCAGAGACATAGGGAATTTCCTGAATACACTGTAACATCAAATTTCTTCTCTTTTCAAATGTCGTACGCATATGTTCGATAAAGGATTCAGATTCTTGCAAAGCTGTCACACTGGCGTACTGTGCAATACTGTTTGGGTTGGACGCCACATGTGATTGGAAGCTATTGATGATCTTGATAATCGCTGTGCTTTTTGCAATTAAATAGCCAATACGCCATCCTGTCATAGCATAAGCTTTACTCATGCCGTTAATCGTAATGGTCAAAGCATCAACTTCTTCACCTAAGGAGGCTACGGGAACAAAGGTCTCACCATCGTAAACGAGTTTTTCATAAATTTCATCTGCAATGATAAAAATATCATGTTTAACACACCATTTGGCGATGATCCGTAGTTCTTCTTTCGTATATAAGGCTCCTGTTGGATTGGATGGGTTATTTAGAATGATGCCTTTTATACGGGAAGGATCTACTCGATCTAACATCTCTTGTGTCACTTTAAATTCCGTCTTTTCATCTGTTTTCAGAAGCACGGGCTTGGCACCTACTAAACGGACCATTTCAGGATAAGATACCCAATACGGTGAAGGCAACAGGATTTCGTCTCCAGGGTTGCAAATAGCAAAAAGAGCATTATATAGACTGTGTTTTGCACCATTGGACACAACAACATTTTCTGGTTGATAATGCAATTTAAATTCAGTTTCGTATTTTTCACAAATGGCTTCCTTTAGAGGCATAATGCCAGATGCCGGCGTATACTTAGTTTGGCCGTCATCAATGGCTTTTTTAGCGGCATTGCAAATATGTTCCGGTGTGTTAAAGTCCGGTTCGCCGGCTCCAAAACTAATGACGTTCTTCCCTTCTGCTTTTAAAGCTTTAGCACGGGCAGTTAATTGCAAGGTGAGTGAGGGCTGTATAGATTGTCCTAAGTTTGATAATGATTTCATATCGAAGCTCCTTTACTTATCAATCATGTATAATTTTTATTGTAGAGTATAAAGATAGAACCTGTCAAATACAATGACAGGTTCTAAACTTATTTGGCATAATCAATTGTTCTTGTCTCTCGAATGATGTTAACCTTAATTTGCCCAGGAAAGTCCATCTCATCTTCGATGCGTTGGACCACATTTTTGGCAAGGTGTACCATTTCCAATTCAGAAATTTTATCCGGTTCAACAATGATGCGCACTTCTCTACCGGCTTGTACTGCATAGCAGTTGGCTACACCAGTAAATGAGTTGGCAATCGCCTCAAGTGTTTCTAAACGCCTAATGTAGGACTCCAAGGTTTCACGTCGAGCACCTGGTCTAGCAGCTGAAATCGAATCCGCAGCTTGTACCAATACTGCTTCCACCGTTTCGGCTTCAATGTCACCGTGATGGGCTGCAATGCCATGAATGACAGCATCACTTTCCTTATAGCGTTTCGTTACTTCAACGCCTAGATCGATGTGGGGGCCTTCCAATTCGTGATCTAAGGCTTTGCCTATATCATGCAATAAACCAGCACGTCTGGCCACTTTTGCATCTGCGCCGAGCTCTTCTGCCATCATACCGGCTAAAATGGATACTTCTATGGAATGTTTCAATACGTTTTGACCATAGCTAGTACGATATTTTAGGCGACCTAATAGTTTGATCAATTCTGGATGAAGTCCATGAACTCCCGTTTCATAGGTAGCTTGCTCTCCGGCTTCACGTATACTATTTTCCACTTCTTTTTGCGCTTTCTGGACCATATCTTCGATACGAGCCGGGTGAATACGTCCATCTAACACGAGTTTTTCTAGTGCAATACGAGCAACTTCTCGACGAATGGGATCAAAACCAGAAAGCACAACGGCTTCTGGCGTATCATCAATGATTAAGTCAATACCGGTGAGCGCTTCTAATGTACGAATATTGCGTCCCTCACGACCGATAATGCGACCTTTCATCTCATCGTTCGGAAGATTGACTACCGAGACAGTGGTTTCAGCTACATGATCTGCCGCATAACGCTGAATGACGGTGGACAAGATTTCTCTTGCCATTTTATCCGATTCTTCTCTGGTTTTTTGCTCGGACTCTTTGATCATTAATGCTGATTCGACAGCTAATTCTTTTTCCAAATCAGATAGAAGCATATTTTTAGCTTCCTCAGCTGTTAAATTAGCGATCTTTTCCAGTTCATCTTGACGTTTGTGAATGAGTTCATCAGCTTGTTGTTGTTTTTCAGATAATGATTTTTGTTGTTGGTTAAGTTGTTCTTCCTTGTTTTCAATATTAAGAGACCTCTTGTCTAAAGATTCTTCTCTTTGCATTAATCGCTTTTCTGTTTTCTGCACTTCAGCACGTCTTTCGGTGCTTTCCTTTTGTGCCTCTTGACGAAGACGATAGGCTTCATCTTTAGCTTCCAGGAGTAACTCCTTTTTCTTAGCTTCTCCGTCCCTTTCAGCATCGCGAATTATATTTTTAGCCAGTTCTTCGGCATTATTGACCGTCCCTTCTGAAATATGTTTGCGAATGAGGATTCCGACAATGATGCCAACGACTGCTGCTAAACAAATGAAAATAATTGCTTGTAAAAGACTCACTTATCCAATCACCTCCTTATTCAGTTTTCAAGTTCCAAAATCTAAAATCAATTTAGGCGGATGAACCGCTCATTTGATTTTAATACTTTTATGAAATAAAGTCAACCCTGACCATGGTCAGGGTTGACTTTACAGTTAGAGAAAACGTTGTAATTTAGCCGTTAATCCAACTTTCTCCATGCGGGTTCTCTTTCCATCTCGTAAGACGAATTCGATCTTCTTCTTGGATATAATTTAATCTTTGAGCAACGGTGATCAGTTCGTCATAGTTTGTCAGTGTGTGCAAAGGAACGCCCAGCTGACGAAAGTTTTCTTCACTTTCCGGTAAGAGATAGGAAAAGATTGCCGCCACACCCAGTACATGACAACCTGCCTCTTGTAGCGTTTTCACAGCCGCAATCGAAGATCCTCCAGTCGAGATTAAATCTTCTATGACGACGACTTTCATGTCTTCTCGCACAGCCCCCTCGATTTGATTCTGTCTGCCGTGAGCCTTAGACGAGCCTCTGACATATCCCATCGGTAGATCCATGTGATCCGCGATGATTGCCGCGTGCGGAATACCGGCTGTCGCTGTACCCATGAGCATTTCGACATCGGAGAAATCTCTTTGCACCAATTGGATAAAAGCATGTTCCAGAATTTTCCTCTCTTCTGGATACGATAGTACCAACCGGTTATCACAATAGATGGGAGACAGAATCCCTGAAGCCCAGGTAAACGGATCTTCTGGACGCAGTAATACAGCCTTCAAATCTAGTAAAATCTTGGCAATCTCTTGCATCAAACATTCCCCTCCTCTAAAAACTCCTCTTTTATTTGCGTATAAGCCGCTAACGGCGACGCTGCTTGCGTAATGGCTCGGCCAACTACAATATAATCAGATCCATATTCACGAGCTTCTTTTGGAGTCACCACTCTTTTTTGATCATGTTTATCGGCATTGAGAGGTCTAATCCCTGGTGTCACCGTGAGAAAGTCAGATCCGATCGCTGACTTAATCGCCGGCACTTCTCTTGCAGAGCAAACGACTCCATCAAGCCCCGCTTTTTTAGCCATCATGGCATAGTGCACCACAGTATCGGCAACCTTTCCCGGAATATGCAATTCCTCATTCATCGTTTCTTGGGATGTAGAGGTCAACATAGTCACTGCAATCAGAAGCGGTGGGTTTGCACACTCATCACAAGCCTTTTTGGCTGCTTCCATCATGGCTAACCCTCCTGAAGCATGAACGTTAATCATCTGCACAGGATAGCGTAATAATGATTTAATGCCATGATACACCGTATTGGGAATATCATGTAGTTTTAAATCTAAAAAAATATGATGGCCATACTTGGCAACCATGCTTAGTACCGACTCACCAAATTGATAATATGCCTCCATCCCAATTTTGATATAAGATGGGCTTGGCAGTTCTTGTAATAGTATCTCAATTTCTTCCATGGAGCTTTTATCCATGGCAACAATCACATCTTTCATAGCTACTCCTTTATGGCTTAAGGGCGATGGGCAAAGCCCACAGCATCTTGCCAGCTGGAAAAACCCAGCTCATTTAATCTTCGAGGCAAGTCCTCCACTAACTCTTTCAGTATGTAAGGATTGACAAAATTATATGCACCGACAGCAACAGCGCTGGCTCCTGCGTAAGCAAATTCGATGACATCATCCACGCATGAGATACCTCCCATACCAATAATAGGGATGTTCACTGCTTGATACACTTGATAAATCATACGCACAGCCACTGGCTTGATCGCTGGTCCCGATAAACCGCCTGTACCGTTAGCAATAATCGGACGGCCAGTATTTAAGTCTAGCCTCATACCTAGCAAGGTGTTGATCATGCTTATGCCATCAGCCCCACCTTCCTCTGCTGCTTTGGCAATGGAAACGATGTCTGTTACGTTAGGGCTCAGTTTCATCAATAGCGGCTTATCTGTTAAATGCACTAAATCCTTGGTCAGCTCATACACCGTGGATGCATCTGTGCCAAACGCCATACCTCCCTGCTTCACATTGGGGCAGGAAATATTGACCTCTAAGGCACTAACATCATCTCTTTGTCCCAGTATCTCCACGACCCTTTTATAACCGTCTTGCGTATCTGCCGCTACGTTGCAAATCACGGGAGTTTGATACTGTTTCAAATGTATTAGAGCGTCATCACAATACTCTACACCCGGATTTTGGAGTCCTATGGCATTGAGCATACCAGAGGGTGTTTCGGCAATGCGTGGGCTTGGATTTCCCTGCTTTGGTTCTGGTGTGATACTTTTAACTACGATAGCCCCAAGGATATCCAATGAGTAGAATGCCTCAAACTCCCGTCCATATCCAAAACAACCGGAAGCAGGCATAATCGGGTTTTTTAAAGGCAAGCCCGCTAAAGATACCTGTAAATTAACCATAGATTACCTCCTCCAGGGGAAAAACAGGTCCATCTTTACACACCCGTTTTCTTCCTGACCGAGTATCCACTGTGCAACCCATACAAGCCCCAAACCCGCAAGCCATACGCTCTTCAAGAGAGACCATGGCCTGTTCATAGACATGTCTCAGCTGAGCATCTCCCAGCGCCATTAGCATCGCTCGCGGACCACACGCATACAATCTATGAAAACAATAAGCATCATTTTGTTGTCGCAATAGCTCCGTGACCAATCCATGGTACCCATAAGATCCGTCGTCTGTAGCCACATGGATTTTGCCGTATTGACTCAGCTCTTCTAACAAAAACAAATCCTTTTCATTACGATAACCTAGGAAAAAATGCACCTCATTATCTCTCTCTTTTAAGGCCGCAGCTAGCTCCCACATTGGAGGAATGCCAACACCTCCTCCGACCAAGGCAATCGCTCGTCCTTGGGGTAAAGACGCAAAACCATTACCCAGTGGCATCATGGCAGTAAGAGTCTCAGGCACTTCCATGTGCTGATAAGCCTTGGTTCCCCCGCCAACGACACGATAAATCACACTAATATGTTCTGGATCATGGTACTTTGCCAAAGAAAATGGTCGCTTGAGGAAATGCTGATCTGGCGTGCTTAATTGCAAAAATTGGCCAGGTACCGGACGAACGCTCAAAGGTGTTTCGAGTCTCAAATCCATGCGATAAATATCACCCATTGCGTTTAAGCACTCCTGATTTTCAACGATTACCTTTTTAATCATAGACTATCCCTCAATATAAAAGTTTCTTGATTGTAGAACGCTTAGAACAGCTCTAGCAGTATCTAGAGAAGTCAAACATGGAATATTATTTTCCACGGATTCTCTTCTAATTAAAAATCCGTCTGTAATTCTAGTTTTTCCTACTTCGGTAAACGTGTTAATAACAAACTGTACTTCTCGATGGCGAATCACGTCAAGCACCGTTTTTTGATGGCTTCCAATTTTCGCAACGAGCTCTGATTGTATACCATGCTCTTTAAAAAATTCATAGGTACCTTCTGTGGCGATGATTTTGTAGCCGATATCCGCAAAACCTTTTGCTAAGGCGAGAGATTCTTCTTTTTCACGGTTCCCAATGGTAAACAGTACTGTGCCATAATCCGGCATCGCAAATCCTGCTGCCAAAAATGATTTATACAACGCTTTTTCCAGGTTTTTATCGATACCGATGGCCTCTCCTGTGGACTTCATTTCGGGTCCTAAGGCGATGTCCACTTTTTTTAATTTGGTAAAGGAAAACACAGGCATTTTCACTGCAAACTTATCTAAAGCTGGTAAAAGGCCATTAGGAACACCTTGTTCTTCCAAGGTTTCTCCCAATATTACCCTCGTGGCAATTTGGGCCATATTATATCCGGTTACTTTGGATAAGAAGGGTACGGTTCGCGAACTACGCGGATTCACTTCTAAAACATAGATTTTCTTTTGGCGATCTACAACAAATTGAATGTTATAAAGCCCAATGATATTGAGTTCAATTCCGATTTTGGTCGTATAGTCCACTAACTTGTCTTGCACATCCTGTGGCAGATTAATGGGTGGATAAACGGCGATGGAGTCACCGGAATGCACACCGGCTTTTTCAATGTGCTGCATGGTTCCGGGAATAAATACTTGTTTCCCATCACAGACGGCATCCACTTCAACTTCAGTGCCGATAAGATATTTATCGATTAACACGCCTTCTTTTGATTCTTGTAAGGTGCGCATCATATAATCCTTTAGCTCCTGCTCATGGTAAAGGATTTCCATGTTTCGACCACCTAAGACATAGGATGGACGAGCCAACACTGGATAGCCTACCTCATTGCCAATTTCTAAAGCGCGGTTAACATCATCGGTGACCTCGCCCTTTGGCATCGGGATATGGATTCGTGATAAAGTCTGTTCAAATTCATCACGGTCCTCCGCTAAGTCAATGCTTTCCAATGAAGTGCCTAAAATGCGCACACCGTGTTCCACCAGCCCACTGGCCAAGTTAATAGCCGTTTGTCCGCCAAATTGGACAATGACCCCTTCCGGTTGCTCTAAATCAATGACATGTAGTACATCCTCCAGAGTTAAAGGCTCAAAATAGAGTTTGTCGGAAATGGAATAGTCTGTAGAGACCGTCTCAGGGTTATTATTAATGATAATCGCTTCATAGCCCATTTGATGGATAGTCCAAACGGAATGTACTGTCGCATAGTCAAATTCGACACCTTGTCCAATGCGAATCGGACCCGAACCGAGAATCACAATTTTTTTCTGATCCGATGGGGTGCTCTCATTTTCATCTGCATAGGTGGAATAATAGTAAGATGATCGATCCTCAAACAAACCACTGCAAGTATCGACCTTTTTGTAAACCGGTATGATACCAGCAGATTGCCTCATCATATAAATTTCTTTAGCTGTCTTTCCTACAAGTTTGGCAATGGTGGTATCAGAAAAACCATGGCATTTGGCGTAGCGTAAGGTCTCTTCATTAAGGTCGTGTTTTAACTTTTCTTCGATTTCCAATAGATGGTTGAGTTTATATAGAAAGAAGAAATCAATTCCCGTAGCCTCGTGCAGCTCTTGTAATGAAACGCCTCGACGTAGCAACATAAACATGGCAAACAGACGTTCGTCTTCTTTGTGGTTTACTTTCTGCCAAAGCTCCTCGTCGCTAAGCCCTTCATGGTGCTCTAAAGCAATATAATCAGCCTTGACTTCCAAAGAACGGATAGCTTTTAATAGTCCTTCTTCAATGGTATGACCTAAGGCCATAACTTCCCCAGTTGCTTTCATTTGGGTTCCAAGTTGGCGGTTAGCTGAGCGGAATTTATCAAAAGCAAATCGCGGCATTTTTATGGCCACATAATCAATACTCGGCTCTTGTGCACAAGAAGTATGTTTCGTTAAAGGGTTCTCGATTTCATCTAGGTGATACCCAATAGCGATTTTGGCGGTGACTCGGGCAATGGGAAATCCTGTGGCTTTACTCGCCAAAGCTGAAGATCTGGAAACTCGTGGATTGACTTCAATGATGTAGTAGCGGTTACTGGATGGATGCAAAGCCAATTGCACGTTACATCCACCTTGAATGCCCAATTCTTTAATGATTTTTAGAGACGCTTTGCGCAACATTTGTACTTCTTTATCCGTTAACGTTTGAACGGGCGCTGCGACAATCGAATCCCCTGTATGTATCCCTACCGGGTCAATGTTTTCCATTGAGCAAATCGCAATGGCAGTATCATTGGCATCGCGCATCACCTCAAACTCAATTTCTTTCCACCCAGCAATGGACATCTCCACCAAACATTGGCTAACAGGACTCAGGTTCAAGCCGTTTTCTACCGTCGATCGTAAGTGTTGCTCGTTTTCGCAAATGCCACCTCCGGTGCCTCCGAGTGTGAATGCCGGTCTCACAATTAAGGGATAACCAATTTCGTTTGCAAATTCTATCGCGTCTTCCACGTGATTAACAATGATTGATGGTGGCACGGGTTCCCCAATTTGTTCCATAAAGTGTTTGAACTTATCACGGTCTTCTGCTCTCTCAATGGCTTGCAGGTCCGTTCCCAATAGCTCAATACGCAGTTCATCTAAAACCCCATCATGATAGAGTTCCACCGCTAAGTTTAACCCCGTTTGCCCCCCTAGTGAGGCTAACAGCGCTTGCGGTCGTTCCTTACGCAAAACTCTCTTGAGAAAATCGAGCGTCAATGGCTCCATATAAACTTTATCCGCAATGTGACGATCTGTCATAATCGTTGCTGGGTTGGGATTGACCAGCACCACTTGAATACCTTCTTCTTTCAAGGCTTGACAGGCTTGTGTTCCCGAGTAGTCAAACTCGGCAGCTTGACCGATGACAATAGGCCCCGAGCCGATGACGACAATTTTTTGTAAATCAGTTCTCTTTGGCATTTTCTTCATCCTTTCGAAGCAATAAGGCCATCGTTTCAAAAAACTCTTGTCCGCATTCTGGCCCAGGTGAACCCTCCGGATAAAAGGCGATCATGGCAATGGGGAGTCGGCGATGTTTAAGGCCAACGATTCCCGGTAAATTCACCAATTCGTGTGTGACTGTATAATCCTGATTTCCGTTGAGCTCTGGTAGCGCTTCTAGATTCATAGTTGCTTGAAAGAGCTTTCGATCTTCTACTCTGCGAACCATCTGAGTACCGCATAAGAACGGATCAATCGGGTTCATGCCAAGTCCCGTTGCTTCACATAAAACAAGGCATCCCAAGCCCACACCAAAAAGTGGCTTTTCCGTAACATGAGGTTTGATTGATTTAACGACGGTTTCTACCACTTCTGATTGGAATGGTCCTGAAGAAATTAACACAGCATCGACATCTAAATCTTCGATTTCTTCCCAATCAGTGTCCCATGGCAGAATCGTCACTTGATAGCCTGACTGATTGAGTTTTTTCAGTAAAGATTGTTTTAATCCCAAGTCCAATACAGCTAGCCGAGGTCCATTTCCTGGAATCTCATACATAATTGGAGTAGAGATAAATTTCATATCTGAGGGTTTAAAGGTGGCATTTTCAATGGATTTTAAAGCATTCGCTGTAGGAACATCAGCTCGTACGATAATGGCTTTTTGTGTACCATGTTCTTTGGTGTATTGGAGTAATGATCGAACATCCACCCTTGTTAGGCCTGGAATGTTCATTCTTTGCATATAAGACAGAAGGGATTTTCTCATCTTATAATGATGAGGACACTGTGTGATCTCTTTCGTAACCAAATGGGACACATGTGGTTGTATGGCTTCATAATCACCGCGGTTGATACCGTAATTTCCCACGAATGGATACTGCATGACCACTGTCTGTCCATATGCTGCTGGATCCGTTAAAATTTCCTGATACCCGCTTGTCGCCCCGTAGTGCGCAATCTTTCCCACTTTTTCGATATATGGCCCAACTAATTGCCCGTAGAATTCTTTTCCATCTTCTAACACTAATTTACCATTTAAATCAGACAATGATAGAACCCCCCTTCAGTTTACACTGTCCTTGAATCCAAACTGAGTCTACAAACCCTTTTAATTTCCAGCCTAAAAAGGGCGTGTTGGAAGATTTGCTTTCCAAAAACTCTCGATTGACCACAAACGAACGATGTAAATCAAGTAATGCCAAGTCAGCTCTTCCTCCTAGACGAAGTTCTCCATGGGGAATTTGGAAAATCTCAGCTGGTTTCACACTCATCAGCTGCAACAATTCATATAGGCCCAACTCTCCTGTGAGTATTAATTTAGTATAAAGAAGTGGAAACGCTGTTTCGAGGCCGATGATACCAAAGAATGACTTCTCCAAGCCTTTATCTTTTTCATTCTGAGCGTGGGGAGCATGATCGGTGGCAATACAATCGATCTTACCCTCTTTTAATGCTTGGCGAAGATACAGCATGTCGCTTTTAGACCGCAGTGGAGGGTTCATTTTATAGTTTCCATCTTCTTGTAAATCTTCATCACAAAGTAGCAAATGGTGAGGGGTCACTTCACAAGTGATCTGGCCTTGGCGCATTTTCCCATATAAAACCATATCTAGACTTTCTCGTGTACTGATATGACATACGTGATAGCGCACGCCTGTTTCTAGAGCTAAAAGCACATCTCTAGCTACTTGTACCGATTCACTGGAAGAGCAAATCCCTCGGTGGTCATGTTCTCTCGCATATTCTCCTTGATGAATATAGCCGCCATCTAACAAACTTTCTTCTTCACAGTGCGCCGTGATTATCCCATCAAATGCCTTGACGCATTTCATGGCTTCCTTCATTAATCCGGCGTTTTGCAGGCCTTTGCCATCATCACTAAAACCTAGCACACCACTGTCATGGAGTGATTTGAAGTCGACTAGCTCCTCGCCCTCCAGCTGCATCGATAATGGACTAAAAAAATAACAAGGTACATGTCCTTTGTCTTTGGCCGATTGCATCATCGATCTCAAAGTAACGGTAGTATCAGGCGCCGGTTTTGTGTTAGGCATAGCACATACGGCACTGAAACCACCTTTTAAAGCGGCACGCGTCCCTGTTATAAAATCTTCTTTATAAGTATATCCCGGCTCCCTCAAATGAACATGAGGGTCAATAAAAGCAGGGGTCAACACTTTTTGTTTAGCATCAATGACTTCCCAGCTATCTTCAATCGGTGAAATGGAACTAGAAATTTCCTTTATGATGCCATCTTCAATTAATACATCCACTGCCTGAAATTGATCTCCCGGCAAACAAACCAATGCACTTTGAATTAACGTAGTCATCCTTTCAACGCCCTTTCCAACACTGCCATTCGCACATATACTCCATTTTCCATTTGCTGAAAAATTCGACTTTTCTCTCCATCAACCACCGCGTCTGCCATTTCCCACCCTCTGTTAACCGGAGCTGGATGCATGATGATGGCTTCTTTCTTTGCCAAGGCCATTTTTCTCTCATCGAGTCCATAAGATTCTAAATACTCTTGTTGGGTCATGGAAAAATGCTGACTATGACGCTCATGCTGAATACGCAACCCCATAATGACATCGGCTTTGGGGATTGCTTCTTTTAAATCATGCCTGGTGAATGCGTCATACTCAAAGCCAGGAGGACTGACAGTCTCAACAATCATCCCTAATCGTTGGAATATCTCCACATTAGTATTAGCTACACGCGAATGCGACAAGTCACCATAAATCAGTACCTGTAATCCGTTAAAGGTTCCAAAAGCTTCTAAAATTGTCATCAAATCCAGTAAACTTTGTGTCGGATGATCACCCTTACCGTCCCCTGCATTCAATATTGGTACTTGTACTATGGGTAAAAGCCTCTCATAGTAGCGGTCTTCTCTCTCACGAATGACGAGAGCGTCAGTTCCTAATGATGTAAATAGACGCACAGTATCTTCTAAAGATTCGCCTTTGGCGAGACTCGAACCAGCTGGATTAAAATCCAACGTCTCCAACCCTAATTTTTGCTCCGCGCGCAAAAAAGAATAGTGTGTTCGCGTGCTTGGCTCGAAAAACAGATTGGCAACACAATGACCTCTCAGATTAGCTGTCGCTCCTTGTTTAAACTCCATGGCCCGTTGCAGCAATGACATGATCTCTTCTTCCTGAAGATTTTTCAAGGCTAATAGATGGCGCATAAAACCTCCTTAAAAAAAAGCCTCTTTGTATCACAAAGAGGCTTTTCCCGTTCGACATATCGGTGCTTACCAAGCTAGCACCCTTTGTTTATATCTGTATCATTTTAACTATAATTCCTGAACATGTCAAGGCATCTAAAAGTGATTTAACTCTCTTTTTTCTGGGGTTTTAAAACGGTTGATCTCGATAACAGCGTTTCATACAAGGACATCGTTTTCGTCGCATTAGCTACATAATAGGCAATGAAGCTTACCATCACTAGTAACAAAATCAATCGATAAGCCCCTGTAATTTCTGCTACCATCACTATCGCTAAAAAGGGCGATCGCATCACTCCAGAAATGGCGGCAGCCATTCCTAAGATTACAAAATATACGGTAAGATCTGCGGTGATCAGGTGTTGAGCAACCAAAATTTGTGCCAGCAAAGCACCGATTAAGCCCCCAACCGCCAACACTGGAACAAACACGCCCCCAGGGGCCTTTGCACCACTCGTAAAGGTTGTCAGTAAAATTTTTCCCATCAAAAGAGACATTACCAATGTAATCGATTGTGGAAAGTTAGGCGCCTCCATGAGCAAATGATGACCTCCACCCAGTGATTCATACGAAATTAAGCCCACTAGCATTGTGATGACCGTGACGAAAACTAGTTGTACTGTAGGTGGTACACAAAGTGTACGATATAACTTCCCTGCCATCAGGGTGCATAATGTAAAAAAAGCTCCGATTAAGCCAGCTACAACAGCAAGAATCACAAAATAGCCGATACCCTTCGTAGGTATTTTATCTCCCAGTGTAAAAGGAAACATATATTTTGTGCCATAAAAGATCCATGACATAGCAGCACCGAGAGTTGAAGCAATCGCATAAGGTAAGATCATCATTAAATTGCGAGGGCGATCCAGCTCTTCTAAGGCAAAAATTAATCCTGTCAATGGTGCTCCAAAAGCTGCAGCCATACCCGTGGCCGCACCAACAGACACGCGCCACGGTGTCTCGGAAGAAGGATGCACCCTATGTCCCGTCAGCTTTCCCAATGCACCGCCAAGTTGAATCGACGGTCCTTCAATCCCTAAGCTACATCCGGTCAATCCAATCAAAAGGCCTCCAATATACTTGCCAAAAGTTACGTCTCTGGCATTCATATCATATCTTCCTTGAATTTCTGCTAATACCATGGGGACACCACTGCTTTTACCATCTGGGAAGCGTTGATTGACCCATGCCATACCTAAACCGCAAATGAAAGCAAATAATATGATGGGCCAAGGCCACTTGCCAGCATTCCATTCGAAAATCTGCCCTCGTAAATCTTCCGCAATAATCATCATTGCTCGATATATCACAACAATCAGTCCACTAGTGATCCCTATCATCACTGATTCGGATAGTATCTCTCGAATTTTTAAGCCCTTCTCCTCCAAAAAATCATCTCTTTCTAAATTAATCGCGCATGGCCACGATAGACCTGACCGCTTCCTGTATCCACTGTGATGATATCTCCATCTTTGACTTTGGACAAGATATCCGTTGCTCCTATAATTGTCGGAATATGAAGATTCAAAGCGGAAATTGCTGCATGTGAAGTAAGGCCACCTTCTTCCACGACAATGGCTGAGGCATTTTTCATCAGGCTGACCATATCCCGATCCGTGCTTGGCGTCACAATGATGTCAGATGGAGAAAATTTTACCAGCAATTCATCTGCCGTTTGACCGACTACAACACGGCCAGTGACCGTCTTATGACCTATTCCTATACCCAAAGCCAACAGTTTCCCCAGCGTATGGACTTTGATTAGATTGGTGGAGCCAGACATACCTACAGGAACCCCTGCCGTTAAGACTACTAAATCACCCTCTTTGATATAGTGTTGTTCTTGCGCCGATTTTAGAGCATTTTCTAGAATTTCATCTGTAGAGTCACCTTTCACGCTCAGTGTTGGGTATACGCCCCAATCCAATGAAAGTTTTCTGCCTGCTCGTGGATCAGTGATGGCCGCAATAATCGGCGACTTAGGTCGAAACTTTGAAATCACTCTTGCCGTATAGCCTGACGATGTGGCTGCCACAATCGCTGAGGCTTGCAAATCATATGCGGTGACGCACACAGCTTTCGCGATAGCATTCGTCGTTGTAATCTCCGTCATCGATGTGGTTTCCTGCAACAAGGCCAAATAATCCAAAGAATTTTCCATGCGCAAGGCAATGCGCGACATCGTCTCCACAGTTTCTATAGGATACTTACCTGCTGCGGTTTCCCCTGACAGCATAATCGCACTAGTTCCATCTAAAATTGAATTTGCCACATCGGTTACTTCTGCACGTGTTGGACGTGGATTGCGCATCATGGAGTCCAACATTTGTGTGGCTGTAATCACCGGTTTGCCTGCTAAATGGCATTTTCGAATCATTTCTTTTTGAATCACCGGAATATCTTCAGGCGCAATTTCTACACCCAAATCTCCCCTGGCAACCATAATCCCGTCAGATACGCGAATGATGTCATCTAAGTTGTCCACACCTTCTTGATTTTCAATCTTAGCAATAATTTCAATATGTTGTGCATTTTTTTCTTCTAAGACGCGCCTTATATTAATCACATCTTCTGCTTTTCGGATAAACGATGCCGCAATAAAGTCAATGTCCTCTGCTATGCCAAATTCAATATCTGCTAAATCCTTCTCTGTTAGCGCGGGTAAGCTAATTTGAACATTGGGAACATTGACGCCTTTATGACCACTAATCTTCCCACCATTAAGTACAGTCGTTTCAATCGTTGTCGGAGTCACTTTTTGCACTTTTAATTCAATTAGACCATCATCGATTAAAATGCGATCCCCGACTGATACATCCTGTGGCAAATTGGCGTAAGAAATGGATACCTGGCGTTGATCACCTAGGATATCTTCTGTTGTTAAGGTAAAGGAAGCATTGGTACACAGCTCAATTTGCTGATCATCCTTAAAGTTCCCCAGTCTTATTTCTGGACCTTTGGTGTCTAGCATAATCGCAATGGAGTTGCCCATCTCTTCACGTATTTTTTTGATCGTTTGAATCCTCTTTTGATGTTCTTCATTGTTACCATGTGAAAAGTTCAAGCGGCACACATTTACGCCTGCCTCAATGATTTTTTTCAACATCGCTTCATCATCTGTCGCTGGGCCAATGGTGGCTACAATTTTTGTTTTTCTCATATTTTTCCCTACTTTACTCTCAAATGCTTAGGGCATTCACTGCTTTGTACAGTTCTTCACGAAATATTTTTTTAGCTTGGGTGGCATCAGTCAAATCCATAGAAAAAATTTGATTGTTACTAACACCTAAAGCCAAATTATACTGCTCATCTAGCAGCAGCTCTACAGCCTTTTTTCCCATAGAACTAGCCATCACTCTATCTATGGCCACAGGCGTTCCCCCTCTTTGCACATACCCAAGCACTGTTACTCTTGTTTCAATACCAGTTTTTTCCTGCATTGCTTTTTGAACCTCATAAGGATCTCCCGATCCTTCTGCAATAATAATGAGATTTTGTCTTTTGCCCCTAGAACGACCTTCCAGCGCCTTTTGCAATACAGCGTTAATATCAGTCGGGTGCTCAGGAACTAATACGCTTTCTGCTCCTCCAGCCAATGCCGAATAAAGTGCTAAATCTCCACAATCACGCCCCATGACTTCGATGATACTTGCACGTCCATGCGAAGATGATGTATCTCGTATCTTTCCGATCGCCTCGAGTACCGTTTCTACTGCTGTCCAAAAGCCGATTGTATAATCGGTAAAGCCAAGATCATTATCGATAGTGCATGGAATCGTGATAATGGGAAAACCTCTATCAGCTAGCAATTTAGCTCCTCGAAACGTCCCATCACCACCAATGCAAATTAAGCCGTCGACTCCATAGACATCTAATACATTTAATGCTTTATTAATTCCCTCTTCCGTCGGAAAATCATCGGATCGAGCCGTGCCCAAAATAGTACCGCCTCGTTGAATGATGTCGGCAACAGAGGATTTTTCCATTAATTCCAATTGTCCCTTCAGTAGACCAGCATATCCATTTTTTACACCATAAATTTTACAACCATAAAAGAGAGCTGCCCGTACAACTGCACGTATACCAGCATTCATTCCAGGCGCATCGCCACCACTGGTCAACACTGCTAAAGTTTTCATCCTCTACTCGCTTTCTATAATAATTTTACGTTGCTATCCCCAAGCAAAACTTCTAATTGCCTTACTTTTTCGTCAACCTGCGATGGTTGTATCCACATGGAAGGATCAGCTACTAACACTTTTGCTTCCGGTTGCAAGCAAAGCTTCACCTGTATGTTGCCATGCTGTTTGCCCAATGTACTGGAAATCATTTCCGTCACTTCACGCAGTCGTACCGACTCCACATTTAAATACACGGTCTGGCACTTATTTGCATATTCCTCTGTACCTTCTTTCGCCTGCCTCGATAGCTTAGAATTGATTTCCAGTGTTGTGATGGAGTCCACCAGAATTTTCGGCTCTTCTACCTCTGAAAATGTAAGTCTTCCGTTCACCTGAACCAACGTACCTTCTTGAATCAATGGTAAAAAAACTTGATAAACCTTGGGAAAGATGACACACTCCAATGTGCCTGATAGGTCCTCTACTATGGCAAATGCCATCATGTCGTTTTTTTTCGTCAACATTTTTCGCACATGCGATATCATGCCAGCAAAGGAAATGTAACAATGGTTATACAGCTGTTCATTTCCTCCCTCCTCACAGATAGATCTTATTTCAATGCTATTCATCGGGCTTACTCTTGCCAGCATATCTGCATACTCATCTAGTGGGTGCCCACTTAAATACATCCCACTCACTTCTTTTTCTAGCGCCAAAATCTGCCTTTTAGGCATTTCAACTACCTCCGGCAGTACATAAGTGGTGTCCTGTTCCATAGAAGCGAACATGTTAAACTGCCCGGCCAAGTTATTTTTCTCTCGATTCATCACACTATCAATTAAATCTTCATAATGCTTTAGAAGTTGTGCTCGAGTATGACCTAAGTTCGTAAATGTCCCTGCTTTAATCAAACGATCTACAGCACGTTTATTCAAGATATGGCGGTCTTTGGAATACATGCGTTCAACAAAGTCTTGAAAGCTCGTAAATTCACCGCCATCTTGTCTTGTTTGAATGATGGCCTGGATCAAAGGTGCACCGACAGATTTGATGGCTGTCAAACCAAAACGAATTTTTCCCTGTTCAACGGTAAATTTAGCGAAGCTTTTGTTGATGTCAGGTGGCAATACTTCCACTTTGAGTCGGCTACATTCCTGCATATAAAGTGCAATTTTTGCTTCATCACCCATTACAGAAGATATCAATGCTGCCATAAATTCAGCCGGATAGTAACACTTTAGATAAGCTGTCCGATACGCTACCACTGCATATGCCACTGAATGGCTTTTGTTAAAGGCATAATTGGCAAAGTCAATCATTAAATCGTAAATACGATTTGCTGCTTTCTCATCTACGCCATTACGCACTGCACCGTTAACTAGAATTTGCCCCTCTTCATCCAATTGACCATAGACAAAGTAATGTCTTTCTTCTTCCATGACATCCATCTTTTTCTTGCTCATGGCACGACGCACTAAATCAGCACGTCCCAGTGAATACCCACCAATTTGCCTTACAATTTGCATCACCTGTTCTTGGTAGACAATACATCCATATGTCACATTTAAGATTGATTCCAAGGATTCATGAATGTAAGAGATATGCGATGGATCGTGTTTATTTGCAATAAATGTCGGGATCTGATTCATAGGGCCAGGGCGAAATAAAGAATTGGCAGCTACCAAATCCTCAAAAGCATCTGGTCTCAGTTCTTTTAAAAATGCTCTCATGCCTGCACTTTCAAACTGGAATATACCTAGTGTATTCGCTTGCTCAAATAATTTTAACACCTGAGGATCATCCATAGTCATACGCGAGAAGTCAACCACTACACCATGATTCTTTTTAATTAAATCAACGGCATCACGAATTACTGTAAGCGTTCTCAGGCCTAAAAAATCCATTTTTAAAAGTCCCAGTTCTTCCAGTTCAGTCATATTATATTGCGTAGTGATCACATCACCGTTGCGAGTTAGTGGCACATACTCTGTCACCGGCTCCTTCGCGATGAGCACACCTGCAGCATGAGTGGAGGTATGACGAGGCAAGCCTTCCACTTTCAAGGCGGTCTCCACCATTTTTTGTACCTGGTGATCCATATCCATCTGCTTCTTAATATCAGGATTGATATCCAGTGCTTTGCTCAAGGTCATTCCCAACTCATTAGGTACCATTTTGGCCACCTGATCAACGCGGTTATACGGAATATCTAAAGCACGACCGACATCCCGGATGGCAGCACGTGCTGCCATTGTTCCGAACGTCACAATTTGAGCCACATGGTCGGCGCCATATTTATCAATCACGTACTGAATGACTTCTTCTCGTCTCTCATAGCAAAAATCAATGTCAATATCAGGCATGCTTACGCGTTCAGGGTTTAAAAATCGCTCAAACAAAAGGCCATACTGCAGGGGATCAATGTCCGTAATTTCTAAGGCATAGCTGACAATACTACCTGCTGCAGATCCTCTTCCTGGTCCTACTTCAATATTTTTTGATTTGGCAAATCTAATAAAATCCCAAACGATCAGAAAGTAATTTGTGTATCCCATAGAAACAATGGTTTGAAACTCAAACTCATAACGTTCTTTGATGGAGGCATCAATCGTACCATACCTTTTAGCCAAACCCTGTTCGATTAACGTTGCTAGATAAGAGGTTTCTGTATAGCCTTCCGGTATGGGAAATGCAGGTAGGTGCAATGTATCAAAATCTAAATGAACCTGACAACGATCCGCAATTTTTTGTGTATTAGACAGAGCATCAGGATAGGCATGAAATAGCACTTCCATCTCCTGAGCAGATTTGACATAAAATTCCTGACTAGGAAATTTCATGCGTTGCTCTTCCGCTACTGTGCTGGCCGTTTGAATACATAATAAAACATCATGGGGTTCAGCATCTTCTTTAGTCAAATAATGTGCATCGTTTGTGGCAATGAGCGGAATACCCGTCTCATAATGGATTTGTAACAATCCTTGGTTCACTACTGACTGCTCCCTTATGCCGTGATCTTGTATCTCCAAGAAAAAATTATCTTTTCCAAAAATCTCTTGGTATTCTAAAGCCGCCTCCTTTGCTTTCTCATAGCGATTGGCTAAAATTCTTTGTGACACCTCGCCTCCTAGGCATGCAGAAGAGGCAATTAATCCATAAGAATGCTCGGCTAAAAAGGTTTTGCTAACTCTGGGGCGATAATAAAAACCATTTACAAATCCCTCTGAGACAATCTTCATTAAATTTTTATAACCAGCATCATTTTCGGCCAACAAAACTAAATGATAATTTTTGTTATCATCTTTCGACCTATCCTGTAAATTATTCGATACATAAATTTCACACCCCAATATCGGCTTGACGCCTTCTTTCATACAAGCTTTATAAAATTGAATGATTCCATACATAGCTCCGTGATCTGTTAGCGCCACTGCATTCATCCCCATCTCTTTGACCCTAGCAGGTAGCTCAGATATGCGGATAGAGCCATCCAATAAACTGTATTCACTATGCAAGTGTAAATGCACAAAGCTCAACTTTTATCTCTCTCCAATTCCTTTTTATAATTTTTCAACTTATTTAGTCGGTAGTGAACTGCAGATTTCGTCAACGGAGGATCCATCCTCTCTCCTAAAGCTGTCAAACTGTCATAAGGATATTGTATTCTTAAATTTGCCAACTTTTTTGTCGTTTCATCGATGTCATTCCAAAGGCTCATTTGCTTTAGCTGCTCAATGACTTGACGCTGCTCAATCGACTGATTAGCAATGCGACTTACATTCGCCGTCTCGCAGTTCACTAAGCGATTGACTTGATTATTGATGTCCTTTTGAATACGCACATTTTCTAATACGAACAAAGCTTGATAGGCACCTAGACCTGTTAGTAATTCAGATAAACCATTGCCATCACGAATCGCTACCACATAGTAGTTGCCCCGTTTAGCACGATGTACTACATAGGACATGTTTTCAAGTAATCGTGTCAACAAATCTGCTTGGTATTCCATGCTAGCTAAAAATTCTAATAAATAATATTTCTGCGGATGAAGCACAGTGCCGCTCCCCAGAAAAAAACCTTTCAAAAAAGCATAGGTTTGATCTTCCGAGGCTAATAGCGCCTCCTCCATGCGCAAGTTGCTCCCAGTAACCACGTACCCATCTGCAATCATATGGGTATCAAACAAAATTTCTTTAGTGATATGGAGGTCTTCAATGAGTAAACGGTACAAGTTTCGACGCTGGAGTTGATAGTCTTTTTCTACATAAATCTCCCCAACATAGCCATACTGCGCTTTTATGATGGAAAATAAATAACGAATAACAGTGGGGTTTTCTCCTGTAAAAGCTAAGCTATATTGCGAAAAGCCTCGGATTTTAATCGTTCCGCATGCACTGATAAAACCGGCTAAAACTGCCAACCGTTCCTGAGTTATCAAGGGGATCTCTTGACATAATTCCGCTTTCACATCTCTTGCGAAGCTCATCTTTCCTCTCCTTGCTTCTGCAGCAATTCAACCGCTCGTTTTACCATTTGCTGTTCACTTTCAAAAGCCAAAATCACCTTTGCTTTATTCATTTCTACAAACATTGCTTTTTTAAAGCCTTCTTTGCGTAAAGGTTGACATTGGTTATTGTGTGCCTTCATTAAAAACCAATACACTCTTTTTCGACGTTTATATTGCATATGGCAAATACAATAGTCATAGGCTATCGCACCCACGTAACCTAAAATCTCTGCATGCACCTTAGCTTCTTCAAAGACTTCTCGTAATGCCGTTTCTTGCAAAGACTCTCCCTGTTCCCGTCGTCCCTTTGGTAGAACCCAGTCTCCGGAATACTTTTGCAACAAGCATATAGAATTGTGATAAACAACAATGCCTCCGGCACTAACTTCTGCCATAAAATCACCTCACGACTGGTGTAAATCTGCGATTGATAAGAGTTTTTGACTGATAGCCACGCTATTGTGACGTATATAACCGCTTTTCACTTCATAATAATTGCCTAATATTGGCTCAATCTTCTTTTCTTCGAGATACTTTTGATCTTCGGGCAAGTATAATACCGGGTCACTACCTTCTTCTGCATAGCGTACCAGGTCACTTTCCGGAATCTCAGCATCATTTATAATCACGTAATCCAGCAATTCGTCATAGCTATGCGCCAGTAGAGCTTCTACGTGGTTCTTCACGGTATATTGATAGGTCTCTCCATTTTGTGTCATCACATTCGCAATATAGACCTTTGGCGCTCGTGTATTTTTTAAGGATGAGACAATACCTTCTACCAATAGATTTGGTATGACCGATGTGTAGAGGCTTCCAGGTCCTAATACGATGAGGTCTGCCGAATCAATTGCTTCCAAAACTTGTGATGAGGAATAAATTTCTCGTTCATAACTCATTTGTTTGATTCTCGTTCCATATTCACGAGCATAACGCGGTATCGCTGACTCGCCTACAATCATTTGGCCATTTTTAAACTCTGCTCTCAGCTGCGCGTCTTGTAATGACACCGGATACACTTTACCAGTGACCGCTAAAACACTAGATGTTTCTTGTACAGCCAAGTCAAAACGGCCATAGATACCGTTCATTGCCGCCAAAAATAAGTTTCCAAAACTCTGTCCAGTTAATGTACCCTGGGTGAATCGATAATTTAAGAGTTTTTCCATTTTAGGCTCTACATTAGCCAATGCGAGAATGCACGCCCGAATATCTCCGGGTGGTAGCATCCCTATGTCCTCCCTTAAAACTCCTGATCCTCCACCATCATCTGCAACGGTCACCACGGCCGTAATATAGCTTGTAAATCGTTTTAAACCAGAAAGTAAGACGGAAAGCCCGGTTCCACCTCCCAGTACGACAACATGTGGTTCTCGACGGTAATCCATAACATCACCTTAAATCCCTGTGGCTAATTGTGACGCGATGATTGTCTCCGACCAATCGGCTTTTTAACTCTTCCGCTATGGCTACACTGCGATGAAATCCACCTGTGCATCCAATGCCAATCACCAGTTGCGTCTTTCCTTCATCCACATAGTGCGGCAGTAAAAACTCAATCATATCTTGAGCCTTCTCAATAAAAACGTCTGTTTGCTCCCAAGAAAAAATAAAGTCCTTTGTTTCTCGCTGCAACCCATTCAATGGCCTAAGATCTTGGTTATAAAACGGATTGGGTAAAAAACGCACATCAAATATCATATCACCATCAAGTAAAATCCCATTTTTAAAACCAAAAGACACAATCGAGATCGTGATTTTTTGTAATGCTCCGTCCTTAAATAAATTACGCAACTCATGTTTTAACTGTGTACTAGACATATTTGACGTATCTAGGATATAATTGGCAATCTGCTTAACGTGCTCCAGCCTTTTCCTTTCCACTTCTATCCCTTTTGTAAGACTGCCATCCGGGTTGAGAGGGTGTGGTCTGCGAAGCTCTTTGTAACGTTTGACCAAGACATGATCATCCGCATCCATAAATAAAATTTTAAAATCAACATGCTGATGACTGAGACTTTCCAATCCTTTGAAGAAGTCTTCGAAAAAAATGCCACCACGTGTATCAATGCCAATCGCCACTCGCTCTATTTTCTTATTTGTCGAATAGCATAGTTCGATAAACTGATCGAGCAAAGCAGGAGGTAGATTGTCCATACAATAGTATCCAAGATCTTCGAATGTTCTTAGCGCATTAGATTTTCCTGCGCCACTCATGCCTGTAATTAACAGTATTTCCATCGGATCACCTTCCATTTATGATACGCTCTGTAGAGATTCCGGCCTCTTGCAAGCGTCTTCTAACTTGCTCAATGCACCCAACATCCTCAGGACGATGTGCGTCACTACTGACTAATAAAGGCACTTCATGCTCTCTAAGTAAAATCAACTCTGCTACATTTAAATGGTGGTTTTTTTCATTAACTTCCAAAGCTGTGTCTGCCGCGAAACAGGCGTCAGCCAACCGTTGTAAATCCAAATGTACCTTAGCTCCTGGATGAGTAACGGCTGTTATAGGATAACGTTGGACAGCTTGAATCAAGGCTTGTGTGATGTATTGTCGATACGTTTCTCGCTTGATAATCCATTGATCAACTGAATTTGCTATATACCATTGCCAAGCATCTTTCCAGCTCAACATACGAGTCATATAATGATATCCTAACAATAGAAAATCATAATATTGCAGATCAGATGGCCTGACATCAATGTCTCCCTTAAAGGATGTGACATTCGCTTCCACCCCGAGTAAAACCTTGGTGCCATAAGCGCTATACTTTTCATTGAGACGATCTACTTCTCGCCTCATCACAGGCAACTCACTGCGCTTTAAGCCGTGTAGTATATGAGCTGGTCCATGATCACTAATTCCAACAAAAGCGAGCTCTTTTTGGATGGCCGCTTTCAAATTGTCTTCAATAGTTCCGCTTCCATGGCTGAATGTTGTATGCGTATGATAGTCTCCGATAAGTTTCAAAGTCTTTCACCAATTACCTGAACCTCAGGTTCTAATGTTACACCAAATTTATCTTGAACCGTTAAAATCACCATATCCATTAATGTTTCAATGTCGGTAGCCGAAGCGTGACCACGATTAATGATAAATCCAGCGTGTTTATGAGCCACTTGAGCATCTCCATACTGCAACCCTTTCAATCCAGACTCTTCAATCAATCTCCCAGCATAATGATTGGGAGGCCGTTTAAATGTCGAACCAGCACTGGGGTGCTGTAGTGGTTGTTTCGCTGCCCGCCGGCGATTAAAATCGTCCATCTTGCCTTTAATATCACCTTGCTGCCCCGGAGTTAATTCAAACTGTACCTCTAGAATTATGCGTTCTGTTCCAGCAATAGCACTATGGCGATAGCCAAATTCCATGCTGGGATTATCATAGATCACAACACCCTTACTGGGATCATAAATCGTTGCCTGATAAAGCACATCTTTTATCTCGCCATCATAGGCACCTGCATTCATTCTTACTCCGCCACCCACAGAACCGGGAATTCCTGAAGCAAATTCCAATCCGGACAATGAGGCTTCCATGGCACAATTAGCTACAGTGCTTAATAAAGCACCAGCACCAGCCGTCACTATGGTATCATTAACGGTCATTGCCGATAAACCGCTGCCTATTTTTAGGATGAGGCCATGATATCCACCGTCCCTCACTAAGGTATTGGATCCATTGCCTAAAATATAAAAAGGGATGGACTGCTCTTTTGCTTCTTCTATCACAGCTATGATCTCATCAGCTGATTGCACTTCCAAAAAATAGCGAGCGCGTCCTCCTGCTCTAAACGATGTATAAGGAGCCATCGATACATCCTCTCTCACATGAGGATGTCTAAAGGAATAATTCATAATTTACCTCCATGACTTTCTGTTCCTATTTTACCTTATACAGCGCTGTAAATCAAAAAAACTCCGAAGGTTAAACCTTCGGAGTTTTTTCTATTATCTTAGTCACGTGCCATGCGAACGTAATTTTGATAACGTTGCTTAGCGTCTTTTTCTGCTTTGGCAAACAGTGCTTTGGATTCTTCAGGGAATTTTTGTTGTAATGAGCGATAACGTACTTCACTCATAATGAAGTCCATAAAGCTTCCTGTGGGTTCTTTGGAGTCTAAGCTAAACGGATTTTGACCCGCTTCTGCTCTTCTTGGGTCAAAGCGATATAGGTGCCAATATCCTGCTTCAACAGCAAGTTTCTCTTGATTAACTGTCATTCCCATACCAGCACGGATACCGTGGTTGATACAAGGAGCATAGGCAATGATCAAGGACGGTCCTTCATAGCTTTCTGCTTCTTTCATGACTTGTAATGCATGGTTCATGTCAGCACCTAAGGCAATTTGAGCGACATACACATAACCGTAGGTGGCAGCGATCATACCCAAGTCTTTTTTCTTGACTTTTTTACCTGCTGCAGCAAATTGTGCAACGGCTGCTGTCGGCGTAGATTTTGAGGATTGTCCACCTGTGTTGGAATATACTTCTGTATCCAGTACCAAAATGTTTAGGTCTTCGCCGGAAGCTAGGACGTGATCCACACCACCGAATCCAATATCATAGCCCCAACCATCTCCACCAATAATCCACACAGATTTCTTCACGATGAAGTCTTTGTGTTCTACGATTTTGGCAAACGCTTCATTGGCTTCTGGGGTTCCAAAATCTCTTTCGCTTAATTTTACAATGGCTTCATAAGCTTCTTTTGTTTTTTGGACGTCATTTTGATGGTCAATCCATTCTTGTAAAATGGCGTTTGTTTCTTTGCATACATCAAGTTTCATAAAGTCACGCATCGCTTTTTCTAGTTTTAAGCGATTTGCTTTAAGAGAAATTGCCATACCATAGCCGTATTCAGCATTATCTTCAAACAAGGAGTTTGCCCAAGAAGGTCCACGTCCATCTTGATTTGCACAATATGGTGTGGATGGTGCGGAGCCACCCCAGATGGAAGAGCATCCCGTTGCGTTAGCAATCATCATGCGTTCACCAAATAGTTGCGTTGCCAGTTTCACATAAGCCGTTTCACCACAACCAGCGCAGGCACCAGAGAATTGTAATAAGGGCTCAGAGAATTGGGTATCTCGGACATTGGCGTGCCCCACTTCAGATCCCATGTTTTTCAGACTCATCGCGTAATCCCAGTTGCCATCTTGCTTTGCAATCTGTTCATCTAAGGGTTTCATCACTAGTGCTTTTTCTTTAGCCGGGCATACTTGAGCACAGTTTCCGCATCCCGTACAGTCTAAAGTGGACACTTGAATGCGGTATTCATAATCTTCTAGACCCGATCCTCTAGCAGGAATTGTTTCGAATGCTTCCGGTTTATCTTTTGCATCTTTCGGTACCAAGAAGGGTCTGACTGCTGCGTGAGGACAAACCATGGAACAACGGTTACATTGGATACAGTTATTCTCATTCCATTCAGGAACCTTTACTGCAATACCACGTTTTTCATATGCAGATGTACCTGCCGGGAAAGTACCATCTTCCATGCCTACAAATGCAGATACGGGCAAATCATTTCCTTCTTGTCGAACCATTGGTTCTAATATCTTTTCGATGAATTCCGGTACAGGTTTCTTTTCTTTTACTTCATCTTTCGCATCAGCCCAGGATGTTGGCACTTGAACTTCAACGAAAGAATTCATGCCTGCTTCTACAGCTGCAAAGTTCATATTGACGATGTCATCACCTTTTGCACCATAGTCGCGAATGATGGATTGTTTCAACTTATCCACTGCCATATCAATGGGGATAACATTAGCCAGTTTAAAGAAGGCAGATTGCATAATCATGTTAATGCGACCGCTTAATCCAATTTCTTCTGCGATTTTGGTTGCATTAATAATGTAAAACTTAACATCATTTGCTGCGATATCGCGCTTAAGCTTTGCAGGAAGATGCTCTTCAAGCTCATCCATGCTCCAAGTGGTGTTCAACAGGAAAGTACCGCCTTTTTTAATGCCTCTTAACAAATCATATTGGTTAACATAGGCTTGTTTGGAGCAAGAAATAAAATCAGGTTCAGAAATTAAATAGGTCGATTTAATCGGTTCATGGCCAAATCGTAAGTGAGATACGGTGATACCGCCAGATTTTTTGCTGTCGTAGTCAAAGTAGCCTTGAGCATACATATCGGTACCATCACCAATGATCTTGATTGCACTCTTATTCGCACCTACAGTTCCGTCAGAGCCAAAGCCCCAGAACTTACATTTAATCGTGCTCTTTGGTTCGGTAACAATCTGTTCCTTGATCGCCAGAGAATGATGAGTCACATCATCTACGATACCAATGGTAAAACCATTTTTAGGTTCATCTTGTTTCAAGTTTTCGAAAACTGCATTGATTTGAGAAGGGGTTGTATCCTTAGATCCCAGTCCGTAGCGGCCACCAACGATCAACGGCGCATCTTCACGGTCATAGTAAATGCTCTTTACGTCCAGGTATAAAGGTTCACCGATGGAACCCTTTTCCTTCGTACGGTCTAAAACAGCAATGCGTTTTACACTTGCCGGCACAGCGTCTAAGAAATATTTCTTACTAAACGGACGATACAAGTGAACTTCCACAACACCAACTTTTTCGCCTTTGGCACGAAGGTAATCGATTGTTTCTTCAATGGTTTGGGTAACTGAGCCCATGGCAATGATAATATTTTCTGCTTCAGGATCGCCATAATAAACAAACGGTTTGTACGTACGTCCAGTCACACGAGACATCTCTTTCATATAATCGCTAACAATGTCGGGCACTGCATCATAATAGCGGTTTGCTGCTTCCACTTCTTGGAAATAGATGTCAGGGTTTTGAGCTGTTCCTCTTGTAAATGGGTGTTCAGGATTGACGGATCTTTCGCGGAATGCTTTAACTGCTTCGTAGTCAAGTATGTCGCGAATCTCATCATAATCCAATACTTCAATTTTTTGAATTTCGTGGCTGGTGCGGAAACCATCAAAGAAATGAACAAAGGGAACACGAGACTTAATCGCACATAAGTGAGCCAATCCACCTAGATCCATAACTTCTTGCACACTACCGGATGCCAAGAAGGCAAAGCCAGTAGCACGTGCGGCCATAACGTCTTGGTGATCGCCGAAAATACTTAAGGCATGACCAGCTAAGGCGCGTGCCGATACGTGGAACACACCCGGTAATAATTCCCCTGCAATTTTGTACATATTAGGAATCATTAACAATAATCCTTGGGATGCCGTAAAAGTAGTAGTTAGAGATCCGGCTTGCAAGGAACCGTGAACGGCACCGGCGGCACCTGCTTCTGATTGCATCTCTTTTACTTGCACCTTTTGTCCAAACACATTCAGACGACCATCAGCGGCCCAGGCGTCAATGTGTTCTGCCATAGTAGAAGATGGAGTAATGGGATAAATCGCTGCTACATCTGTAAAAGCATACGCCATATGCGCTGCAGCGGTATTACCATCCATCGTTAACATTAGTTTACCCATAAAAATCCTCCTTTTGATTTTATTGTGCCCTGCTTGTCATAAGTATATCATATTCCGATTTTTATTCAAGAAAAAAAGTCTTAAATATGGCTATTTTTAGCCATTATACAAGCCTTTGCGATTCCTCCGTTCTTTTTCACAATTTGTGTATTTAAAAAGTAGCACCATTATTTTGGTGCTACTTTTTGTGCCTGGTAAGTCATCACATGTTCTTTAATTGTCTTAGCCAGTCCATCATTAATACCTGGCACTTCTCTCAAGTCTTCATAAGATGCCTCTGCAATTTTCTGTATATCGCCAAAATATTGTAACAGCAATTTTTTGCGCTTAGGTCCTACGCCGGGAATTTCATCTAGCAACGAAGAAATCGTGCGTTTACTACGCAATGTGCGATGGTAATCTATAGCAAAGCGATGCACTTCTGATTGCATTTGCGCTATCCAAACAAAAAGTTCGCGATTTTCAGAAATATCGATTTCTCTTCCTTCAAAGTAAAGAGCTCGCGTGTTATGTTTATCGTCTTTCACCATGCCGCAAACAGGAGCAAACACGCCATAGCTCTCCACAATCGCTTCTACTGCATTGACTTGTGTGATACCGCCATCAATGAGTAACAGGTCGGGAAAGGTGCTGAAAGAAGGATCATACTGCTTATCAGATTTACGTTCTACAGCTCGTTTCATGCGCCTTCTAATCACTTCCTGCATCGAATGATAATCATCGCCACCGCTACCACTTTTTATGCGAAACTTTCGGTAATCAGATTTCTTTTCCTTACCATCTTCATAAACAACCATGGCTCCCACAGCATCCGTTCCGGAAATATGGGAGATATCATAGACCTCAATTCTTCTCGGCAAGTCGATCAAGTTCAAAGTTTGTGCCAGTTCAGCCAACAGCTTCTCACGTTTTCGTTCTGCAGACGCTGCCAAGCCTTCTCGCCGTTGTAAGTAATCAAGGGCATTTTTTTCTGATAACAATGCTAGATTTCTCTTCTCTCCAATTTTCGGATAAAGAATCGTTACCGATGTCCCCGAAAGTGCTGACAAAATCCGGGAGGACTCTTCTTTATTGTTGATATCTCTCGACAATAAAATTTGTTGTGGTGCCCTAACGGATCCAGCATAAAATTGGTGAATAAAAGACGTCATGATACTACTGTCATCATCTTCCTCAACATGTTCCATCATAAAAGTATCACGACCGATAATTTTTCCATCTCTCACAAAAAATACAGAAACGCATGCTATATCTCCCATTCTGGCAAGTCCAATGACGTCTTGCGATGCTTCAGCACTGGCAACATCTGGATTATCCACAATTTGGCTCACCCAAATATTCTTTAGACTCTGTATGCTGTCACGAAGCGATGCAGCTTCTTCGAACCTCAAATCCTTAGCAAGCACTTTCATTGTATCTTCCAAATGATATAAAAGTGACTTGTCTTTTCCTTCAATGAGCTTCGTTACTTCTTGAATCATCTCACCATACTCCACCACCGATACGTGACCTGTACATGCACCGCTACAGCGTTTTATTTGATAATTTAAGCATGGTCTGGCGGGAGATTGCTGGGGTAAATGATAGCGGCAGAATCGAATGGGAAAGTGTTGATGAATGAGTTCCAATACCTTATTCACGTCATAGGCGCTGGGAAAGGGGCCAAAATATTTACCCCCGTCACTTTCTCGTTCCCGAACCTTAATTACCTGAGGAAAAGGTTCATTCGTGATTTTTATATAGGGATATTGCTTATCATCGCGTAATAAGATGTTGTATTTGGTGCGATACTGCTTGATGAGATTGGCTTCCAACACAAGAGACTCGACTTCATTATTGACCACAATATAGTCGATTTCATGGATGTGCTCCACCATTTTGCGTACTTTTAGGGTTTGGTTTCGACTGGCCATGAAATATTGGCGAACGCGCTTACGTAGGGACTTAGCTTTTCCTACGTAAATCACGTCCCCCAGTTCATTTTTCATCAAATACACACCAGGCTCATCCGGCAGGTGCTCCAATTGATATTGGATTAATTCGTTCATACTAGTGGCGCTGTCACCCTTTCTAGATAAGAAAGCTCTTCACCTTCCAATTGCTCCTTATAGAGCTCATAAATATCATGGTGATACTTGTTGATCCACGTCAATTCTTCTTCACTCAGAAGAGTAACATCAATTGCCTCCCTTTCAAATGGTACATAGGACATCGTCTCGAATTGATAGAATACATCCCCGTTATTTTCCATAAAAGGTGCCACTACCACAATGTTTTCTAAGCGAATTCCATGCTTGTTTTCGCGATAAACGCCTGGTTCTACACTGGTGACCATACCTGGCATCAATGGAGCATCTCCCGTCACCTGGGCAATTCGTTGTGGGCCTTCGTGGACGTTGAGTACAAATCCAATACCATGTCCAGTGCCACATTTATAGTCAATTCCTTCTTGCCATAGTGGTTGACGAGCTAATACATCTAAGCCATGTCCGCAGGTACCTTTCAAAAACTTTGCTCGCACCAGAGCAATATGACCTTTCAAAGTCAAAGTGTAGTCTCTGATCTCTTCTTTTGTTAAAGGCCCCATCGCTATCGTGCGTGTCGTATCCGTGGTGCCATACAGAAATTGTGCTCCGGCGTCCACTAAGTGGAAACTCTTTGGTTCAATGGTGGCAGCTGTTGCTTCCTCTGCATGATAGTGCATCATGGCCGCATTAGGTCCATAAGCAGAGATGGTAGTAAAACTGACACCTAGGTAATCCGGCAATGCAGAGCGCAATTCTTCTAATTTATTTTCTACATCATGTTCTGTAATTTGCTTCCCTGCGGCTACGTTTTTCTTTAACCAAGCATGCATTTTAATCAAAGCTAGACCATCTGCTTCATAAGCACGATAAAGATTCTTGATCTCTATTTCATTTTTCAGTGCCTTCAGTAAGGTTGTCGGCAACATCGCCTCATACCTTCGTACACTGGCAGGGATAGATTGATTCATTTTAACTGTCATGGCTTGTGCATCTACCCATATGGTTTGATTTGTCAGTTTGGAAAGATCTTCGAAGACAGCATAGTAGCGATTGACAATTATACCCTGTTCTTCTAAATTCTCTTTAATCTCATCCGTCAGCTTTGAACGATCAATATAGAGATGAGCTTCATCATGGTTAATACGTGCATAAGCCATCACCATTAAAGCTTCCGGCAAATCTCTTCCTCGAAGATTAAACAACCAAGCGATATCGTCTAAAGTAGTCATGAGTAACTCGTCTGCTCCAACTTTGTTCATCCTCTCTCTAACCATTGCTAGCTTTTCTGCAGCCGATTTCCCCGTGTAAGCAACATCTAGCAAGAAGGCTTTATCCCGCGGTAATAAAGGGCGGTCTTCCCAAAGCATACCGATGAGGTCTTTGTCGCCAATCATCACCACATGCTTGTCTCGACGGTCAAGTTCTTTTTCAATTTCATCTAACAGATGTTGCGGAAACACTTGATCATGAAAGCCCATGATGCTCATATCATCAACATGTTCTCCAATCCACTCCACAACGGAAGGGTATCCCGGTGTATTTAACTTCATCAGTTCGAAACCGGTTTCTTTAATCTGTTGCTCTGCTTGGATGAAATAGCGTCCGTCAGCCCACACATAAGCTTTATCTAACGTAATCACAGCTGTTCCTTGTGATCCTGTAAATCCAGTGATCCATTCACGACTTTTAAAATAGTCGCTGAGATACTCACTATTGTGCGGATCAAAAGTTCCCACGATATAAGTATCAATTCGATGCTCTAACATCAATTGGCGTAATGATTGTAATCGATTCATCATATCCTCCTCAATTTTTCATTCTAAGACCAGTATACCAAAAATATGACCTTTACGACAACATGAGTGATACCTATACTAGCTAGATCATATATAGCTAAAAAACGCGAGGAAGTCATCCTCGCGTTTCATTCATCTTTCTGTTTTATTTGGATTCTACTAGCAATTTGGCTCGGTGTACAATTTCTTGCGTAGTAATCGACAGTGCCTCAAAGACTTGGGAACCTGGACCGGACAAGCCAAAGCGGTCAATTCCTAACACATCTCCGTCCAAGCCTACAAATTGTCCCCATGGCATGGTCGATGCTGCCTCTACAGCTAATCTTGTACGACAATTTTCTGGTAGTACTTCTTCCTGGTACTCAGCTGGCTGCATCTTGAACAGTTCCATAGATGGCATACTCACTACGCGTACCCCGTAGCCTTCTCCGCGTAAGATATGAGCTGCTTCTACAGCCAAAGACACTTCCGAGCCTGACGCCATCAAAAGAATGTCCAATCCTTTTTCCTCTTCTTCAACAATATAAGCGCCTTTCAAGGCTTCTCTACCGGAGTTTGAAATCGCAGGCAATGTTTGTCGTGAAAGTACCAGTGCAGTGGGGTGGTCTTTAGCTGTCATAGCCACATACCATCCCATCGCGGTTTCACGATTATCCGCCGGTCGGAACGTTACCATATTGGGAATACTACGCAACATAGCCAATTGTTCAATCGGTTGATGCGTCGGACCATCTTCACCAACGCCAATGCTGTCGTGTGTCAAAATATACGTCACAGGCTGTTTCATCAATGCACTGAGCCGCATCGCTGCTTTCATATAATCTGAAAATACCATGAAGGTAGCCACATAAGGTGTTAACCCCCCATGCAGTGAGATTCCGTTAGCAATCGCAGCCATAGCGTGCTCCCGAATACCGAAATGTATATTTTGACCTTCATAATTGTCTTTTGAAAAGCTGCTATGGCTTTCCATAGCGGAGTTGTTGGATGGCGCCAAGTCTGCCGAGCCACCAAATAAATTGGGAACATAGGGAACTAAACGATTTAATACCTGCCCTGATGCAGCTCGAGTGGCTAAATCTTTTTCGAATGTCATTAAGGCTTCACCTTCCATGACATCTGCTAAATCAAAGCCTTCAAAATAGGATTGCAGTGCTTTGTATTCTTTAGGATATGTCTCTTGATAGGATATCTCTAATTCTTTCCATGCCTGATAAACTTTAGCCTTTTCACTTAATACGATTTTCATATGATCTTGTACATCTTGCGGTACCACGAAGGCTTCGCTTTCTTCCCAGCCTAAGAAGGCTTTAGTCGCTTCCAGGTTTTCTTTGCCCAAAGGTGATCCGTGAGCGGATGCTTTACCAACCTTTGCGGGGCATCCATAGCCAATTTCTGTTTTCACTCTGATTAGAGAAGGACGATCTTGAACTGCTTTTGCCTGGGCAATCGCTTTATGAATCGCCTCTACGTCATTACCATCTTCTACTGTGATCGTATGCCAATGATATGCCTCATATCGCTTCAGCACATCTTCATCAAATGCTAGGTCAGTTGATCCTTCAATGGTAATCTCATTGCTGTCGTATAATACAATTAATTTACCGAGGCCCAATGTGCCGGCTAAAGAAGAGGCCTCTGCACTAACTCCTTCTTGCAAATCACCGTCACCACACAAAACATAGGTATAATGATCAATCAAATCCATGCCATCATGGTTAAACTTGGTCGCCAAATGACGTTCTGCCATCGCCATACCCACTGCCATGGCGATACCCTGGCCTAACGGACCCGTAGTGGCCTCAACACCTACAGTATCACCGAACTCTGGGTGTCCCGGTGTTCTCGAATTTAATTGTCTAAAATTTTTCAAATCCTCGATGGTTACATCAAAGCCAAATAGATGTAACAGAGAGTAAAGCATTGCCGAACCATGCCCTGCCGATAGGATAAATCGATCTCGATTGATCCAGTGGGGATCCTGGCTATTCAGGTTCAAATGATTCGCCCAAAGGGTATAAGCCATCGGAGCTGCACCTAATGGTAATCCGGGGTGACCGGAATTTGCTTTTTCAATTGCCTCTGCTGAGAGAATTCGAATCGTATTAATGGTTTTTTGTGAAATATTCATAATTTACTCTACCTCACTGATTTTTTATCACGCATAATCGTCCACATAAAATGTGGTAGTGCCAACTGTCGTTTGAAGCGACTCGGTTCTTTTATTAAGCGATATAGCCACTCTAAATTCATTTTAATCGCCCATTCGGGTGCCCTTTTGGCTTCTCCCGCTAAAATATTCATCACTCCGCCATTTCCAATACTTACTTTAGCCTGAATCACGTCTTTATACAAGTCAATAAATAATTCTTGCTTCGGAAATCCAAGGCCAACAAATATCACATCAGGCTTTAACCTTCTCATCTCCTCTACCAATTCCATTTCTTCAGCATGGCCCGGCTCACCTGTCGGCACACCCTTAAAATAACCATGGTGATAATGAATCGCCTTAATGCCAGGGTATTTTTCCCTTGTCATCTCAGCCGCTTTTTCGGCTACCCCTGGTTTCCCTCCAAGGAAGTAAAAGGTTAAGCCTTTGTCATGTCCTTCCTCCAGTAACTTGATTGATAAGTCAAACCCTGTCACTCTCCCAGGAATATAGCGTTTCCGCATTTTTGCTGCATAGACAAGACCAATGCCATCCGGTGTAATCAGGTCACCTCGATTAATGAGTGCTCGTAGATCAGCATTTTTTCGACATTCCATGACAATTTCCGGGTTTGGTGTATAGATTGCCAAAGGATATTTTTCTTCCTCTAAATGATGAGCAATCCGGCTCCAGATTGCATCGAAAGACTGACTACTAACCTGAACGCCCATAATTTCCACGATGTAGGGCTTAGGGGGCGTCTTTTCAATATAGCTAAAATTTCTATCCACCGCTTTTCGAAGTGCTGTCATCCCTTGATGTATCGCGGATCGTATCGTCTCTCGCTGTGCCATAAATTGTGCAAAAGACTGGTTAAATTCCTGAACATCAAACGCGTTCACACTTGCGTAATATGATAGTCCCAGCGGTTTTCTCATGGCATCCACTTTTGGATCGTAGCTCAAGGGAAAAACAGGCGTGCCTGCCACCGCGCCATAAATCACAGCATGTAAGCGCATAGCGATTAGAGCATCCATGTTAGAAATCATCCCGACGATTTTATCCCCTGCATGAACTCCCTGAATCATATGTACTCGATGCTCAAAAGCCGCAAAGTAGGTCAGAAATTTTTGTTGTAATTCCCTGTCTGCCGGCTCATGTAGCGGAATCATGACTATATGCCATGTTGAATTTTGTACTAAAAATTGTTGCAATCCTTCTGCTAACGCTTTAAAATCTTCTTTTGCCCAGGGACGTATGGATACACCCAAAATGGGTGCATCAGTGGGCAACCCTTCCTTCTGCCACACTTGATCGATTTCATCTTGAGTAATCAGTTCCATAGATAATACAGGATCTGCTGTTACTTCCACCGTAGGGTGGGTAATGCCGAGCGCCTTCACATAATCATAAGAATCTTCATCTCTTAGCGTAATATAATCAACACGGTTTAACGTTTTTTTGGTCAGTCTGCGATTTAAGCGACCATTAATGGGACCTATTCCATTAGCAAAAATATAGACATCTTTATGCAGTCGTAAACCGAGGCGCAGTACCCATAAATAGTACCATAAAGAGCGTGTGCTCGTCACATCTTGCAATAAACTACCACCACCACTAATTAGCATATCTGATCGTTTTAACGCACGGCGTACCTGTAGTGGAGAAAAGCGATTGACTCCTGCTACCCCGACCTGCTCCCAGGTTTTTTCAGGATCATTGGTGAGAACTTCCATTTCTATTGTGGGAAAGCGGGAGCGTATTCCTGTCACCATCGATTTTAAAATAGCATCATCTCCACTATTATCAAAACCAAAATATCCAGAGATGAGTAATCGTTCAATTTTCTGCTCTAGAATACGTCGGTATATCTCCAAGTGAGTCTTGGCCATCGCCTCCGCACTAAACTTTTCTAAAATGAGTTGGTGCATGGCATGCCCATGTTGTAAGATTCGTTCTGGGTGGTCAGCATACCTTTTCATAATCGACACGAGGTGATCGATATCATTCACAGCAAAGAGATCCCCTGTTTTTTCATGAAGCACGATCCGATCAATGCCACCTACTGCTGAGGAAACGGTTGGCTTCTGCTGTAATCCTGCTTCCATTATAACGTAGGGAAAACTTTCGCTAAGAGACGTCAGGACATTCACATCTGCGTAATGAAACAGACCTGGAATGTCCTTGACAAAGCCAAGAAAGCGAATACGCTCCTCTCCCTGCGCCAGGTCGTGTAACATGTCGGCCTGGGGACCTTCTCCTGCTATTAAGAAAAGCCCCGCATAACCATCCGCCAAATACTGCTTGGCTGCTTTAACGTACATCTCGACATTTTTTACCACATCAAATCTAGCCGCTATCACAAATACAGGGCCATCATATGTGACCGGCAAATGATACTTGCGTGCAAAGTCCTCATGACTTGTAGGTTCGGTCTGCATTTCCGTATCAATGCCATTATACACCACAAAGATACGTTCTTCCGGAAACCCACGCTCGATCAGCATTGATTTAAACTCATCAGAAACAGTCAAGTAGTAATCGAACACGCGCAAAGATCGCTCATTTAACTGTCGATAAATGAGCTGCTTGTAAGCACTTCCCTTAAAATCTAATCGTGTATCACTGTGAATGGTTGTAATCATGGGAACTGCAATACGTTTTCGTAAAAAATATCCAACAAAATTGGCTCTTGCGCCGTGACAGTGCACAATATCATACTGTTCCTCTTTGACTTTCGTAGCAATCTTCTTCACCACGGATAAGTCCAAGCGGCTTTTTTGCTCCATCAACTCAATGGGGATTCCTGCTTTTAGGGCATCATCAAAAAAGGTATCATGAATGAAACACAATACCTTGACATCAGCATATTTTTGCAAGGATTTCATCAGCGTAAAAATGTGGGTTTTAGCACCACCTGTATCTCCTCCGCTGATTAAATGCAATATTTTCATAGTATCTCCTTAATAAAGATCCGCATCAAGAGGCATGATGTGCCAGTTTTTCGCCCTTAACCATTCATCTTTGTCATAAGACTCATCAAAAAAATCCCCAACCATAGCAATCTTTAATCGAGTACTTCGATAACGCATTTGCTGGCCAAGAGATTCGAAATGTGCCTCTCGCGGCATCCACAAGGCTAAAAAATCCACATCCTGTCGTATGCGATCCTCTACAGCCGACAAGAGATCATAGGCAATGTCTTCACTACTGGCCACCAAATCCATAATGTAACCTGCCTTAACCACCTGATCATAGTCTAATCTTCTTTCTTCTACTTTATATATCACATAACCTTCCAAGTCATCTATCATCGCTCCTAGAATGTGATATTGATGGGCTCCAGCACGTTCTTGCAAGCGCCAACTCAAAAAAGCACAGCTTCGATGAATACACAGCGGATACTCCTTGGCCACCCTGGTCCAAAACAGTTCTAATTCTAATGCTGTCGGCTTAAAACTTCTAATCACAGCTTCCGAACGGACCTTTTTTATCCCGGCTTCTCGTGGCCGGTTGATCCAATCTGCGATTTGGCCCATGATGGAGGCTAGCCACTGGTTTCT
>CAYFMR010000001.1:10329-23750 GCA_964344295.1 uncultured Peptoniphilaceae bacterium | reverse complement strand
GCCGGTTGATCCAATCTGCGATTTGGCCCATGATGGAGGCTAGCCACTGGTTTCTCATGCGCCCTTTCAAATGCTTTCGGAAACTAAAAATCTTAATCCCCACAGGTATATCTTCAATATAGGTCGCTCCCAAGCGATTGGTTTGAGCATATAGAGCCGATCCGTAAGGATATTCATAGCGTAACACTGCCCCTTGCTCAGCCATAGATGCATAGGCTTTGCCAGTTAAAGCTTTATAGATGCCTGTACCTTCTAAATCCTGTACCACCACGGCTTCTGCCACCATGTAGCTCAAAAAAGTGCGCCCATGCTCTTGCATAATATGTGGAACAGCAATGAGATACCCCACCAATCGCTCCTCTTCATAGGCTACCCAGATCATTGGCTTCCCTGCCGGGTTGTCTTCCAAAAAGGAAAAATAGGACTCCGGGCGACTGATATTCGTCCTTTGCGCACGCAGTGAATTAATATGAGGAAAATCGGATACCGTTGCCCCTCGCACTACCATGGATGATCACCTACTATTCTTTCTCCGCATCAATGCTACTCTTCATCAGTATACCTTTTTTCCATCAATAAGTAAATCTTAAGCATCTTCAAAGATTTTACACGTATTGCGGTTTGATAGTGTATAATGATTCATAGAAAAATGGAAAGGATGAAACTCATGAAAGTTATTGATGAAAAAGGCAAGTTGTTCGGGCTAGTGAATCTCCTAGACTGTATCGTTGTGATTTTACTGGCCATTATTGTTGTCGGCGGCGTGAAGCGCTTTCAAAATAAACCAGTGGTAGCAAAGGTGGAAATTCCAGCTACGCTCACTTATGAAATTAAAGATATTCGTCAAGCCACTGTCGATCAAATACTTGTTGGCGATCCTCTGTATTATTATGACCGAGGTGGCTATCTAGGCGTAATTACCAGTAAGGAAGTACACCCCTACACCGAGCCCTTAGAGTACGAGGGGCAGTGGATCGATGCCGAAGTCCCCGGTAAGTACGTCGTTGTATTTACGCTCGACTGTATGGTCAAAGATAGTGATGATGTCTTCGTAGCCGGCGGTGAGCAAACACGTATTGGCGTAGAAATGCGATTTAAGAATAAGCGCATTGCCTGCTTTGCAACTTGTCTTGATATCGAATTACATGAAGAACTCAGCGAAGCCGGTGAGTAAGTATGTTAGAGAATAGCTTGTTTTGGACATGGGTGCGAAAACTCTTTGAAGCATTATCTCATAGCTTTCAAGTCTCTCGTTTCCGCCGTGTACTGCAGTCTATCTCTGCTACTGTCAGTCACATTTGGACTGGGTCTCTACTTTATGCACTCCTGTCTATTCCCCTCGTCAGTTTAATGCACTCACGATTTTACCATGGCTTTAAGCAGCTCTTTTCCAATAGTAAGCCAAAAGAGAAACGTCTTGGTCATCGCACAGCGTCGACCTCTTTTGTACAGCAAGGCACCAAGTTTTGGTTAAAAAATCCACCGTCTTTTATCGTGTATCTTAGTCTCTTATCTTTTATTTGGGGCGCCGGTGCACTGTTGCGTATTGTGCTCACCCAAGCCTATCATTCCATTTGGCTTAGCCTGTCGATCGGTCTATGTGTCGTTAGCTCAATCCTCTTTTTCTTGGCCCCGCATAGCGAGTCAATCTGGCAAGGAAGCTTGTTAGGCAAAATTTTACGCAGCATCTTTACGCTCGAGGTGAACCATGAACGCTAATCGTAAATTTATGATGATGATCGCTTTGGTCGGCTTGACCTTTATCGCTCTCATCCCCTTCAAACTGGCCTTCCCCTTAGCCTATGGGATGATCATTCTCTCGCTAGGATTTTACTATCCCTCTTTCGCTTTATATGGCACTTTATTAGCTTTTCCGTTTATGCCCGATGTGATCGCTCTTATCATGATGATGGGATCCGCAGCGCTTGTCTTTATTTCTCGCTGGCTAAAAGGTGAAAATCTCATCGATGTCGTCATCCCACTTTGGTCAATCGCCCTCTTTGCTTTCATATGTATTTTCAATACCGTAACCAGCATCAATTTCATGGGCAGCATGCGAGATTTAGGCTTAAACTTGGTAGCCATGTTCTTTATGATCGGTTTGATGCAGGGACTACAAGAGGAAGGTCAAGTCTATCGTGCAGCTACTTGGATGTTGGCTGGCGCTTTCTTTGTTTCCCTAGTTGGTTTATACCAGTACCGCACTGGGGTTACCATTGATCAAGCTTGGCTTGACGTGGAGAACAATCCCGATGTCAAGGCGCGTGTTTACTCAGTTTTCGCCAACCCCAATATTCTGGCCGAATACTTAATCATGACCATTCCTTTAGGAGTTGCTTTGTTTTGGACTAGCAAGCATTATGGTAAAAAACTGTTTTTTATCTGTGTCACTGGCATCCTTGTGCTCTCTTTAGTCCTCACCATGAGTCGTGGTGGATGGGTTGGATTTGCCATTTCAGCCATTATCTTTCTTCTCCTTGTCAATCCCAAATGGTTTTATGGTGTCATACCGGGTATATTTTTAGTCTTTTCACTGCTACCTCAGAGTATTGCCAATCGGGTGATGAGTATTGGCAATTTAGCGGATAGCTCCAATCTTTACCGATTCAAAATTTGGTCTATTACGCGTGAAATCATTGAAAACTATTGGAGCGCCGGAGTGGGATTTGGCCATAAACCTTACAAGCAAGTGTTTGAAAGCTATATTCGCACCATGCCCATCTATCACGCTCACAATACGTTTTTAGAAACTGCTGCTGAGCAAGGTATTCCTGGTGTCATCATCTTTGTCGCTATGCTGCTCATCATTTTAAAATACAGTCGATTAGTCATCCTAACAGCTGATAAACAAAGCTTTACTTATGTCATGGGATCCGCTTTAATCGCATCTCTCGTGGGTATCTTAGCCCATGGCATGTTCGAAAACATCTTATACATCCCCAGAATTATCTTCACTTTTTGGATGATTGTCGGCTTGCTCCTTGCACTTTATACACAGCAACTTCACACACAAAAGGAGATTTTCATTTTAGAAAAACGTAAGAAAGCTTTATTGTCATAACTAATGTATTATGAAGGAGGAAATATGCAATTTTTAATCAACCAACCTACAGATGTACAACTACACTTTGCCTTTGAAAGCGAAGACTTCTCTGATCCCCTGCTTAATCGTTTTTTTAAGGGTAAAGCCGGCAAAATTTTTCCTATAACACAAGATCACGGTACCACCATTTATGGGGGATTAGGAAAAGAATCAGACCTGTCTGCTCACAGTATGATTGCACACATTTATCATATTGCGCAAGAAATCAACCACTATGAGTATGAAGCCATTAGTGTTGATATCAAAGGATTTGAACCCCACTTTGCTTCCATTGTCGAAGGTTTTTTGCAGTCCACTTACCGAAACGAAAAATACCTCAGTGCTAAAACGACGCAACACTTAAAACACGTCCATTTTGTCCACGCACCTCATGACGCTGAAAAAATCATCGTCGAAGTGCAACATTTCATGGATGGTGTCTTCTTTGCTCGTGATCTCATCAATGAGCCGGCGATGGAGCTCTACCCCGAAACTTTGGCACAACGTACCAAGGAAATTTTGTCTCCGCTAGGTATCGCCGTGGATATCAAAGATAAGCAAGCCATTGAAGCATTACAGATGAAGGCCTTTCTCTCCGTAGCTCGAGGCTCTGCCAAAGAACCAAAATTAATTGTCATGCGCTACCATGGCAATCCCCATTCTGATGACTGGACTGGACTTGTCGGAAAGGGACTGACCTTCGATTCCGGTGGCTACAGTCTGAAACCTTCCAACTCCATGACGACCATGCACACGGATATGGGGGGTGCCGGCACTGTCATTGGCACCATGTTAGCGATTGCCAAAGCCGAACTACCCGTCAATGTTGTGGGAGTCGTCGCCGCTTGTGAAAACTTAATTTCCGGTGATGCTTATAAACCTGGTGATATCATCGGCTCTATGGCAGGAAAGACCATCGAAATTGATAATACTGACGCCGAAGGACGCGTGACTTTGGCTGACTCCTTGTACTACACTGCTACAGAACTCCACGTCAACCGTATCATTGACCTGGCCACCTTAACCGGTGCTGTCTTGGTCGCTTTAGGTGATGTGGCCACTGGTGCTGTCACCAATGATGAGGCCATGTTAGCCGAAATTCAGTCTGCTGCTGCCCAAGCCGATGAACCAATTTGGCAACTTCCCACTTTCCCTGCCTATAAAAAACTGATTACCTCCAAAGTTGCCGATCTGAAAAACACTGGAGGACGCATGGCCGGCACCATCACTGCCGGATTATTCCTCGAAGAATTTGTAGCAGGAAAACCATGGGTACACTTAGATATCGCCGGCACTAGCTACTTAGACCGCGGTCGTGACTATTTGCCACAAGGAGCAACCGGATTTGGCGTAAAAACTCTTTTTCACTACTTGAAAGGACGAAACTAACCGTTCTCCTTCGCCACCCTATCATCAAAAAGGCTCGTTTGCCATCGCAAACGAGCCTTTTCTTATGTTTTACAGATGATTAATGATCTTCTTCCGATTTAGCCGGACGTTGCCTAATGCGGTGCACTTCTTCCACACGTAACAGGAAAACCATAGCACCATATACCAGAAGCGCCACAACCGCTGCCACTAAAAAACTCTTGTTTTCTCCCCAGGATGGCACAAAGTGCTTGTAGACAACTGTTGAAGCCAAAGTCATAACTAGCGTCGACAGGATGATTTTAACATGATCCCTCCAAATACGACCCCATTGGACTTTCATAATCCTTTTTTGGATAGACACCAACAGCAAAATGGCACCCACTGCCGTGGCAAAGGCCATGCCTAGGGCCAAGCCGTGTACCCCTAGTTGCTTTCCGAATAAGCCAGCTACAAAGTTGACACATACCATCAACAGTGCATTAAGTACCGGTGTTTTCATATCCTGCTTGGCATAACATATACGAACGGCAATTTCCCGTATGCCTAGTGGCAACATGCCAAGACTATACGCGGCCAACACATTTTTCGTCATCATCAGCGCATCGTCTCCAAAAGCGCCTCCATAAAATAAAAGTCTGACAATTGGTTCAGCAAAAATAACCAATCCAACCGTTGCAGGGATGACCAATAAGGACATTGTCGTCACCGAAGAAAGTACTGTTTCTTCCATCGCTTCCAATTGCTCATTGGCAGCTTCCTGGGAAAGCTTCGGATAAATCGCCGTTACAATGGCCGTCACCACAATTCCTGTGACAAAGGTTTGCAGGCGAAACCCGTAATTAATCGCAGCTACACCGCCAGCCACTACAGTGGATGCCATCGAACGGTTGATGATAATATTTAATTCGTTCACACTGACAGCAATAAAAATGGGAACGATGAGCTTGAAAAATTCGTGCAACTTAGGATCCAGGGGAGTCACCTGAAAACTATGGCGATAACCCAACTTCACCGTCCCCGGCACATAAATCACATATTGCAAGGTCGTAGCCAAGAAAAGGCCAATACCCAAGTAAGCGACCCCGTGCTGAGACGCCACAAACAACGTCGCAATCAAAATACCGTTCATCAAGAGCCCCTGGCTTACAGAGACACCAAACCGATCGTGAATCTGCAAATAGGAGCGAATGATAGCTGCCACAGTGGTTATGCTCAGGCTTAATAACCCCCATTTCGTCAACTGCACAGTGGTCGTTAGCTGCTCCCCTTCAAAGCCCTTAGCAAAAATCTTGACCAGCGGCACCGTGAAAATAAATCCCAACACAGTCAGTGCTAAACCGATGATGAAACTGATGTTAATAAGCTTTGCTGTGAAGAGATCGGCTCTTTTTTTACCGCCTTCTACCTTCGCTTCATTGTAAAGGGGGATGTAACCAGCTGCGATAGCTGCTGAAAATAACGTCATGAAAAAGATCGGTATGGCAAATGCCGTAATAAATGCCTCCGCTATAGGAGAGGTACCATACAACATGGCCAGTACTTTTTCTCTTGCCAGGCCGGCAATTTTACTTAATATCGTGATGATCATAATGATCATAGATGTCATATGCATGGTCTTATTTAATTAATTTAGATAGTTCTTTGAATTCCGGAGTACCACTTGCTTCCAGCATGTCAAAGAGCATCGTCTCTGTGTTGGAAACGATACCGCCTTCTTCACGGATCAGCTCAAAACCATTGATACGATTTAGATCAAACCGAGACCCCACTGCTTCTTGAGGGATATAGACATCATATCCTAAGCCAATCAGATCACGGCACATTTGAAAAACGCAAATATGGGTTTCGGCACCTGTCAGAATCAGCTGTTTGCGTCCGGACTGCTCCAATAACTCTGCCAGTTCTTTCGGCGGGCCTCCAAAACTCATCTTCTCTACCACTTGCACTTGATAAGTAGCAAAATCAAGCGCATCCACTGTTGCGCCTAAGCCTTGAGGGTACTGTTCTGTCGCAAAAATAGGTATGCCCAATGTCTTGGCAATCTTAAGCCACTTTTTATTTTCTGCAATGATCGTCTCTGCATTTTTAATTACCGGCATTAATTTTTCTTGTACATCGATAATCACAAGCACAGCCTGATCTGCTTTTAAACGGTGTTTCATTTCTTTCACACTCCTTTTCTCACTCTATATTAACATAAAGGCTTTCACTACACTAGAGATAGGATGTTATCACACAATCAAGTATAATGACCATAGAATGATTTGTAAGGAGGTTTCCATGAAACACTATACTTTCAAAGATATCATCGGACCTATCATGATTGGACCATCTAGCTCTCATACAGCCGGAGCTGCTCGCATTGCACTGGCCGCTAAACAAATAGCACCTGAGGGGTTTACTCATGTTGACTTTCACCTGGCAGGTTCTTTTGGTAAAACCTATCGAGGGCACGGTACCGATCACGCACTCGTCGGTGGTATTTTAGGTTTTCCACCCGATGACATGCGCATTCGAGAATCCTTTGCTTTAGCCAAAAAAGCAGACATCTCTTATGCTTTTCTCCCCTTTGAAGACCCTTCTCTACACTCCAACACGGTGATTATCGAATTTCATTATCCCCAGGGCAAGCCCTTTTTCATTACCGGCAGCTCCATCGGTGGTGGAGCCATGATCATCACCGATATCAACGGGTCTAAAGTTCGTTTTACAGGCGATTTGGCTACGCTCATTCTCATCTATGAAGATCAAAAATTTGTCATTTCCACAGTGACATCCATTCTAGCCAAAGCCAACATCAACATCGATAGCATTAAAACCAGCACGCTAAAAAATCGCCGGGTGGTCTTGACCATCGAACTCGACCAGCCTATCCCCCAAGAATTTGTCCATGAAATTGAATCCTTACCATTTCTAGACGAGTGCACCTATATCACCCCCATGAATCTATAGGAGGAACCATGTTTTATTCTGCCGAAGAGTTACTTACCGTTTGCCACGAATTAAAAGCACCCATTTGGAAAGCCACCCTCATCACGGAATCTGAAAACAGCCACCTGACGGAAAGTGAGTTACTTGCCCACGGGTACGAGGCTTGGAAAGTCATGCAAGAATCCTCACAAGTGGGATTGGAGGAGCCTGTCTATTCCCTCTCGGGCATGACCGGTGGCGATGCTGCCAAATTATACGAATACGCCTCCACGAGCTCTCCCCTGGTCGGTGCCAATTTATTAAAAAGTATGGCCATGGCTCTTTCCACCTCTGAAACAAATGCGGCCATGGGACGAATCGTGGCCGCTCCTACCGCTGGTGCCTCGGGCATTTTACCCGCCACCTTGATGACGCTTTCCAAGCAACATGGTTTTGAAGATAGCCGTGTTGTGGAATCCCTATTCACCGCTTCCGCCATTGGCCAAATCGTCGCCTCTAAGGCCAGTATTGCCGGAGCTACTGGCGGATGTCAAGCGGAATGCGGTACGGCAGCCGCGATGGCCGCTGCCGCCTCTGCTGAAATTTGTGGTGCCACACCAGAGATGGTTTTAGATGCCGCTTCCTTTGCTCTCATCAATATCATGGGATTGGTCTGTGACCCGGTAGCCGGTCTAGTGGAATTTCCCTGCGCCTTGCGAAACGCCTCCGGCACCATGAACGCCTTAATCAGTGCCGATATGGCCTTGGCCGGTATGAAGTCATTAATTCCCTTCGATGAAGTCGTGGATGCTATGAAAGAAGTCGGCCAAGACATGAGCCCCACACTACGAGAGACGGCTCTTGGCGGATTAGCTACCACTCCCACCGGATGTCGCCTAAAGAAAACCTATATGCCGGACTTATAAAGTTTCACGGGTAAAATTCTTTCACCCAGATTGGTGTAATTAAAAACCCCTGCAGTCTTGGGAAAATCTAGCTGCGAGGGGTTTTTAGTTTTGTTACTTATTGGATGGTGACATACTTCCATCGATTCGAGTAATAGCGCACATTGGTCAAAATCAATCGTGCCCCCTGATCAACTAACATGGCATACCAAGCACCCACCAAACCTAAGTTGAGTTGAAGCATAAAAAACTTCGCCATGACAATCCGGATGACAAATACGGATACAAAGGTGGAAATCAATGTCCACACCGTATCCCCCGCTCCTCTGAGTCCACCGGCTACAATAAATTGAGCGTTTTGAATCGGTTGAATGATGGCGATAATCGGCATGATCATACTGCCAGCTGCAATGACGTCCGGATTGTGATTGTAAAGACCTATGATGTCTTTTCCAAATAAATACATCACAACACCTAGTATCGCCCCAGCACCGATTCCGATATTCCTGCTTTTCTTAATATAGACCTGTGCCAGTTCTTCATCCCCTGCTCCCAAGCTCTTACCCACCAAAGCAGACGTGGCTGTACTGAAAGCCTGAGCCACGGAAAAAGAAAGACTTAAAATGTTTAGGCAAATTTGATGCGTCGCATAAATCATTGTGCCGAGACCTGCTACGATTTGCACAAATCGCAAAATCCCGATACGAAAGGCCACCTGCTCCAGGGCAGCTGGAACACCTATTTTGGTCAAGTTTTTTAAAATAACGCGATCAAATTTAAATGGCTTCTTCAGATTGATATGGATCAGATGTTTGACATCCAGGATATACCAAAGGCAGATGACCGAAGCTACCACTTGGGCCAAACTCGTGGAAATACCTGCCCCCAAAATTCCCAACTCAGGAAACGGTCCGACTCCATAGATTAATACGGCATTGCCCACGACATTCAGCACATTCACTAAGATATTGATTTTCATCGGCGTTTTCGTGTCTCCCGATCCGCGTAAGGCCGAGAAAATGGAAAAGTTGAAGGCTTGGAATAAAAAGCCAATCAAGATAATGCGATAATACCCCATGCCATGAGCTATTGTATCTGGTTCGGCTCCTAAAAGCAGCAGAATACGATCTCCATATATGATGCCTAAAATCACCAACGGCACTGCTAAAAACAGCTGTGTGATCAAGATAATATGACTCAGTACGTCGGTAATCCGATCTTCACGTTTCATCCCAATATAACGCGCGATGATTGCTGTAGCGCCCGTACACAAGGAACTGACGAGCGACAGTCCAATAAACATGATTTGGTTCGTGAAACCAACTGAAGCAATAGACATGGTCGATATGTCGTGGCTTCCATAACGCCCCAGCATCATCATGTCTACCATCCCAAACAGACTTCCTAGAAACAACTCAACAAAGACAGGCCAAGTCAATTTTAAGATGGTTTCTGATTGTTCATTTCTGACTCGAAACATTCTTACCTCTATTTCTAAAACACAGTTTTCTAATGATTGCAACATGGTATCATGAATTAAAAAATCGTGCAAATCCCTTTTCAGATACGTCTTCATGGTATATGATAGGTAAAGTTTAGAGAAAGGAAGATTTCATTGAAATTAGGTATCGTGGGACTACCCAACGTAGGAAAAAGTACATTATTTAATGCCATTACGCGGTCGGGAATCGAATCTGCTAATTACCCGTTTTGTACCATTGAGCCCAATGTGGGTGTTGTTAACGTGCCGGACCCTCGTTTGGCTGTGTTAGCTCAAATTAGTCAAAGCGAACGCATTTTACCGGCCACTGTCCAATTTTATGATATTGCCGGCTTGGTGCGAGGCTCCAGTAAAGGCGAAGGTTTAGGCAACCAATTTTTATCTCATATCCGCGAAGTCGAGGCCATTATTCACGTCGTCAGATGTTTTGAAGATGATCAGATCATCCATGTGGATAGTTCTGTCGATCCCATTCGAGACATTGAAACGATCCAAATGGAACTCATCTTCTCCGACTTAGAATTGTTAGAAAAAAGGCTATCTCGTGTGGAAAAAGCGTTAAAGGGTGATAAAGGCTTACAAAAAGAGGCCGACCTCATTCGCCGACTCATTGCTCACTTAGAAGAAGGAAAGGCCATTCGACAACTGGAGCTCGCGGAAGAAGAGCAAAAAATGCTCTCTGGTTTCCAGCTACTCTCTGCCAAACAAACCATTTATGTAGCCAATGTAGCTGAGGATGATATTGCCGATGAAGGTGCCCATAACCCCCACTTTCAACACGTCAAGGCTCTAGCAGCAAGCGAAGGAGCCGAGGTTTTGGCCATCTCCGCCAAAATCGAAGAAGAACTCTCCCAATTAAACGAGGAAGACCGCCAAGAATTCTTAGAAGCACTTGGCATGGAAGTTTCCGGTTTAGACCGGCTCATCCGATCCTCCTATCACCTATTAGGACTGATTAGCTTTTTTACCACAGGTCCCATGGAAACACGAGCTTGGACCATTACCAAAGGTACCAAAGCGCCTCAAGCGGCCGGCAAGATTCACTCTGACATCGAACGTGGCTTTATTCGTGCCGAAACCGTCGACTACGAAACCTTAAAACAACTCGGATCCATGCACGCCGCTCGCGAAAAGGGCCTCATTCGCTCTGAGGGCAAAGATTACATTGTCGCCGATGGAGACGTAATCTTATTCCGTTTTAACGTCTAGCGTATACCCGTCATACTGTAGAACCGACTGTCACCCCCTAAGGGGTGACTTCTTTCTTTTCTCCGTTGAAGTGCACCCTAAGAGCTGCAATTCTTGGAGTATCTCCTCCTTTTATCATACTGCCGCTACATGGCAACAGCTCTTTATGCTAATCACTTCCTTCTAACCAATTGTTAAACGCTTAGCTAATAGCATTCATGATGTTTGGTCATCTTTGCCATTTGGGACAAGAAAAAACCACAGGCTGCTTGTCCTGTGGTTCTCTTACCATGTAAATTGATGCTCCATTTTCTATCCGAGTACAATATTGATTTTCTCCCTCACTTATTTATGTTCTTCAAAGACTTGGTCGCCTCGTTTTTAATGTAATATGTTGCCCGACCTTTTCCATGTCTTTCGATGATATTTGTCTCGACCAATTCTTTTAAGGAGTTTTCTACCGAAGCCCTACTAATGCCAGGGCACAGTTTCCATGGTTTCGCTTTTCGTGAATTTGCCTGACTTTTTATGGACCGCCTGTTCCACTTGCTCAAAAGCCGATAAGTGGTTATCAAATACATTCACCCTTTCCTCAAAGTCCCTATAAGCAGAAAGAATCATCCCCAAAATATATTTGACAAAACAGTTAATGTCTTCTTCAGTTAGCACCAGGTCTGTGTCATAGTCCCGAAACGGTGTCATGACAAAATCCCATTTGTGATGGCTTCCAGCGAATACTTGTGGCTTAAGAGCAAGACCACATCTTCCGAATCCGGCTCGATGGCGGTGTAAAGCTCATTATTCTCCATGGCTTTCATCTTGATGCCGTGGGGAAAGACAACGGCCACGTCGTAGTTGACCTCCGGCGGTTCAAAGACCTCGCCACTGGGAGAAGTAGCCGTAGCAAAACGATCATCCCATGTAAAGCCTTTTTTCATGTAAGCCACTCTCATCCAGTCGTCATAGCGCCCACGTAAAGTGTACTCGTAGCCTTCTTGTTTTAAGCCTAGGTCATCAAAATAGTCTATGCAACCTTGGATATCATCGTCTATCCATAGTCCATACCGGCTATCCCAAGTGGCATTTTCAGAGGTTCCCTCCGGCCGTGGGGGCTCAGGGATCTCAGCAAAAACGGACCACGGCAAGGCTTGGATGAGCATAAGCAGTGCCAATGCCCATAGCATGCCGTTTCTCAATCGTAGTGTTTGCATAAAATCGATCTCCTTTCTTCTTAGTTCGCAAACGAAATCTTGGCACAGGCTTTCTGTGCCCTATGCATAACTAACTACGGCGGGAAAAAGAAAAATTACACAAAAAAGAAAAAATTTTTTTTAAAAAAAAGCCTGCCTGTGCAAGCCCTTTTTGAAAGGAGATACCCCTTATTGGGGTGCTAGTTGATCGGGGTTAAAGGTAAATCAATGACGACTTCATTTTCTCCCGGCGGGATAATGAGTTGCCCCTGAGTGACAAAAGACTGTAACTGGGCATCCACTTGGGCTTGAGTCAGTTTCCCAGACTTGACAAGGCTGTTAAAGAAGTCGGTGTGCCAAGCATTGTTGTAGGGAAACTCTGCATGGTATCTGCGCACTTGGCCATTTTGGGCAACGGCAATTTCCAGTTTCACCGGGGTGCCCATGGGCAAGGGCTTGACAAAGTTTTCCGGATTGCCCGTAGATCGATACTCTATGGCATCTTTGAAGGGGTGTTCGTTATTCCAGCACCACCAAAAGCCTTCTTTTTTGTCTGACAACGAAAACGCCCCAAGGTCTGTGTTTAGCGGCTCCCAAGCTTCCCAAGCACCGTTTTGGTCTCGGCCACGACACTCAATGTCGCCCTTGCGAAAGCCGGGGGTTAAGATCTTAATTTCAAACGTCCCGTTTCCCCAAGTTTTTCCATCTGCCTGAAATCTATCGAAGGACAATTTTTCAAACTCCTTGTAATTCACCACTTTAATGTTAAAGGGGCACCAGCCCAAGGTCTTGTTTTATCTGTAAGCTAGTTGGAATACCGGCTCAATCCAACCATCTGCCCCCGTGTTATCGCTGACAGGCGGGGCAGGTTTCTCCCCCAAGTTGACGGTAATGACGTGGTTGGTAGCGGTTTGCTTGTAATCTACCGTGGCTCCAAGAGCTTCTGCAATAAAGCGTAGAGGTACATGGGTGCGGTCTTGACGGATGACCGGCACGACTTTTCCGGATGCGTCAATGCCTAGTTCTTTCGTGGCTCCCTGTTCCGTCACCTTTGCTGTAGGGTTGTCAATCCACAGGGCAACCAATTTTTCGGTGGTGGCCACAGAGACCCATGCGGGCATCGTTATCCCAGCCCACTTGAAACCCTAAGGCTTCTGAAATCAGCCTTAACGGAACCATGGTCCGATCATTTTCAATGTACGGTTGTCCGATCTCTTCATTGGTGGCAATTTCCTTGCCGTTGACCAGTAGTTGAAACCCTAAGGTGTTCGGAG
>CAYFMR010000001.1:0-10229 GCA_964344295.1 uncultured Peptoniphilaceae bacterium | reverse complement strand
TTGGTGGCAATTTCCTTGCCGTTGACCAGTAGTTGAAACCCTAAGGTGTTCGGAGCGGCAACGGCAAATGTGGTTAGGATCATCACCAAAGCTACGGTTAACATCATCCTTTTAGCGAATTTGTTTGTTTTCAATGTGTAAACTCCTTTCATTCTCTTTGAGTTGATGCTTGCTTATCATGATTTCCCAAGATCTTCCCATGAAGGCTAATCGATTTTAGGTTCATGTAAAACACAATGACATTCTTTGGCTCATGCTAAATGAAAAACGGCACAGGATCTGGGGATAACACAATTTCAAACCCTCTTTCTCCTTTTGCATCAGTGGCAACAAATGGAGTGATGACCGTTTGCCAAACGTGTACGCTTACACCCTTTTCATGTACCCTTTGCAATGTCTCGGCAAATTTGGGATCCAGGGCAGCATGGGGCTTCATTCCCTTCACATGTTCCAACTGCACCAAAAAGATGATGTGCGCATCATAGCCCTGCTGTCTCGCCTCTTCTAAGGTTTCCAGGTGTTTGACTCCTCGCGTAGTGGGCGCTCCTGGAAAATAGGCCATGCCACCACATTCCAGCGTCACCCCTTTGATCTCAATAAAGCCCTTTGTTGTTGCATTTTCATAATAGAGATCAAACCGAGAAGATTGAAACGTCTTTTCTCTGATGAATTGTGTATCTTGAGCAAGGCCCAGTCTAGACGGGTCATCGCATAATGCTTCATACACAATTTGGTTGGGAGCTTGGGAATCAATTTGTACCCAGAGCTCTCCTTTTTTGATCATCACGAGCGTAAAGCGTGTTTTGCGTTTTGGATGATGATGTTCCACTAAGGCGCAGGGATAGCCTTCGACACACAACTCTAGCAATCGGGATGTATTGGGAATATGACATGGCACACTCTCGCCATCGATGCATACGTGGGCTAAAAAACGATTTTCTCTTCTAATGAACGTTCCGAATGTGATCTGCGAATATCTCATACATCCCCCCGTTTCCACCAGTCCTATCGCAAAGAAGCGCCATTGTAACGTAAGACCTGCCCGTCTAGCCATCCCCTAAGGGCTTAATACCTCAGCTTCAACGGGCATTTATCCTGCGGATGAAACGTCTTTGTCTTTCTGTCTAAAACACAGCCAATAGCCTACTATACAAACGGGAATGGCTACTATGACATCAATCACGGAGTGCTGTTTTACAAACACGGTCGAAATGCTAATCAAAATTGCTAAAAAAGCCATCAATCTTTTCTGCCATGGAGAAAATGTTTCGGCATCATAGGCCGCAAAGGCCATTCCCACGGCCATAATGACGTGCATGGATGGACACACATTACAACTGGGATCCAGGTCATAAATCCACTGGACCAGATGCGTAAACACATTTTCAGAAGCAAACGCCTCTGGTCTCAGCTCTTGGCTCGTCGGGTAAATGACATACGTTATGAGCGAGAAGGTCAGTGTGAGGATGAGAAATTTCATCGTACGTTTAAAGGTTGGCACTTCAAAATAAAGACAATAAAATAACATACCGATCCAATAAATAAACCAAAATAGATAAGGCAGGATAAAATATTCCGAAAAGGGAATGAGATCATCCAAGGCAGAGTGCATCACATGGTATTCCCCCGCCATATTGGTTTGTAACCAAGCAAACCAAAGAAGATATAGTGGCCAATAAAGGATCAGAAATAAATGCCTAAACCTCGGCTCTGTCATATTTTTCAATGTTAAGTCGCGATAATCATAAAGCTCAGGTTTCTTCAACAAATCACCTCAAAATTTACCAACTTTGCCTCTATTATAGAGTTTAGCATCACGAATGGCAAATTTTTTGTAGGTCATCCTATTTTCATCCCCGCATCAAAAAGGAGCCTTCCCCAGACTGCACTGACCTCCAAAAGTTGGACCAAGAAATCCAACCTTTGGGGGTACTCTAGACCGAGGGCGGCTCCTTTTCACTTGCACCTTAATAGGCGTGCTTTTCAGCAAATAAGAAAATCTTTTGTAAGAAAGCTACGACGAATGCATTGGCCACAGCTGTTGGTAGTACAATGGCCATCATGCCATGTGACAAAGTAAACGGAATGCCTACCATCAGCAATGCCGAGGATAAAAACACAGTGCCACTGATCAATGTTCCTACTAGTCCCACCACAGCAAATGTGGCAATGGTTTTGCGTTCCTTTAATATACCATGGTATAGGTAGAAAACGACCATACCGGATACCAACTTGTCTAAGGTGTTCGGCAGTTCCCCACCGGGAAATCCTGTCGTCATCGCCGCTAATATGCCTGCAGACAACATAATGGGTAGTGCCTCTTTGATGTCATCCATCATCATCAGCGCCAAGAACATCGCCGCCAGTAAAAGGTCCGGCTTTACTCCCAAAAATAGCGGTGGTACAACAGCGTGTAAAACGGTTCCCAATGCTAACAACATTCCTGCTTTGACTAGTTTTTTTGTTTTCATCATCTTTCTCCTTTAGTTTTGATTTAAATCTTTGAATGGAAAACAAAAAAACCATTCACTCCTTTAAGGAGCAAATGGTTACATTCACGGTGCCATCCTTTTTTATATGCTATACGCATACCTCACTTCAGGTACTATCATACCCTAGCCCGATAACGAGGGCAAACGTCTTAGCTACTTGATTCGCTTCGCTCTCATAGACCCATTCCCAAAAGCTTTCATATCGACTTCCACCAACCGTCGACTCTCTATTAATCCAGCAAGAGGTACTATTTTCTACTCAAAGATTTATTGACTTTAAACTATCATAAACCATGTCATCTGTCAACCCTTTCACGCGATTTCTCTTTCTTGGTTGTTTCTTTATTTCATCTTATAAACGTGTTACACTAAGAAAGAAGTATTTTCGAGTAGGAGGATTATGATGAATGAACAGCTGAATCAACAACAAATCGCAAAGGATTTATTACACTATATTGATGCCTCTCCCTCCATGTTTCATGCCGTGGAGAAAGCCAAAACACGCTTAGAACATGCCGGATTTACCGCCCTTGATCCCAAAGCCTCTTGGCAATTGGAAGCTGGCGGAAAATATTATGTGACCCATCACGGCGAAGCCCTGGCGGCCTTTGTGCTCGGCACAGATCCTGTTTATAAACATGGATTTGTCATGGTGGGGTCCCATGTGGATGCCCCTGGTTTTCGAGTCAAAACGGTGCCGGATCTCTCTTATGAGGCTCACTACTCCTGTATTCACACAGAAGTTTACGGTGGTCCTATCTTGATGACTTGGTTGGATCGTCCCCTCTCTGTTGCAGGAAGAGCCCTTGTCAAAGACGACCACGGACGCCTGCGTATGGAAAACTTTTGCCTCGACGAGGATTTATGTCTCATTCCTAACTTAGCCATTCACCTAAACCGCGAAGTCAATGAAGGTTTTAAATTTAATCCTCAGAAACATCTACATCCTCTCATGGCCTTAAAAGAAAACCAGAGTCTAAAGGGGGCGATTAGTGCTTCCTTAGACTTGAACAGTGCAGATCAAATCCTGGCTATGGATGCCTTTCTCTATGATCGCACTCCCGGTACACTGTTGGGATTGGATCAGTCTATGATCAGTGTCGGACGATTAGACAACTTGGCCATGGCCCATGCCAGTCTAGAGGCATTGGTGTCTACCTCTGCCCAACCCCACACGCAAATGATTGTATTATTTAACCACGAAGAAGTCGGCAGCCAAACGATATCAGGTGCTGGAAGTCCTTGGCTTGTAGAACTGCTAAAGCGTATTACCCTGGCCACCGGCGAGTCGGAAGAGTCCTTCTACCGTGCCATGGCTCAATCATTGATGATTTCTGCCGACCAGGCTCATGCCGTTCATCCGCTATTTGGCGAAAAGCATGACCCCTCACATCGTATTATCATGGGCCAAGGTCCGGTGATTAAAGTTGCCGCTAACCAAAGCTACACTTCGAATGCCGAGTCCATGGGACACGTTATGGCTATCGCCCAACAAGAAAATCTACCTATCCAAGTCTTTCATAACCGTTCCGATGTCCGAGGAGGTTCTACCATCGGTCCCATTAACCTGGGTCACATGAGTGTGACCAGCATCGATATCGGAAATCCCATTTTGGCTATGCACAGTATCCGCGAGCTAGGGAGCATTGAAGACCACGCCAATATGATCTCACTGCTCTCCGCACTGTTCTCCCACGATGTAGAAAGGCCTATTTTATGATTACCAATCGTTATGTTAGATTCCTCATGGTCACTGCCGGTTTTGCCATTATGGCATTAGGCCTTTACTTCTTTTTAATTCCCGCCGAATTGGCTTCCGGTGGTGTCATGGGACTTGCCATGGTCCTACAACATTATTTTCCCTGGCTATCTGTGGGATCCACCATGCTGGGTCTTAACGTTGTGCTTTTTATCCTAGCCTTTCTCGTCATCGGTAGAGATTTTGGCGGCTACACCATTTACGCCAGCTTTGGCCTATCCGGTGTCATCGCTTTGCTAGAAAAAATCATTCCCCTGGAAGCGCCCTTAGCACAAGATATTCTCCTAAACCTGGTGTTTGGAATCATTGTACAAGGACTGGGTTATGCCCTTATCTTTCGAGCCGAGGCCTCTACCGGAGGCACCGATATTATCGCCAAAATTATCAATAAATTCACCCATCTTGAAATCGGAAAAAGTCTTTTTCTGGCAGATTTTTTAATCATTATCGGTGCCATCATGGCATTTGGTGTCGAATTAGGACTTTATGCTCTACTGGGAATTTTTATGAACTCTGTCGTCATTGACCAAGCCATCGCTGGCTTCAACTCTAAAATGAATGTGCTGATTATCAGCGATCAATATGAAGCGATTAATGATTTCATTATCCATAACTTAGACCGTAGCTCCACGCTATATACCGTCCAAGGTGGATATTCGCGACAAAACAAGATTGTATTGCAGACGATTGTTTCCAATCGTGAATTTATCGAAATCAAAGAATTTGTCAAGCAAGTTGACCCCATCGCATTTGTCTCCGTCAATAAAACCGTTGAAGTCATGGGTGAGGGGTTCACCATTGGTTCCCCTCCCCGACCCACCAAATGATTCATCTGGTGATATGCATCCCACGATTTTCACACAAAAAGGCAGCAACCATTTCCCATGCGTTGCTGCCTTTTTCCTTTTTTGTTTAAACGATCCAACCTAATAATCCACTTAAGATTACGACCGTTCCTAAAATGATTCGATAATAACCGAAAACTTGGAAATCATGCTGTTTAATGTAATCCATAAATTTCTTAATCACCAGATAGGCCACGACAAATGAAACGATAAACCCAATCGCCAACGTCAACCACTCCACACCGGTAAATGTGGTGCCCAGTTTCGCCAGCTTCAAAATCGTTGCCCCTAACATCGTGGGAATTGCCAAGAAAAAAGTAAATTCCGCTGCTGCCGTACGAGACACGCCCATAATCATAGCACCCATAATAGTGGCCGCAGAGCGGGAAGTTCCGGGAATCATCGCCAAGCACTGCCAAATTCCAATGGCCAAAGCCATGCGGAAATTGATCTGGTTCACATGATGCACCCACGTTGGCGTTGGATTTTTACGTTCTACCAGGATAATAATCACACCCCAAACAATCAGCATAATGGCCACTACTTTCCAGGAAAATAAGTGAGCATCAATCCAATCATCTAGTAAAAACCCAAGTATCCCTGCCGGCAAAACGCCGACGATAATTTTTAACCACAGTCGAGTGATAGGTGCTTCTCGATAGGTCCATAAGGTTTGAAACTTTTGTTTCAATCCCTCTCCTTGCCAGTCTTTTTTATGAAAAGGCCACAACCTGGACCAGTAGATGACGACAACCGATAAGATCGCTCCCAGCTGGATGATGACCATAAAGGCTCTGGCAAATTCCGGAGGCTTTAGGGAAAAAATTCTTTCCACCAGGATTAAGTGACCTGTGGAGCTCACCGGCAAGAATTCTGTTAAGCCCTCGATGATCCCCAATATAATAGCATAGATAAATTGCATATGATCTCCTTTGATTCCTCAGTCTGACATCGCGTGTCATACATTTTCTCAATTGTCCCCATTGTACCACCAGATGAAACCAGTGACAAGAGATGAGCATGGAACCTTCTCACAGCTTTTTTACGATTTTTCACCATTCACGCCGTGAAGTTGCCAATAACGACGTAGGTTTCTTTGATCTTCTATGGCTAAGTCTCTTTCCCCTGCCAGCCGCTCCCAGTGATGTGTCAGTTCATGATGAATTAAAGACACCAATTCACTTTTAACATCCTCTTTGGACCAAGATTCATAAATATGGCACATGGATCCATAGTAAAGCATAATATAGGATCCTAGTCCATCGTAAACATATTCGCCAAGAATGAAGTAATCATCAGCGCATCTTTGGGGGTGTAGTTTTGTATCGGCAGACAGGTTGACACCACCAGTCAACTGAGAAAAGATGGCCGGATCCATCTCATCTAATACCTCATCTAAAAGCTCTCCTACCTCATCATAAGTCAACATACGATTTGTTTCTTCCATAGCGTTCACCTAAAGGTAGAATTCCCCACTGGCATAATTTTCATAGCTGGCTAAGTCGTAGGGACTCCAAATACCCACATCTGTCACGACGCCGCTAATCAAGTGAGGGGGCGTAATGTCAAAGCTAGGATAGAGACCATGAACTTTTTCATGGGTGTGTTTGATCCCATGACAACTTAATACTTCTTCCGGATCGCGATATTCGATGTTGACTTCTTCTATATGGCGGTGACGTACATCCGGGATACCAGTGACAAAATAGGGAATGGTGTGATAATGGGCAAGAATGCTCATTTGATATGTTCCTACTTTGTTGATGACGTGACCGTCCATGCAGATGGAATCCGCTGCGGAAGTAAATAAGGCCACTTCGTGATTTTTCATATAGCTACCCACCATGTTATCTGTGATTACCGTCGTATCCACTTCCATATCCGCAGCCACAGAGGCCGTCAGTCGAGCACCTTGTAAAAACGGGCGTGTTTCAGGGCACACCATCTTGATCGTTTTTTTCTGCTCTTGCCAAGTGCGGATCATCATGCCCACAATGGTCTCACCAAAACACTGGGTCATCACGGTAGACTGATCCGGAATCAAATTCACAAGATACTTCGATACTTCTTCCATTTTGCTATAACGCTTCTCTAGCTGGGAAAGATTATAAGCCATCAACGCCCGTTCCGGATCTTCTCCGCACTCCATCGCTTCCACTAAAATCTGCATGCATCCCTGTACCACTTGCTCCATCCGTATGACGGTGGTTGGTCGAGCATGAGATAGCTGATAAGCAGCTTGTGTTAAATAATCCATAGGGTTCTTTGCCTGTAGAGATTCACGGTATGCCAAGATCATCCCCATGGCTGCTGCGGTGTAAGGGCCAGCGCTTTGGGTCACCATCGCTTCAATAGCCGCTGCCACCTCTGCAGAAGTCTCACAGGTGACAAAAATAATTTCACGAGGATAGACTCTTCGATCTAAAATACGAACTTTTCCATTGTCATACCAAGCCACATTCTCATAGCGCAAGAGAAACCCTAAATCATGATCATTTCGCATATTACCTCCCCTTTTGTCCGTAAGTTTTAAATCGCTCCATCACAGCCTTCATGGATGCCTCATCCAAGATTGGCACCTCACGGGAAATCATTTTTGCCTTCACATAAAGTTTAGCGCAAAACTCCACCTCTCTGGCAATATTTAACGCATCATCTAAGCTTTTTCCATAGCATAAGAGTCCGTGGTGCTCCAGCAATACCGCTTTTCCCTCTCCCATCGTTTCATGAGCCACTTGGGCTAAATCCTCCGATCCAAACAAACGATAGGGGGCCACAGGCACGACAGGCACTCCTGCGGTTGCCACCAAATAGTGAATCGGCAAAAGAGGTTCCCCAAGGCAAGCTAGAAGCGTGGCATAGGTGGAATGCGTGTGCACCACAGCTTGGCAATCTTCTCTCTCTCGATATAAAATCCCATGCATCGCCCATTCACTGGAAGGTTTCAAACCCGACGGATCATATTGTCCCTCATACTCCATTAAGATCATATCCTCAGGTGCCAAGGCTTCATAGGCAATCCCGGAAGGGGTGATCAGCATTTGGTCACCGGCTCGTACACTCAGATTCCCTCCTGAGCCTACTGTCAAATGTTCTTTTAATAAGGTAAGGCCGCCGCCTACCAGCGACGACCTCTCTTTTACATATCTTTTTTCCATAGCACATCCCTGGTGATTTCCTGAATTGATTGACAACCTGTCATCAACATCGCATTTTTCAAACTCGCTTTGAGTGCTTCAATATAGATTTTCACACCTTCAGCTCCCCCGCCGTAAGCAGCCACTGCCATGGGACGCCCAATCAACACCGCATCAGCTCCCATCGCCAAAGCGGTTAGAATATGGGTACCTGTACGAATACCCCCGTCGACCATAATGGTCATATCCTGGCCTACGGCTTCAACGATATCTGGAAGCACCGAAGCCGTCGCCGGTGTCATGTCCAGAACGCGTCCGCCATGGTTCGATACGACGATGCCTTGGGCCCCAGACTCTTTGGCGATCCGTGCGCTTTCGACTGTCATGACGCCTTTAACCACAAAGGGGACATCCAGCTGATCGGCAATCGCTTTTAATTCCTGCAAGGATTTAGGCCCTAACGTCTTTCCGGCTGCACTGATAAATGGCAAGCCGGCAGCGTCGATATCGGAAGCGACCCAGGGTGTATTGGCCTTTTTTGCTAAATCGATACGTTCTTGCATCTCATCTAACGGCCACGGCTTAATGGTAGGAATGCCAAAGCCGCCAATCTCTTCCACGGCCCGCAAAGGTTCTGTGAAAAACTCCAGTTTCACACCATCTCCGGTCCAGCCGATGACACCGGCGTCTTGACAACCTTTGACAATCGCATAGGAATACGCATAATCCGTCAAACTGTTACCATAGCAAGCGACTAACCCTCCAATGGGAGCGGCCATAATCGGAGCAGCCAAGTCCACACCGAAAATAGATGTCGCTGTCGATATATCCCCCTCTTCATAAGTTAGGTTCATATTCAACTGTTGTGCCTGCCACGCCTCGTAGTTACGGATAAAAGTGATGCCCGTATCTTTTCCACCTACGCCAGGAATTTCTCCACGACATACACGACCATTACACTCCGGGCATACGCGACAGGTAAAACCCTCTATTTTTTTCGCATTAGCTCTTACTTCTTGTAAATTCATCACACGCCTCCTTTTACTCCCTTTGTTTTCCATTATAACATAAGCATGTCTATGTAAACACGTCTTATCGATCCACGACTTCCTCTTCTATGGTACAATGCAAGAAAGGAGGAATTGATCCATGTTAGCCATTATTTCAGGAACACAAGCCGGATTTGAAAATAAATCCTTAACGCCATTGGAAACCGCATACGGAACCATGTACTACCACATGGAATCCATTGCCGGACAACAAACGTGCATCGTCCCACGCCATGGTGCCAACCACCGGCTCGCACCGCATCACATCAATTACCGTGCCATTATTCAAGGCATATGTGATTTACATATCACCCAGGTACTTGGCATATGTGCCGTCGGATCCATCAAAAAAATGTGGGGACCTGGCACCATGGTTCTATTAGATGACTTTATTGATATGACTCGCGGTCGCATTCAGACCTTCTATGATGACGATGAAGTCCGTCATATCAGTATGGATCAACCCTATAGTCCCGAAGGAGCCACCCTTTTGACCACGCTGGCAGCTTCTCACGGCATCTCTCTCATGCCAGGCGGCATCTATGTGGCCACTGATGGCCCGCGATTTGAGACAGCGGCTGAAATTCGCTATTACTCTCTCATCGGTGGTCATGTAGTGGGGATGACCAATGTACCCGAAGTCGTACTAGCCAAAGAGGCCGGACTTCATTATAATGCTCTTGCTGTGGTCATGAATTATGGCACAGGCTTTGTTGATGATGCTGTCTCTGTTCCAGAAGATCGAGTCCAACAAGGCATGAACCGTGCGTGGCAACTCGCTGAACTACTGGTGCAAGCGAACCCCACTCTGCCTCCGCGTGATCCTGTATTTATTTAAACCACTACTTAGTGACCTGGCTTGGATGTAGCCAGACATCAAAAAAGAGAGTCCCATTAGCCAGAGGTGGCTAAGGACAGTCGGGGTATGTAGATACGGTGTAGCCGAT